>JBDHEI010000001.1:0-136256 GCA_039591075.1 Gemmatimonadota bacterium
TGGCCGGTGAAGGGGTGATTGCCGGTCGGGCGTGGGTCGCTGCCAGCCTGCCGTTCACATTCCTGGGACGGGGAGGCAGGCTCACGGTGCGGTCCGGCGGCCTTCGCGGTGACAGCATGCCGCAACTCGAGTTCCGGCTCGGCGGACCAGAGACCGTGCGGGGGTACGCGTATGGGGTGCGGCGGGGGAGGGAGATCTGGGCGGCACAGTTCGATGTTGCCCTGACCCGCTCGCGACTCCTGGCGCCGGTGGCGTTCGTCGACGTCGGCGACACGTTCACGTCCGATCCGATGGTCGGCGCCGGTGTCGGCCTCTCGTTGCTCAACGGCCTGGTCCGGTTCAATCTCTCCAAGGGCCTTCGGCCAGTGAACGAGGTCCGATTCGATCTGCTCTTTCGCGCGCCACGGTGACCGTCTAGGTTGCAATCTGATGCAGCCCAGGCCCTTCATCATCGAGGAATACGTCCGGTGGTCGGACGTAGACTTTGCCGGGATCATCTTCTACGGGGCCTACGTCCGGTTTTTCGAGATCGCCGAAACGGAGCTGTTTCGAGAGGCGGGGGTGCCGTACAGCCAGGTGTTCGACCGCTTCGGGATTTGGCTCCCACGGGCACACCTGCACTGTGACTTCACATATCCGGCACGCCTGGACGACCGGCTGCGGGTGGGGGCGTACTTCACCGCGTTTGGGAGGAGCTCGATTCGCATTAACTTCGACGTACTGCATGTGGGAGCCGGCGAGCTCGCGGCAGCCGGCCACGAAGTGCTCGTGTGTACCGATCGGGATAGTCTGCACCCCGTGACCATACCGGCGGAATTGCGCAGCGTTCTGGAGCCATTTGCGCTCGACGAGGCGGACGCACGTCAGGCACTCGGGCTCGGGACAGGAGCAATCACGTGAACAAGCGACTGGCGCTCATGACGGGAGGCCTGCTCGCCCTCGCCCTGGCGTGCGGCGGAGACGAGGAGCAGCCACCTCCGCAACCGGTACCGGCAGTGGGACAATCCACAGCATCGGACTCGATCGTCATGCCGGCGTTTCCGGCACCGCGGCGGGACTATCTCGTTGCGCGCAGCACCGGTGTGTACGACCTGAGCGGGGAGTGGCCCGCGCGGGCGGCGATGTGTGACGACCCGGCCATCATGGAGATCCTGGCGCAGCAACCCGGCGTGGGCACCATCCTGCTACTGCGACTCCCGCCGGCACCCGAGCGCCTCGCCATATACCCCATCACAATCGCGGATTCGGGCGCACCCCCTCCTCCGGCAGCCCAGATCGGGGTTCAGCTCTTCCAGGGCGCGAATGCCTATGCGTTCCAGGGTCTTGACGGACAGGTGGTGCTGACGGGTTTAGGCGATCGCGTGAGTGGCCGGTATCAGGTGACGCTGCGGGAGATCAGTTCCGACGGTCTGGCCAAATACGCCGGTGTCTTCGAATCCGTCATGCTCGAGGCGCTGCCGGAGGAGCAATGCGAGGAGTGGAAGGGAGCGCTCCTGCCCACCGACTCGATCATGGGCGGGAACTAGCGATCGTGCCAACTCCGATGGATCAGACCTACTTTCGCAAAGGATTCGGCCTCAAGCGTGAGATCGAGGGACATCTCGCGACCGACTATCACAGTCGCTTGGTCGACCGCATCCGCGAGTCCGACTTCACCATCGAGGTAAACGGTCTGACGATTCGTCTCGCGCAGGAATTCGGCTTCTGTTACGGGGTGGACCGCGCAGTGGAATATGCGTACGAGAGCCGTGAGAAGTTTCCGGACCGGCGCATCTTCCTCGTCGGAGAAATCATTCACAATCCGCACGTCAACGAGAAGCTCGAGACGATGGGCGTGACGGTTCTCCGTCCTAGCAACGGGGGCGATTTCGACCTCTCGGCAGTCGAGCCGGAGGATGTGGTCCTGATCCCGGCGTTCGGCGTGCGAGTGTCGGATTTCGACAGGCTCCGCGACATAGGCTGTGTGTTGGTGGATACGACCTGTGGGTCGGTCCTCAACGTCTGGAAGCGTGTCGAGAGTTATGCGCGGGATGGTTATACGGCCATCGTTCACGGGAAGCACTTTCACGAGGAGACCAAGGCCACCGCCAGCCAGGTCACCAAGCATCCGGACGGACGATACTTGATCGTGCGGGACATGAACGAGACGGAACTTCTGTGTCGCTACCTCCGGGGCGATGAGTCCGTCGATGCCGTGCAAGCGACATTCGGCGAAAAGGTCTCCACGGGGTTCGTGTTCGAACGCGACCTCCAGCGGGTCGGCCTGGCGAATCAGACCACCATGCTGGCCTCCGAATCGCTGGAGATCGCCATGCGGATCGGTCACGCGATGGCCGCTCGGTACGGCCAGGAGAAGCTCGCCGATCACTTTCGCAGCTTCGGCACGATCTGTTCGGCCACGCAGGAACGCCAGGATGCGATTCTGGCACTCATCGAGGAGCCGCTGGACGTGATGGTCGTGGTAGGTGGCTACAACTCGAGCAACACGAGCAACCTCGCCCGCATTTGCGCGCGCAAAGTGACGACCTACCACATCGCCGATTCATCCTGCATCGATCCCGATACGGGCGCGATTCGCCACAAGCCGGTAGATGCCAAGGACGAGGTGACGACCACCGAGTGGCTCACGTCCGAGGTAGGACGGATCGGCATCACGGCCGGCGCCTCGACGCCCAACAACAAGATCGGCGCGGCGATCGAGCGCATCCTCCACACCAAAGGTCTCAGCGCTCCCTTTTGAACCGACGGGTCGCAGGGCAGCGGCTCATCAAGAGGTGGAGCATGGCAAGTTGGCCGACCGGGAACGAGTGAAGGCGTACGACGGCGGGCAACTCGAGTCCAGCAGTCATTCGCCTCGAGCCGTCCTGTGACCAAGCGCTGGAAACCGTCGGCAACCGCACTGATCCTGGCCAACCTGGTGCCCCTGGTGGGCGTCGTCCTGTTCGGCTGGGACGTTTTTTCCGTCGTCTTTCTCTTTTGGCTCGAAAATCTCGTCGTCGGCGGGTTCAACGTGCTGCGGATGGCATGGGTTGAGCGGGGCGCCGAGAGACGGCCCGCCGTGAAGTACGTCATGATCCCGTTCTTCGCGTTCCACTATGGCATGTTCACGCTGATTCACGGCGTGTTCGTGTTTAGCCTGTTCGGCGGCAGAATGGTTCAGGGGATCGGCTTCCCGTCACTGGTGGCCATCGTCGATGTCATTGCGACGCAGAAACTGTGGGTCGCCGTGGCGGCGCTCTTCATCAGTCACGGGTACTCGTTCGTGGTGAACTATCTCGGCAGCCAGGAGTATCGAACGGTGCCTTTGGAGCGGCTCATGCACCAGCCCTACAATCGCATCATAGTCCTCCATCTCGTAATCATTTTCGGTGGGTTCGTCGTGATGACGCTCCAGGAGCCGAGAATCGGTATCGCGCTGCTCGTGGTCATCAAGATTGTGGTGGACCTTCGCGCCCATCTTGGGGAACACCGGAAGCTGCAAGCGGCAGCAGCCTAGCCCCAGTTCTTCGAGCCCGGCGCATGCCGTCGCAGGTCCTTGAGGAAGGTGGCCATGCGGACCGGTCGCTTATCGTGAGGTGAGGTGGCCTCGTTCCATTGCTCATCCCCCACCACCGGCTTGCGTGGCCGTCCGATGGTGAGCGGTCGGACTTCCTGCGCGATCACGTTCACCGTCCCGTCATCCTTTGCCACTGTGCCGGCAATCCAGAGAAACGGCTCGCCGCGAATCGCAACCCGATCGCGCTCGTAGATCTGGGGTCGAACGATGACATTGACCATGCCCGCCTCGTCTTCGAGCAAGATGAACGTGTAGCCCCGCGCCGTTTCGGGACGCTGTCGGGCGACCACGAGTCCCGCGATCTGGACGTCGCTACCGTGTTCGAGGGCTTCCATCACGTCGCTCCGGATCGCCGTTGTGGGTAGCGACGGCCTCAAGACGGTGAATGGATGGCCGCTCGTCGAGAATCCGAGTACCTCGTATTCGGCGATCAGACGCTCATCGGTGGCGACGTCCCCGAAGCGGAGGTGTTCGTACGGATGCACGAGGGGCAACTCGAGCTGCCGACGGGTTCGGTGTCGGCTGGGGGGGTCGGTTTTGGGCGGCAGCCAAAGTCCGACTTGCCAGAGTAGCTCGCGCCGGGTGAGCCCGAACCGGTCACAACCGCCGACCCACACGAGGTACTCGATAGCGTCCCGGGACAACGCGGCCGGAGCACGTCGCACCAGGTCGCCGAGACTTCTGAAGGGACCGTTCCGAAGCCGCTCGTCGACGACGACCTCGGTCATGTCCCAACCCCAGTTCCGGAGGAACCCGAGGCCTACGCGGATGTGACCGTCTTCGACCGTGCAGTAGACATCACTCCGGTTTACATCCGGCAGGAGTGCCTCGACGCCGTGGCGATCGGCATCGCGCACTAAGGCATCGAGCGAGTAAAACCCCATGGGTTGGTTGTTGAATAGCGCCGTGTAATACTCGACGGCGTGGTAGTGGCGCAGCCATGCCGACTGGTAGGCGAGCAAGCCAAACGCGGCCGCGTGCGACTTGGGAAAACCGAACTCCGAAAATGCCACGACCTGCTCGAAGACCTTGCGTGCCGTTGCCTCGGACACGCCGTGACGGCGCGTGCCCTCGAGGAACTCCTCCCAGAAGTCCTCCATGAGTTCGCGCGATCGGCGCCGGCTCATCGCTCGACGTA
Organism: Gemmatimonadota bacterium; assembly: GCA_039591075.1. Classification (GTDB taxonomy): domain Bacteria; phylum Gemmatimonadota; class Gemmatimonadetes; order Gemmatimonadales; family GWC2-71-9; genus JAOTVV01. The sequence goes on from JBDHEI010000001.1 coordinate 4,695, forward strand.
GCGCTTCGGCCTGTCCGGCCGAGAAACTGGCCAAGGCCTGGCACACCTGGAGGACCTGGTCCTGGAAAATGATCACGCCGAGCGTTTCGCCGAGCGCATCGCCAAGCAGTGGGTGCTCCACCGGCGGGTCGTAGGGCAGACCTTGGGCACGAGCGTGTCGCTGCGCCTCCCGCCGCCGCACATACGGATTCACCGCACCGCCGACGATCGGTCCTGGACGGACGATCGCGACCTCGACCGCGAGGTCTTCGAGATTCCGGGGACGTGTACGGCGGATCATCTGGATCTGCGCCCGGCTCTCGATTTGGAACAGGCCTACGGTGTCGCCCGAGCAGATTTGATCGAACACACGATCGTCCTCGAAGTCGATGCGACTCAGATCAGGTGGTGTTCCTTCTTTCCGTGCCACGAGCTCGACGCACTCCTCGACCAGCGAGAGCATGCCGAGCGCAAGGAAGTCGATCTTGATAAAGCGCGCGTCGTCGCACGAATCCTTGTCCCACTGGCACACGACGCGATCGGGCATCGCTGAGCGCTCCAGCGGAACGATCTCCACAAGGGGCCGACTCGAGATGATCATTCCGCCGACGTGTTGGGAGATGTGACGCGGCAGTCCGGCGATCTCTTCGGCGAGAGCACAGAGATCTCGCCAGAGTGGGGCCTTCACCCGATCGGCGAATCCCGGCAACTGCGAGAGCTCCTCGCTGAGCGCACCGGCCGAGTGGTGTCCCGCGAGGCGGGCGACCTGTTCGATCTCGCCCTGGGGTAGATCGAGTGCCTTGCCAAGCTCGCGCACCGCCGACCGGAGCCGGTACGTCGGGAAGGAACACACGAGTCCCGTGTGTGCGTCGCCGTAGCGCAGGTACACGCGGCGGATCAGTTCCTCGCGAATCTCCCGAGGGAAGTCGAGATCAATGTCGGGAACCGAGGCCAGGGTCTCGTTCAGAAAGCGACCGAGGAAGAGTCGATTGGCGACCGGGTCGATGTGCGACAAGCCGAGGAAGTAGCAGATGATCGACGAAACGGACGAACCGCGTCCCCGACCCGGTAACAGGTTGCCGGTCGCTCGACGGCTCCCCGAGCGAACCTCGGCGGCCACCTCACGCGCCAGTTCGAAGAGATCGTGGTACACCAGAAAAAAACCGCACAGCCCGTGACGCTCGACGAGCCGAAGCTCCTCATCCAATCGCTGTTCGGCTTCCCTGCGGTGAGGAGAGTTGGGGGGATAGCGGTCGTCGAGGCGCGTGCGGCACAGTGCGGCCAAGGCCGCAGGGGCCGGTTGTCGGTCCGCACCATGGAAGTCGGGGAAGCTATACCCGAGATCTGTCGTGAGGTCGAAGGCCAGGCATCGCTCGGCGATGTGGAGCGTGTTCGCAACGGCGTCCGGGCGATCACGGAACAGGGCGGTGACCTCCGCGGGTCGTCGAAGAAAGAACTCGCTATTGGGGCGTCGAACGTGATGAGATGCGTCGAGCGTAGTACGATGGCGGATGGCCACGAGGGCGTCATGGAGCCGATGCCGCTCCCGATGGTGGTAGTGGACGTCGCCTGTAGCAACCACCGACAAGCGTTCGACGTCGGCGATGTCGGCGAGTGTTCGGGTGAGCGCACGGTCACCGCGGACCGCATTGCGCTGCAGCTCGACGAAGAAGCGGTCACTGCCAAACACCGCACGACAGTGCGCGGCGAAGCGCCGAGCAGCGGTTAGGCCCTCACGAGCGAGCACGGACGGGAGCAGCCCCTCACGACATCCCGAGAGCACGATCAATCCCTCGTGACGGGCCTCGAGTGACGCGAAGTCGAGGCGCGGGTCGCGGCGGTCGTCCCGACCCAGGTGTGCTTCGGTGAGGAGCCGGCAGAGATTGGCATATCCTCGGGGTGTTTCCACCAACAGTGTGACGTGTGTGCCGTCGAGCAGGGTCACTTCGGCACCAGTAATGGCCCCGATCCCTACGTGTTTGGCGGCCTGGGCAAAGGCCATGGAGCCGTACAGTCCGTTGTGATCCGTGAGTGCCAGGGCTGGGTAGCCAAGAACCTCCGCTTGGAGCACGAGCTGCTCCGGGAGGGACGCTCCGTCAAGGAAGGAGAAGGCGGAGTGGCAGTGAAGCTCGATGTACATGGATAGACGTGAGGGTGCTGTGCGAACGGTTCGGGATACCGTCCGCTACGGCATCTGCAGGAACCACCCGCCGGTGTTTAGATCTTCGAACAGGATCACGTGGCTTCCTCCCGCGAGGACGATGTCGAGATAGCGCCGGGTGAGAGAGTGGCGCCACCACTCGTCGTCGATGCGCCAGATCTCGAGAATCTCCTCGACCGCCCGATAGTTCGGCCCGCCCGAGGCCGTGGTCGAGTGATCGGGCGTTTCGTTCGTCACGGCCGTGGGAAGCCCGTGGTCGTCCACCAAGACGTGCACGGATTGCGGGACGTTCAGGGCTCGAAGTCGATCAATGCGTAGCGGCGTTCGGGCAGACGCGACCATGGCTGAACCTCGACGATGTGGGACAAGAGCGGACGCTTGAATCGTGTTTCGATCTCCCTGGCTGCGGCGTGTAGGGCCTGACGACGGCCGGCCCTGGCCGAGCTGCTGGCGTCGCGGGCAAAGAGTTGGAGCTCGTCGGTGCCCCGTGCGAAGGAGGTGAATTCCACGGCGAGATGCTCGACGGCACCGGTCGGTGGCGAGGACTCGAGTCGGGTGTTGAGTGGTGCGGCGATACGATCCCGATGTGCGGACGGATCCTTGAGGATCACCTCGGTGAGCCATGAAACGCCGTGCTCGAGCATGGCACGAAGGCGCACGACGTGAACCCGCCAGCCGGTTCGGCGGGGATGACGCAGTCCGCGTTCGATCAACGTATCGATCGCGTGCGCGAGCACGGTCCGGTCGGCAGCCGGTACCGGAAAATCGAGACCTGCGACGATCGGCTCGGGTCGCTGATGTCCGATGACGGGGTCGGCGATCTTTCCCGTTGCCAACCGCCACGCACGTCCACCCTCGGCTCCGAACTGGGACACCATGGCCGGCTCGGGCAGTCGCGCGACATCACCCAGCGTTGCGAGACCGAGTTGCCGGAGCCGCCGATGGGTGTCGCTCGTGATCGGGAGGACCGCAACGGGCTGGTGGGCCAGGAATGCCTGGTGCTCACCGTCGGGTACCACGACCACCGTGCCGCGCTTGGCGCGCGTAGCTGCGACCCACGAGAGGAACTTGCCGCGAGCCCATCCCAGGCGGTATGACGGATGGCCGGCGGTACTGTCGCATCCACCGTGCTGCCTCACCGCCTGTGTCACAGCCTCGGCCTGGTCCAGCGGTCCGCCGTAGAGCCCGTCCAGGCCATCGACCCCGACGAAGACGCGTCCCAGCTCCACTGGCTCGATCACCGGGCTCACGTCCTCCAGGGCGAGGAGCAGGTGGGAGAACGTTTCGTCGTAGTGGACCGGATCGGGCTCCCGGAGCGAAAGGGACGGACAGAGCCCGATTGCCTGACTCACGGTCATGCCACTGCGCACACCCAAGCGGCGCGCAGTGGACGACACCTGCCACAGTCGACGGGTCTCGTGCGGCGAGAGCAACGCTGTCGGCCGATGGACGAGTTCCGGGTGCCGTCGTTCCTCGCACCGGAGCGGGAAGAGGGGAATCCACAAACACACGGCGAAATCGCTGCGCAGCACGACTGGTGTCGTCATGCGGCCTCGAACAGGCTCAATTGCGTGCTGTGCGGTGACTCGCCGGCGGCATGCTCCTGGCCACCGTCGATATCGGGGATACCGTAGTCACCGGCGAGGCGGTGGAACCGCCGGCGCACTGCTCGACAGTATGCATCGGCAGCGTCCCAGCCATCGCGATAGGCCGCCAGGTACCGTGGTGCGAGCGTGGGGAAGTGGCGTCCCAAGATGGGGAGGAATCGCTGCCGCACGCCCGGATAGAGTCGCAGGGGACTGGGATAGACGAACCGGGCACCCATGTCTCTGCCGGCGCGCAGCAGGGCGCGGATCTGGTCGACCGTGTCGGTGATCCCAGGCAGGATGGGTGCGACGATGAGCCCGGCGCGGACTCCTGCCGCGGAGAGTCTGGCCAACGCTCGCAACCGGACGTGCGGCATCGGCGATCGTGTCTCGAAGAGCCGCGTTATGTCCGGATCCATGCTGATCAACGAGACGTACACCGACAGGGTATGGCGTTGGGATACCTGCTTCAGTAGGCCGATGTCGCGGCAAACGAGCGGGCTCTTCGTAATGATCCCGACCCGCAGCCCCGCCTCGCCCAGCAACCGTGCGAGCACTGCCCGGGTGATCTGGTACTGCCGCTCGGCAGGTTGATAGGGGTCGGTTGCCGTCCCGATCAGGATGCTCTGTGCTCCGTCACGAGCCGTGCGACGGCGCACACGCAGCAGGTCGCGCTCGAGGGCAGCGAGAACGCCCTCACGCGATTTGACGAGGATGCGGTGCTCAAAGGACTCCAATCCGATCGGTGCGCCGAGATCGGCGAACGCACTCGCGTCGATTGTGCCGGCATCCCGTGCCCGTTCCACTGCGTAGCAATGGCCAAACCGGGCGTAACAGTAGCTGCACCCGAACTCGCACCCGACATACGGATTGATGGACCAGAAGCCCATGCCGGTCGCTTCCGGATCGTTGATGACGGAGCGCACCGGCAGCTCGACGAACTTGGTACCACGCAGGCGGTCGGCGAGCACGGGAAGCACGGTCCCGTGGTTCGTCGAGAATTGGTCCGTCGCGAAGAGAGACATTTCCCGCGGTTCCGGTCCGCGTCTCGACACTAGCCGCACCGACCCCAGCCGCATGTCGGGCAGAATGCGCAGGTCGATGCATGGAAGAGCTGTTCCCCGCATTCAGGGCACGTGGTCCAGTCCGGTGTCGTTCCGCCCGGACGGAGCCGCTTTGTAAGTGCCTTCTCCGTAATGACTTGAGCGATAGCAGCGGAGCGCGTGTTCGGGATACGTTCGGGCATATAAACCGAATATAAACCGAAACTAATATCCTGCAAGCACTCCCGAAAACCCCTCTGATGATCCGGTATAGGTATGCCGGGACAGGCTGTCTTTGCGTAGCTGAACGCGAGGTTTTTCTTCCCACACGGTGGCTTGCCGCGCCATGTACCCGTGGCGAGATTGTGCCCGGTCTTAGGCAGGCTCTGTTCAACGCACCCGAACGACGGTCGGCTACGGTTTGAGCCCTACCGAAGCGTCCAACATCACCCGCGCGCGCTCTCTCGCCGCGCACCCTCTCGTGCGTGCCCTCGCGGTCGTCCTCCTTCTGTTCGTCTTCCTGCTCGGGGTCAACGGACTGGGTGAGGGGTTCAAGTCGCTCGGTCGCGGCTTACTCGATTCGTTTTTTGCGGCCACCGAGAACCCGTTCATGGGTTTGATGGTAGGGCTGCTCGCCACGACACTCGTCCAGAGCTCGTCGGTGACCACATCGCTGATCGTTGGGCTGGTGGCGGCGCCGGAGAATCCGCTGCCAATTGCCAACGCCGTCCCGATGATCATGGGTGCGAACATCGGCACGACCGTCACGAATACGATCGTGGCGATGGGGCACATGGGGCGGAGAGAAGAGTTCCGGCGCGCCTTTTCGGTGGCGACGTGTCACGACTTCTTCAACTACATCGCCGTCGTTCTGCTCCTTCCGCTGGAGATGCTCACGGGGTTCCTGCGGCGTGGGGCGACCGAACTCTCGTCGTTGTTGACGGGTTTCAGCGGCATGGAGAAGTACGACAGCCCGCTCAAGGGTCTGCTCAAGGCTATCCTGGGTCCGATTACGGATGGTCTCAACGCAGTCTTCCGGTCGGATCGTCTCGCGGCCGTGGCGCTCATCGTGTTGAGCATCATGCTGATCTTCACGGCGTTGATGCTCTTGGTGCGGCTGTTGCGAGAGGCGATGCACAGTCGCGTCGAGGTCATCGTATCGCGCGGCCTGCACCGCTCAGCGCTGTATGCGATGCTGGTGGGTGTCTTCGTGACAGCCCTGGTCCAGTCGAGCTCCATCACCACGTCCCTCCTCGTCCCGTTGGCAGGAGCCGGGCTGCTGACCCTGCATCAGGCGTTTCCCATCACGATCGGCGCCAACATCGGCACAACGATCACGGCCCTGATGGCCGCGCTCGCGGTGACGGGTGAGCACGCGGAGGCGGGCATCATCATCGCGCTGGTGCACCTCCTCTTCAATGTCAGTGCGACGCTGATCATCTTTCCCATCAGCGCTCTCCGAAACCTGCCGCTCCGGGCCGCCACGTGGCTGGCCCGGGTTGCGATCCGTTCGCGCGTCTGGGCGCTGCTGTATGTCGCCATGTTGTTTTATCTGCTGCCCGCGCTCTTCGCGGTCGTAAACCACTACCTGGGATAGCTGCGGAGGCCGCCATGCTTCGCGAACTGCTCAGCATCTTCCGCTCCAACGAGCCCTTGGCTGAAATGGGCCAGAACTTCGCAGCAATGCTGAGCCTGACACAGCAAATGACGATCCAGGCCGGAGAGGTCTTCTTCCGGATGGATGCGACGCCGGAAGAACGAACCGCGCTCTTCAAGCGGGACGTGCAAGTCAACAAGCTCGAGCGGGCGATCCGCAAACAGGTGATCGCCCACCTCTCGATCAGCGGGAACAGGGCCTCGCTGCCCTATTGCCTCTTGCTCGTCAGTCTGGTGAAGGACGTGGAACGGATTGGCGACTACACAAAGAATCTCGCTGAGGCGCCCGAGTACTACGACGGAGCCCTGCCGGACGATGCCACCATCGCGGAGCTACGGGAGATCAGGTCGGGAGTGGAAGCGGCGTTTGCGGCCACCTCCGCGGTGTTCGAGGCATCCGATCGCGAGCGAGCACTCGTCTTGATTCGCCAAGGCCGCGACCTCACGCATCGCTGCGACCTGCTGGTCGAGCGGATTTCGCGCAGCGACTACCCGGCGAGCCTCACCACGGCTACGGTTCTGGGCGCCCGATACTACAAGCGCATTGCTGCGCACATCTTGAACGTGCTGTCGAGCGTCGTGATGCCCCTGCACAAGTTGGACTACTACGACGAGTCGGAACTCGAGGAGGACGACTCCCACACCTAGCCAGTCTCAGCGGGCGTCACCTTCTTCTTGCTTCTCGGTTCGGCTCAGGTCGATCATCTCCAGGCCACCCGGGTGCATCGTCACGGATACGTCGTCCGAGAGCGTGGTGATCTTACGGATGTGCTCTGCGATGCGCAGCGCCCCGCGCTGGATCGCCGTGGCGGACGCTTGCTGCTCCTTGTTGAGCTTCGGGTCGCTCACGAGCAGCTCGCTCTCCGTGACGACGGCGGTGAGCGCGTTGTTGATCTCGTGCCGGACCGCCACGGCGAGTTGGCCGATTGCCGCCGCGCGCTCCGCCTTGACCACGCGCCCGTAGTACTCGTGCAGTTGCTCGGACAGCCATCCGACACTGATCGAGAGACTACCGTACGCGATGTAGATGGGGACGGTGATGCGCCAATCGTCGGGTGTCAGATTGAACGCGATGATCATCTGGACGATGATGAACAGCAGCGTTCCGCCGATCAACGACGCCACCGCACCGCGAAGGCCATAGTGGAGTGACAGCAGAAACGCCGGCACCAGTGTGACCAACCATACCAGCTCGTCGCTCAGTCCGGGATCCTCCGGCAGGGCAATCTGCACGAGGACCGGCATGAGGTAGGCTGCCACCGTATAAAGCCAGAATCTCGCTGACAGCGGCGGTCGGTGTGCAACCGGCATGAGACTGATTCGAGGCACGAACACCTCCCGTATTCTGTGCGTCCGTCAGTGTATCGAATGTCGCGAGCCGTGGCGTTTTTCGAAAGCGTCCGTCGAAAGCTCGCCTGTGGTGCCGTCCCCGACGAGAATTCCATCGAACTGAACATCGGCGGGCCCGGTGCGAGGTCGGCACCGACTGCACCATGCTGCCAACGATACGGGCGAGCTTCCGTCGTCGAGAATCCGCTCTAATTCGCGTTCCATGCCTACCGATTGGCCCACTCCCAAGTGGTCCAGCACATCGTCGAGCGGCGTCAACAGGCGCAGATTGTGCTCGCGGCTGGCTGCGAGCCCTCGAGCGAGCACCCGTCGTCGTAAGCGACGCGTCGCCGAGTCCATCGGGCCGTGTCCCCACGCGGCCAGTCGATCCCGACACCTGTGCCACAGTGTGCGCAGGAGCGTCGCCGGTGGCGCTCGATGGCTGGGTGGGCTCGAGAACAGACGCCTGATAAGCACATAGATCTCGCGGACGTCATGGACGACCCGCGGCGGCCGGCCCGCGAGGACGACGAGCTGTGGAACGGAATGACCGTTCCATGTCCACCGAACGGCGGCCGCGAGCAGCGGTGGGCCGCAAACGACCGCAATGCGCCCCGCGTGGTCCGATCGTGACACTCCAGAGCGGTCAGAGCGCGCATGTTCTGCGCAGATCAGTGAGAGGTGCTCTCGGAGCTCCAATAGCGTGTTGAGCTTCCTGGCCATGCCCACTCGACTGGTCTCGGGGACGAGGATCTCCATCTGGGTGACCGCCTTCATGGCGATCCGCCGCTCCATACGCAGTCTCCGCTCCAGTTGCACAGGTGGTCGGAACCAGAGGACGTGGGCGTTGCGGTGCGCCGATCCCAGGCGGGCGACACGACCCACACGCTGGGCCAGTCGCACCGGTGTCCAGGGTAGATCGTAATGCACCACGACGGCGGCATCTTGGAGATCGAGTCCTTCGGAAACCAGGTCGGTGGCTATGAGCGTCGTCACGTCGCCCGCCGCTGGAGGATGTCGGGCGTGGCGAGCGTCTGGCGCGAAGCGATCGAGTGCGTCATCTACCGAGATCGGACCCGTGGCGATTCGCGCTCGTCCGGCGCCGACCACGGCGGTTCGACTCCATCCCCAACGAAACGCAAGATCGATTGCGGTGCTGACGGCCGCAGTGAACACGATCACACGAGGCTGGCTCTGTGAGTCAATCACTTGTGCCAGGCGCTGGGCCTTTGGATTCCGGTGCCCGCGTTTCGGCAGGAGCTTCAGCAGTTCGAGCAGGCGTGCTCGCTCGGCCATGAGTGCTGTTTCGAGATCGCGGTCGATTGCTGCCGGTGCGAGATACGGGATCTCGAGCTGGAGATCGTCTCCGGCCCCGAACAGCCGCCGGGAGGTACACCGCGAGAGCTGGATCCCCGACTGGGCTGCTGTCACCGCTCGGTCAGCGTAGGCCAGGTGGCGTCGGAGCGTGAGACGCAGTGCTTCTACGGATGACGCGAGCCGGTGAAGGAGATGGGCGCGAAGCAGCGGTGCCGATCCCGGTCCACTGAACCCGGCGAATCGGAGCCGATCGATACGCTCAAGGAGGGAGAGGAGTTGGGAGGCCGCTAGTGGAGGGAGGCTACCGAGGTCCAGATCGACCGGACGGGGCAGGCGCTGACCTGCAGATGGCAGCGACCGAGTTGTCCGCGCCACGGTAAGGACGGCGGTTCCCTCGGCAAGCATGACGTAGTCCCGACTGGCGATCGCCTGCTCGAGCGATCGTACGCCGACAGCGGCGAGACCATGATCGGGCAGAAAGAGCCGCAGGATGGCCACGAGATCGGCACCGCGGTTAACGACGGGCGTGGCAGTTACCAGAAGGACATGAGCGGCCAACCCCCGGGCCAGTCGATCGTAGCGCCGCGTGCCCCGATTGCGGAAATGGTGTGCCTCGTCCACGATCACCAGGTCGGCGCTTGGGAGGTTCCGTCCGCGGCTCAACCCTTCGTGCGAGACGACGTCGATCTGGAGCCCGAGGCGCTGCGCGGTGCGACGCCACTGTGCCAAGAGTGCGGCCGGAACGACAGCGACGACCCGCTTGTACCGCGTGCCGACCGCCAAAGAGACATACGTCTTGCCGAGTCCGACCGCGTCTGCCAGGAGCGCACCGCCGTAGATCGGGAGTATGCCCACGATCCGCTGCGCAGCTGGTCGCTGGTGCGGCAGGAGCCAAGGCGGGGGAGTCCACGCATCGAGCTTTGGGCCGACGGTGGCCTCGGCGAGGCAGAGGGCAATCGCGCTCGCCCTGCATCGCTCCAGACCGTCCAGTTTCCACGCACCTGGCTCGCGCACGGCCACGAGATCATCGGCGCTGAGGCGATCCCAGCTTTCGGAGTTCGTGCTGAACGGTTGGGGAGAGATCCAGGATCTCCGCAACCGCGGCGTCCACTTGGTCGAGGGAGACATTGTCGTTCCGTTGGGCTCGCTCGGTCACTGCGGCCAGTTCGCTCAGGCCCCGCTCGGTCCGCGGAACCGGCAGTTGTGCCACCACACTCGCATTGATGCGACGGTACCCACCTCGAGCCTCGCTTGCGATGACGGCTGCAAGAGCCCCAAACCAACTGGAGTTGAGGATTGCCGTGATTGCCAACGCGGTCATGCGGATCCGCACCGATGCGATGTAGCAGCTGTTGAGTGGAATGGCGTCGCGTTGGTCGGTGGCGTCCAGCATTACGGCAGACGGTCGCGGTGCGATGTCGGGCCAGACAACTCGGTGGGGCCCAATGGCCGAACCCGTCCGAAACACGGCCCACAAAGGTCCACCGCGATAGTCGGAGCGTCGCTCGAGTCTGGTGCGATGCCGTTCGAGATACCTGGCAGCACGAGGAGGAAGTGACGTGGACGGTCGACCCCGGCGGTCGCAGGCCCAGACGATCACCCGCGTCGCACCTGCGTGGAACGGCTTGACGTCACGACCGCGAATGACCGGGCGCAGGACGCTGATCTCTATCGGTACTTCCTCTGAGCCGAAGCGCACCACGGCGAGAGAGCCTCGCTTCGTGATGAGTTGCCCCACGAACACGTCGTCAGCCCCCGTCTTGACCCCAAGCTGCGGTGTGACGACGTCCCGGAGTGGAACACCGCTCGCCCGGAAACGTTCGAGCGCCTCACGGCCGTGATTGGGAACGAGAATCCATGGCCCCGGACCCTGGAGCGCGGTCTGGCGCACGCTTGCGGACGCATCAAAGCCCAGCCGAATGCGGTGATCGTCCGGTGGCTCTGCCTTTTGCGCAATGATCGCGAGTGGATAGGTCGTGGCGCCAAAGCGCGCGGCCTGTCGGTCGGGGAGGCGATGGAGGTACGTGACGGTGGTCTCCCGCACCAAGTGGCGCCGCATCGCCTCGCCATATCCCGCCGACACCACCTTACTCGGCACGAGCAGGGCAACAGCTCCACCCGGTGCCGCGAGCTCCAAGAACCGCTCGAGAAAAGCGACAGACAGATCAGGGAGATGCGCGAACCCAGGCTTGTCCTGTGATTGCCAGAGTCGAAACCGCTGAGTGAGGCTGACCCGCATTGCCGGAGCGAGCCGTTCAGCGCGCACCCAAGGCGGGTTCCCAATGACAAGGTGGAAACCGCCATTGGTCATCACATCGGGGACGTGGACCTCAAAGGCGAAGAATGGGAGTGCGCCGTCATCGAGAACAGATTTGGCACGCCGGAGCGCTGCGAGATTCTGCCGAGTTTGAAGCAGGTGCCGCCGTTGGTCCGCGTTTAGTGATACCGGATGACCGAAGAGGTCCCGTCCTCGCGTCACGTGCTCGAGGTCCTGCAACTGCGCCTCCGTCGCACCGATTGATCGCTCGACCATCGATTGCGCCAGTCGATGCTCGGCGCGGGCAAGTGCCGTCATGATGCGTCGAGTCGAGCGACCTCGGGTGTCGAACACCTTTCGTCGGATAGCGGCCACCTCCTCCACGATGTCGCGATTCGCGCTATGTCCTCCGCCAAGGGTCAGTCGGGCAGCCGCGATCGGGTCGAGAAGGGAATCACCCTGCCGGACCACGCCATCCAGGTTGGGGAGCGGAACGATACGGGAGATATCGGTGGTCGGATCGTCGGCCACGACGGCGAGCCACAGACGAAGCTCGGCCAGCCGAACCGCCATGGGATTGATGTCCACACCGAAGAGATTCTCGCGCAGCACCCGTCGGCGCACCGTCCAGGGGTCGAGACGATGGTCGTCCTCGAGGCGCAACGTCAGGTCCGTGAGGATCTCGAGCGCGCCCAGTAGAAAAGCACCCGATCCGGCTGCGGGGTCGAGGATACGCAGGACACGGAGGGCGCGCTGCGCCTGCACCCGTTCGGTGCCGGGCAGCGGGTCACCGGCCACGAGGCGCCGTGCCGCCTCCGCCGACAGTCCGCCCAAGCGCGGGAGGGACGTGGCGAGTGCAGCCCTGACGACTTGGCGCACGACGCTCTCCGGTGTGTAGAAGGATCCCGATCGGAGCCGCTCTCGAGAGTCCATCAACCGCTCGAAGACACGACCGAGCGTGTCGGGGGCCACGGCATCCACTTCCTCGGCTTCCCGGACACAAAACCGATACCTGTCGAAGAGCCGATCGAAGGCATGAGCCCAGAGCTCGTTGGAGAAGCTTGGCTGCCCGAGCCGCCGCTCGATCGCGTGCCGCTCGAAGAGTCCGCCATTGAGATAGGGAATCGTGCCGTACGCCCGATCCGTCGTGCGCTTGGCAGGCGGACGATTGAGGGTGCCGAAGAAGAGAGGGTCCAGGACGTGCTCATGGAAGGCGACTCCGCGAGCGAGGCTCTCGTCCAACCGCCGACGGAGATAGTCGTGTTTGCGGTCCAGCCATCCCTTGGCCTGAATGAAATAGAGAAACAGGATTCTCGTGAGTGTCAGCAGAACCACCAGACGACGGTCTTCCTCACGGTGGCGGTCGTCGATAGTCGCCGCCATGCCGTCGAGCAGCAAGCTGAACTCCCGGAAGAAGTGCTCGCCGACCGCTTCGCTAGAGAGCGTGTCCGCGACACGCAGCGCATGCGCCAATGCCGTCGCGTCGCTCCGGGGTCGGAGTTCGCGGATCTGTGCCAGCGCGACCCGGGAGGGATGATGCAGACTCACCCCGAGGACCTTGGAGCTGCCGGGCGTGCCGAGCCGCGGCGCCGCGATGGCCAACTCCCCAGGGCCCAGGGCCACCGCCAACCCGCGCAGCCCGGACGCCGAGAGCCTGTGTGCCAATGTCCTTGCAGCGTCGCGGGGGGTGGTGCTCTGAACGGCGACGACCCGGAAGGCGTGCCATTTGGCGACCACCAGTGCGCCGTCTGCCCACGGCTCGCCAACCGGTCGATATCCGAGTCGAGCGAACACGGCGCTCAAGTGGGTAAGCGACTCGAGTTTCGAAAGGCTCTCGACAAGCATGATCCGGTGGGTGTGAACCGAACCATGCTAGGACCGAAGCGAGGAAAGCTGAGAAGCGAATCCGTGCGGCGTGGAGCAAAGGCGCGCACGCTATGGGGGGAGCCCTACCCCACGTCGAGCGCTCGAGCCTGATCGAGATCGATGTCCCGTGCGATGGGCGGCGGCCACGCTCCTTCGCGTAGCTGGTATTCCATCATCACTCGCTCGTTTTGGATTCGCCGCCGGGTAGCAACGTCGATCAGTCGCTGCCTAACGGCACCGTCGAGTTCCTGTTCATCGAGCCAACGGTGCTCCCCCTGCACCGGTTGCCACAAATCCAGAAAGAGATCGTGCCCGATCCACCGATCTCCGACGATCTCGGGAGGTCGGCAGAAGTTGGTGTACCATCCCGTGAACGTCCCATCGCGCAAGTGAAACCGCCCGATGTCGTACCAGCGATCTGGAAACACGTACCACACGATGGGCGCACCAGGCTCCTGAATCACCGATTCGTCGACATGGACGGAGCGGCCCTCATACGGATCGAGCAGCAGCACCTTGACGTCCGGTCGGTCGAGGACCAACGACTCTCGGTAGACTGTGGTCGCCTTTCCCGGGCGGCGGTACTCCAGCTGAATGGGTTGTGCCATGTTCAAAAACCTGCCGGTCGACGGGGACGCGCTACTGGCAAACTAGTGCGTGATGGAAGGGACGAGCAGACATGTGGCTTGAGAGGGGGTTCAACGCCGGTATATTGCCATTGACGACTTCGGAAAGCGGCATCATGCGCACGTTAGTCCTGAGCGGATTCACCGGTCTCCGGCTCGGCCTCGTTGCGGGGCTCGTGTTCGGGCTCGGATGCGCGCGAGACCGACCACTCGACTTCCGCGCTGCGATCGACAGAGAAATCCAGCGGAGCGGGGCCGAAACCGTCGGCATCTACTTCAAGGATCTGTCTACTGGTGATTCCCTTTTGCTCGATGCCGACACCCGTGTACACGCCGCGAGCATGATGAAGGTGCCGGTGATGATCCAGATCTTTCGGGATGTCGAGGCGGAGGCACTGGGTCTCGACGACAGCCTGGTCATCACGGCCACTTTCCGCTCGATCGTAGACGGTTCGGCCTACGAGTTGAGCGTTCCGGACGACAGCGACACCACGCTCTATGGCCGCGTGGGCGAACGGGAGTCGGTGCGGGAGCTGATGGACCGGATGATCACGGTCTCGAGCAATCTCGCTACCAACATGCTGATTCAACGGGTCGGCGCCGATCGAACGCAGCAGACAATGCGGGAACTCGGCGCGGACTCGATCGCGGTGCTGCGGGGAGTGGAAGACTCGAAGGCCTACCAAGCCGGTCTCAACAACACCACTACAGCCCGAGACCTGGGTATCGTGTTCTCCGCGATCGCTGAGAACCGTGCCGCGAGCGATGCATCGTGTCGCGAGATGGTGGAGATCCTGGTGAGACAGGAGTTCAACGAAGGCCTGCCGGCGGGACTACCGGCCGGAACCAGGGTCGCTCACAAAACCGGCTGGATCACTGGCATTCGTCATGACGGCGGGATCGTCTTCCTGCAGGACGGACGAGCGTATGTGCTTGTTGTCCTCACGCGGGGTATCGACGATGTCGACAAAGCCGACCAGTTGATCATTGCTGTCTCCCGGATCGCGTACGGGCATGTAACCGGCAGCTAGGAGGCTGGGACGGTCCGGGGCAGGTCACCGAAAGCGAGGGGGGGGAGCGGTATTTCGCTCCCCCTCTCAGCAGTGAGCGCCTACGGCGTTGGCGGCGCCTGCTGCGGCTTCGGTTGACCCACGTGGAGGAACCGGAACGCCGGTGCCTCATAGGTCTTCGGCAAGTAATCGGGCGGAATCGTCACCTGATTGCCGTCCCGCTGCGCCCCGTAGTGGGGTGACATGATCTCTACGCCGGCCTCGTTGAACCTGTCCTGAATGTTCTGGTGCAGCTCCGAGTACGATCGGGCCATCACGTTCGGGTTGTTCGTGTACACGTTCAACTCGTATCTCACGTAGAAGTCGTCGAGGCTCGTCTGTAAGACAAATGGCTTGGGTTCCTTCATCAGTCCGGCCGTGGCCGCAGCTGCCGCGAGCAGCAGGTCTTGGACCTGCCGCCACGGAACGTCGTAACCGATTGTGACCCCGGTATGGAGGACCACTCCGCCTTCCTTGGCGGTGGAGCTGTAGTTGATGATGTGGCTCGAGAGCACCATGGCATTGGGCACGGTGATGTCGACGTTCTTAATAGTGCGAATCCGCGTAACGAGCAGCGTCTTCTCAACCACGTCTCCCACCGTGTCCGCGATTTTCACCCGGTCTCCCAGCTGGAACGGCCGCATGTAAGTCATCACCACACCCGCCACCACGTTCGCGATCGCCGATGACGACCCGAACGAGATCAACACACCCAAGAAGACCGAAATGCCCTTGAATGCCGCGGTGTCGGAGCCAGGCATGTAGGGGTAGATGACGATCGCCGCGAAGACGATGACCATGAAGCGGACGATCTTGTAGGTCGGCTCGGCCCAGTCGAGATGGAATCCCGGGACAGCAATCGCGCCGCGTTCGATCCCGGTGAACAGCAGGTGGATGAACTTGAGGAGGTAGTAGAACACCACCACGATGACCGCGATGGTGAACAGGTTCGGCACATAGGCGATGAAGTTGGTCCACACGCGCCCGAGCGGGTTGAGCACGTATCCGAAGATCGTGTCAGCGAGCCCCCTCGTCCACGGGAAGAAGCTGAGGACAAGGGGCAAGTACACGTAGAAGACGACGACTACGGCGAAGATCCGTGCCACGCGCGCGACGAACAGGACGGTGTCGGTCAGTCGGTCCGCAGACAGTACCTCGAGCTTCTGGATCCGCAAAGACGGAATCTTCGTGCCGCGCCACGACTCGATGAGTCGATACAGTCCCGGGAAAAAGCGGTTGAGCAGCTTCAACACCACGACGAGTGCTGCGGTCGTGACCAGTGTGAGCAGGACGCCGATGAGGATGCTCTTCAGGGTCGCCCCGCCTTCCCCGCTTCGGATGGCACCCTGGATGGCGTCGGCGTATTGCTGCGCCAGGACGGCTCGCGCCAGTCCCGCCTCCGCGGCGTCGCGCTCCGTGACGGTCATCACGACCACGTCACCGACGCGGATGTCGGTCACCCCGAGCGTGTCCCGAACGACGAGATCGGTCGCCTTGGCGAGCGGATCGGCCGCGAGGGACTCCACGCGCTTGCCCAGGGCGGCGGCCCGCTCCTCTGGGGTGAATGGACCAAGAGTGCCGAACAGCCGAACCAACGTATCGCCGCGGAAGACGACCGGAGATCCCGCGGGGGTGACGGCCTGCACCTGCGTTGTGTCTTCTTGCGCCGTGAGTGCGTGTGGCGTGCCGAAGACGAACGCGACGGTGGCGACCGCGCCCATCCACACGAGGCAGCGGCGTCGGAAGGATCGACTTCTAGTCTTCATGGCGTGTTCTTTCCCGCTTCTCATCAGAAGCCGAACTGGAAGTTCACCAGCAGCTGATGATGGTCGACCGCGGTGTCCCGAATGTCGATCAGATAGTTGACTTGGAACTCGGTGACCGCCGTGGGCCACGCGTTGAAGCCGAGCACGAGCAGGTCGTTTCGATCCAGGCCGGCGTCGGCGTCGAACCCGTCAAAACGTGCCAACACCTGCGTCTTGGGCGAGAGCATGTAGCCGACCGTCGTGTGAAACCCCCACGGGCTGCGATCGATGCCCAACGTCGGCCGGAGCTCGGCATAGACCAGCTCGCCCGAGAGCAACCACCTGTCGAGCGTGAGACGTGCGTCCCCTCCCACATGAGTTCGCGTCCCGACAAAGCCGGTCACGAAGCCGCCTCGGAACGTCGAGCCCTGGTCGTCGCTGTGCGCCACGTTGACCCCGACCTCGAGAGCACGGCCGGTTCCAGCCAGTCCCAGTCTGGGTGTAACGGCCACGCGGCCGGCATACATGAGGTTCTCGTTGTCGTTGCCGTTTGGCGTCGTGCCGTTGCCGTTGAAGATACCGCCGCTCACCGCCACGGTACGGCCACGATCGTTGAACCGCGCCTGGAGGCCGATCTGTCGACCGGGTACGAGGGCCGTAACCCCCTGCGAGCGGTTGACGTGGTGGTGGTGGGTGTGCGCGGCGAAGCTTACGTCAGGGTACCTTAGCCGACAACGCCTCGGAGTCCGCGTCCTCGCGCCGTCCGCCGAGGTGCTTCGCGAGGAATTGCTCTGCAGTGGCGTAGAACCGCAGGCGGTTCTCGGGCTTTGCGAAACCGTGGCCCTCGTCCGGAAACAGCATGTACTCGTGATCGATCTCCTTCTCGCGCATCACCGTGACAATCTGCTCGGATTCCGATTGCTTGACCCGAGGGTCGTTCGCCCCTTGCGCGATCAGTAGCGGAATCCGGATCCGGTCCACATGCGTGAGCGGGGATCGGGACAGAAGGAAATCGCGATCGCGTTCTGGATTCCCCACGCGCTCGTGTAACATGGTGAGATAACTGGACCAGTAGGGCGGGATGGTCTCGATGAAAGTGATCAGGTTGCTCGGGCCCACGATGTCGACGGCGCAGCGAAACACGTCGGGGGTGAACGTCGCCCCGGCCAGCGCGGCATAACCCCCGTACGACCCGCCATAGATGGCGACTCGGTCGGGATCGGCTATCCCCCGCTCGATGGCCCAATGAAGGGCGTCGACGAGGTCCTCATGCATCTTCCCGCCCCATTCCCGGTTTCCGGCATTCAGGAACCGCTTCCCGTAGCCGGTCGATCCTCGGAAGTTCACCTGGAGGCAGGCGTATCCCCGATTGGCGAACCACTGCGCCTCGGGATCGTAGCCCCATGTATCCCGGTGCCACGGCCCTCCATGAACGTCCAATACCATGGGGAGACGCTTGGGCTCGACGCCGGGTGGCAGAGTCAGATAGCCGTGGATGGTGAGACCGTCTCGTGCCGCGAGCGTGATTGGCTGCATCTCGGCGAGTGTGTAGGCCGAGAGGTCGGGCCGAGTATGCAGCAAGAACGTCCCTGATCGGGTTCGACGGTCGAAGGCGTAGTACGAGACGGGCCCCGTGTCCTGGACGAACTCGACGATCCAGATCTGATCGTCGTGCGTGCGACTGTGGACGGTGAAGTCTCCGGGGTTCAGCGCACGTATGGCCTCGATGTCTTCCGCCAGAGCCGGGTCGAGGACTTCCCAGTCGAGGCGGGCGCGAGTGAACGCCACCATCTGAATCGCCCTAGTGTCCTGATGAATGTGCACACTACTCACGTCGTATTCCGGATCGGCAGCGATGACTTCGAGTGCTTCGCTACTCAGGGCTAGCGCACACAGCCGTGCGGCGTTCACGTCTCGCGAATCGACGAGATACAGCGTGCCGCCGTCGAGCGTGAAGCCGAGAGGCCAGCTCGTCATCGCATCCTCCGGCCCCCACACGAGCAGCGAGCGCCAGTCGTCATTCGGCCCACTTCGCACGAGCAGCTCCGACCCGCCCTCCGGGGTGGAGGCCAATGCCGCCCTGACGTGAAAGGCGGTATCGGCAATCCACCCCAGCACGTTGCCGGGGTTCTTCGCGACCAGCTCGAGCGCGTTCGACCGAAGATCCAGATGATAGACGTCGTGCAGCCGCCGGTCGTCTTTGTTCATGGCGATGAGCAACTCGGACGGGTGCCGCTTGTCTCGGGCCACGAGCTGGACCTGCACGGACTCGAAGGGCGTTAGATCGTCGACCGTTCCCGTCTCCAGCGCGACCTTGTGAAGCCGCCAGTTCTCGTCGCCACCCACATCCTGCAGGTAGAGGACATGCTTGGTGTCATGTGCCCAGAAGTAGGCGCGGACCCCACGATCGGTGTCACGGGTGATCGGCCGGAACTCCTCGCCGTTGATATTGCCGACCCACACGTTTAGCACACCGTCCAGCGGTGCCAGATACGCCAGGTGGCTGCCGTCCGGGGAGACCTGCGGGTCGGCCTTCTCCGGATTGCCGAAGAGAACGGATCTGGGAATCAGCGGCGGCAGCATGGACTCAGGCCCTCATGCGTGGTGGTGCATGTCGCCTTCATGCTGCCTGCGGCTCCTCAGCGCGGCGCATGCCCGGATAGAAGTTCGTCTCTCCCTCGCTCTTTGCCACGATCACCGCACCCACGCTGTCACTGAAGATGTTGATGGTGGTGCGGAACATGTCGATGGGCCGGTCGACCGCGAGCATGGTGCCGATGATCAACCCGACCTGCGCGTCGGTGAAGCCGATCGCCTGCGTGACGATGAAGATCACCACCACACCGGCGGCGGGGATGCCGGCCGCCCCGACCGCCGAGAGCAGGGCGGTGAGGACGATGAGGAACTGTTGCGAGAAGTCGAGCTGCATCCCGAGTACCTGGCTGATGAAGATGACGCCCGCGCACTCGTACAACGCCGTGCCGTTCATGTTGACCGTGGCGCCCATCGGCAGCACGAAGCTCGAGATGGTGTTGGAGACACCGACCTTGTTTTCGACGTCGCTCATCGTCACGGGGAGTGTGGCGTTCGAGGAGCACGTCGAGAACGCTGTGACCATGGCGGCGCTCATGGCGCGGAAGTGGTAGATCGGGTTGATTCGCGTCGTGACATAGAACAGCAGCGGCAACACGATGAGCAGGTGGATCAGGAACCCCGTCAGGATCGTGCCGATGTAGAGGCCGAGCGTGATGAACAGACTCACGCCCGCCGACGCCACCGTTGCGACGATGAGCCCGAAGACGCCGAACGGCGCGAAGCTGATCACGACATTGGTGATCTTCATCATCGCGTCGAAGAAGGCATCGAAGAACCGCTGCAGCGTTTCACGGTTCCGGGCGGCGGTCCTGGTGATCGCGAATCCCAGGAAGATCGAGAAGAAGATGATCCCGAGCATGTGACCGGACGACATGGCCTCGATCGGGTTGAGCGGGATCATGTCGATGAGGATCTGGCCAGGCGATCGCGGAGTGACGACCGTCGATGGATCGAAGCTCTCGCCCACCGGAATGTTGGCCCCCACTCCGGGTTTGATCAGGTTGGTGACGAAGATGCCGATGAGGATGGCCAGGAGGCTTGATACGAAGTAGTAGGAGAACGTCTTGAGACCGAGCCGGCCGATGCTCTTTCCATCGCCGACACTCGCCACGCCGCTCACGATGGAGCTGACGATCAGCGGCACGATGACCATTCGCAGCAGGTTGATGAAGATCGTGCCCAGTGACGCGATCAGTGCGAACAGCCACCCGGAGGGTTCGCCGTCATAGATGACCTGAAAGACGACCCCGACGGCGACGCCCAGTACCATCGCGATCAGGATTTGCCAGTGGAGCTGGAGTTTCATATCACCTCCGCGATCGATACACGGCAGGAGCGAGGCCGGCTGGACAGAAGAATCTACTCAGGCCGCATGCCCTCGCGGGGTGTGCGCGCGGGCCGCCGCCTGAAGTAGACAGCATAGGCCAAGACGTTTACGGCGACGACCACCAGTCCCAAACCGATCTGGATCCGGAGCGTCAAGGCCTCCGGATAGACCATGGGAATGATGTAGTGCTCGACGAAGCCGCTATCGTACCCGGCCTGTCCAGCCTGTCGTCGGAGCGTGACCTCCCAGGGGGTGAGCGGGCAGATCCATCCCATGAACTCCACGAGGGCGCCCCAGACGGCGCACGGGACGTGCACCCACGCCAGCCGGCGCCAGCGCCACGCCAGGAATCCCCCAGCCACTACGAAGACGATGAACGCCAGGTGGAGTGTGACGAGCAGGTCGGCAGCCAGGCGGGCGAGCATGGGGCGGGCCTATGAGACGGGACGCGGGTGCCGGAGCACGCGAGCGCTATCCGCTCGAGTCGGTGCTCGGGCTTCTACCGTACCCGTCCTCCAGCCGATCGACCACGACCGCGGCGGTGAGCGTGCCGGTGACGTTGGTCGCCGTGCGTGCCATGTCGGGAATACGGTCGACGCCGAGGAGCACGGCCATGCCGTCCAGGGGAATGCCGATCGTGCCCAGCGCCGGCGCGAGGCTCAACACGCTGCCACCCGGAATGCTGGGGACCGTGAAGGACACGACGAAGGTCGCCAGCAAGGCGCCGCCGATGCCCGCCATGGGGAGCGGCACACCGTACAGCCAGGCGAGAAAGACCACGCACGCACCCTGGAAGAGCGCCGCCCCCGCTCTCCCCAGGCCGGCACCCAGCGAGATCACGAACCCGGCCACTGGCAGGGAAATCCCGAGGTGCTCATCGGCGGCCTCGAGCATGGCCGGCACCGTGGCGGGCGAGCTGGTGGTGCTCGCGCCGATGATCTGGGGCGTGACGCACCCGCGGAGGAAGCGACGGACCGACATCCGTCCCACGAAACGCACCGCCGGCAGGTACACACCGGCGACGAAAATCAACTCGCCGGTCAGCACCGCGATCACAAAGATCGCGAGCGTCTGCAGCATGGCCCACCCGGCGCGAGCCGTCACGGGGGCGGCGAGGGCAAAGACGCCGACCGGCGCGATCAGCAGGATCCAGTCGACGAGCTTGATGAGGGCCGCGGCCACCGCGGTGGCGAGTCCGAGCAGTCGATCGCGGTCGCCTGCCGGGAGCGAGCCTGCCGCTGCGGCGAGCAGAATGGTGAAGACGATGAGTGGGAGCAGCGCTCCATCCACGGCCGCGCTGAACGGATTGCTCGGAATGAGACTGAACAGGAATTCAATCGGCCCCGGCAGCATCGGTGGCGGCGCCCCGCCAGTTTCCATGGCCTGTGCCGCTCCCTCGCTCGCCAGCGGCAGCAGCGCCTTCATCACGCCCATGCCCAGGAGTACGCTCACCACCGTGGTCGCGGCGAAGAAGCCCAACGTGATTGCGCCCATGCGCCCGAGCTTGCGCAGGTTGCCCAGCTGGCACACACCGACGAACACGACGGACGTCACCAATGGGATGACAACCATTTTGAGGAGATCGACGAACGCATTCCCGAGCGGCTCCACCCCTTCTGCGAGCGCGACGAAGGGTTGGCTCTCAGTGATGGCCGCGACAAGGCCAAGCAGCAGTCCCGCCACGAGACCGAGCGCGATGGCGAGGTTGAGCTTCACGTCAGGCCCAATTTCCCTTAGCGCTCTCCTTCAACAGGTGGGCGGCGATCACGTTTCGCTGGATCTCGTTCGACCCCTCGTAGATCTGCGTGATCTTGGCGTCGCGCAGGAGCTTCTCGACGGGGTACTCCTTCATGTAGCCGTAGCCGCCGAAGATCTGGACGGCGTCGACGGTCACCTTCATGCAGGCGTCGGACGCGAAGGTCTTGCAGATGGCCGAGGCCTTGGCGATGTCTTTCGCGCCCGAGTCGATCATCCGCGCAGCCGAAAAGACGAGCGCACGCGATGCCTCGACGGCGATCGCCATGTCGGCCAGCATGAACTGGATACCCTGGAACGATGAGATAGGGTGACCGAATTGCTTTCGGACCCGCGCGTAATGGGTGGCTTCGTCGAGCGCTCGTTGAGCGATCCCCACGGCTTGGGCGGCGACGCCAGGGCGAGCATAGTCGAACGTCTTGAGGGCGACGATGAACCCCATTCCCTCTCGAGCGATCAGGTTTGCGGCGGGCAATTGCACGTCTTCGAAGATCACTTCTCGCGTAGCCGATGAACGGATACCGAGCTTGTTCTCCTTCTTGCCGAACTTTAGTCCGGGGGTGTCCTTGTCGACAATGAACGCGCTGGCGCCGCGGGCCCCCTTCTCTCGGTCGGTCAGAGCGATCACCGTGTAGACCTCCGCTTCCCCACCGTTGGTGATCCACTGCTTTGTGCCGTTGAGGACGTAGTGATCGCCATGCTTGATCGCGGTGGTGCGGATACGGGCGGCGTCGGATCCGGCGTCTGCTTCCGTGATGGCGAACGCGGCGAGTTTCTCGCCGCGGGCGATCGGCGGCAGGTATTTCTGCTTCTGCTCGTCGGTTCCGAACAGGACGATGGGAAACGTCCCCAGGCCCGTACCACCGAACGCGAGCGAGATGCCGCCGCAACCCCACGACAACGACTCGGTGACCAGGGCCATCTCCAGAACCCCGCCGCCCATCCCACCGTACTCGATTGGGATGGAAACGCCGAAGATGTCCGCTTCGGCCAGGACCCGCACAATGTCCCAGGCGAACTCCGCCGACTCGTCGTACTTGGCAGCCACCGGCTTGATCTTCTCCTCGGCGATCTGCCGGCACAGGTCGCGGATCATCCGCTGGTCTTCAGTGAGTAGGTAGTCCATGGGCACATCCGGTAGGTGCGGGTGTGTGTCAGCGGCCGCAGGGAGGGGGCACGGATCGGAGCGTTCCGGCCGACGAAATCGCTTACCATTCTATTCGGCCGACGACGGTCTGGCCAGCGGGCGGCGCACGGAATGGCGAGCGCGGGTCCCGCTCGATAGGTTGTGTAACGCTCGAACCGGAGGAGTTCTGTGAGACACGCGCAACGCACCGTTCCACGCTGGGCGCTCATCCTGGGGGCATCGAGCGGGTTCGGTGAGGCGACGGCAAAGGAACTCGCCAAGAGCGGCTATGACATCGCAGGTGTTCACCTAGATCGTGCTGCCCGACTCGACTACGTGGAGGCGATCAAAGAGGAGATCGAGGCGACCGGGCACCGCGCTTGGTACTTCAACGTCAATGCGAACGACGACGAGAAGCGGGTCGAGGTCATGGATGCCTTGGAAGAGGACATCAAAGATACCGGCGGCACCGTGGCCGTTCTGATGCACTCCCTCGCCTTCGGCACGCTGAAGCCGTACATCGCCGAAGACGCCATCACGAAGCGAAACATGCACATGACCATGGATGTGATGGCCCATTCGCTGATTTGGTGGACGCAGGACTTGGTGCGGCGTGGTCTGATGCACGAGGGCGGACGGATCTTCGCGATGACGTCCTCCGGATCCAATCGCGTGATCCCTTCCTACGGGGCGGTGTCGGCGGCGAAGTCCGGACTCGAATCGCATATTCGGCAGCTGGCAATGGAACTCGCTCAGTTGGGGATCACCGCGAATGCGCTGCGCGGTGGCGTAACCCGCACGCCGGCGGCCGAGCGGATCCCAGAGAGCGACAAGCTTTTCCTCGCAGCGGTGCAACGGAATCCCCACAAGAGGTTGACCGTCCCGGAGGACGTAGCGAAGGCGCTGGTCGCGCTGACGAAGCCGGGAACGGATTGGATCACCGGCAATGTCATCAACGTCGACGGTGGGGAAGAGATCTCGGGTTAGCGATCCAGGCTATCGGTTTTGGCGCCGCAGTTGTTCCAATTCGTTCTCGAGATGAGCCAGACGCTGGAGGACCTCGTCTTCACCCGGTTGGGTCGCCACGATCGGCACACCGCGACCATTGAGCAGCGTTTCGACGAGGGCGTCGGTGTAGCCTACCACGGCGTGCGCTACGCCCCGGTCAACCGTGCGGTTCAACCGCAGCACCGCCGTCATCGACTGGCGGGGGGACATCAGTGCCACGGTTTCCGACAGCATCCGGATTAGGAGCTCGCGGAGCTGCTGGAGTTCCTCCACCACCTCTCCCGCCGCCAGACCGCGAGCCGCCGCGGTCTGGCCGTACGCCTCACACGCCGTGAACCAGAGCTCGGTAACTTGTCTCCGGAGGGGTCCTGAAAGCTCGATGATCAGGCCGATCAATAGCGCCAGATGTCGTTGGAGCGTGGGGCGGCTCACGTGGGGTGCCTGGGCGACGCGTTCGGTGATCCACTCCAGCCACTGGGCGAGCAAATCATCGTGATGTTCCTGGAGCGCCGCCGTGAGAGCATAAAGGGCGGGATTGGACGGCCGCGTCATCATGTGGCCGATCCGGCAGCGAGAGTCATCCTGCGCACGAGGCGGAATGTAACGGGCCGAATCGGGAGGTCAAAGCAGCGACCGTGGCGACCGTAACGACCATCCCGTTTGCGCTGGACGGAGCCGACGGCGGCCCCCTGCGTGGGGAAGTGCGGACGGCCGCGGGGGGGCGCGATCGGCCCGCGGTCGTGATCTGCCACGGGTTCAAAGGCTTCAAGAATTGGGGGTTCTTCCCGCATCTGGCACTTCGCCTTGCCCGATCGGGTATCACGGCGATCACCTTTAACTTTTCCGGCAGCGGTGTCGGTCCCGACGGCGAGTCGTTTTCGGAGCCAGAGCGGTTTTCCCAGTCCACACCGTCTGGTGATCTGCGCGATCTCGCCATCGTGTGGGATGCCCTGGCAGAGGGTGCACTCGCCAGCGGTCTTGCGCGGCCGACGCAGCTTGGAGTGTTCGGGCACAGTCGCGGCGGAGCAGCGGCTATCATTCACGCAGCCAGGCACTCGACCTGCAAGGCGATCGTGACGTGGGCCGCGATATCGTCGTACACCCGTTGGGGACCGCGGACACTGGCCAAATGGCGGGAGAACGGATCGCTCGACATCGTCAATTCGCGGACCGGCGAGGTGCTGCCGCTCCGCGTGGACTATCTCCAGGATCTCGACCGCAACGGGCACCTCCTCGATCCTACGACAGCCGCCGGCCAGGTCTCCGCTCCGTGGCTACTGCTGCAGGGGAGTGTCGATGAGGCGGTGCCCGTCCGTGAGTCGAAGCTCCTGTTTGCCCATGCGAGCAAGGACGTGGCACGGCTGGACATCGTCGAGGCCGGGAGTCACACGATGGGCGCGCGGCATCCCTGGGGGGGCTGGACACCCCAGCTCGAGCGCGCTGTCGATATGACGCTCGAGTGGTTCGTGAGGCATTTGTTGTGAGGAGCCAGTGGCTGAACCGACGACGGCCCCCGATGCGGGGGCCGTCGGTGCGCGGGTCAGAGACCGGCCGCGTACAGCGAGTCGACCAATGTCGGTCTCCTTCTGGTCGCGAGGGCGACGAGCTGTCGCCGGCGCAGCAACAGGCTCGCTGCGGCGAACGTAGCCAGCGCGATGAGTCCGACTCCAACGGTTCGGATAGGCACCTCCCTACGAGACGGTGGGCACGGTCACGAATCCTGAACTACGGGGTGCAATATATAGACCACCGCAAGTGGGTCTCAGGTCACATGACGCTCGTTGTGACACTTCAATATCCGTTTTCTTCCCGCCGCGCGGCGTGATTCCGCTCACGCTCACGCAGGTCGGCGGGAGACTCGGCGGGCGGGCGCCGGTCCAAGCCGATATGGACGGTAGGATTCAGGCCGCCGTGGCCCTGGTGTTGGCAGGGGACGCGGATCGAGGACTCGATCTGTTGCTCATCAAGCGAGCGGAGGTCGAGGGTGATCCGTGGTCGGGGCAAATGGGACTCCCTGGCGGCAGGAGGGAGAACCGTGATCCCGACCTCCTGACGACTGCCATCCGTGAAACGGCGGAGGAAACAGGTATTCACCTCTCCGAGAAGGAACTCCTCGGTGTCTTGGACGATCTCACTCCTACAACGCCCGTGTTACCGCCAGTAGCCGTCCGGCCGTTCGTGTTTGGGCTATCGAAGCGGGCGGTAGTACATCCGAGTGGGGAAGTGGCGGACAGCTGGTGGGTTTCGGTTGGCGAGCTGCGGCAGGGCGCCGACGAGACAACGGTCATGGTCCGCGGCCGGGAGCTCAGGGTGCCTGCGTACTTCGTCGGCACCGACGTCGTCTGGGGCATGACCCTTCGTATCCTCAATAATTTCTTCGACTTAGCCCTCTAGGTCCTGTTCCGGATTGGCGGGTGCAGCCCCGCGTGGGGTTCCATATTTAGCCGCACCTAATATTATTGTTTGCTTAGGCCACTTCAGCCGGAGGCACGAGCGCCACATGAGTGCACTGTCTAGACAGCGGGGTCTCAGCCGGTCAACAGAGGACTACCTCAAGACGATCTACGAACTGGAGACCCGTGACGGTGCGGCACAGAACAGTGCGATCGCCGACGCCCTCGAGGTCGCGCCCCCGTCCGTGAGCGGGATGGTCAAGCGGCTTTCGGAGTCCGGTCTGTTGGCGCACGTGCCCTACCGTGGGGTGCAGCTCACGCGGGTGGGACGGCGCACCGCCATGCGAGTCCTCCGGCGGCATCGGATTCTGGAGAAGTACCTCACTGCCAAGTTGGGATACGACTGGGACTCGGTTCACGAGGAAGCCGAGCGGTTGGAGCACGCGGTGTCCGACGACCTGATAGAGCGGATGGCCATGGCGCTCGGCAACCCGGAGTTCGACCCGCACGGCGCCCCGATCCCGACCAAAGACGGAACAGTGGTCGCGCCGAAAGTGACGTCCCTGTCAGAGGTGCCGGTCGGTGAAACCGCCGAGCTTCGGCTTGTGAGCGACAAGGACTCCGAGCTCCTCCGGTATCTCCGTTCGCTGGGCCTGCGGTTGGGCGTGGTCTTCGAAGTCGTGGGCCGGCAGCCCTTCCGGGGGCCGATTACGATCCGGTTCTCCGCACCGCCCCAAGAAGAAGAGGTCGTCGGATACGAACTCGCGCGGTCGCTGGGCTGCGTGATCAGAGGAGATGAGGTGGGTTGATGGAGCATCGATCGGTGTTGAGCAGACGGGAACTCTTGACGCGAGGCATCGCCGGGGCCGCTGGCCTCGCGGCGTTCGGTGCGACCGTGTCGGCAACGGACGAGATGTCGGGCCATGCGCACGATCCCCACCTGGCCGGCACGGTCGGGGCCGTGCCGGTGGACGGATTCGATCCCATGGCGTTCCTGGAACACTTCGATCGGGGCCGTGTCAGTCGGCTGCCGTCGGGCCAGACGCTTCGCGAGTACGACATCGTCGCTATCGACAAGGAGATCGAGGTCGCGCCGGGCGTGTTCTACCCGGCGTGGACCTACAACGGCCACGTCCCCGGCCCGACCATCCGGGCATCTGAGGGCGACCGCATCCGTGTTCGCTTCGCGAACGGCGGGAGTCATGCGCACACTATTCACTTTCACGGTGTGCACGCAGCCAACATGGACGGAGTGTTCGAGCCCGTGAGGCCCGGTGAGGAATTCGTCTACGAATTCGACGCGGAGCCGATGGGATTGCACCTCTATCACTGCCACGCGGTGCCGCTGAAGAAGCACATCGCAAAAGGACTCTACGGAACGTTCATCGTCGATCCGGCCACTCCCCGCCCACCAGCGCGGGAAATGGTGATGGTCCTCAACGGTTTCGATACGAATTTCGACGGGGAGAACGAAGTGTACGCGGCCAACACCGTCGCATTCGCCTACCAGCGCCGTCCGATACGGATCGTGAAGGGCGAGCTGCAGCGCGTGTACATGACCAATCTGACCGAGTTCGATCCGGTGAACTCCATGCATTTGCACGGGAATTTCTTCCAGTTGTACAGAACGGGGACCTCGCTTGTGCCTCACGAGTTCACGGACACGGTGATGTTGTGCCAGGGGGAGCGCCACATCCTGGAGTTCACCTTCCAGCATACCGGCCGGTTCATGTTTCACGCCCATCAATCCGAGTTCGCCGAGCTTGGCTGGATGGGTCTGTTCGACGTCGTGGAGCCGGTGGCATGACGCAACGAAGCCGTGCGATTTGGCCGTGGGCAATGCTGCCGGTGGTCCTGCTGGCGGCTATGGCGGTCGTGTTTGGGCAGTCGGGGCTCGTCCAGTTCATGCGGCGTGGTGTGCCGCCCGTGGAGGAGCTCACCTTCGAGCGTGTCACGCTGAAGCCAGATGTCATCACGGTTGGGATCGTCAATGGCGGGCCGGATCCCGTTACCGTGGCGCAGGTTCTGGTGGACGACGCCTTCTGGGCGTTCAGCATCGAGCCTGGCAGCAAGATCCCTCGCCTGGGCCGAGCCACCATCGAGATCCCCTACCCGTGGGTGCCCAATGAGCCCCACGAGATCATGGTGCTCACCTCGACGGGCCTCACGTTCGCGCACGAGATTCCGGTTGCCACCGAGACTCCCTCTGCGGATCTCCGCTTCTTTGCGGTGTTCGCACTGATCGGCCTCTACGTGGGCGTGATTCCCGTTGCCATCGGACTGCTGTGGTATCCGATGCTTCGTCGGCTGGATCGGCGCTGGGTGGACTTCGCTCTTGCACTTACCATCGGGTTGCTGGTCTTCCTCGGCGTGGATGCGCTGCACGAAGCGCTCGAGACCGCAGCACAGGTGGCCGGTGCCTTCCAGGGGACCCTGGTGGTCGCCGTCGGCGCTTTGGGCGCTTTGCTGGTGCTGCAGATGGCAGCGGGGGGGTCGCTCAAGCGAGGTGGGGTCGAAGGGCGTCGCATGGTGGCCCTTCTCGTGGCCTTGGGTATCGGCTTGCACAATCTGGGTGAGGGTCTTGCGATCGGCGCCGCCTATTCGCTGGGAGAGGCCGCCTTGGGAGCGTTCCTCATCGTCGGGTTCATGCTCCACAACACCACAGAGGGTCTCGGGATCGTGGCACCGATCGCCCACGACGAGCCGCGCATCAGGACGCTGGCCGGCCTGGGTCTGTTGGCCGGCGGACCGACCATTCTGGGAGCCTGGGTCGGTGGACTGGCCTACTCCCCTCTGTACGCAACCTTCTTCCTCGCCGTCGGGGCAGGCGCGATGGCGCAGGTGGTGATGGCGTTGTATCGGGTGCTCGGCAGGGAGGCTGAAGGTAGTGCGTGGACCCCGCTCAACGCCGGGGCAGTGTTGGCGGGAATGCTCGTGATGTATGCGACTGGTCTGCTCGTGGCCTGAGGCGGACGTCGGCTCGTCCCTGCTAGCTCTCCTTTTCTCTTACCCGCTCCATACCGCGGAGAATCCCGCCCAAGCGTCGGTCCCGTGCCGGCCGCAACATCTCGACCTGTTGATCGTACGCTTTCTCAATTAGGTGAATCAGCTTGCGCTGCTGCTCGGGCTCGAGCTGGGTCCAGGTTGCCAGATCCTCCCAAATCATCTCAAAGGTCTTGAGGAGATGCTGGAGAAAACCGGACACACCCTGGTCTCCCGATGCGAGGTGGTAGCTCAGGTGCGGCCCGCCAGCCGCCCAGCCGAGTGCCGGTCCGAGAGACACTGCCCGGTCGAGATCTTGGACATCGACCACGCCCTCGAGCACCAAGTCGATCGCCTCGCGCCAGACGGCTGCGGCGATGCGACTGACCACGCTCCCGGCCACGGACTTCTTGACCAGGACGGGGATGCGGTCCAGCCCGCGGAGCCAACCCTTGAGGAGCTCGATCAGGGCCTGGTCGGTCGTCGGTCCAGGAACGATTTCTACGAGGGGGATGAGCTCCGGCGGGTTGAGAGGATGAGCGATGAGGCATCGGTCCTGCCGGATGCAGCGTGCCACGATGTCGGCCGTCTTGAGTGCGCTGGACGAGCTGGTGACCAGCCGAGCCTCACCCGCCACCGACTCGATCGTTTCAAACAGTCGCTGCTTCGTCAGGAGGTCCTCGGGGGCGCACTCGATCACCCACTGCGCGTCACGGCAGGTCTCGAGGATGCTGCGGCCCACGACCATGCGCTCGAGCCCGCTAGCCACGTCGTCGGCATCTGCCCGCTCCAGTTCCACCAGATGTCGGGCGCGAGCTTCGATATCCGCCGGAGCACTGTACAACGCATTCCCGTTGGTATCAAACAACGCGACGGGCCACCCTTGCGCGACGCAGAGTGCCGCCCATCCCCGACCGACATCGCCGGTCCCCACGATCGCAACCCGTACCTCCACCTCGGTCATCGTCGTCCGATCTCCCCCTCGGGTGGTGCTCGCCCGAGGACCCGGGTGAGCAGGTCATGCACGCGGTCGGTCTTCACGGCAAGTGCCACGGCCGTCGGCGCACCCTCGGCTGCCTCCCGGGTGTGACCACGGTGCTCGCTCTCTTCAAGGTCAACAATGAGCGAGAGTTGCGCCAGGGTGAGCACACCGGGCTCGATCAGCTCGGCCACCGGCAACACGTCGTTCACAACGCACCCGTCGAGGCGCTCCTGGTGCCGATGGAATTCGACGTAGAACCGTAGTGCGTGGGCGAGCCAGCTGGTGAGGTCGTCCGTCGATTCGGCGTATCGCTCAACGGCCGTTCGGGAGAAGGTCAGGCGGCGGGTGACGTCCAGACCCACCATCACGGTGTCGAGTCCCGCGCGCAGTACCATGTCCGCCGCTTCGGGGTCGCACCACGCGTTGAAGTCGGCCCAGCGGTTGGTATTCCCGCGCTCACGGATGTTGCCGAACATGCCGATGTGCCGAACCACACGGCGGCGTACCAGGCCGCGGTCCAGCGCCACGGCCCGCGCGAGGTTCGTGAGCGGTCCTAGGGTGACGAGGGTGACCGGTTGATCGAGGTCAGCGAGAACATCGATGAGAATCTCCGGGTGGGGGGCAACCGGGGCGACAGGAGGGACGGGGGCGTAACCGACACCAGATTCCCCATGGGTTTCGGGCGCGGTGACCAGGCCCCGCTGGAACGGCCGGTCGGCCCCCGGGTGGATCGGCACGTCGGATCGCCCGAGGAGATCCAACAGATGACGAGCGTTCCGGGTCGTGGCCTCGAGCGGCGCATTGCCGTAGCTCGTTGTTAGGGCGATGACACGCAGCTCTGGCGAGCGGAGCGCGAGCGCCAGCGCCACGACATCATCGATCCCAGGGTCGGTGTCGATCACGATCGGCGTTGCGGACATGGTGGAAGTCTAAGGAGCTGGGTGGGGGAGCGGCAGAGATCCGTTCGGCATGCTTGGCTCCCTGGCGGCTCGATTCAATCTCCCGTAACCTTCTCGGCAGAGATACCAGCAACGGAGGGTGGACGAACAGCGTGACCGGAGCGCCGGCAGACTGGAAGCGACGCCGCGAGGAGTTTGCGTCGCTGATCGACGAGTTCGGCAAGGGTTGGGAGCAGGGGAGCTCCGAACGCATGGCCGAGCTCTTCACCGAGCAGGCGACATTCATCCCGGATCCGTTCGGGTCGCCCGTGGTCGGCCGATCGGCGATCAGCGACTACTGGGGCGACCTCCCGTTGGAGCAGTCGGAAGTGTCGTTTCGGTACGGAGAGACGTACGTGGCGGGGCCGTGGTTCGCGACTGAGTTTCGGTGCACGTTTCGGCGTCGGCGAACCGGCGAGCCCGTGGACGTACGCGGGGCCCTCTTTTGTGAGACCGAGAACGGACGGATCTCGGAAATGCGTATGTACTGGGACCGTCGAGCCGGGGCGTAAGTGCTGGGGAACGCCGCGATCTTGCTTGGCACGCAGGGTTGGAACTACGAATCGTGGGTGGGATCGTTTTATCCTCGTGGAACCAAGCCCGCCGGTATGCTCGATGTGTACGCCCGTGCGTTCGGGACGGTGGAGGTGGACTCCACCGCCTACGGGATTCCCAGTGATCCGGCGGTGCAGGGGTGGCGCACGCGGGTGCCGCCGGGCTTCGTCTTTGCGCTCAAGGTCCCGCAGGAGATCACGCACGAGCGTCGATTGAAGGATACGATGCCGCTGCTGCGTCGCTTTCTCGACCGGGTTGCTCAGCTCCATGACCGCCTCGGGCCGCTCCTGGTTCAGTTGAGCCCCGGATTCCGTGCCACCGAAGGCAATCGTGCGGTCCTCCGCGAATTCGTCGGTGCCCTTCCGAAGGAGTACCGGTGGGCCATCGAGTTCCGGCACCCGGGATGGATGTCTGCCGCCACGTTCGAGCTGCTCAAGTCTCGGAACGTTGCAACCGTCTTGGTGGACGGTCGATGGATCCGGCGGGAGTTCATGGCCGAGCTGGCCATCGAACCGACTGCCGACTTCTCCTACGTGCGCTGGATGGGTACCAGCCGCAACCCGACCGATTTCTCCCGACCGCTGCTCGACCGCGCTGACGATTTCGCTTGGTGGTCGGAGGTGATCACCACACTCACCGGGCGGGTGCCGACGGTCTACGGCTATGCCAGCAATACGTACGATGGCCATGCACCGCACAGCGTGCGAGCGTTGCAGCAACTCGTAGGACAGGTGCCGGTTCCGCCTGAAGATCTGCGGGAGCAGGGAGAGCTGTTCCAAGAGACGTGAGGCCCGCGGCGTCTGCTCCCCTCGTTGGTGTTGCGCTGCTCGCGACCGCGTGTGGCGAGCCACGTCCGCTGTTGTCTGCCCCCGAGGACCCGCAGATCGTCCTCGCGACGACCACATCTGTGCGGGATGCTGGCGTGCTCGACCTCCTGCTTCCGCCGTTCGAGAAGACCCTCGGCTACCGTGTGAAGGTGATCGCGGTGGGCAGCGGACAGGCGTTGGAGATCGGCCGGCGTGGAGATGCGGATCTCTTGATCACGCATGACGCCGATGCCGAGGTTGCGTTCATGCAGGACGGATTCGGCGCGGCGCGGGCTCCGCTGATGAGGAACGAGTTCGTCGTTGTCGGGCCGACGCGGGACGGTGCGGGTGTTCGTGGTCGATCGGCAGTGGATGCGATCCGGACGATTCATGCCTCGCGGTCGCGGTTCGTCACGCGCGCCGATCGGTCGGGTACCCACAGTAGGGAGAAGCGGCTGTGGGACGCGGCAGGGGTTGTTCCAGGTGGCGACTGGTACCTCGAGTCCGGGCAGGGGATGAGCGCCTCGCTGCAGATCGCCGACCAATTGCAGGCATATGCGCTGACGGACATCGGTACCTTCGTGAGCCACAAGTATCGTCTGGACCTCGATGTTCTGGTGGAGGGTGACTCCGTTCTCGCGAACCCATATCACATCGTGCTCGTCAATCCCGCGCGGTTTCCGTGGGTGAACTACGCGGGTGCCCGGACCCTGTCTGCGTACTTGCGGGGTGGAGCGGCGCAACGCGCGATCGCCGAATTTGGCCGGCGCCAGTACGGTCGTCCGCTGTTCGAGCCGTTCACACCCGCCGACGGAGCGCGATAGACGCTTCTCGCTCGCTCTTCACGGGCCCCAACGGGCGGCTATCTTCCTCACCATGGCATCCCTGCCGTTGCTGGTGGCGCAGATCCGGCCCACAAAGGGCGACTACGCCGGAAACGTGCGGCGAGTTGGTGGTGTCTTTGCCCAGGCTGCCGGCCTCCCATCTCCGCCGCACCTCATCGTCTTCCCCGAAACCGCGCTCACCGGGTACTTCCTCGAGGGCGGGGTACGCGAGCTGGCTGTGCCGGCGGGGGCGCTCTATCGGGATCTCGCGGCACAACATGCCCTCGCCGCGGCTCCGCCGGTCGACATCGTGATCGGCTTCTACGAGGAATTCCGCAACCGCCACTACAACTCGGCCCTGTATGCGGCGTTGGGCGGTCCAGAAGCCGGGATTCGGCACATCCACCGGAAGGTGTTCCTGCCGACGTACGGTCTGTTCGACGAGGAACGGTTCGTCGAGCATGGTCACGCGATCCGGGCGTTCGACATGTCCTGGGGGCGGGTTGCCATGGGCGTGTGCGAGGATGCGTGGCACACGATTCTCCCTACTCTTGCCGCCCTCGACGGAGCCCAGCTCTTCATCGTCCCCAGCGCGTCACCTGCTCGCGGGGTCGCGCCGGATCGAGAGGCCGGCGACGATCAGGAGCGTCGACCAACCAGCGTGCGCCGGTGGGAGATCCTCGCCCGACAGATCGCATCCGAGCACGGGATCTACGTGGTGATCTCGCAGCTGGCGGGCTTCGAGGGCGGGAAGGGCCTGCAGGGCAGCTCGCTGGTAGTAGATCCCCACGGCGAGATCGTCGCCCGCGGTCCGGTCTTCGAGGAAGCACTGCTGACGGCCACCATCGAGCACGACGAGATTACTCGCGCGCGGTTCGAGCAGCCATTGCTCGCCGATCTGGAGACCCAGTTCCTGAACTTGCTGGAATCCAGTGGCCGATCCGGCGAGCCGGAAACACCACCCGCCGAGAAAGTCGAGATTCAGTCCGGGGCGGTTCCGGTGGAACGCCCCAGCGCCACAGCACACCCTGTTATGGTACCGCCGGAGGGCGACGATCCGATGATGATCGATCCAGCTCTTACCGCTCGGTGGCTCGAGGCCTTCCTTCGGGACGAGGTAGGGCGGCGTGGCTTCGGCAAAGGGATCGTGGGACTTTCCGGCGGTATTGACAGTTCGGTCGCGGCGGCACTGGCCGCCCGGGCCCTCGGCGCTGACAACGTGATCGGTGTGCGCATGCCGTACCGCACATCGAGTCCCGAGAGCCTCGAGCACGCCGCGCTGGTTGCCCGCCAACTGGAGATCGAGCTCGTGACCGTCGATATCACCGGTGCCGTCGATGCCTATATCGACGCCGTGGATCCCGATGCGGACCCCACGCGACGGGGTAACGTGATGGCCAGGATGCGGATGATCACGCTGTTCGATCTCTCGGCGAAGCGTGGCGCCCTCCCGCTCGGTACAGGGAACAAGACGGAGCGCCTGCTCGGGTACTTCACGTGGCACGGTGACGATGCCCCACCCGTCAACCCACTCGGGGATCTCTTCAAGACGCAGGTGCGCGAGCTGGCCCGGTATCTGGGTGTTCCCGATCCAATCGTGTCAAAGCCTGCCTCCGCCGACCTCGTGCAGGGGCAAACCGACGAGGCCGATCTCGGGATAACCTACGCGAAGGCTGACCGCATCCTGCACTGGCTACTCAGGGGACGGCGACCCGAGCAGATCGTGGCCAGTGGTTTTGCCAAAGAGGAGGTCGATACCGTGAGCCGCCGTCTCCACTCAACGCATTGGAAGCGCCGTCTCTCGACCGTCGCCATGGTGAGCAGCACGGCGATAGGGGAGAGCTACCTACGACCGGTGGACTACTAGAGCATGCAGTGAGTAGCGTGCAGCGTGACTTTGACATTGTGAACTCGCGACCATGACCGAACCAGATCTCACGCCCCGCCCTGTATCGGCATCCCAAACGACCATGACCGAGCTCATGATGCCGCACATGGCCAACCTGCTCGGCAACGTGTTCGGGGGCGTCATTCTGTCGCTGGTCGATCGTGTGGCGGCGGTCGCCGCAATCCGGCATGCCGGTGGGCCATGCGTGACGGTGTCGGTCGACCAGGTGGACTTCAAGGAGCCGATCCACGTCGGTGAGCTGGTGGTTGCGAAAGCAAGCGTCAACTACGTGGGACGGACGTCCATGGAGGTGGGCGTGCAAATCCACGCCGAGGATGTGCCGACTGGGAAACGGCGGCATACCAACACGTGCTATGTGACCTTCGTGGCGATCGACAACGAGGGTCGTCCCCGTCGGGTGGCGTCCGTGGTGCCCGAGTCCAGCGAGGAGCAGCGACGTTATGCCGAGGCGGAGGCACGGCGGGCGTTGCGTCGCCGGGATCTCGACGGACGGCAGCGTCATGAGTAGAACTCGAGTAGCTGTGGTGTTGAGTGGAGGCGGAGCAAAGGCCGCTGCGCACGTCGGTGCAATGAAGGCGCTCGACGAGCGTGGGGTGAAACCCGATCGATACGTCGCGACGTCGATGGGAGCCGTGGTCGCCGCGTGCTTCGCGGGTGGCATGCCGTATGAGGAGGTGCTCAAGCGCGTGCTGTTGCTCTCCCGCCGCGATGTGGCCAGAGTATCGCCGACCCTGTTGTTCGGTCCCTACGCTGACAGTCTGCTTCGGCTCGAGGTGTTGCGTCGTGGCATCGGCCAGCTCGTGACGGCCCGCCGATTTACGGAACTGACAGTCCCGCTCACGGTGACTGCGGTCGACGTGGACACCGGAGATCTCGTGCTATTTGGCGACGGGGGTGATGTGGAAGTTCCGCTCATCGACGCGCTCACGGCATCGTGTGCGCTCCCCGTGTTCTATCCACCCATGACCTTTCGGGGCCGACGGCTGGCCGACGGTGGTCTGCGTGCCGTCCTGCCGCTCGAGGTGGCGGCGTCGTTCGATCCCGACGTGATGGTTGCGGTGCGTGTCGGTCCGTCGTTCGCGGCGGTGCCGTCGGAAGCGGGCGACTCGGGCCCGCCGCTTCTCCAGGCGCACAATCGGGCAATGCGCACCATGATGGCGGCTCAGACCGATCGCGATATTGCGATGTGGGACGACGGACCGATACCGCTCATCGTGATCGAGCCGCGGATCGAGCAGGCCGCCACCTTTGCAGTGCGCCGAGCGATCACGTACGTGGAAGACGGGTATCGGGCCGCTGCCGCGGCGTTGAAGCATTCGCCATATTCGACACGGCTCACGGGCCCGGTATCGGGCGCCGTTCCTCCGTCCTGAAGGCGGGCTCCACACGCGCCTCGGTTCCGTCCGTGGCCAGAAGCGGCGAGCAGTTTGTACTCTTCGGTGGTGGCATGGGCGCGGCGTGACCCTTCCACGCCTGCAGTCGGCCATTCTGCCGATGCGAGTGAGGCGCATCCAGTGAGGGTGCGGCTTGGCATTCAGGGGATTCATCACACGGAGCGTTGATCGATGGCCGAGACCGCGGTGAAGTACTTCACGGTCGACGAGGCGAATTCCACGCTCCCGTACGTCCGCCGGATCGTCGAGGACATCGTAGAGGAGTACTCGGCGTGGAGAGACGCGATCCATCGATACGAGGTGATCGCGGCCGGCAGCACGAGTGACGAGGGCGAGACCGATGATCAGGTGTCGCTGCGCGTCGACGTTGATGCCATCGCGCAACGGATCAACAGGTGCATCGACGAGCTCGCCGTGGTGGGTTGCATCTTCAAGGGGTTCGACGGTGGATTGGTGGACTTCTACAGCCGGCTGGACGACCGAGAGGTATTCCTGTGTTGGAAGCTTGGCGAGCCGATGGTGTCGCACTGGCACGAGCTCAACGGGGGGTTCGCCGGCCGCCAGCCGCTGCGCCCCGAACTGGTGAAAGGGGAGACCTCCTAGATGTCCTTTGTGTTGTTCGCCCACGTGCTGGGGACGGCGCTCTGGATCGGCGGTGGTCTGTCCGGCCTGATGTTCGACACCGCGGCCCGCGGTGAGCCGCCCGCGATTCAGATGCGGCTTCTGAGGGTCTTGGCCCGGCTGCATGCCGTGGTGATTGGCCTCGGCGCCCTCGTCGTTCTCGGGTCCGGCGTTCTCCTCACGATGGCGCTCGACACTGACGGACTCGGTGACCTGATGCGCGAACCTAAGCTGTGGGTGATGATCCTCGCCGGCATCTTCGCGGCGTTCATGGTGCTGTTCGTCTCACTGCCGCTCGCGTCGCGTATGGGGGCCCTCGCGGCGGCGGGGTCGAAGGGCGACATTCCCCCTGCACTGGAAGCGTACCGGAGGCGGCTGGCACTGGTCTCCACGATATCGGGGGGGCTGGCTGTAGTGGCGCTGCTCGCCTGGTACGTGTTTTGATGGACGAACTGACAGTCCCCGCGTATAGGATCTGAATGGTAGACGAGCGCTGGCGTCTCTCCCGAGCCTACAGCGTCCCAGTCGAGAGGGCGGTCTACGATCCACGCCGCCAAATCGGCCGCTGGACCCTGCTCGCCGCGACCCACATGGGCCGCTTCTCGAATCTGGTGGTCGAGATGGTTCGGGGTCTCCCGGAGTGGCGCATCTGGGTCCCGCGCACGATCGACCAGGCCGCGCATGTCGGGGTGGGCTCGCTGTTCATCGTGATGCTGACGGCGGCCTTTGCCGGCGGGGTGACTGCTCTCCAGGCCGGCTACCAGTTCACGGGCAGCATCCCGGTCTACTTCGCGGCCGGCGTGATTGTGCAGTCGCTCATTCTGGAGCTGGGCCCGGTTCTCACGGCGATGGTCCTCGCCGGGAGGATCGGCGCGCGGTACGCCGCCGAGTTGGGCACGATGCGGGTCACCGAACAGATCGACGCGCTCGAGAGCCTGGGACGCTCCCCGATCTCGCACTTGGTGATTCCACGCGTCGTCGCCGGGACGCTGATGTTGCCGATTCTCGTGCTCTTTGCCGACCTCACCGGCATCTTCTTCGGGTGGGCGGCGGCACGGCAGAGTCTCGCCATCACGAACGCCGACTTCGTGTTCGGAGCGCGCTATTTCTTCCAGCCGTACGACTTGTGGTACTCGCTCATCAAGTCGCTCTTTTTCGGTCTGGCCGTGACCGTCATGCCGTGCTACATGGGGTTCAGCACGCAGAAGGGCGCAGAAGGAGTGGGCCGCGCCACGACGACCGCCGTGGTCACCGCCTCCGTGCTGATCCTCGCCCTCGATGCCTTCCTCTCGCAGGTTCTGCTGCTATGAGGCTGCACCCACGCAGTCGGTCAGTCGGTGGTCGAGCGCCTCGGGGCTCCGGTGCGGCAGGCTGGGCGCACGGGGCACCCGTAACACTTGGGTCGGCGCGCGGTGCAGTACAAAGCACCCAGATCCATGAGCGCCTGGTTGAATTCCCAGGCACTCCCATGCCGGCGAGGCAGCAGGCGCTGTGCCAGCTCCCACCGCCGCTGCGCGGCGGGACGGGAGCGGTGCCGGCCCGCCGCGCGCGGAAACACTCGGCTGAGCACGCGGGCCACGTTGGTATCGACAGCCGCCACCCGCTTCTCGTAGGCGAAGCTCAGCACGGCTCCCGCGGTGTACCGTCCGATCCCGGGAAGTGCCTCAAGGCTATCGAGGTCGTCGGGGATCGTACCGTCGTATCGCTCGACGACGACTCGGGCGAGGCGGCTCAGGTTGTCCGCCCGTCGGTAGTAGCCCAGCCCGTCCCAGGTGTCGCGAACCGCCGAAGGACTGGCGTCGGCAAGGGCGTGAATCGTCGGAAAGCGCGCAAGGAACCGTCGGTAGAGGTCCTCCACGCGAGCCACCTGGGTCTGCTGCAGCATGACCTCCGACACCAGGACGCGGTACGGGTCCCGGGTATGGCGCCAGGGCAGATCGCGCCCCAGGGAACGAAACCACTTGAGCAGTCGGCGCTTGAACGCGAGTGCGTTGCCAGGCAGTCGGGTACCCATGGCAGGAGAAGATACCGACGCGGGGTGGACGCGCGATGATCGAGATGCGGGGTGTCTACAAGCGGTTCGGCGAGCACGTCGTGCTGGAAGGAGTGGACTTCACCGTGGCGTCGGGTGAGACGATGTCGTTGCTCGGCCCGTCGGGAACGGGCAAGAGCGTGCTGCTCAAGCACATCAACGGCCTGATTCACCCCGATTTCGGCGAAGTGTTCGTGGACCAGCAACCGGTGCCGCTGCTGGGCCGAAAAGAGCTGGCGAAGCTTCGGAAGCGCATCGGCTATGTCTTCCAGTTTGGAGCGCTGTTCGACTCGGAGTCGGTGTTCGAGAACATCAAGCTTGGGATCACCAACGAAAACCATGCGCGGGACGAGGCGTACTGCAGTGCCCGCGTGGGTGAGTGCCTGGATTTGGTCAATCTGCCGCCGGATGTCGGGGAGAAGTTTCCCGCGGACCTCTCCGGGGGTATGAAGAAACGGGTGGGCATCGCCAGAGCGATTGCCGGGGAGCCCACATATTTGTTATACGACGAACCCACCTCGGGGCTGGACCCCGTGAACGCAGACATCATCGACGCGTTGATCGAGAAGTTGCAGGGCGAGTTGGGGGTGACGAGCATAGTCGTGTCGCACGACGTGCGCGGGTCGTTCCGTGTAGGGGATCGGGTGGCCCTTTTGGTCGGCGGACGGATCCGTATGGTGGGGACGCCCAACGAGATGCGGGAAAGTCGGGATTCAGCCGTCCGGAGCTTCTTAGAGCGCGATTTCGGTACGCCCACCATCAGCTAGATCGAGAACGCCATGGACCTCTACTACAAACAAGAGATCAAGGTCGGAGCGGTTGTCATTGTTGCTCTCGCGATCCTGGTGGTTGGCATGATGTGGCTCACCGGGCAAACCCTGCGCCGGGGCGGACGGGTCACCGTGTCAGTCGAGTTCGCCACTGTGAGCGGACTCACTGTAGGCGACCCCGTGCAGATCTCGGGTGTAAGTGTCGGCCGGGTGGCCCACATGCAACTCGAGGATTTGAACCGCGTCATCGTCGAGCTCGAGGTCGACAGGCGGGTCCGTCCTCGGACCGATGCCACTGCCGAAATCCGGTCGCTCGATTTCCTCGGGGCGAAGTACGTCGCGTACACGCCCGGCGAGGCGGAGCCCTTTCTCGAGCGGGACGCATACATCGTGGGTGGTAGGGAGGGAGAGTTGGCGTCTTCGGCCGTGAAACTCACCGACCAGGCCTCGATCCTCCTTGCCCGGGGGCAGGAACTGCTCTCCGAACAAACGCTGAGCCAGGTGCGGGCGACGCTCGAAGCGACGGAGCGTGCCATGTCGGTCGTGGCACGTGTTGGATCGGGACCGCTGGCTCAGGATGCGGGGT
The DNA here is from genome assembly GCA_039591075.1 of Gemmatimonadota bacterium. Taxonomy (GTDB): domain Bacteria; phylum Gemmatimonadota; class Gemmatimonadetes; order Gemmatimonadales; family GWC2-71-9; genus JAOTVV01. Next base: position 45,912 of record JBDHEI010000001.1, read on the forward strand.
CGACGCTCAGCTCGCTCAAGGGAGCGGCGCAGGCACTGGACTCGACGCTTTCCAATCCGTCGATCAATGAATCGTTGTCCCAGCTCGATGAGATCACCGAAGGCGTTCGGGAGATGACCGACGGGCTCGCAGCGGTGACACAGAATCTGGCCATGATGCTCGAGCTGATGCGGTCCCCCGACGGTACGGTGGGCAAAATGCTGGGCGACTCCACGGTCCACACGGACCTGCACGAGGTGTTGGTCTCGCTCAGGATGTTGCTCGACGACGTCCGCGAGCGCCCCGGGCGATACGTGAACGTGAGCGTGTTCTAGCAACGGGAACCGGGAAGGGGGAAGCGGGATTCGTACTCGGTCCGCCCGCTTCCCGCTTCCCGCTTCCTGCCGTTTATTTCTCCCCGATGCTCACCTTTACGTTTCTCGGTACGTCAGCGGCCCGCCCCACCGTGGAGCGCGGTGTGTCGTCCATCGCGGTCACCCGCGGGGGCGAAACCCTGCTGTTGGAGTGCGGCGAGGGCACCCAGCGCCAGATGATGCGCTACGGCGTGGGGTTCAGCTTCTCCGAGATCTTCATCTCGCATTTCCACGCCGACCACTTCCTCGGCGTGACGGGGCTGGTGCGCACGCTAGGCCTCCAGGGCCGAGAGGAGCCCCTGCGCGTGTATGGACCCAAGGGGGCGCGGCGGCACCTGGGGAGAGCGCTGCAACTGGGCGTCGAGCGGACATCGTTCGAGATCGAGGTTCGTGAAGTCGAGCCGGGTGAGGTGCTCGGCCGCGAGGATTACGATCTCGAGGTGATCGGAGTGGACCACGGGCGTCACGCCGTGGGGTTCGCGCTCCGGGAGCACGAGCGCTTAGGCCGGTTCAATCCCGAGATGGCGCGTGAGCTGGGGGTGCCCGAGGGTCCCTTGTGGGGCAGGCTCCATCGCGGCGAGCGAGTGGAGTGGGAGGAACCGGGAGATTCGCCGATCCGTCGATCGGCCGATCCATCCGACCTGGTCGGTGCTGCTCGGCTGGGCCGCGTTGTCGTCTATAGTGGAGATACGCGGCCCTGCGAAAACGTGGTCGCGGCCGCGGAAGGGGCCGACCTCCTGATTCACGAGGCCACCTTCAGTGAAGAGGAGAAGGAGCGAGCCCGGGAGACGGATCACTCGACGGCCCTGGAGGCAGGACAGGTGGCGCTCGCGTCCCGGGTCAGCCGCCTCGTGCTCACCCACCTTTCGGCACGGTACTCCGCCGCGCCCGAGGTGCTGCTGGAGGAGGCGCGCCGAGTGTTTCCGGAAACGACCGTTGCTCGGGACGGTATGGCCATCGAGATCCCGTTCCGTGACGGCGAATAGCCGGCGCTGCAAGGCTTTACATCCCGTCGGGCCGGGCCTAGTTTACCTCACCCTGCATGGGCTGCCTGCCCAGGCAGGGTGCTGTGTCTCGGGTGGGGCGGCCGACGCGAACGGCCACGATCCGCCGAGATGTCTGGGGCTGTAGCTCAGCTGGGAGAGCGCCTGGATCGCACCCAGGAGGTCAGGGGTTCGAGCCCCCTCAGCTCCACTCGGACAGTGCCCCGTGGTGTAACTGGCAACACGTCTGACTCTGGATCAGAAGAGTCCAGGTTCGAGCCCTGGCGGGGCAATCGAAAAGCGCAGGCTTCGGCCTGCGCTTTCTTCTTGCCCCGCCGGTCTCGGTTGCTTGCTGGCGCGGCGCAATCGAACCCAGCCACGTGAGCCTGCGCTTTCTTCTTGCCCCGCCCGTTTCGGGTGCGAACCCCTACCCCTTCGGCCGCAGGAACTCCTGAAACGGTGGGTAGTCGTGCAGGGACTCGAAATCCATGTCGCTGTGGAGCGGCGGCCAGCGATTCCACTGGGCTCCCCAGTCGAACGCCTCTCGCAGCAGGGTCATCGCCTGCTGCCGATCGCCGAGCACCGCCGCGATTCTGGCACGCGCCTGCGTACGATACCCTTCCATGAGGTTGTGGCTAGGCGAGCGGAGGTCCTCACTGATTCTCAACGCCTCGTCGCGATCCCCGGTTCTCGCGGCCAGCCTGCCAATGTCGGCGAGATACCAGGTGTTCTCCGGATATTTCTCGGCCAGCTCCTCGTACAGGGACCGGGCCTCGTCCCACCGTTCTGCCCGGTAGAGCAGCCCTGCCAGTTCCACCCGTGACTGCTCGGTGTCATGTGGCTGCGAACTCAACCAGGCGATTGACTCACTGAGCGCCTCCTGGGCTGCCTCGCGATGGCCGTGAACGCGTAGCTCATCGATGGCCCAACCGAGCACCCATAGCGGTCGTTCGCGTGCGGGCAGCGAGCGTATGCTCTCCACACCTGCTCTAGCGGCATCCTTCCGGTCGAGTGCAGCCAGCGCGCTGACCTCTCCGAGCATAAGAAGGGGGTGCTGGGGGAACCGCTCGAGGCCCTGACGCGTGATGTCCAACTCGCGCTCGTAGTCGCCAAGCATGTGGTACGCCGTCATGGGGATCGTCCAGTAGCCGGGGCGTTTCTTCACGGGATGGATATCCCGCCACAGGGCCAGCGCCTCGCGAGGGCGATTGACCCGCAGGGCGTTCAGTTGGAGCTCACCCTTGGCATTGTCCGAGCCGGGTGCCACCTCCACCATGCAGCGAGTGGCGTCGTACATCGACGGGATGTGGCGCGGCGGCCTCAGGGCCTGCACGAACTGCAGTTGGCAGCGCTCATAGCGACTCAACCGTTCCGGGGACGCCACCAGCGGCGCGAGCAGGGACTCCGCCTTCGCCACGCCGGTCCAGCCGTTGTTGTGGCCACCGACGATGGTGTGGATCTTCGCGGCCCAGAGCCGCCCGCGGGCGAACGTGGAATCCGCCTCCACCGCGCGCTCGAAGTGCCGCGCCGCCACGAGCCAATCTTCTCCCAGCGCCCATGCTCTCAGCCCTTCGCGGTACGCCAGGTATGCCTCGTAGGATCCCGGTTTCACTGCGGGCTCGAAGGCGCCCAGCTCCCTGTCGAGGACGGGGGCGAGCGCCAAGGTGACCTCGTGCCCGATCGTGGCGACCAGGTCGCGAGGGGTGGCGATTGGCCCGATGACGGGCCCCGCGGTTCCGATCACGCTGCCGTCGTTGGCGTCGGTGATCCGGACCTGCACGTGCACGGAATCGCGCTCGGCATAGTAGCTGCCGGACACGACCGTTCCCGCCTGGGCGTCACGGGCGAGCGCGATGATGTCCTCGGGTGCACCCGCCATCCCGGGCACCGGCGCGTCCTCCGATACCTCCAGGGTCGTCACCGGATCGACAACCTCGGCAAATCCCGACTCGGTGAGCACCTGGATGATGTGGTCCTGTGCCCAGCTCCCAAGGGCCTCTACCTCGTCCCGTCCGCTGTTGTCCGTGAGCGCGACGACGAGCACACGATTGCGGTCCAGTGTATCACCGGCGCGGCCCTGCAGCAGTACGAGCGACGTCACGGCGATGACGAGGGCTGCCACTGCCAGGCCGATCCGAAACTTGCCGGCACGCGCGGCTGCCCTGCCGAGCGTCGGGCGTGGCGGCGGCATGCGGCTCCCCGGAGTAACACGGCCCGGGGGCTCAGTTCGGTCGACTTCGCCCGGCGGCCCCGCAGCATGCTCCGAATCCGCCGGCGCCCCCGAAAGCGTCTGGGAGACGGCGACCGTCGCAGGATCAGGTTCGAGCGCGTACTCGGATCGGAGTCGCTGGGCGAACTTCTCGTAGAACCGCAGCGCTGCCGCCCGATCGCCGGCGTCAGCCAGCGCCTGGATGAAGCGTCGTACCTGGCTCCCGTCGGTCGCGACCAGCAGCAACGCCCGCTGAGCCGTGCGCTCGGCATCCACCAGGCGACCCGCCCTGATGTGTTCGTGCGCCAGCGCCCACGCCGCCCCGGCCGCCTTCTCGCGCAGCCAGGTGCGTTCGTCGTCCAGCCAGCGCTCGAACTCAGGTGCGTCGCGGACGAACAGGGCGTCCAGCAGATTGCCGCGGTACAACTCGAGCGCCTGCTCGTGCGCCCCGTCGTCCACTGCCCGCTCGAACGCGACCACGTCGCACGATATCAGCGCATCGTCGAGTGCCACGTCACTGTCACCCCGAGTCCGTATGGCACCATCGCCCAGCTCGGACCGCAGCACGTGCAATACCTGGCTCAGCGAATGGCGTGCCTGTGCCTGGCTGGCTTCGGGCCAGAAGAGAGCGACCAGCTTGTCCCGGCGGTGAAATCCCCGGGGTCGCGCCGCGGCGAGATACGAAAGCAGCCCCAGCCGCTTGGGCTGATGCAACGGCGTCGCCACCGCTTTGCTGGCGGCATCGCGTATCTCGGCCGAGCCAAGCAGGCGAAGCGTGAACCTGCTCATCGAGGCCGCCAATGGGCGATTTGCGCGGTTACGACGGGAGTTGAGGGTCCTATGAGCATTGTATGACGGGTTCCCCCTACCGTGGCAACGTACGGGCCGAAAGCGGCGACGGCCAGCGGAGCACGTCGCCGCGGCTATGCGCCCGGTGTCGCCTTCAGGTCGGACAACAACGGGACCACTTCGCACCGTCCCCTGACGGCATAGATCGGCCTAGCCGGTGGTCGTTGGCGTGGCCCCGCCGCCGCATCTGCGGCTGGCCTTCGGGGCGCCGTCACCGCTGGCTAGTACTCATTGTCCCAACCTCCCAGGAGGTGCACCATGCGTTTCACCCGCCTCATCCCCGTACTCGCCGTCGCCGCGCTGGCAGTCGCATGCGCCCAGGATGCTCCGACGGCACCCGAGCGTCCGCAGTTCAACATGGGCATAGGCAGTGCTCCATTGGAGTTCCCGTTCGAGACGGTGTTCGATGCTTTCAATCCCTGCACCGCTCAGCCCGTCACCGTTACAAACACCGGCACGATTTGGATTCAACCGCATCCCAACAACCGGGTGGTCCGCGTGAAGGGTACGACCACGATGAGTGACGGATACACGGGCAGGTACGACGAGACCTGGACGGGCAGTGATTGGAACAATGGACCGGGCCAGATGTCCGTACGGACCATCAACACCCAGGTGACGAATCCAGACGGGTCCCGCTATATGGTGCACTTGGTTTGGGTCATTGACACAGAGGGCGGCTGGACTTTCCAAGTGAACCGCTTCTCGGCGAGGTGTGTGATCCCCTAGCCCCTGCCGCGGGATCATCACGCTGGCAAGGTGCCACGACAGCGCCCGGCCCCCCGTGCCGGGCGCGCTGGTTCACTGGCGGCTGCTACCCTCTTCAGGAGGTGCATCATGAAGAAGGCGTTCATTCCACTTCTGTTTGTGAGTCTCGCCGTCGGCTGTAGCGGCGATGTGCCAACTGCGGTCGACGTACCGTCGCCTGACTTCGCTGTGGCAGGCAACTCGGGATGCTACATAGTGCAGGGAACCATCTCCGAGACCGGGGTCTTTCCGGATTTCAGCGGCACCATTGACGGAGACCTCGTTGGCACCAGCGCATCATCGCTCAGCCTCGACGTCAAAGTCTCTGGTAGGGTGTTTCACAATCCCGGCGAACGCACTCTCGTGATTGCTGGCGGCAACGTGCCTGAACTCGTGGGCAGGACGATCCACGAGGCTTTTGAGGGCGTGAGCATCGTCAACGCTCCGCCACTCGTATCGATCAACGAACGGACCCGTGTTGTCGATGGAGCGGCAAAAGGCAACCTGACAGCGCATGGCACGCTCAATTGGAACGTGTTTCCATGGGAACTCGAGGTGGAGTACCGAGGAGTGATCTGCCCTTAGGTTAGCCGCGGTCTCGAAGCAGCAGGAGCGCCCGGCCCCGCGCCGGGCGGTTTGGCATTGTCCCCTTCCACCACTTCGCTCCGGCGAGTTGTCAGGCACCAACGAAGGCCGCTCCGCCTCATCGTCAACACCTTCGGCCTCCTGTTCGACAGCGTGTACCTTTTTTGCCTCGGCCGGCACGTGTCGCGAACAGCTACCTTCCGCCGAGACGTCTGGGCGCTGTAGCTCAGAGGGGAGAGCGTCTGGATCGCACCCGGGAGGTCAGGGGTTCGGTCGCGGTTGCTTGCCGACGAGGCGCGATCGCGCTCACGTTTCAGGAACGGACGCCGTGCTGCTGGACAGTGCCGAGTTTCGGATTACATCTCTCCGCATGACGAGTGATCGCGCGCGCAGCTTTGGCGCAATCCGGTCCGTTACTCAGCGACCTTCCTGCATCTTCTGGAGTTCGGTTTGTCGACGAGACACACCATACCCCAACGACTGAAACACAGCGCGCCCAGTGCGGTCAGAGCCCAACGGTTATCTGCGAGCGCAGTGCTGCTTTGCGGGCTCTTGTTGTTGGCCTCGCCCACGGTAGCGTCGGCACAGCTTGTCACCATCGGAGGCGGCGTGCTCGTGACCAAGCGCTCGACCGAACCGGTGGCCGAGTTGCATGGCGAGACTCCACCGCTGGTCGGGGCAAGGGCCTATGTGACGTTGTCATGGACTGACGAGAGCACGAAGCCGACGATCATCTCTGCGGTGGAGCGGCCGGTGGTCCATGTAGGGCGCGCGTTCGCGGGCCTGGGTGTCGGGTTGCTGTGGCTGGAGACGAACGACTACCGGCCCTACCCCATGCTCGTGAGCTCGACCGTCGTTCCGATACCGGTGCCCCGAACGTCGTTCGTGTTGATCGCGTCCACCCTACCGTTTGAGGACTTCGACTGGTCGCTCGTATTCAAGATCGGTGTCACGGTGGTGTTTCTGCGCTAGTCCCTTGGCGCAGCGCCCCGACCGGCCTGGCGGATCCGTGGCCGTGAAGATCATCCAAGTTGCCGCGAGCCACGGTCGAGCACATACTGGCCGGACGATGCCTAGACTCTCGTGCGCTCCTCGATGACTAGACCCGAACACATGTTGCTGTCCAAGGCCGGCGTGGGTTCGGTGCCGAGTCGCGGCCTGCCCCCGGTGCTGCTGCAGCTGGCGGTGAAACGGGTGCGCATCCTGGCGCTCGTGCTGCTGGTGATCGAGCTCGTTGGCTGGTTTCTCACCAACCTGCTCGAAGGGGACCTTCCGTCGGAGTTTCAGTACGTCCAGCAGTGGGGACCGCCGATCTTCGTCATCGTCGTATCGCTGGTCATGGTCGCACTCACGCGGATGTCGCGCGTCCCACCGACGTTCGTCGTAAGGGCGGCACTCGGCTACGAGGTAGTGGTGAGTTTCGCCATCGTACTGTCATCGTACTGGTGGGCCTTTGCCGAGGTCCCAGCCGTCGCCATCAATGCCGACGTGGTCGGTTTCTCGGGTGCAGCACTCTGGATGCTGTTCTTCACGGTGATGGTGCCCGTGCGACCCGGGCATGCCCTGGTAGCTTTGGTGGTCTCCGCCACGGCTGTGCCGATCATTTACCTGCTGGAGGTCAACGGCGGCCGCGCACCGCCGTTGGACGTCGGCTCGTTCTTCTTCGTGTTCATCGGGCCGTACCTCGCGGTCGCAGGGCTCGCGTATGTCGCGGCGCGCAGTATCTATCGGCTCGGACAGGACGTGACCCGCGCACGAGAATTGGGCAGTTACCGACTAGTGGAATGGCTGGGCCAGGGGGGCATGGGTGAGGTGTGGCGGGCCGATCACCGTATGCTGGCCCGCCCGGCCGCAGTGAAACTCATTCATCCGAGGGTCCTCGGTGGGGACTCCGGGACCGCCCAGACCATGATCGCCCGTTTTGAGCGTGAGGCGCAGGTCACCGCCACCTTGCAGTCTCCGCACACAGTAGAGGTGTACGACTACGGTACCACGGAAGACGGCACGTTCTACTACGTCATGGAGCTGCTGGAGGGAATCGACCTCCAACACCTCGTGCAGCGATTCGGTCCCCAACGGCCCGCCCGCGTCATCCATATTATCCGCCAGATGTGCGCCTCACTCGGTGAGGCCCACCGACGCGGTCTGATCCACCGAGACGTCAAACCGGCGAACGTGTACCTCTGCGAGCGGGCCTTCCAGCACGACGTCGTCAAGGTGCTGGACTTTGGCCTCGTGAAGTGGCGTGCCATGCGACCTTCGGAGCCGGACCTCCACCTTTCGGCGACCGGGACGATTCACGGTACGCCGACCTACATGGCACCCGAAGTGGCGCTTGGGGACGGGCCGATCGACGGACGGGCGGACCTGTACGCGCTCGGGTGCGTGGCCTACTGGCTCCTCACTGGCCAACTCGTGTTCGAGGAGAAGACCTATCCCGCCATGCTTTTGGCGCACGTCCAGGAGCAGCCGATACCACCTTCGCAGCGTGCCAGGCAATCCATCCCGGCTTCCCTCGATGCGATCGTGCTCGACTGTTTGAAGAAATCTCCGGCCGACCGCATTCAGACTGCCGAGGACCTGCTGGCGAGGCTCGACCACATAGAGGTCACGGAATCCTGGACCGCGGACCGCGCACGACAGTGGTGGGAGTCACACGGCGCAAGCACTGCCAGTGGCGTTGCCACGTCCCTGTCCCCTACCCCTGTCGAGTGACCTTCAACCCCATCTCGTCGAGAAACCGGCTTCCCCCACTGTCCGAGCCTCGTCGCTTGTTCACACGTGTGAGTACCAAGCGATCTTCCGCACGGGTCATGCCGACGTAGAGCAAGCGCCGCGCCTCCTCGATCTCCGACTCGCGGTTGTCGACCGTCGGGTAATAGCCAGGGATCTGGTAGTCCTCGACGCCCACGATGTACACGCACGGGAACTCGAGTCCCTTGGTGGAGTGAAGCGTCAACAGATTCACGCGGTGGCGATCGACGTCGACCCCCTCGGAGCTGGTGAGGGTGAGGCGCTCGAGGAAGCGGTCGATGGTCTCGTCCAGCGTGTCCGCGCGAGACCCCGCCACGATAGCGCGGAGCCGAGCGACGGCTTCAGGGTATCGCTGATCAGCCGTTCTGTCCGTTCGCAGGCGCTCCATGAGCGCGCGTCCGCCGAGCTTGGCAATGAGCTGTTCGACGGTGGGAAGTGAGTCGTCTTGGAGCAGGGCACGCTCGGTCTCGTACTGCTCCAAGACACTGCTATAGCGACCCAGTGCAAAGATACGAGTCTCTCGGCGGAGGAGGTCGCGTTCGTTACTACTCGCTGTCTCCGGAAATTGTCGCTCGAGCGCGAGTCCCGCGCCGACCCAATCGAGCAGGTTCACCAGGGTGGTCTTGCGGGTGCGCACAGCTTTGAGGCGGGCGAGTTCTGCAAACACCCCGGCCAGCGCGCGCGCGTCATCGAGTGCATGGTGCGCGCGACCGGTGGCGACGCCAAAGCGGTGGGCGAGGTTTCCGAGTCCGTGACTGGCGCGCAGGAGGTCACGCGCCAGCGGATAAGAGTCGAAGAAGGTGAGATCGCCAAATCCACCAAGTCCGCCACTGATCCGTTCCAGGACCGGCACGTCGAAGTTGAACGCGTTGTGCGCGACCAGCAGATCGTTTCCCACGAATGCCACGAAACGCGGCCAGACATCCTCGAACCGTGGCGCGCCGCGCAGTTCCTTTTCGCCGTACCCGTGCACGGCCATGGCTCTGGCGGACACCGCCCGCGTCGGCCTGACGAGAGCTTGGAACTCCCCAACGGGTCGGCCGCGCCTCACGCGCACCGCACCGATCTCGACGATCTCACACGCGGCGACCTCGTTGTCGGTCGTCTCGAGGTCGAAGGTCACGTAGTCGGACGCCGGCACGCCAAGGTCGCGCGCGTGCACGAGTTGGAGCGCCTTGAACACGGTGAGTGGGTCGGCGGTGACATGGAGTGGGCCCGAGGCGTGCAGCGTGAAGGGCGCGGCGGGAATGGTGTCGTCGGTCCGGGTGCGGTCGTAATCCACTGTCGTGACGCCCCCGCCGAACAGCATGGCCTTCACCGCGATCCCCGCACCGTCCGCCACGGGAACGGTCACCTTGCGGCGTCCGTCGAGCGATCGCTCCAACTCTGCTGCGAGGTCGACGACGTTGGCGTCATCCGCGGGATCGCTGAGCTCGTCGTGGTGGTCTTCCAGTACGTTGCGGTACTCTCCGACCCGCTTGGAGAGGAGCTCCTCGACGATCCCCATCAAATCGCCGTGTAGGCGCCGGAGCCCAGTGAGGTTTTGCACCTCGTAGACGAACCGCCACAGCTTGGCGCGATCGGGGTCTGGTTGCGGACGAGCGCGTGCCAGTGCCTGAGTGGCCGAGAGGAAGTCCAGCTCTCTTTCTTTCACGGTCCGCCGCACCTCGTCGACGAGGCCGTCGGGAAGCAGGAGCTGCGCCAAACCCTCCACTAACACTGAGTCGTCGGGTTGCCGCATCAGTCGGATGGCGGCCACGACATACTTGATAATCGGGTCATCGCGCAGCGAGCGCCCCCGCGCGAGCCGGCATGGAACGCCGGCCCGCACGAGCCGACCCTCGAGCGCATTCCCGACTTCATGAGTACGGTATAAGAGCGCGTAGTTCCCCCACTCCCGCCCCTCGGTCTCACGGTCCTCGATGAGATCGGCAATGATCCACTCGCACTCGGCCACATCTTCGGCGAAGCCGTGCGCCGCGACCTGGTGTACCGACTCGCGATCTGCCGAGATCTCCTTGTGCGCGAACAGCGGCTCGTTCACGGAGAGCAGTCGGCGCGCGACCTCGAATATCTGTCGCGAGCAGCGTCGATTTCGATCGAGGATGATGGGCAGAGCAATCCCGAAGTCCGTCGCAAAGCGCTTGAGGATGGTCGGGTCGGCTCCGGTCCAGGAGAAAATCGACTGCTCGTCGTCGCCCACGCCGAACATGTTCCGATGGCCCCATGCGAGGCTCTTGAGAATCTCGTATTGGGCGGGATTGAGATCTTGAAACTCGTCCACGAGCACGTAATCCCACCGCGATGCGATATCGGCCGCGACCTCCGGATGCTCGCGCAGCATCTCGGCTGTTAGGGCAACGAGGTCGTCGAAGTCGAGCATGTTCTGCCGTCTGAGATGCTCGATGTACCGCTGGAAAAGCCGCTCGTCCGATCGGGTGAGCTCATGTCCCTGAAGCCGCCGTCGTCCGAAAGCCACGAGGAGGGCTCCCCACCGCTTCTTCCAGGCACCGAGCCGGCGGAGGAGGATCTGCTGGTAGGCCTCGTCCGCGATCCCGAATCCCTTGTCGATTTCCAAGATCTCGCCGTGCTCTCGGAGCAGGCTGGCACAGAGCGCGTGCAGCGTGCCTCGAGTCACCTGCTCCGCGGCCTCGCCGAGGGTTCCTTCGAGTCGGACGGCGATCTCTTCGGCCGCTTTGTTGGTGAACGTCACGGCGCAGATCCGCTCAGCCTCGAATCCGCAGGTGCCGATCAGATGGCCGATGCGCTCGATGAGGCAGAAGGTTTTTCCTGCACCGGGACCGGCCACGACCAGCACGGGTCCGAGCGGGGCGTCAATGGACTCACGTTGGCGTGGGGTCGGGGTGGGCATGGGGGGAAAGTAAGGGGCGAAGAGGGGAACGTCAGGATCAAGGAGGGGCGAGGCCCCGCTCGATATCGTCGAGTGTGGCGGCGGGCCATTCGGTGGCCGTTCAGTTCCCGCCTCCCTCGACCCGCTTCCACGCAGTCGCCAGTCGGGTCAGTGCCTCGGCAAGGCGATAGACATCGGGGTGAGGGGTCGCGTCGTCCCGTAACTGCGCCATCATGTGCTGACGGACCTGGTCGAGCAGGAACTCCGCCTCGTGCCGGTCGCGCCAGTCGAGAAACAGCGCGTGCGCGAGCAGCCCGCGCCCGACATGGTCCGGCCGCGTGACGGCTGCGATGCGGTCGGGGTGAGCTGCTGCTCTCACGTCCTTGAACGCCTCGATGAGTGACGCGTCGACGTCGCCGCTCATGAGATCCTTGGGGCCCGGACCCAGCCGCTCGTAGATCTCCGTGAACGCATCCGTCGGTGAGCGAGTCATGTACGTCTCCCGTAGGGGGCTACCGAAGCATAGCATGTACATCGGGAGACGTCAGTCCGCAGAGCCCCGGCACACCCGGTATGGCGGACTATGGCCTGCTACGGCCGGAGCGGCTTCGGTCGAAGCACGGTTCTATCGAGATCTGCCGGCATGCCCTGCGGGAAGCGTGCGTAGCGCGCGATTAGCGTCCACCCCTCAGCGTCGCCCTGGCGGACCACTACAATGGGACCGCGGGACACAGATGAGGTCGCGAGTGAACCACCAATAACCCAAACGGGAAACGAAACCAACAGGCCCACTCCGTGTGAGATCGTGGACAGCGATCCCAAGAGTGTCCATGCAGCGAGTCCGCCCCATTGGGCGTTGTACCATCCGAGCCGCGCATAGGTGATGCTGGTGAGCGGTACTGCCTCTAGGCCGACTGAATCGTTCAGGACGAACATGGTGTCGGAGTGGACCGCGATCAGTTCGCCCCCCATTTCCGTTGAGACGAATCTCACTCCGATCCATGCGCCGAACGCCTCGCGTTGTGCGACGTCGGCCGGCTCGAGATATCCCTTCGGTCCGGGCGTGCCCGCGCAGGCGGACACGAGCAGTATCAGGCCAAGTGGCCACCACGCGTTACCGGCGTACATATCGGCTCCTCCAGAAGACATCTTCCATCCCGGCTTCGACGCGCTTGAAGTCAGGTGCGAGCTCACGCAGTGCCCCAGCTGGATCCAGCAGCATCTTGGCGGCGCGGCTCAGGTTCTCTTCGGCAAGCCACTCGCTGCGCATCCACTCGAGGTAGTAGCCTCGGGACTCGAGAAACAGCTCGTGGCGCTCGAAATCGTCCGGCAGGCGATACCGTAGCACGTATTCGTCCCCGGGCAGTGTCAGGAGCACTGCGGTCGAGTCGAGGAGTTTCTCGAGCACATCAGGCCTCTGCTCACCACGGCCGAGCACCTCACTTGGGGGAATCCGTACGGGCGCAACGCGCTCGCGCAGCAGCGCGAGGGCCAGGTAGTCGATCCGCCAGGTGCCTTTCGCCATACGGAGCCGGACGTGTTGGCCGCCCACATGATCCGGCAGTGGAACGACCCGCAGATCGCTACCCAACGGACCCGTCTCCGACACGTGCCCGGCCGGTATCCAGCGACCGTCGTCGTCCTGCACGAGGATCTCGATGCCCCCGAGGGTGCGCACGATGGAACCGAGGCGTTCTCCTGCCAGGGAGTCGGTGCGTTCCAGCATCGCGAGCCATGTACCGGCAGACGTTCCGAGCCAGGCGAGCGTCTGGTAGAGGAGAAAGGTCGGGAGCAGGGTTTGTCGGGAGGCAATCGCCAGGCCCAGTGACCCGTCTCCCTGCGACGGAAACGTGAGCTCGACGAACTCCCTTGCCGCGAGGTCGGCAGAGTCAGCGAGACTTCGTCGCTCCGCACCGTCGAATGCCCGAACGCTGGCAAGGCAGCTCTCCTCGGAAGCCTCGCAGGATGTCGGCTTGACCAATGCGCTGGCGCGCCAGAAGCCCCCGTTCGCATCGGCGAGCACGGCCGCAGCGCCCAATCGCTTCACGGCAAGGATGTCGGCGTAGCGGATGACGTGTGTCTCGAGCGCCTCATTGGTCATGCGGAGTTCGTACCATGGCCCGGTGGGCGGCGCTCGACCGAGCGCATCGATGTCACGTGCCTCCAAACTCGGTGCAATGCTCGCACTGAATCCTTCAGCGATGAGAAGGTCGCCCTCGTCGGTGTTTGCATAGAACGTCGGGCAGGAACCGAAGCACGCCTTGGTGTTCGACAGACAGTATGCTGTGAGGCCCAGCGATGCCCCGGTGAGCACACCCAGTGCCGCGACGGCTCCGGACGTCCGTACGACGTTCGTCTCGAACAGGACGGCAGAGTCGAGGGGGACTGTGAAGTCACCGCTGTCGATGATCGCACGATTCACGTCGAGCAGTGTTCCCGTGCCTCGTATTACTCCCGTACCATGCTCATGCTGCCAGGGGGAGAGAACGTACACGGTCCCCTGTTTGGTGTGAGCCTTGAGGTACGGAGATTTCGCATCGAGGGTCTCGATGTTTGCGGGAACGGCCACAATGCGATGGATCTTCTTGGCGCACGCCGCGACGCCGAACAGGGCCACGGTCGCAAGTGGGAGGACGCGGTGCCACGTCATTGCAGCCTCCTCGGGCCGGCGAATAGCGTAGGATGTGATCCCTGCCAGCCAGTACCTCGGCCTCGTCAAGTGAGCGTCAAGCGCCGAAAGCCTATCGGCCCTGCTGCCTTTCCCATATCCTTAACAAAGGCGCAGAACTTGGGCCGTGTGCCGCTATGCCCCATCTGATCGATCCGGTTGTCCCCACCAAGTACTGGCACGCGCTCGACGACGGGCGGGTCCAGTGCGACATGTGCCCGCGCTACTGTCGGTTGCGTGAAGGGCAGCGGGGCATGTGTTTCGTCCGCGCTTGTGAAGACGGACAAATCGTCCTCACCACGTACGGACGGTCCAGCGGGTTCTGTATCGACCCCATTGAGAAGAAGCCTCTCAACCACTTCCTGCCCGGAACCCCGGTGCTCTCCTTTGGCACGGCTGGCTGCAACCTGGCATGTAAATTCTGCCAAAACTGGGACATCAGTAAATCGCGTGAGATCGACACCCTTGCAGATTCCGCCTCACCGGCTGCCCTGGCCGATACCGCCGTGCGTCTCGGGTGCACGTCCGTTGCTTTCACGTACAACGATCCGGTGATCTTCCACGAGTACGCTGTCGATGTCGCCCAGGCATGCCACGAGCGTGGCATCAAGACCGTTGCCGTGACGGCGGGATATGTCTGTGACGAACCCAGGCGGGAGTTCTATCGGTACATGGACGCGGCCAACGTCGACCTCAAGGCGTTCACCGAGGATTTCTACTGGCAGATCACCAAGGCCCACTTGCAGCCCGTTCTCGACACGCTCGTCTATCTCAGGGACGAGACCGATGTCTGGTTCGAGATCACGACGCTGGTGATCCCCGGGAAGAACGACGGGGAGCGGGAGATCGACGAGATGACGCAGTGGGTCGTGGAGCACCTGGGTCCCGACGTGCCGATGCACTTTACGGCATTCCATCCGGATTTCCAGATGCTGGACGTACCCCCTACCCCGTCCAAGGCGCTCACGCGGGTGCGGGACATCGCTGTCCGGAACGGCGTGCGCTACTCGTACACCGGCAACGTGCACGATCTCGAGGGCGGGACCACCTTCTGTCAAGGCTGCGGAGAGGTGCTGATTGCCCGCGACTGGTACAACCTCCGGGCCTGGCGGCTCAACGATGACGGGTCCTGTGCCACCTGCGGCACACGGTGTGCGGGTGTCTTTGCCGGTGCACCCGGGAAGTGGGGCGGGAAACGGATGCCGGTCCGGATCGGCGCGTAGCGTCAGAAGACCGCCGAGTCTCGATTCTCCTGCTTGACTGCCGCGATCTTGGCGCCACACCGCCTGCAATAGGTCGCGTCCGCGTCGTGTCCCGTCAGCTCGCAGCGTTGGCAGACTCGTTCGGCCCAGGCGCGGCGGGCGACGTTGCCCAGCTCGACCGTCACGATCCCGGTCGGCACTGCGATGATGGCGTAGCCCATGATCATGATCACGGCCGCCAGCGCCTGCCCGAGGTTGGTCCTGGGAGCAATGTCGCCGTAACCCACCGTCGTGAGCGTCACGATCGCCCAGTACACGCTCCGTGGGATGCTGGTGAAACCGTTGATCGCTCCCTCAACCAGGTACATCATCGATCCCATGACCACCACCAGGGTGAGCACCGCGGCGATGAACACCGTGATCTTCTGGCGACTCTGACGCAGCGCACGCATGAGGACCGCGGCCTCGGATACGTAGAGACCCAATTTCAGTATCCGGAAGATTCGGAGGAGGCGGAGAGCGCGGACACTGAGCAACGCCTGCCCACCCGGTATGAACAGGCTCAGATAGGTGGGAAGGATCGCGAGCAGGTCGACGATCCCGAAGAAGCTGCGGGCGTACCGGATGGCTCGCGGCACGCACCACAGCCGGATCACGTACTCGACAGTGAAGAGAATTGTGAAGGCCCACTCCAGTGCACGCAGCGTCGTCCCGTACTGCACGCGAGCAGCGCGGACGCTGTCGAGCATCACCACGAGGACGCTCGCCAGGATGGCTAGGATGAGTACGACGTCGAAAGCCTTTCCGGCCGGGGTGTCGTGGCCGAAGATGATCCGATGCACCCGCTCGCGGGTCGTCTCGGGCGCGGACGGCAAGGGCCGGTCCTGGGACATCGCTGGCTCCGGTGGCTAAACGCGTGAAGATAGCGACCGGTGTGCCTTCGCGGACACCGGTCGCGTTGGGCGAGCCCGTCGGACCTACTTCTGGCTGAGGGGCAGCCTCAGGATTGTCCGCAGTCTGTCCGGTGGCACTCGTCGGGGATCGGAGAGATAGATCTCGTGGTGGGGTCCGTCGTAGCGGTACCCCTTTGACTCGGCGAACGCGAGCATCGGTCGGACGGTCTGCATCTCCTGATCGTATGGACCGACATGCAGCATCTGGACGCAGACCCCCTGGGTGAGCGCGTACAGCTCGACTTCATCGGCCCGATCGCCCTTCCCCTTCTCGGTGAGCTTCTCGACCGCGTCGGTCAGGTCCCGCCGGCCCACCATTTCCGGGGTGCGGATCATGAGGCGCCAGTTCATGTCGTCGAGCGGTGGATCGAGCGGGTCGGGCACGCCGGGATCGGGCCAGTATTGGCCCTCCAGCTTGCCGACCACGTAATCTCCTTTGCCTGCGAACTTGCGAGTCATCTTGATGGTGAAGGCCACACCAAAGAGGGCACCCAGCTTGGCCTGAAATTCGTCGCCGCCGGGTCGGCCGCGTCCGGTCACGGCGAGATAGTGTGCCGCTCCCACGGTCACGAGCTGTGGAGTGGCCGGAGCCACGTACTCGGCGCTGTGCTTCTTGAAGAGATCGATCTTCTCCGTGACTGCAGTGCGCTTGATCCCCATTGCTCCCTCCCTCACGTCGATTCGAGCGGCATGTAGATATCGGTGAGCAATTCCGCCGGCTCGGTGCTCTCGGGGCTGTTGAGATAGGCCTCGAGGCAGGGCGCCGAGCGGAGGGCACGCCCACTCCGTGGAATCCACTCACCACAGAGCTTGCCATACGTCTCGCCGAGACGGTCGTACGGTCCGTGATGGGTGGTGACCGCGTAATCGCCCTCCGGGATAGTCTGGACACCGATCGGCCCCGCGGGCTCGAAACTCTCATCCACGGTCACGCAGCAGTCGTAGCGTGTCCTCGCGGTCGGTGTGATGTCGGGGTCGTCATGACACATGCCGATGAATTTCGTTCCAGCCCCAAGCAGTCCTGCCGCGCCCATGCGGGTGAGGAAGTCATCCCACACGGGCGCGCACTGGTCGTATGGGCCGATGTGACGGGTGAAGGCGACACGCCAGGGTCCCAGGTGTTGAATGGAGACCTGCATGGTCGCACCTCCGGGTTCCAGGGGTGTGAATGCGCCGCCGGCGTCGGACGGAGCGTACCGTACTCCTGAGGGCGCCGTACTGAATCGGGGCTGTCGGTGTCGCGCCCGGAAGGCCGACGGCGAGGACCCCGTCATGGCGCGGAATGCCCGGGTGAAGGCTTGGTGGCTCTCGTAGCCCGCATCGAGCGCGATTCGTGTCACTGCGTCCCGGGTGGACCGGAGCCGTAGGGCGGCACGCTCCAGCCGGATACGGCGGATGTGTGCCTTGAGGCTCTCCCCAACCATCCCGCGGAAGATTCGGTGGAAGTGGTAGGGCGAAAGATGGGCGAGGCCGGCCAATTCCTCGAGAGATAGCTCCCGGTCGAGATTCTGTTGGATGAACACGAGCACGCGGAGCATCCGCTCTCGGTAGTCATCGAACGTCACCGGTTTCATGATCGCTCCGTCACCATCACCATGTTATCCCACGGACGGCCATGACGCTTGATCTCCCTTGCTGAATTGTCGGCAGAAACCCCGGTGGGGCCACCGTCACGGTCAGCAGGACCGTTGGTCAAAGCTATGCCACGGTTGCAGATCGCGTCGCAGTACCTGATTCTGCAATAGAAGCGCTCGGTTTTGAGATGCCCCGCCAACCATCTCCCTTTCTAACTCCTTGTCAAATAGGACCTTGTACTGGTCTTCGCCCCCGTGGATGCGTCATTGCGTTGAGGGCCTGGGCATATGGTCCGTCACCATCGTCCGGCCGTAACACCACGACGCCCGGCTCTTACCTCCCGTCTGGAGGAGTCCCTGATGAGAAAGCACATGACAATCTCGCGGACGCTGCGACTCGCGACGGCTGCGCTCTCGGTAGCCGTGTTTGCCGCATGCGATGGCGGAGCCCCCCTGGGCCCGGACAACCAGCTCCAGGTCACCAACGCGACCGACAGCTTTCAGTGGCAGGCCTCTGCGATGGACAACGTGTCGCAGACGCTCAGCTACACGTGGCAGAACACCGGCACGACGGCCAACATCGACCAGTCCGGCAGCCTCACCGGTGGTTCCGCGACCCTTACCGTGAGCGACGCCGACGGGACGGAGGTCTACACGCGGAGCATGGGTGAGACCGGGACGTTCCAGACGACGAGCGGCACGTCAGGAATGTGGAGCCTCGAAGTCAGGCTGTCCGGCGCGAACGGCATGCTCAACTTCCGCGCACAGAAGCCATAGCGGCGAGGCACGGGCCATACGGCCACGCGCTCGAGCACAAGCGCCCCGCCGCCGAAACATCGGGCGACGGGGCGCGCTTCGCTCACCGCTGCTCAGGTGGTGAGGACCTTCAGTTCGGCTTCTTCGGGGTCGGCACCATGATGTGCACGTAGGGCGTCCCCTTCCACATCACCCAGGGACCACCGTTGTGTGGGTCGGTCGGCGACCCTTCCAGCGTCTTGTGATCGGGAACGATGATCATGATGTGTGGGATGCTCTCGCTGATCCACTGGTTTGTGGGGGTGGGGCCTTTTGCGTACGGCTCAATGTTGGACTCGGGGGAACCCCCGGCCAACATGTATCCAAAGCCCATCGTGGTGTACCTCGGTGTCTGCTTGTTCATCCATGCGTGCGCCCAGTTGAGCCATGGCGCATCGAGGCACATGGGGTCGTTACCAGAAGACTCTGGGTTGTCTGGCATACAGGTCCAGGCATTGGTGCCTTCTCGCAGCACCGTCCCGTCCCAGTCGCTTACAGTCGCGTTGGCTGCGATCGACGCCGGTGCGGCGCTCATCGCGTTGGCAAGCTTGTTCGGGTTCTTGGCGTAACTACGACGAGGGAAGCGAGTACTGTCCGCATGGAACCTCCTCATGATGGGTGGTCGTGGCCGAGCGGGGACCGGGAGATCCGGTCGGGAGGCGCTCGGCGCAACGCAAAGCTGAACTGCCCGCGTGCGATTGCGGGTCGGGGAGTTGGCTACCGTGAGGGTGACGACGGTCGGTGGTGCCGGCCGAGGTGGGGAGCCGCGGTGTGGTGGTGATGGGAGGTCGTATGTGCCCAACGGTTCATGCACGGGAGGCAATCGTCCTCCGACAAATCCAGACTATTGCGATCGAAATTAGCCAGTGCACTGAATTCGTCAAGCTGAGGCGGTACGTACCCTCGTCTCCGGGGAACGGCCAGTGATGCTCGGCGAACGAATATGGGGTCAGCGATGCCGCCGACCCCGTATTCCCGTGTGCTTGTCACCGGCTTGAGGTGCCGGCTCGCGGTTACTGCCTCACGTACACTGCTCGCACGTCCGCGGGTTCATCGGTCCCGTCCTGGTCGAAGTCGAACTCCTCGTCCGAGGTCGTCATCGTCAGGGTGTCTCCGGAACGCTGAGCCAGGTAGTCAGTCGGGCTCCCCTGCCCGGACTCCGAGATCGTCAGCGTGTCACCGCGCACCTCGACCGTACCGCTCCGGGTCTCTGGAACGTTCCCGGGCTCCTGGATCGTGACAGTGTAGTTGCCATCAGCCATGATCATGAGGGACAGGGAGCCACCCACGGCGACGAGATCGACGGTCTGCGCCGTGTTCGCCGGATTCGTGAAGCGGTACTCGCTAGCGACCCACGAACCGGCCAGATCCACCGGTTGGATGCCGGTCGCATCGCCGCAGCCGATCAAGAGAGGCGTGGTGAGAGCCAACAGGGTGAACGTTGCGCGAGTCATTTGAAGCCTCCGTACGAGCATGGCTCGTGAATAGCGGCCCGCGGGAGGACTGGGCGACCAGTCACGTCGCGGGACAATCGACGCGAATAATGATGAGCGCGATCGTGATTATCTGTGACCTATCCGACACCAGACGCAACGCATGGAGTTGACAATGTGTACTGAGTAGTATACACTACACAGTACGATGTCCAGTTTCGGCTCGTATATCCGGGAGCGCCGAGAGCGCCTAAAGGCAAGTGACGCAACGTTTTCCGTGCGACAGTTGGCGGGGCGGATCGGTGTGGAGCCGTCGTTCCTGAGTAAGGTGGAGCGGGGCGAAACCCCGCCGCCCTCGGAGGAAAAGGTGAAGGCGCTGGCCAGTGAGCTGGGTGAAGACCCGGACGTGCTCCTGGCGCTGGCTGGGAAGGTTTCGTCGGATCTGCAGGAGGCCATCCGCAAGCGCCCGGAGCTGTTTGCCGCGGTGATCCGCGAGCTCAAGGACATGCCGGATCACGCGGTGCTCGGCATGGTGCGAGAGGTGAGGGATGGAAAATGGTGAAGTAGGCGGTTAGGCGGGTAGGCGGTAATGGTCCCCTTACCGACGTACCGCCTACCCCCTGAAAGGAGCGTCCCACGATGATCGAGCTCAATCGCGATGCACTGAGATTCCGGTTTCCCGAAGTGCACGAACGCGCCGAGGTGCGTATCGAGTTCCAGCGCACGCTCCGCATTCCGGATGATGGGAAGGAGTATCCACTCCCAGCGGGGCTCGGGCGGTTCCCTTTGCGGCACGTTGATGACTTTCCGCAGCGCGTTCCGGGTCGGTGGCTCGAGCACGGCGGGGTAATGCTGCCGATGTATCAGTCGGAGGCGCTGTGGATCAACTTCTCCGGGGACTACCCGTTCGCCGTCAAGGTCGCGGCGGGCAAGATCAACGCGGTGACCGGCAAGCCGTGGTCCAACGGCCTGAACCGCGGGCCGCAGGACTACGTCGTGGTGCCGGAGCAGCCGTGGTTGGATGGGTACTGCGTGAAGAAAGGCATCATCCGGCAGTTCGTGGCAATGCCGCTCGGCGCCGGCTATACCGCGGAGGAACAGATCACGGGCGAGGCCGAGCACGGTGGGATCCAGATCATCGCCTACCCGATGAAACGGAAGGTCTACGAGCGCCGATTCCCGACCCGACCCGTCATGGACGAGATGCTCCCGGCGATGGCAATGAGTGGTCTGTCGTTGGGCAGATCGCTCGACATGGGGCTCGGCGCCGGTGGCAGGATGCGGCAGGAGATCTACGACGATCCGTTCGACTTCTCGGATTGGGACACAGACAACGCGTCACGGTGTTTCGTCCACCTCGCCAATTCGCTCATGTGGCGTGAGATCGCCGGTGAGGCCCCTCCCACCACGCCACTCACCTCCCGTGAGTACACCAAGCATGGCATACCGTGGTTCGAGTACTACTCGGACGGGGAGGCCGTCCAAGGCTCGACGATTCTGGATGGGATCAAGAGCGTGTTCGAGCTGGGCAAGTCGAAGAAAGAGGTCCCGCTCGCCGAGAACGAGAGTGTCGTGATCGACCACGTTGTCGAGCTACGCAAGGGCCTCGCAAAGGGCCAGGTGCGAGAGGGCGCGTTCTGAGCGACGGCGGTGCGAGATCTCCCCTACCGCTTCGGGTGGCCCTCGTATACGTTGCGTGCCCTTGATTCAACCGGAGCGGGTGGAATGAAGACACGAGGTAATAGGTTCGCGCTCGCCATTGCTTCCCTCATGCTCGTTTTGGGGATGTCGACGGCGGTCGCGCAGGATGAGAAGCCCATGGTCGTGACGGTGGACCTCGGGTTCGTCAATACGGCCGGCAATACGGATGTCACGACGCTCAACGCCGGCGACAAACTGGTCTACACGATGGCGCCGTACGTCTTCACGCAAACGTTCAACGTGGTGTATGGCAGGACCGACTCCGTGACGACGGCGAGCCAGTGGAAGGCCGGCGGCCGCCTCGACTACCAGCTCACGCCGCGCCTGTCGCTATACGGACAGGCCAGGTATGAGCGCAACACCTTTGCCGGTATCGCGCGGCGGTTCGAGGAATCGGTAGGCGTGGCCGCGCTCTTGTTCGAGTCTGCCGGTGGCAAGCTCACGGCGGAGGCCGGTGCGTCGCTCAACCAGCAGAAGTCCATCACTGACGTTACCAGCAACTTCACCGCCGGCCGGGTAGCGGCGGAGTACCGCCGTGCCCTGAGCGAGACGGCGTACTTCACGCTGGGCACGGAGTTCCTGCCGAACTTCGAGACGTCCGAGGACTACCGGATCAACGGTCTCGCCGCCCTGGTCGCGCCGATCTCGAAGTCGATCGCCCTCAAGGCGTCGTACGAGGTACGGTACGATCGTCTGCCCGAGCCCGGGTTCCAGAAGAGCGATCGGATCCTCACGACAGGACTGCAGATCGTTTTCTGATCACGCATGAACGCAACGACAACGGGAGGCGGTTTCCACCGCCTCCCGTTGTGCATTTGCCGGTCCTCCGGGTGTTGAGACGGCTACTTCTTGATCCCCTGTAGCTCGTCGGCGATCCGGTCGGCGTCGTATACCTTTCTCAAGCCCTCGATGATCCCCGCCGAATGGACGCTCACGGTGCGTGACACCTCGTCGGTGAAAATGAACCGGTTGGGCAGCATCTGAATGTTGCCGTCGAATACGAGTCCGACCACCTCACCGTTCTTGTTGATCACCGGGCTACCCGAGTTGCCGCCGATGATGTCGTTGGTCGATACGAAATTGATCGGCGTTGCCAGATCGAGCCGGTCGCGGCGTTCCTTCCAACGCGGAGCTAGCACCCACGGATCCTCGTGCCCGAACTCCTCGGCCCGAGCATACAGCCCGTAGAGCGTCGTCTTGTACGGTGCGAAGGTCCCGTTCATGGGGTAGCGCTTCGCCACGCCGTCGCTGATGCGGAGCGTAAACGTGGCATCGGGCGGGAGCGCCTTCCCATAGGCGGCGAAAATTGCCTGGCCCACCAGCTCGGCATTGGCGGAGATCGTGGTGTTCAGCATGTCCGCCTGCCCGGCCAGCTCCAGTGACAGTGGCGCGATCTTTCTGGCCGCGACGATGAGCGGGTCTTTGGATGCGGCCACCGCATCGTCACCGCCCTCGACGAGCGCCGTTCGGACGTGCACGTCGTTGAGTTTGGTCCCGCGGATCAGCGTCTCGGCAGCGGCCCTGGGCTCACGGCCGGCCAGCATCGTGGTCAGGTACGGATCGGTCGGCTGCAGCTCGGCCTTCGCGGCCTCGAAGTACGCCGCGAGGCTCGTGATCTCCTGCTCCAGGTCGAACTCTTGGTCACGCAGCACCTGGGCACGCAGTTGGTCGAGTCGGTTGCCACGATACTGGGCAAGCCGTTGGTCCTCCGGGAGCGCCGTCTGCTGCGGCAGTCGCACGACACCGCCCGCGAGACTCATGAGCTGAGAGCCGCCGAACCCCCACCACCGCATGGGGACCGCGATTGACGCGAGCTGGGCCTGTGCCGCGGCAATCGCGTCCCACGCACTGCCGTACTTCTGCTTGAGCGCACGGTCGCGATCGATGCGGCTTCGGAAGTCGGCTTCGAAGGTCTTCTTGCGCGCCATCTTCTCGGGGTCGCGCAGTCCCGTGAGGTATCCGCTGATCGCCTTGTGGGAGTTCTCCAGTCCGAAGATCTGGTTCTCGTATTGTCGCCGGGCCTCGGGGCTCGCCGCGGCGAGCGTTCGCACCATCGCGAGCCGCCGCTCGATGCCCGCGAGCTGCGCCGGGTACTGCACGTCGCGCAGATACTCCATCTGGGCCATTGTGAGCAGTCGGCCAGTGGAGCCGGGATTCCCGGTCACGAACACCAACTCACCTTCGGCCGCGCCGTTCTTGCTCCACGTGAAGTAGTGGTCGGTCTTGCGCGGAGCGCCGTTCTCGTAGACTCGAAAGAGAGTCACGTCCAAGTCATAGCGGGGATAGGTGAAGTTGTCGGGATCGCCCCCGAAGAACGCCGCCTGCCCCTCCGGCGCCATCACCAGCCGCACGTCGTCGAAGCGCTTGTACCGGTACAGCGAGTACATCCCGCCCTGATAGAATGTGACGACCTGGCAGATCAGGCCGGTCGCCGCGACACATTCCTCCTGGGTGGCATCGATCGCCGCTTGCCGCTGCTCCACCTGCTGGGCGGCCTCGGTCGCCGTCACCGATTGGCGAATGCGGGCCGTCACATCGTCAATCGATTGGAGCTGATCCACCCACACGCGCGGACACGGCTTCTCCTCCTCCAGCGTCTTCGCCACGAATCCCGTCTCCTGGTAGTTGGAGTCGGCGGGCGAGGTGGCGCTGATGCAGCTCCGCGCACAGTGGTGGTTGGTCAACACCAAGCCGTTTTCGGAAACGAACGATGATGAACAGCCAGGAAGCCGCACCGACGCGAGCCGAACGTGATCGAGCCACGCCTGATCCGGTGCGAAACCATAGGTCTGCTTCCAGTAGTCCAACGGTGGGGCGTCGAAGGTCCACATCGTGCCGAACTCCTTGATGAAACCGGTCGATGTGGCGGGCGTCTTTTGCTGCGTCGAGGCAGTTGAGACGGCGAGGCCCAAGAGGACCCCAGTCATCACAACGAGCCGCATGACGTGCGTGGGCTTCATGAGAACATCACTCGGGTTGAGCGTTCACAGGTTGTCGAGGCGAACGGCGGCCCGGTCGGCCTCGGGGACACCAACATTCATGCATGTAGAAACCTGCATGAAGGAAGGTTGAAGGGGTCATGAAAGGGCCTCAGCCTAAGTTTCCGGCTGCAACACCCGCGCGATGGAGATCAGGTCTCGGGGATGGCGCGCCACGAAGTCGGGGCGAGTGTGCCACTCGTGGGGCGCACCGTTGTCGATGAACGTGGCTGCCACGCTGTGGATCTCGACGTCGAGCTTCCTGTCCCGCAAGACTCCCTGGGCGTTCTGAGCGCATTTGATGTCGGTTTCGTGGTCGCCGATGTAGAGGGCGCGTGCGGGGCTGAATCCCGTCAGTGCCTCGAGACATGCCAGCAGGCCATCGGGCTCGGGCTTCTGCCGCTTGATGTGGACGCCGTCGTACCCGATCACGAAGCGGAAGTGGTGGGCGATCTCGGCTCCGTCGAGGGTCCGCCGGATTTGAGCCTCGGCGTTTTGCGAGACCACACCGTGCCGCACAGGGGTCAGCGCCGCCAATGCCTCCCTGATTCCGTCAAACACGGTCACCGGCGTGTCGTCACTCAGCTGATACCGGCTCCACAAGCGTCCAATCCGATCGGTCTCTTCTTCGGAAAACCCGAACTCCTCGACGTAGAGCTGCCGCCAGTTGGCGTAGCGCCGAGTGACGCCGTCGTAGAACTCCGCCGAGCGAAGGGCCGCAATTCGGTCCGGTGACTTCTCCGTCGCGTCGGTGAGCAATCGGCGCACGACGTTGAAGTTGCGCTGCCGGGTATCGACCAGGGTCCCGTCGAAATCCCAGATGATGGCCGAGATCGGCGTTCTCACGAGCGGGTGGAGCGGTGGCTCATCGTGGAATGATAGCCGAGCTCGGCAGGGCCGAGGAGTGAGCGAACCTCCTCGGCCCGTGCGCGAAGGATGACGTCAGTTGAACAAGTACCGCAGGCCCACTTGTACACGCCAGCGGGACAGCAGGCTTGGATCGTCGATGTAAGTCTCCGACGGCCCGGTGAAGTTGAAATGTGGGGCACCGCCCGCATCGAACTGCGTCAGGCTGAGCGGCGACGTCGCCGCCGGGGTGGCGACCTTGCGGACGCCCCAGCCCGAGTTCACGAGGTTCGCGACGTTCAGGACGTCCACGCTCAGCTGGAACCCATGCCGGGTGCCCCCTGCCTGGATGGCGAAATCCTGCAACACCCGGAGATCGATGGTCTGATAGAACGGGTTCAAGGCACCATGCCGCTCGGCGATCAGCCCGCGGTGCGCGCTCAGGTACTTGTCCTGGGCGATGAACGCATCGAGTTCCTGCCACTGCTGCTGCGCTGTCTTGATGACGGCTCCTGTATTGGGATCTGTGATGTCGTCAAGGATGATCTCACCCTGGTCGCTCGGAATGTAGATCATGTCGTTGCCGCCGTACCCGTCTCCGTTCACGTCCCCGGAGTAGATGAAGGAGTACCGGTTGCCGCCTGCGCCCGCGAAGCGGTTCCCCTGCCCGATCTCGAGGAACACGCCGATCTGGGTGCGGAGCGCGTCCGACCACACCTTGGCGTAGGTCGCGCCACCCACTATACGGTGCCGCTGGCCGAACTCGGAGTGCGAAAGCTCGGGGTTGTTCGGATCACCCCGCACCGGCTGGTTCTGCCACAGCACGCTCGCGATCTCGGTGGACTTGAGGTTGTTCTTGGCTTCGGTGAAGCTGTACGAAAGCTGCGCATTCAGCCCAAATGTGAAGGCCTTTCGAAGCTGCGCAGTGATGCTGTAGTTGTACCCTTCCGAGGTGTTGTCGATGACGTAGATGCCCGCGCCGCCGTCGGAGTTCAGCTCATTGGCCCCGAACCCGCCGTAATACGGTCGCCCATCGGGCGCCGGCAGGTTGCGCACCGGCGCCACCAGATCGGCGTTCCGCATGAAGATGGAGTTGAGGTCTTTCCCGTAGATGAACTCTAGCGTCCCTAGGACGTCGCCCGGGAGTCGGTGATCGATGGCAACGTTCGTGGTCCACACCTGCGGCCACTTGAAGTTGGGATCCATGGCGTTCAGATCGAACGACTGTTGGAGGATGGCATCGTCGGACGTAGGGATCTGCGGCACGCCCTCGTTGCTGAAGGGTGCCCACAGATTTGGATTCGCACCCGGGTTGGAGATCACGTTCCCGACCCACACCATCGGTACCCGACCGGTGAAGATGCCGGTGCCCCCGCGGATCTGCGTGCTGCGGTCCCCGGTCACGTCGTAATTGAATCCCACTCGCGGCGAGAACAGGGGTGTTATGCCAGGCAAGCTGGCCTGGTCGACCGTCTCGGAACTGCCGTTCTCGTCCAGCGCAGTCAATGACGTGGAGAACGGATTCGCAACCGGGTCGGTGAAATACATCGGAAAGTCGACGCGCACGCCAGCCGTGAGGCTGAATCGATTCGTCAGGGCCAGCTCGTCCTGAACGTAGAGGCCCACCTGCCCGACGCTGATCTTCTCACCCTTGAACGGAACCGTGGATGCCGTGGTGTACGATCGGAAATCGACCTGGCACGGGTCCACGGTCGGGTTGGTGGGAGGCGATCCGAACGGGTTGCACGGTGGGAGGCTGGGGTCCGTGGCCTGGAAGAATTCGTCCAGCGACGAGAACGTCGTGCCTCCGGCGACCGCGACGACGGCCGGCAGGAAGAAGACCCCGTGCCGGAAGATGTTGAACGAGTTGAAGAACGAGAACCGCTCGAAATTCGCGCCGAAGGTCAGCACGTGCCGACCGGTGAAGTAGCTGAAATTGTCGGTGAGCTGGAGAACGTCGGTATCCAGGATGTTGTGGATCGAGAACGGCTCGTGACCGACCGTGGTGTAGGTGACGCCGCCCTCACCAATCTCGACGGTCGGGAAATCGGTGCTGAACGGCTCTCGGAAATCCCGGAATCGGTTATAGCTGGCGAAGAAGCGGTTCCCGAATCGGCCGAACAGGCTGTTGAGCTCCATCGCAAAGGAGTGCATCTCGTTGTTGATGGCGTAGCCGGAATTCTGGAACGGGAGGCTGCTCGAGTTCGGTCCCCGCCCACTGTTGGCGAAGCTCAGAACGAACGGGTGTGGCGGCAGATCCCGCTTGGCGTCCAGGTAGTTGTAGCGGAGCCAGAAGCTGTTGTTGTCGTTGATGTTCCAGTCCAGCTTCGCGAGCAGCTTGTTGTTGTCGGTCTGGTGTACGAACCCCTGATACGCCCCCGGGTCGTAGTTGTACGCCTGCATCATGCGATTCCGGATGGAGTCCATGATCGACGCCTGTACCCGCGAAATCCCGAGCCCGGACGTGCCGGTGCTGGCCACGAAGTTCGTGCCCGGGTCATCGGTTCGCTCGATTTCCGCGTTCACGAAGAAGAACAGCTTGTCACGGATGATGGGCCCACCCAGGCTCGCGCCCGACTGCAAGAAGGTGAGGTCGGGGTTGGCGACCACCGGTGACCCGCTCACCTCGTTGCCCTGAAATGCCTGGCTGCGATAGAACGAGTACACGGAACCGCGGACCTGATTGGTACCGCTCTTGGTGACCGTGTTGACGTTGGCGCCCGTGAACCCGCCCTGGCGCACGTCGAACGGCGCAATCGAGACCTGGACTTCCTCCACCGCATCGAACGGCACCGGCTCCGCGTTGGTCTGCCCGCCCGGGGCCGGGTCGTCCAGGCCGAACGAGTTGTTGAAGTAGGAGCCGTCCAGCGAGATGTTGTTATACAGCCAGTTCCGCCCGCCGAACGCGTAGTTGCCGTCGTTCCGCGGATCCATGCGGATGAGATCGCGCGTGCTCCGCTTGATGGACGGCAGCAGGTTCACCTGATCGGGCCCGATGAACGTTGCGGCGCCGGTGCGATCCGCATTGAGGATTTCGTCCTCTTCGGCCGTCACCTGGATGGCCGCGAGCTGGATTGCCTGTGGCGCGAGGCGAAAGTCCAGCCGGAGGTTCTGTCCCAGGCTCACGACGACGTTCTGTTGTTCCTGTTGCGCATAGCCGATGAGCCGAACCGTCACCGTATACGGCCCGCCGACGCGCATGTTTGGGAGGTTGTACAGCCCCCCGGTTCGGACCACGGCCTGGTAACGGGTATTGGTCGGAACGTGCACCGCCACTACCAGGGCTTCGGGGAGCGGATTCCCAAGCGTGTCTGTGACGATCCCGCTCATGGCCGCCGTCGTGACGCCTTGGGCGTCGAGGCTCCCGGCGGTCCATGCCAGCGCGCCCGCCACGAGCAACGCTGTCGAAAGTGTTCGACCGATCTTTGTCATGGGTGCTCCCTCACGAAGTATCGGGAATGATCACCCCGCACCCCTGTTCGGGTGCCGGGAAAAAAGCGCTGACGCATGTGGAAGGAAGGAATCGCGCGCGCTCCCCACGTTCGCTGGCCGAGGCGCCAGAGATGGGGCCTCAGTGAGCGGCGTTCTCACGGGCGAGAGATCGAGTGCCTGCCGGGAGGCGCGGATCATCCGCGCAAAGATATCCCGGGAAAGGGGTAGGGGCGAGTCCCGGCCGGCAAGGCCCGTTCGGGATAGGGACAACGGTTCTCGGCTCTGCCCGCTCAGCGCTTGACCCCCTTATCGTCCGCGCTCACTGCTCCACGATCACCACCCCTCCTTTCATGACGAAGCGGACGTTCCTGAGCGCACCGATGTTTCGGGTGGGATCGCCATCCACTGCCACCAGGTCGGCCAGCAGCCCCGGCACAATGCGACCGCGGTCTTCGAGCCGCAGAATGCTCGCGTTGCCCGACGTCGCGGCGATGAGCGCGTCGCCCGGCGTCATCCCGTAGTCCACCATCAGCTGTAACTCGCGCACGTTGTCCCCGTGTGGATAGACTCCGACATCCCCCCCAAAACAGATCCGCACGCCAGCCGCGAGCGCTGCACGAAATGAGCGGCGCTTGGCTGCGACACGCTCGGGCTCCGGGTCGACGCCCTTGCGCCAGCCTGCGTATTGGGTGATGGCGTCGCCCGCCGCCAGCGTGGGGCAGAGCGCCACACCCCGGTCCGCCATAAGGCGGAAAACCTCCGGCGTGCCCCCGTCGCCGTGCTCGATCGTCAGCACACCAGCAAGCGTCGCGCGTCGCATCCCTTCCGGCGTACTCGCGTGGGCGGCAACGGGGCGGCCCGAGCTACCGGCAACCTCCACCGCAACACGCAACTCATCCTGCGTGAACGTGGGCGTGGCCAATCCGTCCGGACCCCAGCGATAGTCGGCGTACACCTTCACCCAGTCCGCACCCCGACCGATTTGGTCCCGCACGACGCGCATCAGGTCATCCTGTCCATCGGCCTCTTCCGCACCCAAGGGCAGGGACCACTCCGGCGCACCCTTCGGTCCGTAGCTCCCGGTGCTCACAATGGCACGGCCGCTCACGAGAATCCGAGGTCCCGGAATGATCCCCTGGTCGATCGCCTGCTTGATTCCCACGTCCGCGTATCCCGCTCCCTCGGTGCCGAGATCGCGGGCAGTGGTCACACCTGCCACGAGCGTGGCCCGTGCCGCCACAAGCGCCCGCGCGACGCGGAGGGCGAGTGGCTCCCGCAGCACCTGGTCGTTCCAGCTGGTCTCGTCATAGGGATGGAGCAGCAGGTGGGAGTGACCTTCGATGAAGCCTGGGAGCAACGTCGCACCAGTCAGCTCGATCACACGCGCCCCCGGCGGCCGCCGAATCGTTCCCCGGTGACCGGCAGCGGTGATGACGCCGCCGGTGACGACCACCTCCCACCCTGTATGCAGTTCAGTGCCGTCGAAGACGCGCTCGGGAACGAGCACCAGTGGTTCTTGCGCCGCGATCTGCGAGACCGGTTGAGCCGAAAGGCAAGCGATGGCGAGAAGCCGCCGCATGATGCAGAGTGACATGGGACCTCCGGGAATCCCGGGTCTGGATGCGGAGAACATAGCAGTTCCGCTGACGGCCGGGGAGCGAACGGCACCAGGGCGAGACGACGTGGTGCGGTGCGGAGGCGTCACGCTATGTTATGTACCCACCTCTCGTGTGATGACCTATGCCTCTCCGTCGTCTCTCCTTCATCGTTCCCACTCTCATGCTTGCGGTGATCGCCTGCACGCCGGAAGAGTCGCCTACTGCACAGCCAGGCGCGCCATTGCCGGGTCTAAGTGCTGAGGAGCTTGCGCGGTTTCGGACTGGGCAGGTCCACTTCAATCGGGTCTTCACCCCGGATGAGGGCCTGGGTCCACTGTTCAACGAGAATCAGTGTGCCGCCTGCCACACGGATCCCGCATCTGGTGGTGGGGGCGGCGTGTTCGTGGTGAAGGCGACGCGGTTCACGCCTCCCGATGTGT
Source organism: Gemmatimonadota bacterium (assembly GCA_039591075.1). Taxonomy (GTDB): domain Bacteria; phylum Gemmatimonadota; class Gemmatimonadetes; order Gemmatimonadales; family GWC2-71-9; genus JAOTVV01. Next base: position 76,863 of record JBDHEI010000001.1, read on the forward strand.
GCGACCGCCTCGAGTCCCACGGTGGCGAGAACGTCAGGCGCCAAGCCACGCCGCTCGCCCGCGCGCTCGGCATCGAACGCGAGCAGGTCCCGCCAGGAGCGACGGAGCAGGGACGCTTTACACCGACATTCCTGTTCGGGTTCGGGTTGGTCGAAGCGATCCCCGACCAATCGATCCTCGAGCGGGAGGATGTCGTCGACGCCGACGGTGACGGCATTTCGGGACGGGCGGGCCGCACGCCGACGGGCGTGTTAGGCCGGTTTGGACGCAAAGCCGAAGCGGCGACGCTGCGGGAATTCACGGACGGGGCACTGCGCTTCGAGATGGGACTGAGCACGCCACTCACGCCCACGGAGAGTGGCTACGGCGGTGCTGCGGCTCCGCCCGGTACCGACCCGGTTCCGGAACCCGAGATCGATGACGTGGTACTCGACAGGCTCGTCGATTTCGTGCGGTTCCTGGCTCCCCCGGCTCGCTCCGACCGGGGGCAGGCACACCGGGACTCGGTGGCGCGGGGCGAGCGGCTCTTTGCGTCACTCGGCTGCGTCGGGTGCCATGTGCCGTCGATGACGACCGGCGAGAGCGAAGTGGGTGCGATCGACCGGAAGCCGGTGTTCCTCTACTCGGATCTCTTGTTGCACGATCTCGGTCTGGAGGTGGCCGATGTCTGCGGCATAGCCGCCGCACCTTCGGAAGTGCGAACCGAGATCCTCATGGGACTGCGGTTTCGGGATGAGTACATGCACGATGGGCGGTCTCACGATCTCGACGACGCCGTCATGCGTCATGGCGGCGAAGCCCAACGCACCCGTGATGCGTTTGCCGAGCTCGGCACGCGAGCGCGGCTCTTCTTGATGGTGTTCCTCAACTCGCTCTGATCTCCGACCCTCACCGAGAAATGGAACTCCGCCGCCACTCCGAGGGTTTCACCTAGCGGACTCGAACACAGGAAGAACGTGACCCAAGCCTGGCATAGCGTCGTCAACCGAGTGACCGTCACTGCGGTGACGCTCGCCGTTGTGGTGAGCCTCGTTCCGCAAGTCGTCGCGTCGCAAGAGCCTCCGCCGGAGGAACGGGAGAGGCGGCGGGGGGAGATGCCGAGGCCTCCAACGCCGGAACCGTCTCCGAACCGAACCTGGCAGGTTCGGGCATCTCCGCAGGCCAACCTCTGGTTCCATTCCCTGGCCGTGATCGCCGCCGATCAGCCGGGACCGCTCGGTTTGTACAGTGCCGAGTACGCTCGCCACGTGCGCGAGGTGAAGCAGGAGCGTGGAGTGTACCCCACGCCGCTCGACTCCATCGCGTCGGACCTGCGCGCAGCGATTGGTGACGGGCGCACGCTCGAGTCGCTGCATTTCGTGCCGCTCTATTTTCCGGATGCCACGCCCGAGCGGATGTTCCGGGCGCTCATGGCCGTGGCCAAACGCCGCACCAACGACTCGGCGTTGGCGGGGCGGGACGTCCGCTTCGGGGCGGCGGTTATGGCGCAGGCGTTCGAGGACGGTAAGGCCCGGCGGCTCCTGGAGCGGTTGGCGGGAGTAGTCGAGCGTGAATGGACCCTGTTCTACCGCCAGTACTGGGAGGACACGCGGGCCCACGAGGATTCCACTGCGGCGGCCATGCAGGCGCTGTGGGAGCGGGATCTCGCCCCGGGCCTCCAACCGTTGCTGGAGCGGCGCCGGCTCACAGGTGGCATCGTCATGCCGTCGCCGGCACTCGGGCCCGAGGGTCGGATCGTCGACGTGCGGGAACTGGACGCGGGTGATCAAGTGGTGGCGGTGCAGGAGCCACTGCTCGCCACCGGGCCGGACGCGGCCGTGTTCGCGTTCTTGAAGGAGCTGTGTTTCCTGTTGGTTGACGACAGGAAGCTCAATCCCGATTCGCTCACGGTGGACGAACGGGAAGACCTGCGGCGGACGGCCGCGGTGCGGTGCGGGGCGCTGCTTCTGGAGTTCTACGCTCCGGCGCAGGTTGGTCGCTACCGGCGGGCCTTCCTCGATGCAGTGGGGGCCGAAGAAAGCACCACCGTGGCCGCATTCGAGCGGGTGTACTTTCTCGATCCTGCTCTCTACCGGCGTCTCCGCGATCAGATCCGGAGCAGGTAAGGGGCAGCCCGAGGCACACCTTGACACGCGTAAAGCGTTATCCCATGGCACGGCTCCCCCGGTCAGATCGCCGGTACGGGGCTGGGGTGATCCTGGCGGCGGCCTTTCACGTCATCGCCGTGATCCTGCTGGTCGTCTCGCTGACCGACCCCTACCAGGCCGGGACGGAAAGACCCGGTGTGGCAGGTGGTGGTGGTGGTGGCGGCGGCGGGCGAAGCGTTCAGTACGTCCAACTCCCACCGTCGTCGACGGCCGGCGTACCCACAGCCCGTCGAGCATCAGTCCCGGCTGCGTCGACCGAGCTCGAGCTGCCACGACCGACGACCGAGACCGAGGAGCAGCCGGAGGCGATTCCGGTGACGAACGCCGATCCGGCAACCCTGTTCAACGAGCGCACGACAAGTCTCCTGACACTTGGCCCAGGGTCGGGGACGGGCGTCGGTCCCGGATCGGGTGCGGGGATCGGTGGTGGGACTGGAACTGGACGCGGAACCGGGGTGGGGAGCGGTATCGGTCCAGGCAGCGGTGACGGTGCTGCGGTGTACGCCCCCGAGCCGCGAGCCATCATCTATCCGTATGAGGCGCCGCCCGCCTCGATCCGTGGCGGACGGTTCCGCATCCGGTTCTGGGTTGACGCGCGCGGGCGCGTGGACAAGGTCGAAATCGAGCCGGAGATCCAAGATCCAGCGTTCCGACGCAAGCTCCTCGATCGGGTCTCGTCGTGGACCTTCTATCCGGCGCGCACGATCGACGGCAAGCCGGTTGCCGGGCAATTGGTGATCACCTACTCGCCCTAGCGGAGGTCGCGGAGCCTCCGCGCGACGTCGGTGGCGGCTCTTGTGACAGTGGCACCCCTAACGCGATGTGAGCCACATCACCCCTTCCACACTCGGACCCACGTACCTTGGCACGAGTCCCCAGCGCATTCGAACCAGCAGGCCTCAGTGGAGGCAAGTGCCATGACAGTCTTCAGCGCGGGCAAGAACGGCTCTCGGTTTGCCTTTCTCCCCGATACGACCGGACAGGGCGTCCCGCTGTCCATCCTGGCCCACGGTGTGCGACTCACGGGCACACTCGAGACGTCGGGTGTGGTGCGCGTGGAGGGAGAGGTGAACGGGGACCTGCGTGTGAAGGGTGGGCAGGTGCTCGTCGCGGCCGGTGGTCTGGTGGAGGGTGATGTCGAGGCTGCGCTGGCCGTCGTTGCCGGCGAGGTCCGCGGCCACATCGTGGCCGAGGAGTTGGTGGAGTTGAAGACGGGCAGCACGGTGCACGGGGATATCACGACGCCGCGCATCAGCGTCGAAGACGGGGGTGCGGTCAACGGAACGCTGCGGATGACCGGTCAGCGTCAACAGGGGAACGGCCGGACGTCAACCTCGAAGAGCGCCAATGTAGCCGGAGCGAACGGGGATGCGATCGCCATTCAAGAGGGATTGGCAATCGCGCAGCCCTAACAGACGTTCGCCCTGGAGCACTGTCAGCGGGCAGGAGGCAGGTCATGCATCGTAGCACTATTGTTCTGGGCGCTGCCGTTGGCGCGTTACTGGTGATGCCGCCGGCCGCGGCCGCTCAGCAGGACAAGAAGGGGAAGACCCAGGGGCCGACCGTCGAGGTCGCCGCGTCTGTGAGTTTTTCCGTGACTGAGCGGCGGATCATCGCGGAGTACTTCGCCGGTCACCGGCACAATCCTCAGCCCTTGCCGCCCGGGATTGCCAAGAACCTCGCGCGGGGCAAGCCACTCCCGCCGGGAATCGCCAAGCGGCAGCTACCTGATGGTCTGGTTGCGCAACTCCCGCGGCGGGCGGGTGTCGAACTGGCGATCTTTGGAGATCGGGTCGTGCTGCTCGAAGCCAGCGGCCTCGTCGTGGACGTGCTCGAAGGCGTCTTCCGCTAACTGGTGGACCGGTTGCACCCAGCGGACTGATGAGCGCCCGGCGTTACGGCCGGGCGCTCGTGTTTCGGGGTATGGCGTTCGGGACCTCCAGCGTGAAGCTCTCGGCGACTCGTTACCACCGTCCGGGGCTCATGGCCCCCGCTTCAGAACCAACCGCTCGACGTCTGGGTCGTACGTGACCAGGACGACTTCCCGGGGCTCGATGGTCACCGATGCGTCGAGCCCCAGCGGCGCCCGGCCACTCTCCCCGATCGGGGTAAACACTGCTCGCAGAGCGTGGGTGCCGGGGGACAGCGGGAGCTGGCGGAAGACGTAGAGAGGCCGATCCTCGCGTGCTCCCGTAGCGCGCACCGTATCGTCTACGACCGGCGAACCGTCCAGGGTGACCTCGAGCCGCCACGGCTGGAGCCGTCGCTCGCAGATCTCATCGCGCCGCATCGGCGCACCGCGTTCCGTGGAGTGATGGCCGGAGTAGCGCTCCTCGTGGCGAGCCTGGCGCTTGCACCGTCGGGGACACCCGGGTTTGTCCTGGGTCTCACCTCGGTCTTCCGGTCGCCGTAGCGCCGATCGAGCGGCTTTCGCCCACCGGCCGAGGCTCAGATTTTCGACCAGCCAAAACGTCCGACGTCTCTTCCTGTACTGCGGAGCACTCACCTCCTCAGGTCAGACAAGAACCGCTGCGCCCATTGGTGCACATCATGCTTGCGGACCACACGCCGCATCGCGCGCATCCGCCGCTTCACCTCCTGTGCGGGCATGGTGACGGCGCGCTCCATGGCTTCGGCGATGCCGTCTACGTCGTGCGGGTTCACGCGGAGCGCGGTGCGTAGTTCGTCGGCGGCACCGGCGAATTCGCTGAGGATGAGCACGCCTGAATCGTCCAACCGGGCGGCTACGTACTCCTTGGACACCAGGTTCATGCCGTCGCATAGCGGTGTCACGACCATGACGTCGGCTGCCCGGTAGATGGCGATCAGTTCCTCGAACGGTAGCGGCCGGTGCAGGTAGTGCACCAGCGCGGTTCCGACCTGTGCGTACTGGCCGTTGATCTGCCCGACCAGTTCCTCCACATGCCGCCGGATTTCCTGGTAGTCGGCGATGCGCTCCCGGCTCGGCACAGCGACCTGCACGAAGACCGAGTCGGTGACGGTCTCCGGCCGATTGGCGATCAGCTGCTGGAATGCATTGAGCCGGACGTCGATCCCCTTCGTGTAGTCGAGACGATCCACGCCGAGGAAGACCCGCCGCCTTTCACCCAGCCGCGCCTTGAACCGCTGTGCCTGCTGCACGACCTTCGGGTCCGCGGCGACCGACGCGTAGTATGGTGTGTCGATGGAAATCGGGTAGGCGTCGACCAGAACCGACCGCCCGTTGATGGACACGGACCGCCGCTGGCGCTGCACTGTGGGGAGGCGATTGGCTACCCGGCGGAAGTTCTGGGCGTTGCCCCGCGTCTGGAAGCCGATCACATCGGCGCCGAGCAATCCCTCGAGCACGTGGTCGCGCCATGGAAGATGCGTAAACAGGTCTTCGGGCGGGAACGGGATGTGGAGGAAGTACCCGATGCGGATGTCGTTGCGCCGCCGCCGAAGCATGGCGGGGACGAGCTGCAGGTGGTAGTCGTGAATCCAGACGACGGCCCCGGGCGCGGCGATGTCGGCTGCCAGGTCCGCAAACCGTTCGTTGACCTCAACGTAGCGGCGCCACCAGCGCCGGTGGTATTCCGGGGGGCGCACGACATGATGGTACAAGGGCCAGATGGTCCGATTGCAGACCCCTTCGTAGGAGCCTTCCACCTCCGCCGCGGAGATGCGCACGGGTACGTTGAACACACCGTCGTGCTCAAACGGGGCGCGCTCGCGGTCCGTTTCCCCCGTCCACCCGATCCACGCGCCTCCTTCACTGCGGGCGATGGGCGCCAACGCCGATACGAGCCCGCCCGGACTGGTTTCCCAGTGCTCGTCCCGTCCGGCTCTCACCAGACGCACGGGGAGCGTGTTGGCTACGATCACGAGGTGGGAGCGCTTCATGATTGCTTGTGCAGTCGCTCCTGGGTCGGGTAGTTTGTGCCGTGCCGGTGCGCGACCGATCTCTCAACGAATGTAACGGACTGCCCGCTCCGGAGCTTCCGTTGCGCGGTGCCGTGTGGGCAGTGTTCCTCGACATCGACGGAACGCTGCTCGAGCTTGCGCAGGCCCCCGATGCCGTGCAGGTCCCGCCCACGCTCGTCTCCAGGCTACAGAGGCTGCGGGGGCAACTCGACGGAGCGCTGGCACTCGCCACCGGGCGGCCCGTGCATGAGGTGGACAGGCTCTTCGCACCTGCCAAATTCCCTGTCGCCGGCGTGCACGGTGCCGAGTTGCGGCTACCGGGGCGAGCGATCCGACGGATCCCAGTGGATCCAACACGCCTCGATCCCGTGCGCCAGGCCTTCGGGAGGTTCGCGGCCGAGCATCCCGGCACGCAGGTGGAAGACAAGGGATTGAGCGTGGCACTGCACTACAGACTGCAGCCCGCCGTTGTTGCCGAAACCCGGCAATTGGGCACTGCGTTGGTGGCCCGGCTCGGACCGGAATTCCAGCTGCTCGAGGGCAAGATGGTGGTCGAAATTCGAGCTAGTGCGGCCACGAAAGGCGCAGCGGTGGAAGCGTTCTTGCAAGAAGCTCCCTTTGCAGGTAGGCGGCCCGTCTACGTCGGCGACGACGTAACCGACGAGGACGCCTTCCGTGCGGTGGATCGTGCGGGTGGGGTGCCGATCGTTGTTGGTGACGTGAGTCACACGGCGGCACGCTACCGGCTCACCGACGTTGCCGCCGTGCACGACTGGCTGCGGCGGATCATGGAGCACCTCGACAGGATTGGGTGAAACGTGACCGACCTGAACCTCGCAGTGATCGGCAACTGTAGTTACGGTGCCCTCATCGACGAGCTGGGCAAGATCGTGTGGGCCTGCTTCCCGCACTTCGACGGCGACCCCATGTTCTGCTCGCTGCTCGACGACCAAAGCGGCGAGCAGACCGACGGCAGTGGGTTCTGGGACGTCGCTCTGGACGATCTCGTGGCGCACGAGCAGGCGTACGCGACCGACACCGCGATCCTCCGCACCGTGCTCCGTGACGCGCATGGGAGCGCCCTCGAGATCATGGACTTCGCTCCGCGGTTTCGGCAGTACGGCCGTTTCTATCGCCCCACGAAGATGGTTCGGTTGGTCCGGCCGCTCGAGGGGGCACCGCGGATCCGCGTGCGGCTGCGGCCGCGGTCGGCCTACGGAGCACGGGCCCCAGAGGTCACCTCCGGCAGCAATCATATTCGCTACCTGGGCGATCAGTTCACGCTGCGGCTCACGACGGATGCCCCCGTGCGGTTCCTGCGGGAGGAGACGGCGTTTGTGCTCGAGCATCCCATCGCCATGGTCCTGGGCCCCGACGAGAGCCTCACGGCTTCGGTGTCAGAGACGGCGCGAGAACTCCTAGAACGAACAGAGGAATACTGGAACGAATTCAGCAGATACCTCTCGATCCCGTTCGAGTGGCAGGAAGAGGTCATTCGCGCGGCAATCACCCTCAAGCTCTGCAGCTTCGACGACAGCGGGGCGATCATCGCGGCGATGACCACATCGATTCCTGAGGCGCCCGACTCGGGACGGAACTGGGACTACCGTTACTGTTGGCTGCGCGACTCCTACTTCGTGGTGCATGCGCTCAACCGCCTTGGCGTGACGGGCACGCTGGAAGGCTACCTCAGCTACATCACGAACCTCGCGGTGGCGGCGCCGGACGGCTATCTGCGTCCCGTATACGGCATCAATCCGGAGACGAGTTTGGAGGAGCAGCAGGTCACCTCCCTCGCGGGGTACCGCGGCATGGGCCCGGTTCGCGTCGGCAACCAGGCGGCAGAGCAGGTGCAGAACGACGCTTACGGGAGCGTCGTGCTCTCGGCGACGCAGGTGTTCTTCGACCGACGCCTGTACCGGAAGGGGGCCGAGCGTCTGTTCGAGCAGTTGGAGAGACTTGGCATGCAGGCCGTCACGCGGTACAACCAACCCGACGCCGGGCTGTGGGAATCCCGTGGCCGGCAGCAGGTCCACACGTTTTCGAGCGTGATGTGTTGGGCGGCATGCGACCGGTTGGCCAAGATCGCGGCACGGCTGGGCCGAAGTGAGCGAGCGACCTTCTGGCGCACGACCGCCGACACGATGCACGCCGAAATCACCCGGCGTGCGTGGAACCCGTCGCTCGGGCGGTTCACAGCCTCCTTGGAGGGAGACGGGGCCGACGCGAGCCTGCTGCTCCTGCACGAGTTGGGGTTTCTGTCGGCCGACGACCCACGGTTCGTCGCGACCGTCGATAGCCTCGCCGCCAGGCTGTCGAACGGCGGACGCCTGATCTTCCGCTACACGGAAGACAATTTCGGTCGGCCGGATACGGCGTTCACCGTTTGCACGTTCTGGTATATTGATGCCCTCGCGGCACTGGGACGCACGGAACAGGCGCGCGAGCTATTCGAGGAGATGCTCCGTCTGCGGAACCCCTCGGGGCTCTTTTCGGAGGATATGGATCCGCGTACGGGCGAGCTGTGGGGCAACTTCCCACAGACCTACTCGATGGTGGGTTTGATCAACTCCGCCATGCGCCTCAGCCAGAGCTGGAGTAGCGCGTTCTAGGAGGCGCCTCCTTCGTCCCACCGATGCAGCTCCTTGCCCGCGGGGTCGGTGATCACCACCGCCGTGGGAATGCCCCGGCGCACGCTGGTGCGCACGTCGCGGCCGAGACGCAGCGAGAACCCACCGCGTTCAGCCATGAGCTTCCTCTCCACTCTTCACGTTGGGCTGCTGGGAGCATCACGCGCGTCCCGATCTACCGCCCGTACAGTGCCCTCCACTCCTCCTCGAACTCGTGTCCCGCCACCCAGCGTGGTGCGTCGTCCGCGTTCGCCACGCGGAGCGCGGTCTCGAACAGGATCCGCATATCGCGCGCGGTTCCCTCAAGGTTCCACTCGGGATGAATGGAATCGCTGACCTGGTGGTAGTGCCGAAGGCGAAACTCGTAGGGATCGAAGCCGAGTGAGGTGACGTAGTCCTTGCCGGCCTGGAGATACAGAGCCGGGACGCCCGCTTTCGCAAAGCTCACCTGGTCGGACCGATAGAAACTCCCCGCGTTCGGGTTGGGGTCGCCCGCCGGTCGCAGCCGGTGCCCCTCGGCGACATTGCTGAACGTCGATCCCAGGGTGCTCATCTCGATCCCGATCGCCGCCGCGTCGTTGGTGACGCCGTACGACTGTGGTGAGTCCACGTTGAAGTTCGCCACGATCTGCCGTAGCGGCACCGGGGGGTTTGCGACGAATGCGCCGCTCCCGAGCAGGCCGCCTTCTTCCGCCGTGACCGACACGATCATGACGGATCGTCGGGGTCTCGCGTTCGCGAACGCTTCGGCGGTTGCGAGGATTGCCGCCACGCCGAGCGCATTGTCCTGGGCACCGTTGAAGATCTTGTCGTCTCCGGGAGCGTCCGGGTTCATGCCGAGGTGATCGTGGTGGGCGGTGAACACGATGTACTGCTCGGTAAGCGTCGGATCGGTGCCGCGCACCACGCCGGCGACGTTGATCGCCTCGACCCGCTCGATCGCCGTCTCTATGTGGGCTGTGAGTCTGTACCCGGTGTCGCGGGGACGGAAATTCCGCTGGGCGGCCGCGTCGAACAGCCCGGTGAGGGTCGTGCCCATGGACGTGGCGATGCGATCGGTCAGCGTCGAGTCGATCCAGGACAGCAGGTCGAGCTGGTAGGTCCGTTGCCAGATCTGTCGGGAACCGGTGTTGCCGATCACGCTGAAACCATAGCTCGCCGACTCAGTGGTGTGCACCACGATCGCGCCAGCCGCGCCGTGCTTCTGCGCCTGCTCGAATTTGTAGGTCCAGCGGCCGTAGTAGGTGCGTGCGGCTCCGCCGAACAGTGCCTCGCCGTTCTCCTCCACCGGTGGATCGTTGTTCAGGAACAGCAGCACCTTCCCGCGCACGTCCGCTCCCTTGAAGTCGTCCCAACCGTACTCGGGCGCCTCCACCCCGTAGCCGACGAACACGATGGGCACGTTTCGCAGGTCGACGACCGGCTCCTCCGCCGTCGACCAGTAGGTGACGTTCTGGTCGTTGGCGAGTGGGAGCGGACCTCGAGGCCCACGAATCGTGAGCGAGGACGTGCCTGCGTCCTTCCGCATGCCGACCAGCTCGATTGGGAGCAGGTAGGAATCGCCCGCGGGTTCGAGTCCGATCTGCTCGAAGCGCCGCGCGATATACGCCACCGCACGGACCTCGCCCGGTGTGCTGGCACCCCGGCCCTCCATACTGTCGGCGGCGAGGACAGACACGTCGGCCATGATGCCATCGGCAGTGATGTGTGTGGCAGGATCGGGGGTACAAGACGGGAGCGCGAGTGTGGCAAGTGAAAGCATGACCCATGGATGACGTCGCGGCATGACTCGAGACCTCGGTCGAAGAGCGAATCGGCGTCGAGATGTTCGCACGGAGAATACGGCACTGAACTCGGGGGCAGAAGGGGCGCCGTGACTCGACGTAGAGCGCTCCGCTCGGGTCGGCATCACGGCACGAACGAATTGGGCGACTGGCCACGATGGCCGGCCGCCCATCCGTCGGTCACCGGTCGAGTGATTTGCTCAGGCACCCTCCCCGAACGGGTCCCGTCGGTCGCGGTTGGTGCGAATCCGCTTCGCGCGACGCTGCAACCCCGAGCGTCGGTCCTCATCGCCTGCGTCCCGCTGCTTCGAGCGCCGGTCCTTCCGACGTCGCTCGCGCACCCGCCGGTCCTTGGGACTACGGGGTGCTGCTGGGTCGAGCTTCGCGGTCAATTCGGCGGTGATGTCCTGCCAGGCGGCGATGAGCGCCTCCCGCTTGCGACGCTCCGTCTCGGTGAGGTCTTCAATCGTGGCCCTGTCACGCAGGGCGGTGATCTCCCGCGACAGCCTCGCCTTCTCGCTCCGAAGGCGCTCGAGCTCTGCGAGGTCGAGATCCTCGACCGCCTGTTGTCGGAGCACCTGGAGCTGCCGACCGCACTCGTGACAGAACCGGGCCGGCTTGGCAGTGGTCGAGTTGCAGAACGGACAGTGAGACATACCGCGCAAAGATGGGAGATTGAGGTCGCCGACACCACCCGGCTTGTCTTCGGTGACCGCGCATGCCGCTCGGTGCCGTTGCCGTGGCGGAAACCAACAGCCGCAGAGGCGCACCCCTGCGGCTGTTCTGCGTGGCGAGCTGAGATGCCGGGCAATCCGGCGGCCCCGGCTGTCAGGTTCCTACGGCGTGGTGAGCCGAATCGCCTCTAGGCCAGCTCGTCCACGCGGTCACGGTTGCAGTCGATCCCCGCCCCTTCCGAGACGGACCGTGAGCACGTTGCCTCTCTTGTCGATCGCACCGCTGGCAAACCTTCGTCGCTGCGAGGGTGGCCACGCCGGAACCTAGTGACTCGCCGCTTCACGCGGGGTGACGTCCGTCACAGTCCTCTTCGTGCTCCTCCGCGTCACGCGTAGATGGCCTCCAGCCGATCCAGACAGCTGGTCCATCCCTGGAGGTGGTCGTCACGGGACTCGGCAGTGGCAAACCGCTCGTGCGTGAGCACCACTTCGGTCGCTCCTCCAACGGCGTTGAACTCAACCGTGACGAGCGTCTCGTCGGCTGTGGATTCGCCCTCCTCCCAGGACCAGGTATACACGAGCCGCGTCGGTCGGACGATCTCGCGGTACGTGCCGACGGCGGTGTGCGGCTTGCCCTCCGCGGTCCGCATGCCGAGGCGATAGCGTCCGCCGACCTTGAGATCCACCTGCGCGACCTCAACGGTGATGCCCTCGGGGGCCGACCACCGTTTGAGATGCGCGGGCTCGGTCCAGGCGCGAAAGACCGTCTCCGGCTCTGCCTGGATCAAACGCGAAACGCGAAGCGACGTACCGGCCTTGATGCTCATGACTTCTCCTCCTTGCGTTCCAGGTAGCCCGACAACGCGTCGAGCTGTGCCTTCCAGAATTCCCGATAACGCTCCACCCAGTCGGCGGCATCCTTGAGGGGTGCTGCGTCGAGTCCGCAGCGGCTGATCCGCCCATCGCGGGTGCGCCGCACCAGACCGGCCCTCTCCAAGACCCTGAGATGCTTGGAGATCGCCGGACGCGAGATGGAGAACGGACGGGCCAGCTCTCCCACCGTCGCGTCCCCCGTGGACAGCCGGGCGAGGATCTGTCGGCGCGTGTTGTCTGCTAGGGCGCCGAAGACACGATCGAGTTCCGGATGATTGGTAACCATCTGGTTACCAATCTAGTATGGATCAGGCCGTCGTCAAGTGGTGGCCAGGATCTGGTGCCTGGGGACCACCTGTCCCAGGTTGTGTAGCTGCGGACCTCGCCTTGGGAGCAGTGATGGCTGTTAAGAAAGCCCTCGGATTCTGGATGTGTACGGCGCTGGTCGTGGGCAACATGATTGGCTCGGGGGTGTTTCTCCTGCCCGCGTCGCTCGGCCCGTTCGGCGGGATCAGCATTGTGGGATGGCTCGTGAGCGCGGGTGGGGCGATCTGCTTGGCGCTCGTGTTCGCCAGACTCGGGCGGCTGGTTCCGGAGACGGGCGGTCCGTATGCCTTTGCCCGCGACGGGTTCGGGGAGTTGGGCGGGTTCCTCGTCGCGTGGGCCTATTGGATTTCCATGTGGACCACCAATGCCGCGCTCGCCGTGGCATTCACGAGCTATCTCACGGTCTTCTGGCCGGCCCTCGCCACGACACCCATACTCGCCGGCGCGGCTTCACTGGGAAGCCTGTGGCTCCTCACCGCGGTGAACCTGTCCGGGGTTCGCACCGCGGGCGCAGTGCAGTTGGTGACGACCGTTCTGAAGCTCCTGCCGCTGCTGGCGATTTGTGCCGTGGGCCTCTTCTTCTTCAATGCCGAGCACTTCGAGCCCTTCAATGCGAGCGGTCATGGCACGCTCCCGGCCGTGAGTGCCACGGTGACGCTCACCCTATGGGCGTTTCTCGGTCTCGAGTCGGGCACGGTGCCGGCAGGGGACGTGAACGACGCCAAGCGCACCATTCCCCGCGCTACGATTGCGGGAACGCTGATAGCGACGGTGGTCTACATCCTGGGGACGGTGGTCGTGATGGGCCTCATCGCTCCAGCGGTTCTGGCCGAATCGACCGCCCCGTTTGCCGATGCAGCGCGCGTCATTTGGGGTCCGTGGGGGGCCTATGTCCTGGGTGCGGGTGCCGCGATCTCCTGCTTCGGCGCCCTCAACGGATGGATCCTCCTCTCGGGTCAGCTTCCCTACGCCGCGGCGCGGGACGGTCTGCTTCCGGCTCCGTTGGCCCGGATGTCGCGTCGCCAAACCCCGGCAGTGGGGATTGTGGTGTCGAGCGTCATCGCGAGTTTCCTGATTGCGATGAACTACACAAAGGGGCTCGTTGCCGCGTTCACGTTCATGATCCTGTTAGCGACGCTCGCGACGCTCATCCCCTACGTGTTCTCGAGCCTTGCCGCGTTCCTGCTCAGGGGGGCGAGCGGCGACCGCCCGGGCAGGCTCGGCCTCGGGTTTTCGACCGTTGCCGGCATGGCGTTTCTGTACTCGCTGTGGGCGATCGGCGGGTCGGGTCAGGAGGCGGTGTACTGGGGCTTCCTGCTCATCGTGGCCGGCCTGCCGGTCTACGTGGGGATGGTGTGGTGGCGACGGATGCATGGCTCTGCCGCGGGAGGTCGTCCTCCTCGCGTAGATCGCCATCGCGAGTCCCAAGACCACCACTCGGTGTCGTAGGCCGAAGAGGCTGCCCTCACGGTGCTGAAGTAGCAAGCCCTCAGCTTGTGGGTCTTGGAGACCGCACCAAAACATCTCGGATCGCGTCAGAGCGAACGCTGTTGAATGGCGTGACCTGGCTCACCGACCGGGCAACTCGATGCCGGGCCGCGCGTTGAGACCGGCCCTCCGGGCTGGCATCCGAAATGCGACGTTTTGGGTCGAGGAGCCCATCCCGCACGGAGGTGCGAATGAGGGGCACGGTCTCTGTCAAACGATTGGGACGTTGGGAGTACCGGGACGTCGTGTACGATGTGCACACGGCGCAGGACGCCGACGGAGCGGGGAAGCTCGTCATCACCGCCATCGGACCGGGAGCGGTCCACCGCTTTGCGGTGCTGGTGGTTGGGGATGAGGAGCCCGGTGACCAGCCGGCGTGGCTTGCCGGGGACGACGACGAGCGGACCCAGGCAGCCGAGGAGGCGCTCGCGGCCGCGGCGGCGTAAGGGTGGCCTGCTCCGGGGGCGATCCTGTGTCGATCTGACGGTGGTCGCCGCACCTATCGGCTGGCCCAATATCCCGTTAATTTGGGAGTCTACGATTATTACGCCGGAACGGGTGCGGCCACGGGCCACCCCAGGCTGGCCCTTGGAGCGGAGCGACGATGCCGCACATCATTCTCGAGGGGGAAGACCGCATCGACTGGGCGATCAAGGTGTTTCGCCGGAAGGTGCAGAAATCCGGGATCCTGAAGGATCTTCGAGCGAAGCGATACTACGTGAAACCCAGCGTGGCGAAGCGGCTCAAAGCCGCCGCTGCTCGCCGCCGCCGTCACCGGAGTAAACGTCCCCGGCGATAGAACCGCGTACGGTTCTGGCACACGACCGGTCCTTTTCTGCTAGGAACCCAGCCGCTGCGGAGATGGCTCACAGCTTCTCTCGACCGGCAGCCCGACGCGGGGGCACGCAGCCGCGGAACATGATGTGCGATCGGCGAGTACGGCAATGTCCGGCTCCGACGGCATCATCATCACAGTGAGGAGTACGGCGATGAGTACGATCGGCACAGTGAAGTGGTTCAACGACGCCAAGGGTTTCGGCTTCATCACGCGCGACGATGGCGAGAAGGACTGCTTCGTCCATCACTCGGCCATCGAGGCTGAGGGATTCAAGTCCCTCCGCGAGGGTGAGCGTGTGGAGTTCGAGGTGGTGCAGGGCGAAAAGGGCCCGGCAGCTCAGAACGTCCGAAAGATCGCCTGACCACGTCACGACCCGTCGACGCGCGGGGTCGCTCCCATCGGGAGCGGCCCCGCGTTGCATTGTGGATGCTCTTGGCGCATCGGACGGAGAGCGGTTCGCTCGGGCTTTCGTCGGCTGGGGCGGGAGCGGTCAACCCAGCGGTTCCTTGACACTGGGGTGGCTCAGGCAATCTTGGTCGTGAAGGCCCTTCCGCGCACCGCGCCGGACGACTGGGGCGGCCTCACGCGTGCGTCGGTCGCTCTGGGGCGGGGTGGTCTGCGGCGGGCGGAGGTACCGATGATGAAGCCCATCGAACAGCTCGACCGCATTGCGATCAACGTCAAATCCCACCGCCTGCTCAAGGCCCTCCTCAAGGAGAACCCCAAGCTCGAAGAGATCATGCGCAACTCGAAAAACGAGATCGAGGCGCGCATCGGGATCAAGAACTGGGTGATGGAAGAGTTGCGGGCCCGGCCGAAGGCCCTGGCCTACTACGAGAGCGGTCACAACGATCGTGAGGCTTTCGAGTCGCTCACCTGGCGCGACTATGCGGCTATCCGGTTGCTCGACTACGTCGACCACGCCGAGCGCGAGTTCGTTGATCCGAACCTGCGGGGCGCGATCGCCGTCAGCACTCCGGTCAGGCAGCTCTGGCTCGCGGTGAACCGGGGTACCGGCGGTGCGAAACCTGACTTCTTCGACGACATGCTGCACCTATTCCGGCAGTTCACGGGCACGACCAAGCGGCGGCTTCCGAGCCAGGACGAGGTGGAGCAGTGGATGGACCGGTATCCGTCCGGCCTCGATCCGCGCATCGTTGCGCTGCGCGAGGAGAACCGCGACCGGATCCTGCACGCGATCATCGACCGTATAGAGCGCGGCGACATCACAAGCCAGCGGTTCAAGTTCGAGCCAGGGCTATCGCGTGGGGATCGCCTGCGGCTGGGGCGCGAATGGTGGCAGGACATGCACTTCCACCTGTCCTTTGCCGTCCGGTCACCGGAGCTCCTGAACGAGATGTTGGGGAACTCGCTCGACCCCGACACCATGGACGTGCTGTACCGAGCGCGCGACGCCGGGATCCCCTTCTTCGTGAACCCGTACTACCTGTCTCTCCTGCACGTGCGGGTGCCGTACTTCGCCATCGGGGCCGACCTTGCGATTCGGCACTACGTGGTGTACAGCACGCAGCTGGTCGAGGAGTTTGGGCACATCGTGGCCTGGGAGAAGGAAGACGCCGTTCGGCCCGGGCAGCCCAACGCCGCGGGATGGCTGCTTCCACCCTACGACAACGTGCACCGGCGGTACCCGGACGTAGCCATCCTCATTCCCGATACGCAGGGTCGGGCGTGCGGCGGACTCTGCTCTTCCTGCCAGCGGATGTTCGATTTCCAACGGGGGCGGCTCAACTTCGATATTTCGGGACTCGCTCCCAAGCCCTCCTGGCCGGAGAAGCTGAGCGACCTCATGAAATACTTCGAGGAGGACTCCCAGCTCCGGGACATCTTGATCACGGGCGGCGACGCGCTGATGAGTTCCGATCGCTCGCTCGAGCAGCTACTGGATGCCGTATGCGAGATGGCGCGTGCCAAGCGGAATGCGAACCAGCACCGGCCGGCTGGGGAGAAGTACGCAGAGATCCAGCGAGTCCGTCTGGGTTCCCGGCTCCCTGCGTACCTGCCGCAACGGGTGACGCCCGAGCTCACCGAGATCCTCGCGCGGTTCCGCGAGAAGGCCTCGGAGGCGGGAATCCGCCAGTTGGTGATCCAGACCCACTTCGAGTCCCCGATGGAGGTGACGCTCGAGGCCCGGCAGGCGATCGAGCGGCTGTCCTCGGCGGGTTGGCTTGTCTGCAATCAGTTGGTGATGGGCTCGTCGGCCTCACGGCGCGGTCACGCCGCGAAGCTTAGGCAAGTGCTGAACGAGGTAGGTGTGTTACCGTACTACACGTTCGTGCTCAAGGGGTACATGGAGAATCAGTTCAACTACGCCCCGATCGCCCGCGTGGTGCAAGAAGAACTCGAAGAGAAAGTGTTCGGCCGCATTCCCGAGAGGTACCAGGAACGCGTGCGGCACTTGCCGGAGAGCGCGCCCGTGCTGGCCGACAACGTGGCGGCAATACGGCAGGCGACCGGCCTGCCCTTTTTGGCGACCGACCGCAGCGTTCTCAACCTCCCCGCAGTAGGCAAGAGCATGACCTTCCGCGTGATCGGGGTCACCCGCTACGGTCGCCGGATTCTCGAGTTCGATCACGACCGCACCCGTGCCCACAGCCCGATCATCGACCGCATGGGCAAGGTGATCATCATCGAGTCGAAGTCGATCGTGGAGTACTTACGACAGCTGGGGGAGATTGGCGAGGACTGCGCGGAGTATGATGACGTGTGGGGATATTCTCTGGGACAGACCGAGAGTCGGGTGCCGATCTACGAGTATCCGGAGTACGATTTCGCGGTGACTAGCGATCTCACCAACTTCGGGCTCGATGACGACACCGCCGCGAGCCAACCGACCGGCGCGGCGGTGGAATAAGGCCTCGGAACCCCCGATAGCCGCTGGACGGCGTTCCCTCCAGAGCGTACCTTCGCTGCACTCGCCGCGACCCGTGACATTGTGGCGACTCCCTCGAGCCGAGGTGACCGATGAACTGGCTGCTCGGCGGGTTTCTCTTCCTGGCATCCCTCTCGGCGACCCCACAGGGCGCAGGTGAGATCCGGTTCGTCGAGACCAGCGTCGACCTTCGCCCCAACGGCTCAGCCGTGGTTCTCTACGAAGTGCAGTGGGCGGTGCGTCGCGGTGAGTTGCACGGTTTCTACTTCAGCGGCACCGACCGGCTGCAGGTCTCGATGCTGGCAGACAGGGCGCACGCGGTCGACAGCCGCGGGACCCGCTACGGTCTTTCCATCACTCGAGTAGGTCCGGACCGGTGGGACATCGTGTTGGCCGACGGCCAAGGCGTGTCGTCGGGGACCGTCACGTACGTCTTTCCCTTCACCACCGATTTCGCCGCTGCCGGTTATCTCGCGCCGACCACGTCGCCGGACGGCCAATCCCTCATGGTGTTCAACTGGTCACCGGTCGCGTGGGACGAGGCAGGCAACCAGGACCACTACACGCTGAACGTACTGACGCCGTACGTCCTGCCATCGGGCGCCGATCCGAGACAGACCGTCGAGGAGGGGCAGCTCGTGCTCACCGAGCGCTGGGTGAACGACAAGTTCCGCATCGACTACCAGCGTGGCGAGGCGGACAGGTTGCGGTTGGTGTTCCACCGTGACCGACCCGGCAACCGTTACGACATGCGCGCGCAGTTCTACCTACCGGCGGCGTGGTTCGCGCTGGAGCGACCGGCGCAGGCACCACCGGCGCCAGGACCACCACCACCCAGCTTCGGCACGTGGAAGCAGACGGACTGGCTCATCGGCGGGGGCGTCCTCCTCCTGCTCGGCGCGTTCTTCCTGGTGGTGACCGGCAAGCACCGCTCCATGGTGACTGCACATAGGGGACTCGACGAGGTGCGGTGGAATGTGCTCGACTGGACACCTCCCAAGCTGGTGCTTTCGAGCTTCCGGATCGCTGGGAAGGTGTGCAAGGACCTGACACCGCTGGAGGTGGCGTTCTACCTCGGCATCCCATTCAAGCGGATCGTGAGCGCGATCCTCAACTCCATGGTGGCGGAAAAGTTCCTCGAGATCGCGTCGCGGAACCCGCTCCGCGCCCGCGCCACAGGTGCTCCCGACACGGACCGCCTCGGCGAGTACGAGCGGCTGCTGTACGAGTCCCTCACCGATGACGGGCGCCTCTCGCAGGGGGAGCTCGAGCAGCTCATGAACCAGGCCGTCGACAACATACGGGCGAAGGCCTGGGACTGCGACGTCGAAGCGACGAAGGCGTACTACCAGAACGTGGTGCAGGAGAACGTGGAGCAGCCACGCGAGACAGATGCCGATTGGTACTGGTGGTATCACAATCGGCATCCGTACTACTCCCATCGTTACCAGCACGACCGGAACCCCTTTGTGAACGAGGTCGACATCCCGATTCAGACCGATCACCTGATCTCGGCTCCCGTCGACACCGACCTGGTGATGGACCTGAACGTGTGTCATGACGCTTGCCATTCTGCGTGTCACTCCGCGTGTCACTCGGCCTGTCATTCGGCGTGCCACTCGGCGTGCCACTCGGCGTGTGTCAGTGGGAGCTCGCATTGATGTCGACTCCGCGCACCATCGACCTGTCGTGGATCGACGAATTCGTCGCCAAAGTCCGGCCGTACGTCTTCGTCCGTGAGGAAGACGAGCTCATTATCAAGCGTCCGAATCTGGCGCAGAAACTGAACCGGCAGGGTGTCAGCATCCTGAAGGCACTGCTCGACGGCAAGTGCGTGACCGACGTTCTGGATGACCTAGGACGGGATCCGCAGAAGATCCGTGATATCGCGCTGTTCATGGTCGAGGTGAAACGGTTCATGGAGGGGCGATTGGACGACGTACATCGCACCAGCGCCATCGAGGTTCGACCCTTCACGCTCGGGTTCGCCACGCTGCCGATTCTTTCGGAGATCGCGCTCACCTACCGCTGCAATCTTCGCTGCACGTTCTGCTACGCGGGTTGCAACTGCACGACGAATCCGGTCGGTGACGATCGCGAGATGACGGTGACGGAAGTCAAGACCGTCCTGCGAAAGATCCGCGAGGATGCACAAGTCCCCTCGGTCAGCTTCACGGGTGGCGAAGCGACGTTGCGGACAGATCTGGAAGCCTTGATCGAGTATGCCAGTGACCTTGGGATGCGGGTGAACCTGATCACCAACGGGACCCGGATCACGGAACAGCGGGCGCACGCGCTGGCGCAGGCGGGTCTGGATTCGGCGCAGGTGAGCCTCGAGGGGGTGACGGCCGAGACACACGAGCGGGTGACTACCATCCCGCACTCGTTTCAGCGGACCGTCGCCGCCGTACACTTGCTCCGCGAGGCTGGGATCCACGTGCACACCAACACCACGATCTGCGGCGACAACTTCCACGAGATCGAGCGGATGCCGAGGTTCGTGAAGCACGAGCTGGAGAATGCGAAGTTCTCGATGAACCTCGTCGTCCCGACGGGCACCGCGGCGCTCAATCGGCAGATGGCGGTGCGGTACTCCGAGATCGGACCGTACCTGGTACGGATCGCGAAGGAGAGCAGGCAGCTCGGCGTCGACTTCATGTGGTACTCACCCACACCGATGTGCATGTTCAACCCCATTGCGCACGGACTCGGCAACAAGGGGTGCAGTGCATGCGACGGGTTGCTGTCGGTCGCGGCCAACGGGGAGGTGATTCCCTGCGCATCCTACGACGAGCCGGTGGGAAATCTCCTGGAAGAGCCCGTGCTGGATGTCTGGCGCTCGAGACGCGCGGTGCAGTTCCGCGAGAAGTTCCTCGCCCACCCCGAGTGCCGCTCCTGTGAGCATTTCCAGATCTGCAACGGGGCGTGTCCTCTCTACTGGCGTGAAATGGGATTTTCAGAGCTGTGCAATGTGCGTGGGTTCGGACCGGTGGAAGAGGAGCATTTCGCACAATGATTCTGCCAAGTCGGCAAGACCGCGGCATTGTCGTCTTCTGGGTGCTGCCGTCTCTGAGTTACGGAGTGCGGCTCGCGGCCAGCGGCGCTCTCATCCTGGCGGGGCTGGTCATGCAAGGAGTGCTCGGATCCGCTCTGGCGGGTGTGCTACTGCTGGCCGCCGGCAACGTGCTGGTGCTGGTCAAGGGCTACGACAATCGGGTGGATTTCGAGGGCTTCGAGGCCGACGCACACTGGGAACGGGTGGACCCGGGCAAACTCGAAGAACTCAAGAACCTGCACGCGCGGATGCGCCGCTGGGATCGGAGCCTGATTGATGTGACGAACCCGTGGGGCCTGCTCGCGTTCGTCCTGGTGGCTGGAGCCCTCGGCTTGTGGGGAGTTGCGACCGAGGGGATATGGCGGATTCTTGCCATCGATGCGGCGGTGCTCCTGATGCCCCACTGGGTGACCGGCATACGCTCCATCCTGGTCCGACCGAAGCTGCTCGTGCGGATCGATGCGATCGACGAGGTACTCGATCGGGCTGCGCTCAAGCTCCGGGATCATCAGGTGACGCTGCTGATGCTGCTCGGTGGCGCCGAGACACCGATCCCGGACGACGTGAAGTTCAAGGTCGACATCAAGGGCCGAGCCGAGGGTTTTCTGGGTCTCTACGGTCAGGTCGTGATCAATGAGGTACAGGGGTCTTCGTACCCCTATTTCTACGTGGTGCTGGTGGCGAAGAATGGATTCGGCCTACACCAGGCGTTCCGGGCCTACCGGCCGTCGGGGGAGATCACCAAGGAGTTCAAGTGGGAGAAGAACGTCGAGGTCTTCGTGGTGCGGCAGCATACGACGAAGACGTCAGGCTATCACACCAAGCCGGATGCGGCCATCCGGATCTTCAATGAGGGATTTCGAATTGCCGAACAGGTCGCAGCCGGCGTCGCGGCGTAACCGCTAGCAGTCCCACGGATGGGGGACGCGCTCGCCGAGTGACGGGTGGCCTCGTCGCACTCGGTTGCGGAGAGCCATCTGACCGGATGGAACACCTGTGATACGCTCGATGAACCCGCCGAGATGGCGACTCCCGACCCGGAGGTGGATTGCCTTCACGCTGCTTCTGACTGCGTTGGCCTGCTCCCGAAACACAGGGGTCGTGCTGAACAAGGTCGACGTGCTGGAGCGCCAGACCTGGTGGGATAATCGCGACTGGGATTGGTACAGCGAACGCATTCCGTTTTTCGAGTCACCGGACACCGAGATCGACGCGACGTACTACTATCGGTGGGAACTCATCACCAAGCATCTCACCTATGGCTCCCCCGCCGTTGGCTACGTCTTCACGGAGTTCCTGGATCGCCCCTTTTGGTCCGGCCGATACGGGGCAGTCAGTTGCCCGCTCGGCCATCAGTTCTATGAGATCCGCTGGCTCAAGGACCGTCGCATCGTCGACGACTTCGCGCGGTTCTGGCTGTCGGTGCCGGATGCGAAGCCGCGGACCTACAGCAACTGGTACGGCGACGCCATGTGGGCGGTCTACCTGGTGGCGGGGGAGGTCCAGTTCGTTCGCGACGTGCTCCCACTCATGGAACGGCAATACGAAGGGTGGGTGGAGGAGCGCTTCGATCCGGAGCACGGATTGTTTCGCTGGGTTGGCGCGTGGGACGGAATGGAGACCAACATCAACAGTCGCCAGACGGACGATCCCTTCGGGGGCGGGGAAGGCTACCGCCCGACGCTCAACAGCTACATGTACGCCGATGCACTCGCCATCTCACACGCGGCACGGCTGTTAGAAGACGAGGCAAAGGCTGCCGACTACGCGGAGCGCGCGGCCCGTCTGAAGCGTCGCGTGCAGGAGGAGCTGTGGGATCCGGCGCGGGAGTTCTTTTTCCACCAGTTCGCCCGCGACGAAAAGGATGGTATCGCGGCCAAGACGCTCACGTATCAGACCGGCCCCCACGCGGGAAGTCCACACGGCCGCGAGCTGCTCGGCTATGTACCCTGGCAATTCAACCTTCCGGACCCGGGGTACGAAGCTGCCTGGAAATTCCTCATGGACCCGGAGTTCTTCTTCGCGCCGTACGGTCCCACTACGGTAGAGCGCAGCGATCCCCTGTTCTTCGTCTCACCGCGCTGCTGCGTGTGGAGCGGCAACCAGTGGCCGTATGCGACCTCGCAGACGCTGGTCGCCATGGCCAACCTGCTCAACAACTACGACCAAGACCTGGTAGACAAGGACGACTACTTTGCGCTTCTCCGGACCTACAGCCTGGACCAGCGGCTCGCCGGACGGCCGTTCATTGCCGAAGCGGCGAATCCCGATGACGGGTCGTGGGACGGCCACAACACCCTGTACCACAGTGAGCACTATTTCCATTCGTCGTACGTAGATCTGGTCATCACGGGACTCGTGGGGCTGCGCCCGCGCTCGGATGACACCTTGGAGGTCAATCCCCTCGTCCCGGACGACTGGGAGTATTTCGCCCTGGACGATGTGTCCTACCACGGGCATCGACTGGCGATCATGTGGGATCGTGACGGCTCCCGTTACGGCTGGGGTGCAGGGCTGTCGGTGGTGTTGGATGGCGAGCGCCTGACGACGGTCCCGGCGGTTGGTCGACTGCTGGTACCGTTGCCGGCACGGCCATTGGTATCGGGAGAGATCGCCCGACCCCACAATGTCGCGGCGCACAACGAGGGAGGGTATTACCCCCACGTGTCGGCGTCGTTCAGCGCGCCGACCACACCACCGTTCTATGCCATTGATGGCAATTACTGGTATCATCGTCTGCCTTCGAACCGTTGGACCACAGTGGGCTCTCCGAACGAGCAGGACTGGATCGCGGTGGATTTTGGCGTGGAGAGGACCGTCGAAGCGGTGAAACTCTACTTCCTGGCCGACGATGACGGCATTGCTCCGCCGGTAGGCTACGACGTCCAGATGTGGCGGAACGAACAGTGGATGACGATCCCCGGTCAGCGCCGCCGTCCCAATCGCGCAGCAGGGCGGCGTGCCAATGTCGTGGGCTTTCCGGAGATCACCACATCGCGCCTACGGGTCCAACTCACGCATGCCCCAGGCAGTGCGAGTGGCCTCACCGAGCTAGAGGCGTGGGGGAGCGCCAGTCTGCCGCTGGCCGAGCCGACCCAGCCTATCGCCAACTTGGCCCTCCCGGTCGGCCCCGCCGGATTCCCGATGGTGTCGGCGTCGTTCACGTCTCGGTTCGACAGCCTGGCGCAGGTGGCCGATGGGCGGATCGCGTTCACGCGCTATTCCCGCAATCGCTGGACGGCGTTCGAATCGCCGAACGCGACCGACTGGATCGAGTTGGATTTCGGTGAGCCGAGGTTGGTTGGCAGATTGGACGTCTATTTTTGGGGTGACGATCGGGGTGTGAAGGCGCCGGCGGACTATCTTGTCGAGGTGTGGACCGATGGCAGGTGGACCCCCGCGGCGGTGATCGATCGGATGCCCACCGCGCCGACCACTTGGGCTCGCAACACCGTAGTGATGAATCCGGTCACGTTGCGGAAGATTAGGGTAGTATTCAGACATGCTTTACCCGCCGCTACGGGCGTCACGGAACTCGAAGTCTGGGAGCAGTGAGTGGGACGCTGGCGGTGGAAGGAGCGGAACGGACGGACTCACCACATCGGAGCGCGAAGGAGTGTGCGACTTGACGATTACCCGGTTTTGGCTGCTGGGATCGGTGCTCGCAATGGCGGCCTGCGGGTCCGCAGCCGACCGTGAGGCGGAAGACCAGCTCAGAGGACGGGCCTCGGTGACCCGGGAGGAATACGGCAGGCTTCCCGACGGCACACGCGTCGACCTGCTGACGCTCGCGAACGCCAATGGCATGGAGGTTCGCGCGATCACCTACGGCGGGATCATCCTCTCCATTCGGGTGCCCGATCGGCGAGGCCGCTACGACGATGTCGTGCTCGGCTTTCCGGGACTCGATGGGTATCTGCAGAACGCGCCCTATTTTGGTGCTATCGTCGGCCGGTATGCCAACCGGATTGCCGGCGGCAAGTTCACGTTGGACCGGAGGACCGTTCAACTCGCCACCAATGATGGTCCGAATCACCTCCACGGAGGCGTGCGGGGATTCGACAAGGTGGTGTGGAGCGCGCAGGGCTTCGCGCTCAACGACAGTGTGGGGGTGGTGTTCACCTACACGAGCGCCGACGGAGAGGAGGGGTATCCGGGCACGCTGGTCGCAACCGTGCGATATACGCTCACCGATGCGAACAGTTTGATCGTCGACTATCGAGCAAAGACGGACCGGGCCACCCCGGTCAACCTCACGCAGCACACCTATTTCAACCTCGCCGGGGCCGGGCGCGGCGACGTGCTCGATCACGTTCTGACGATCTTCGCGGACCGATACACACCGGTCGACTCGACGCTGATCCCGACAGGTGTGCTGGCTCCCGTCGAGGGAACGCCGTTCGACTTCCGGCAACCAACGGCGATCGGCACCCGGATCGACACGACCTATGCGCAGCTCGGGCGAGCAGGCGGCTACGATCACAACTTCGTCTTGAACCGGGGGGGCGATGGGCTCGCTCACGCCGCCCGCGCGTACGACCCCGAGACGGGACGGGTCTTGGATGTTTACACGACCGAACCGGGCCTTCAGTTCTACTCCGGCAATTTCCTGGACGGTTCTGTGACTGGGAAGGATGGGCGCGCATATCAGCACCGATACGGCTTTTGCCTGGAACCCCAGCACTTCCCAGACTCGCCGAACAAGCGGGAATTTCGGTCGACCATTCTGCGACCGGGCGGCGAGTACCGCTCCAGCACCGTTTACGCCTTTGGCGTGGCACAGTAGCGGACCATGACGCATCTGTCTGCGGCCCGTCAGCGAGCCCCGCGGCCGAGTGGCAGTCACACATCGCAGAGGGAGGCCGATATGCCGTCCATCCGGCATTCCGTCTCAAGCAGTTTGCTGATAGCACTTGGCTCCCTGTTGACCAGTACGGCGTGTGCGGGGCGCGGCGGGACCGACATCGCGGCTGGCCCGCAGCCGACCCCGGTTGCGGTGATCGACACCGTCATCGTCGAGCGGGAGGGCGCGCGTCTGTCCGAGTTGGAGCAGCGGGTGGCCCGACTGCAGCTCCAGCTCCTGGAACGGGAGGCGCAGATCGAGGAGCTCCAGCGCAGTCGTGATGCGGCCGTCGAGGAAGTCGTTCGCGTGAGCGCCCGACTGCAGACCTCCGCAAGCCGCGCTGAAGCCGCGTCGGTCATGGCAGAAGCTGAGATTGCGCTTAACGAGCTCCGGGCGGTTGAGTCCGGAGCTGCGGAGATCGAGCAATCATCGCGAATGATCGAGCAGGCCGCAGAGGCCTTCGATGCCGGTAATTTTGGAGCGGCACTATTCCTAGCGAGCGAGGCGAGAAGACTCTCGCAGACGGCCGAGGCGCGTCGACGGGTTGGTGCGGAGCTGGGCCTGCAGCCCGGCGAGGCCTGGTTCACGACACCGCTGCGTCTGGAGGCGGTCCGACGCAGTAACCTGCGTGAGGGCCCGGGCCTGGATCGACGCATTCTCTCGACCGTCGATGCTGGAACGCCGCTGACGGGGCTATCGTATACCGATGATTGGGTGCGTGTCCGAGACGAGGACGGCCGTACCGGGTGGATCTTCTACAGCCTGGTGGGTCACCGAAGTCGGGAGCAGCCCGACTAGGTCGCGCCTACGGGTTGGTCTTCGAGCGGCTGCGAGAGCGTCGAGCCTTGGAGTCGGCGGTCGTGAGCACTACGCGGTTCCGACCCTGTTGCTTGGCGTGGTACAGCGTCCCGTCGGCAGCCTTGAGCACGGCCTCGTGGGTGCCCCCGTCCCCCGGATACTGTGCGACCCCGATGCTGACGGTGATAAAGGCGTCCTGATCCTCGAGTGGCACGCGTCGGTCGGCCACGGCCGTTCGGATCCGCTCGGCCACCTCAGATGCGCTGGCGAGATCCGTCTCGTGCAGCATGATGACGAACTCCTCGCCCCCATAACGTGCCACACAGTCTACCACTCGAGTACACTCGCGCAGCACGGCCGCCAACATCACCAGCGCCGCATCCCCCGCCTGGTGGCCGTAGGTGTCGTTGAATCCCTTGAACCCGTCCACGTCGAGCATGAGGACGGAAAAAGGCTGGTCGGTTCGCCCGCTCCGCTGCACCTCGCGTCGCAGGGTCTCCATCAGCAATCTCCGATTCGACACCCCGGTGAGCGCATCGGTAACCGAGAGCCGCTCCAGTTCTTCGTTCTTCGCGCGCAAGTCCTCGTGGATCGCTTCCAGCTCTTCGCGGCCCGCCCGGAGTCGCGCCACCATGACGTTGAAGACGTCGGTGAGATATCCGACTTCTCCGCCGCCCGCCTTGGGTAGCTCGACGGCCAGATCGCCCGAGCCGACGCCCCGCGCACCAGCCGTCAGCCGGTCGAGAGGCCGGACGATGAGGAGCGCGAGACGATAGGCAATGAAGCTCACGACCACCAGCACGACGAGGACCAACACCAGGGTGATGTTTCGCACGCGCGCAATTTCGGCGAAGGCCTCCTCGCGCGAGATCTCGGCCACAGCGGCCCACGGCAGGTCGGGGAGGGCGGTCAGCGATCCCACGACATCCTGACCCTCGTAGTTCGTGAATCGGATCGATGAGGCCTTGGCCCGGCGCAGAGACGCCATCGTTTCCTGGGGAATGCCCAACCCGGCCTGACCTCGGGTCACCCCGCGGGAGCTCACGACCAGGCTCCCGGTGCGCGACACCAGATAGACCTGACCAGTCTCCCCCGTGGGAAACGTCGTGAGGTTGGCTTCAAGCGCCTGGAGGTTCACCCGCGCCGCCAGCGCTCCGAGAAGCCGGCCGTCGAGGGCTCCGACGATCGGGACCGCCATGGTGATCGAGGCGTGGTCGCTCTGATCCTCCCAGAAGGGGTCGCCGATCGCCTCTCGATTCCCGCTCACGGTTTGCAGCCAGTCTTCCGGCAGGTGCAACTGTCCTGGGGTCCGGGCACTCGTGCCGAGAATCGTCTGCTGGGAATCGACGACGAGCAACTCGTCGAAGAGGTTCGGAAACCGCTCCTGAACGGACACGAGATAGTTGTTCAGGCGCGCCGAGGCCTCGAGCAGCTGGGTGGACCGACCAGCGACCTGGCTCATCCGCGCCACATTTTCCGCAACCTGAAACGAGCCGGTGAAGATCTTCAGCTCGTAGGCCCGTTCCTTGAGCCAAATGCTCAGCTCTCTGGCAGCCTGGCTCGACCCGCTCGACAGCTCCTGACTGGTCTGACGGGTGCGCGAACTCTCCGTCTGAGAGTACGCGAGCCAAGCGGTGATTCCAGTCGGGATCAGGGTCGCCAGCAGGGCAAAGACGACGATCCGGCCTCGAATCGAATCGAGGCTCAAGGCCTTGGGTGCGGCCCGGCCGATGGCGGCGCTTATACGTGAGATTCGATCCGACATGGGGGGCTCAAGATACGGCCTGGCGCGGAGATCGGAAAGGACGAATGCCGCATGGCGGCTAGGAAATCACGCCTTCTCATCGGAGATCGCGTGCCTCGAACCGGAGGCCTACGACCCCGGTCGTTCGCTCCACCTCGGCGCCGAGATCGGTGAAGGCGGCGGATCGGCCCGAGGGATCCTCCACCCGGACCGTGGAATTCTGAAACAGCGGATAGTACCCGATCGCCATGCGCGCTGCTCCAGATGGAATCGTGCAACTGCACGGGAGAGCAGCACCGGTCCCTGCGTTCACGATGACTGTGAGGGGCCCGCCGGTGTCGTTGGTGATGAGCGGCGCAAAGTAGGCACGGTCACCGGGGCTGGCGTTGGCCGCCCGGAGCATGCGGCCACGGGGCCGATCGATCGTGAATGCGCCCGAGATCTCCATGCCGAGCGGTGTGCCGTCGGTATCGGTCGGTGGCACGAGCGTCCACAACACGGCCGACGGGCGACGGCGTGGGAGACGGACCATCACCCGCTCTCCGGGTTCCACGACGTATTCCTCGTCGGCGACGCGCACCTGAACTGGTGCTGTCAGCGGATTCTCGAAGACGAGCCGCGGACGCGACACCCACGCCAGGAGGACGCCAGCAGCAACCACGAGCGGGAGTAGGATAAACGCAAGACGAAACCTCCGTTGCCGGGAAGGGCTTTGTCCTCGAGAAGACGGCTCGCTAGGCTGCACGATCTCGGTCTTGGCCCCGGTGTCGACCCCGGCAACGATCCGCCGGGTTGCAGCCTCGGGGGTGTCCCTGCTGGGTCCGGCCCGGAGGGCTTCCAGCACCATGGCCGCGGACTGGTAGCGGTCTTCGGGTTTCTTCTCCAAACAGCGGATGATCACGTTCGAGAGCCAATCGGGGATCCGCGTGTCCAACTCGGCTGGGTCCGGGGGTGGTTCGGCGATGTGTTTGCCTACGATTTCTTGGGACGAGTCCCCCTCAAACGGGGGGCTCCCGGTCACCATTTGGAACAGGACGGCACCGAACGAATAGAGATCGGAGCGCGCGTCCAGGTCGCTCTGACCCAGCGCTTGTTCCGGGCTCATGTAGTGCGGTGTTCCGACCACGAAGCCTGTCTGGGTCAGGCCCGCCGCAGTATCCAGCCGTTTGGCGATACCGAAATCCACGAGCAGCGGTCGGCCGCTCGCACGATCGAGCATGATGTTGTCCGGCTTGATGTCGCGATGCACGAGCGCCTGGGCATGGGCGTGGCTGAGCGCCTGCAGCACCGGGATCGCGACGGCGATCGCTCGTTCGGGCGAGAGTGCTCCCGACGTACGGAGGACATCCCCAAGGGACTCGCCTTCGACGTAGGGCATCGCGTAGAAGACGAGTCCGTGTCCCTCGCCGACAAAGTGGATTGGGAGGATGTTGGTGTGCTGAAGACCGGCGACGGCCCGGGCCTCCTGCTTGAACCGCTGCAGCATCCCGGACGTCCACGCGATATCTGGTCGGAGCACCTTGATCGCGAGGCGTCGCTCGAGCTCCCGATCCCAGACCTCGAACACCTCTGCGAATCCTCCGCGTCCCACGGCGAGACGGACCTCGTAGTTGGGGCCGAGTGCGGCGCTCAACCGAGTGGAGGTGTCGAGTCCGTCGGGATGGTCGGACATGTGGCTAGGCTCGTCCCGTCCCGAGCGGTACCGGTACGGGCACCAGTCGCGTTGCGCGCTCGCTGGCCAGGAACGCGGCGAGATAGAACACGGCGGCGAGGATGTACAGCGTCTTGATGCCCACGATCATCGACGAGTATTCCAGCACGCCGCCCGCGATTGCCCCAATGAGGTTCGCCGCGAGCGCAGCCGTTGCATTGGCGGTTCGGGACCGGAACAACACGGCGAAGATCAAGGCGGCAAAGAGGATGGGGAGCGCAACCATCAAGCCGCCAACGATCCACTGACCGGCGAGTCCGAGAGGCAGGAGGCTCCGCGCCGGTACGGCGTAGGCGATGGCAAGGCTCAAGAAGAGGCCAACGAACGGCCAGCGGGTCCCGTGTCCGGGCCGCCGCAGGACCCAGATGTTCGCAATCAAGATGACCGTGAGGATCGAATAGAAGACCACCAGGTTGACAGTCCACGTGGCTCCAAACAGCAGTGAGATCTCCGACACGCTCTTCGTCTCCACCAGGAGAAATCCGGCACCCAGGAAGAACATGCCCCAATCGAACCTCCACCGGAGCACCTGCGTGGGTCCAATGCCCATTCCGACGAACACCAACGCTACGAGCAACACCATCGCGAGCGCCTGCACGTAGTGGTCGGGAAGGGTGGGTCGGCGCAGATACAGATAGGGCCAGTCGTCTTCGGGCAGCGTGACCGCCGTCGTGAGGATGGAGCTCGGCACCGTCCACTCCGCGGCACGCTGCGCCGCTCGCCCGGCCACGAAAGTGTAGTTGAACAAGCGGTGTTGGGGCTCATACCACACGGCCGGTGGCTCACCGAATGACTGCTCCAAGAGGCGATAGATCTTGGCCGCGATGTAGGGATATCCGGACATGTGGTAGGCGACGAGGCTGCCCCCGGGCTTCAGCAGGGCGTGGGCCGCGTCGAAGGCTTCCACCGTATACACGTAGTTGTCGAGACGCAGTGACGTCATGCCCGACAGCAGCGTCTGACTGTCAAGGGTGCCCAGCAAGACCAGATCGTATCGTTGCTGGGTACGATCGAAGTGGGCCCGGGCATCGTTGATGTGCCCGCGGACACGCGGGTCACCGTACCGATTCTGAAAGTTGGCGGCTCTCCCGATTTCGTAGATCGCCGGGTCGATTTCCACGGCATCGATGTACGACACACCCGCTTGGAGCAGCAGCGCAACGTCGTTTCCCGTACCAGCTCCCACTACGAGTACGGTGTCGACGTTGTCGAGCAACAGGTAGGGCCGGAGGTAGTCGGTCAGCACCTGCTGGATGAAGCCACTGGAATCCACGATGTCTGAACGGAAGTCGATCATCCACTGGTGCATCGATCCGTTCACGTCGAGGTTGTGAACGCCCTCCTCCAGCGTGCGTACGTTGATCCGGTAGTAGGGTGACCAGTACTCCGGACGGGGCTTGGCGGTGAGCACGGTGAGGATGACGGCGAGGGTTCCCGTCACGAGAAGGCTCAGGCTGTACCCGCGATGCCGCAGGGAGAGTAGGATCCAAACGGTGGCGCCGACTCCAAACCAGATCGGGGGGCTAGTACGCATCAGGCTGAGTATCCCGAACGACAGAATACCGGCCAGGCTACCGCCAATGTCGAGCGAGTAGGCGACCAAGGGACGGAAGCGCCGGAACTCCCGTCCCATGAGGGCGCCCAGCGGCACGAAGAACAGTGCACACAGCGTGAACAACAGCGTCGTGGTGGGGAGGATCCCGAGGCGCCGCACGTTGGGTGACGATTCCGGATAGACCGCCCATAGCAGCTCGTCGGGATCTGCGGGAGCATCTACGAGGACGTTGGCGAACAGCCGGACCGTGACCAGCAGCAACAGCATGGTCGGGATCGCCAGCCAGCGCAGGCGATCCGCACTCTCCACCCGCAGCAACCCGACCCCCATCCCGAGGAACGTCGCGATGATCACGAAGTTGAGATAGAACCCGAATACCCGCACATAGGCTGGCACGTACCGAATGAGGGCCAGCTCGAAGAAGAGGATGAGGAAGGAGTACCCGACGAGGCGCACGGCCGGTTCCAGGGTGGTGGATGGCGGCGTGGCGGCGGATTCGCTCTTCACGGATGCTCCTGACGGCTCGGGCTGGAACAGGATGAGGGGAAGTGGCGTGCGGCGCAAGCAGCGCAGATCACACTTCGAAACTTGGCGTTGAGTGGCAGCGCGGCCGATCGGCCGGCTTGGAGCGGGTGGGACGTTTCCTTGTTCCGCTAGATCTCCATATGACGTGGCCTCCCCTGATAGAGCATCACTGTACGAGGATGATCCCCACCTTCTGGCCGAAATCGTCCTCCTCGACCCTGGCGCCGGCTGGCACGATCCATCGCCCGCCGTCTAGCCGCACGTTGAGCCGGTAGCTGCCCGGCGCAAGCCGCAGCACGATTGCGAACATACCCGGGTGCTCGCTCGCCAGGGTGAGAGGCTCCCAGTCGGTGAAATCCCCCATCAGCTCGACGCGCGTGGACCCTGGCGCCGACACGCGAATGCGGGTGAGGTTCACCGTCGTTGGCTCGATCGCGAGCGAGGCATCGTCGTCGTCGCCTCGGTCAGCGGCCCCGGGGACCACGCGCCTGAGGGCCGCCGACAGCGACGCCAGCGGGGTTCGCCGCGATGGGATGAGATCGAATCGCAGCCCGAGGTTGGCATAGCTCGCCGCAAGCACGCCGCGCACGGGATCAGCGGGATAGCGACCACCGCTGGCGAGGATGGAGAACCGGCTGGAAAGCCGAAATCGAGCACCGATATCCGCGTAGAGCCCATTCCCGCTGCCGACGGCTGAGGTCCGGATCCCGAGCGAACCGTCCAGCTCGGCCACCGAGGTACGCCAGCGGCCGCCGGCCACAACGTCGGTGAAGGTCGTATCCAGAAAGCGCGAGTGCGTCAGGGTGACTCCACCACCGAACTCCGGAGTCGCCGCCCAGGCGCCGACGGCGAGCTCGGTCGCTCCATCCCAGATGGAGCCAAAGAACGAGCTGCCGGTTGCGCCGGCCACCCACGCTCCGATGCCGTCACCGATCAGATGGACCTTGCCGCGTCCCAATACGTGACCGTAGCTGGGATAGTCCTGGTAGCCGGTTACTCCGGCCGAGGCCGAGAGCTCGCCGCGCAACGGACCGAACCTGGGAGTGAGCCAGCCCCCGGCTGCGGTGCCCTGCAGGATGCGACTTCCACTTTCGAACAAGATGTAGCTCCCCTGGGCCGCGACACTATGGGCGCGTCCGTCGAGGCGAAGCATCGGCGTTCCGTACACCGCCCCGGAAGACAGGAAGCCATCGTACTGGACGATGGAGCCTCCGAGTTCCAGCGATGCCGTGGTCTGAGCTGTGAGGGGGGTTACAAGCGCGTGAAACCCGACCGCCGTTGCTGCAACGACCGGCCAGCGGTGTGTCACCGATCACCGAGCACGCTACGGTTTGCGAGCCGCGGGACGCTGCGTTCCGGCTCCGAAATCTCCTTGCGGTGCTGCCGCCTCCACACGCACCCCCAGTGCGGAAACTGGCGAAGCGCCCAATGCCACGTCGCGCTCCACGTTCTCCCGCAACGCGAGGTACTCGGTGTCGAGCGCGAATTCGGCGAGGGCGAGGACAGCGGCCACCGCAGTGTCGGCGGGAACGCCGACGGCAACGAGATCTGCCAGCACGGCAGCCGCGATGGTGAGGGACCGGTCCGTGCGCAGCCGGCGAAGCTGTGCTAAGTCGTCCCTGGTCGCGCCGGCACGCAAGGCGCTCGCTCCCGCAGTGATCTCGCTGGAGGTGGAGCGGCTCCCGAGGGCGTCTCGAGCGATCTGCAGTTCGTCGGTGAGGCGACGCACGGCGGCGACGATCCGCTCACCGGACGCGTGCTTGCTCGCACCCTCGAGCGCGCGATCGACGAGTGGCTCGATTGGGAGGGCCCGTGCGCGGGCGGAGTCGAGCATCGCGTCGACCTGGACACGGGTTTCAGCGGTGAGCCGGCCGACGAGTCGGGGCTCCTGAGCGGTCGCCCAGTGCGGCCCGACCAGGGCCAGCCCCGTCAAGAGGATGGTCGAACGGAGAATCATGATCCTCTCACTGTCACCACCGAGTTCGGTGGTCCAAAGTCGTCGTCGAAGGCACGGGGGGCGGACGGGTCTGCAAGCCAGGTCTGCCCGTCGACCAGAAACGCATATCGATAGCGTCCCGGCTCGAGCGGAACCGTGACCGACCAGATGCCGTCACCCGGTGCCGGCCGCATTGGTGTTGCCGCGACGTTCCAGTCGTTGAAATCCCCGACGAGTGACACGGTGGCAGCCGAGGGTGCCACGATCACGAACTGCACGACCGATGGCGCCAGCTCGGCCGATGCGGCGACGGTCGCTGCTTGCGGTGCCGTCGACCGCTCGGCGAGTTGCCAGGCGGAGCGTCCGAGCAACGCCAATCCAGCGATCCCGGCAGCCAGCGCGAGCCCGCCGAGCGGGCTCACCGATACCGTTCGCCGCCGGGTAAACCACGCCAGAACTGCCGGCGGTGCGGCGCGAGGTGCCGGACCCGCAAGGATCCCATTCAACACGCGTCGATCCAGCTCGGGATCGATTGCCACAGGCTCCTTCAGGATATCGGCAACCCGATCAAGCAGCATGTCCCGTTCAGTCACGCACGGCCTCCGACAGCAATCGTTGCAGTTCCTCCCGCGCCCGCATCACCCGCATCTTGAGCGCCGACACGCTCACGCCGGTGAGTTCCGTCATCTCGTCGTAGCTCAGCTCCTCGACGTGCTTGAGGAGAAAGGCCTCCCGATTTGGCGCCGACAGTTGGGCGACGGCCCACTGGATCGTCTCGCGGAGTGCGAACTCCTCGCCCTCGTCTCCCACCGAAGCCCGGCTCAGGGCCACTTCGTCGTGGATCACCGTCCGCTGCCTGCGGGCGCGGCGTCCGCCGAGCGTGCGGCACCGGTTGACCAGGATGCCGAACAGCCATGCGCCGAACCGCTCCGGATCGGTGCAGCGTCGCAGGGACCGGTACCCCCTGACGAAGGCGTCTTGGAGCGCTTCCTCTGCATCCGCCTGGTTCCCGAGCATCCGCATCGCATAGCGGCCCAGCCGGTCGCGGTACCGGGTGACGAGGCCCGCGTACGCTGCGGTATCGCCATCCAGCACGCGCCGCACGAAGTCCCCGTCGCTTTCCCCCGTCACGTCATGGATACCCATCGATGGCTCTCGAGGTCACCGCCACCCGGCCTGTGACGCAGCCGGTATGCGCCGGGTATCGGGGGTGAGTGACGTGCCACCATGAGGTGGTACCTGTTGTGCGACCTGTCTGCCGACCGGGTTCTCTCGTGTCGTTCTCGGCCCGGTCGACGCTTCGCGGGTGATCGAACTCGGTGAAAGTCTACTTCGCAATGCTCCCAGCGTCCATGATGACGGATGTCGTTCCGGCGTGTGCCTCGCCGTTTCGGGGAGCCGGCGTCCCCTCGCATCAAACAGGAGAACACCCATGAATGGAATATGGTGCGTGACCGCCCGAGTGGTGCTGCTCGGCTCGGTCCTCGTCTCGGTGCCGGTAGGGGCAGCGGCACAAGTCATCTCGCTCAAAACGATTCCCGTTGCGGCAGGCGATCAGTTCCTGCTGTTCCCCTCTGACAAGCTGGGCATGGGGGGAGTGGCAATCGCCCTGGACGACAGCCTCCTGGATCCGTTCATCAATCCGGCCAAGGGCGCGCGGCTCTCCGAGTCGCGGGTCTTCGCGGCACCGACCTTCTACAGCATGTCACAGAATGCCGGGAGTGCCCGCTCCCTTCCCGTGGGCGTCCTGTTCCGGTCTGGAAGAACCTTCGGTGGCGGCATGGCAGCCCTGCAGCAGCTGAAAGCGGGTGATCAGGTCTTCTGGCCAGGCCCGTTCTTCGAGCGAGCCGTGCTGCCGCCCGACGCCCTGTCTCGACGCTCGGCCACCAACAAGTACGTGTTCCTGACATTGGGCACGGTCCTGCCAGGCGAGGTGGCTCTGGGAGCCAGCGCCTTCCTTGCCGACCTCAACGCCATCGATGGCGTAGAGCATCTGTACGCCATGGCGTCGTCGATCGAGCAGTCCGGTAGCGTGGAGGACTTCAGGTTCGGGCTTACGAAATCCTTCGGGAACGATCGGACGCTGGAAGCGGTCCTGGTGCACAATCGCTTCGACATGGATCATGACGTGGCATACGTCGAGTGGATCGTGGTAGACTCGACAAACTGGATCTGGGAACCTCGCGAGCGGGTCGAGAACAACCTCGACAAGACGCGTACCTGGGGAGCGCATCTCGGATACGCCCAACCGGTCGGGCGCAGCGGATGGCGTGTGGGCGGCGTCCTCACGGCAAACCGTAAGTCCCATCCCAAGATCCCCAACTACGAACTCGTGAACATTCCGCGGGATCCCGGGAACAGCACTGCGTTCGATATCGGGGTGGGAATCGCCAAGACGGACGGCAATCTGACGTTCGGGATGGATATCGTGTACGAACCCGCCACGAGTGACACGTGGGCCGAGGCTGCCGACACCGTGACGACGGCGAGCGGCGGCAGCATCTTGCCGGGGGGCAAGACGATCGAAAACGCCTTTCGACACTCGAACGCGTTCGTGAGCCTCGGCGTATCCCAGGCCGTCGGTCCGGCAGCATTCCAGTTGGGACTGCACGTCCGCGCCTACGACTACCACCTGGATCAGTGGGACAACGTGACGGAGACCTTACGGCGCCAAGATGAGCAGTGGATGGAGTGGGTGCCGAGCTGGGGCGCCCGCGTCCGGATCGGGGAGGCAGAAATCCGTTACATGGGGCGGGTGACGACCGGGACGGGCAGACCGGGGGTGGCGTGGACCCCTACGGCCGAGTCGCGATTCACCGATGCGGGGCTCGCCAACGACATCGTGGTCGCTCCAGGTGGACCGCTCACGTTGCAGGACGTGACGGTGACGACGCACCAGGTATCGGTTTCACTCCCGATCCGATAGGCGCGGGGGCGGCCGATTGTTCAAAAGGCGACCGAGACGCCGGTCTTGAGCGCCAGGTCGCCGCTCTCGATGTCATCGGGCGGGCGGCTGTCGTACCGCATGTTGAGTGCGGTGACCACGCCGATGGTCTCCGTCACCTTGAGCGATACGGCGACGTCGCCCAGCATTCTCACGTCGTCCCATTCGTTGATCTGGGGCTGAGCGTAGATGACTATCCCGAGGACGATGTTCGCCGCAGGCGCTCCCCAGAGCGAGGCGTAGCTACTCAAGCGATGGACCGACGTTGTGACAGGGTGGGTTGCCGTATCGGGCAGATCGAGCCGCTCGTGCTCGAACATGTAGCCCGTCCCCACCGAGAGCCGGAACTGCCCGCGGTCGAATAGACGGATACGCGTCCCGCCACCCCCGAGCGTACGGAGGTCGAGCAGGCGCGGCTCCTCGTAGTTGAGTTGGCCGAAGACTTCGGCGGCGATCCAGGGTCGTAAGTGGTAGGCATGCCGCAAATGCACCAGACCGGCGCTGGTGAACCGGTTCCCTCCTTCCAGCCCGAGGTCGCCGCTGCCGACGACGAACGAGGCGGATCGGCCGGCGACGCGGTCAGCCCGGCCATTGATCGTGAGCTGTACGAGATCCACGTTCCCGGCGCGGAGGGCGAGATCGAAGGCGAGCATTACCGAGAGTCCTCGGCGGTCGGGATCGCGCCGCAGTGCCTCCACATTCACCTGGGCTATGAGCGGAGCAGCTCCGAAGGCGATGAAGGCGAACAGAATTGCGATGGTCCCAGCGCGAAGTCGATGCATAGGTCGAGTGCTGGAGGGGACGCGAGCTTGTGCCGGTCGAGCAACCGTAGGAAGGAATGGTACCGGGATCGTCGCGTCCAGGGTATTGCCTCGATGTCAATTTCGTCCTATGCATACAGATGTTCACGCCCGCCTTCGGAACTTTTGAGAGGAGGTGATCCATTGTCTAATCCTAGAAACCTGCGCAGCCTGGTATGGGCAAGCGATCGCCGTTGCGGTAGCTGATCCAGGACCGAACCGCGATCTGCGCCTCTGATCGAGCGCTGCACAGCGATCGCTCTAGGTTGCGCAGGTCAGAAGCCGCGCCGTCGGTTGTTCGGACCGACGGCGCGGTCTAGCCTTCGAGCAGTGATTCGCCCCGATCGACTGCCGCTCACGACCGTTTCACGCAGTCTGTCCCTGCCATATCTTTCGTTTTCTGCGAAGCAGTAGATCTCGGAGGACGCGTGTGACGGAGCTCGAGGTGCGACTCAGGTCGGCACTTGCCGACCGGTACGAAATCGAGCGAGAAGTGGGGCGGGGTGGAATGGCTGTCGTGTTCCTCGCACACGATCGCAAGCACGACCGGGCTGTGGCCGTCAAGGTCTTGCAGCCCGAGCTGGGCGAGAGTCTCGGGTCCGAGCGCTTCCTCAGAGAAATCCAGATCTCCGCAAACCTGAGTCACCCGCACATCGTTCCACTATACGACTCTGGGGACCGAGGGGGTCTCCTGTACTATGTCATGCCGTATGTCGCCGGCCTGTCGCTTCGCAAGCGTCTCGTTGCGGAGCGACCGCGTCCGCTGGACGAGGCGCTCCGCGTCGCCGGCGACGTGGCCGAGGCGCTCTCCTACGCGCACGGGTCAGGCGTGGTTCATCGGGATATCAAGCCGGAAAACGTGTTGTTCGCCGATGAAGAGGCCGTCGTCACCGACTTCGGCATCGCGCGTGCCATTCGCTTGGCGGGGGGAGATGCCCTCACACGATCCGGTCTGCCGCTCGGGACCCTCGGTTACATGAGTCCCGAGCAGGCTGCCGGCGACTGTGAGCTCGACGAGCGCACGGACCTGTACAGCCTCGGTTGTGTGCTATATGAGATGCTGGTCGGCGAGTTGCCGAGACGTTGGCTCGATGCCCGTTCCGCCAGCCTCGGCCGCATTGCTGAGGCTCCACCGGATCATCGGCGTCGGCTGGATGCGCTGCCGCGCGTGGTGGAGCAGATCTTGGTCCGCGCGCTCGCTCAGGATCGCGACCAGCGATTTCGGACTGCCGACGAGTTGGCGACCGCACTGCGCACCCGGCAGATCGCGGCGCCGATCGGTGCTCGGCACTCCATGGCAGTCCTGCCGTTCACGAACATGAGTGCCGATCCGGAGAACGAGTATTTCAGTGACGGTATTGCCGAGGAGATCACCAATGCCCTGAGCAAGGTGCGTGCGATGCGCGTCGCGGCGCGCACCTCCGCGTTTCAGTTCAAGGGAAAGGAACTGGATGTCAGGGAGATCGGAGGCCTGCTGGCGGTCGATACTGTGCTGGAAGGGAGCGTTCGTAAAGT
Organism: Gemmatimonadota bacterium; assembly: GCA_039591075.1. Classification (GTDB taxonomy): domain Bacteria; phylum Gemmatimonadota; class Gemmatimonadetes; order Gemmatimonadales; family GWC2-71-9; genus JAOTVV01. Next base: position 115,843 of record JBDHEI010000001.1, read on the forward strand.
TGGGAACCGACTTCGCATCACCGCGCAACTGGTGAGCGTCGACGACGGCTGTCATCTGTGGTCCGAGCGATACGATCGGGAGCTGGCCGACGTATTCGCAATTCAGGATGAGATCGCGCAGAGCATCGTCCAGGCACTGCGGGTCGTGATGCAGGATGAAGACCGCCGTCCACTCGTCAGGCCGCCCACCACTCGGGTCGAGGCGTACGACTTCTACCTCCGGGGACGACAGTTCTTTCATCAGTTTCGACGGAAGAGCCTCCATGAGGCTCGGCGAATGTTCACGCGGGCGATCCAGCTCGACCCACGGTACGCACTGGCCCACGCGGGGTTGGCTGATTGCTGCGCCATTCTGTACATGTACTGGGGCTCCAATCCGCGCGACTTGCAGCAGGCGGAGACGGCCAGCCGCCGAGCCGTCGAATTAGATGCCGGGCTGGCGGAAGCTCACGTTTCCCGCGGGCTGGCACTCCTGCACGGTGGGAAACCCGACGACGCCCAACGCGAATTCGAGACCGCCATTCATCTGGACCCGAACCTGTATGAAGCCCGGTACTTTTACGCGCGGGCCTGCTTTCAGCAGGGGAAGCTCGAGCTCGCGGCGCAGCTGTTCGAGCGGGCCGCCGAAGTGCGCGACGATTTTCAGGCCGCCTTCTTCAAGGCCCAGTGCCTCGCGGCACTCAAGCGGGAAGGGGAGGCACGCACAGCGTATCGGGAGGCGCTGGGCGCCGTCGAACGCCACCTCGAGTTCCATGACGACGACGCCAGGGCGGTGACGATGGGGGCCGTTTCGCTGTGCAGGCTGGGAAGGAGACCCGAGGGACTCGAGTGGGCGACTCGCGCAGTGGCGATCGACCCGGACGATGCCGGTGTCTCGTACAACGTGGCTTGTCTCTATTCCCTGGAGGGAGAGGTCGACAAGGCGATCGCGAGCCTCGAGACGGCCATTCGCGCCGGATTCTTCAATCGGGCCTGGCTCGACCGAGATCCCGATCTCGATCCGATCCGTGATCACCCGCGGTTTCGCGCGCTGCTCCACCTCCCATGAGGTTCCGACATGGCTGCGATGCCCGGGCACCATCGCGTCGCTACTGGGTACGCCGCTCGAGCACGGTTGACCAGAGCAACGACTGTCCCGGCACGGCCACCCTTGACCTTCCGGGCCGCGTTCCCCAAACTCCTCGCCGCTTGGCCAGTCACCGTACGGATCGACCGCACCGGCACCTGCCGGGATGCTGGGTGCCCCATAGGCGGTACGGGGTGCCGGCGTGACTCGTGACACCCCATCCGGTTCGCCGCCCGGGGGCGGCATCCTGTTCGTCGTCATTGGTGTGTTCGTGGTGATCGGCGTGCCGCTCGTCTACGTCGTGTGGGAGGCTTTCAACCAAGCACTCACGGGCAATCTCGGCGCGGTCCGGCTGGAGGTGGTGTCCCCCGCAGCCGCCGGCCTGGTCGTTGTGTTCTACATGCTCATGCGCGTGCTCCGGCGCTGGTCCGACCGTACGTGACGCGGCATCAACCCGGGCTCGGCCCGGAAACTCGCGGGAGGCAACGTGAACGACCAGCAAGGGCCTGTGGATCCGGGCGGCGAGAACCGCTCCGAACAGGAAGACCCCGATGTTTCGGGAACCGTGTTTCTCATGGTCCTCTTCCTGATGGGCATCGCCGGCCTGTGGCTGATCATGTACTTCATGCTCTTGGGACGGTGATCACATGAAGGTCCATGTCTACGAAAAGGCGTTCCTGTGGGTCGGTGGGGTCATGCTCGTGCTGTTTCTGGGTGCCCTGACGTACGCCTCGCTCGCGATGGGGATTCAACTGCCGGGGAAGGTGGCACAACTGGATCCGGCGGAGGTGCGTTCGCAGCCACCGTTCAGCGAACCCGGGCTGCGCCAGGTCGGCGAGAACGAGTACGAAGCCGTGGTACTTGGCCAGATCTGGTCGTTTGCCCCCAGCGAGCTCCGGATTCCCCGAGGGGCCAAGGTGACGTTCATCGCGACCTCGGCCGATGTGATTCACGGACTGCACATCGAGGGCACCCGGGTCAACGTGATGTTGATTCCTGGGCAGATCTCCAAGGTCACCTACACGTTCGACGAGCCGGGCGAGCATCTCATGATTTGTCATGAATACTGCGGCTCCGGCCACCACCTCATGTATGGAAAGGTGATCGTCGAATGAGCGCGAGCGTCGTCTACGATCCCAGACCCTACCGCCTCCCCGAGGGGCAGCAGCGCGTTCTCACGTGGAGCATGTACATCGCCATTGCGGCTATGGCCGCGGGCATGGCACATGGTCTCGCCCAAGCGCTGTCGTACGGCGGTATCGATGTTCTCCAGCATTTCCCCGGACTCAAGAGCTACTACCAGGGACTCACCGTTCACGGTGTGGCGAATGCGCTCGTCCTGACGTTCGCCTTTTCGAACGGTTTCTTGCCGTTGCTGGTGTCGCGGGCCGTGAGCCGACCGCTGAACGGACCGCTCCTGCACGCGACATTTTGGGCGCTGTTAGCGGGCGTGTTGCTGACCTCATACGCGGTCACCTCGAATCAGGCCAGCGTGCTCTACACCGCCTATGCACCACTCCAGGCGCACTGGACCTACTACCTGGGACTGGCGCTTGTCGTGGTGAGCACGTGGCTCGCGACGGCGAACATGTCCTTGACCATCAGGGCCTGGCGGCGGGAGCATCCGGGCGAGCGCATTCCACTCCTCGCCTTCATCTCCGTCGCGTCGTATGCCATGTGGGTTCTCGCGTCGATCCCGATCGCGGTCAGCTTTCTCGGATTCCTGCTGCCGTGGTCGCTCGGATGGATCGAGCGCGTGGACCCGCTGTTCAATCGGACGTTGTTCTGGTTCACGGGTCACCCGATAGTCTATGCGTGGCTCCTGCCGGCCTACGTATCGTGGTATGCGCTGATTCCTCGCCAAGTGGGTGGAAAGCTCCTGAGCGATACGCTCACCAGGGGGGTGTTCATCCTTTTCCTGCTGCTGTCCATCCCCACCGGGTTCCACCACCAGTACACCGATCCCGGCATTTCTACCAAGATGAAGGCGCTCCACGCCCTGATGACGTTTGGCGTGTTCTATCCCAGCCTGGCGACGGCTTTCAGTGTGACGGCATCGCTGGAGATGGGCGGGCGTGCTCGCGGCGGAGGGGGCCTCCTGGGCTGGATCCGGAAGCTCCCCTGGGGTGACCCGTCGGTGGCCGCGCAGCTCCTGGCCATGCTGACGTTCGTCCTCGGGGGCATCACCGGACTCATCAACGCAAGTTACACGGTGAATCAGGTGGTCCACAACACCGCCTGGATCCCGGGTCACTTCCACATGACCGTCGGCAGTGCCGTATTCCTCACCATCATCGGCGTGACGTACTGGGCCGTGCCCTACCTCACCGGGAAGAAGCTGTGGGGATCCAAGCTTGCCGTGCTCCAACCATGGGTGTACTCGATCGGGCTCTTCATCTTCGCGCGCGGGATGATTAGTGGTGGCCTGCAAGGGATGCCGCGCCGCACGTTCATGGCCCAGGCGAGCTACACCGGAGCCGGATGGGAGCTGGCGGGCGCGCTCACGGCCATCGGCGGTACGATCATGACCGTCAGCATTCTGATGTTCTTCCTGGTCATCGCCATGACGTGGCTCGTGGGGAAGCAGGGTGAGGCACCCACCGACATCCCGATCTCAGAAACCCTATCGCCTCCGTCGACCGACGGATGGACCACCACGCTGGACCGCCTCGGTTGGTGGGTGGTGGCGGCAGTCCTCCTCATCCTCATCGCGTACGGGCCGTTCTTCCTGACCTACTCGATGAACATGGTGTCGCCAGGCTTCAGGATATTCTGACCGCCTGACCGACAGTCGGGCCACAATGGAGCGGCAGCTCGGTCCCATGAGCTGCCGCTCCGTGGTCTAGGACTGTGCTGTTCAGCCCCCGTTTGGTGCGCGCGGTTGCGGTATTACCAGGCGCGCGTACAGATATATGGCACCCCCAGGTCACGTTTCACTCCCACCATCGGTGACGGGATACGTCCCTGGTGGGTCTCCTCCTGCCGGAGCTCGGTTCGGAATGAACGTTGTCACAATGAGTCCGCCACTCAGGCAATCGGCCGGGTTCATCGCCATTGCTGTGGTGCTGTTCAGTGCCGCTTCGGCCCCGCCGGTCACCGCACAGGTAGCGGTCGCTCCGAACCGGCTCTATGTGGAAGCACTCGGGAGCGGTCTCGTCTATTCCCTCAACTATGAGCGTGAGCTTCGTGGGCCATTAAACGTCCGTGCGGGTGTGGGAGGGATGCCGTTCCAGAGCGTGCAGTACGTGGTAGGGTTCGGCATGCTCGGTACCGCGCTGGGCTCGCGTCAACACTCACTGCGCCTCGCCGCGGGCGGTGGGTTGCTGTACGCGATCGACGTATGGGTGATCGAAGCTGTCAACAACGTGTACGCTTACGGCACAGCGTCGGTGGGATATCAGTTCCAGCCACGGCCCCGCGGGCTGTTCCTCCGCGCGGCGTGCACACCGGTGTTGACAAGAGATGAGGCGCTTCTGTGGGGTGGGATCAGCTTGGGGTGGGCCTTTTGAGACACATCGCTTGGGTGGCGATCGCTGCTGCCGCCGCGTGCACTCCGCCGGGGAGCGATCGGTCGGACACTGGGTCTACCGGGCTCGTGGACTATGCCCGCGGAACGTACGTCGTGCTGCTGGGGACCGGCACCCCGAATGCCGAACCGGACCGTGCGGGCCCGGCCGTCGCCGTCGTGGTCAACGGCACGGCGTATGTGGTCGACGCAGGACCCGGGGTGGTGCGGCGAGCCGCCGCCGTCGCGCAATCCGGGATCGGTGCCCTCGATCCGAAGCGGCTCGACCGGGTGTTTCTCACTCATCTGCATAGTGATCACACAGTTGGGCTTCCGGACCTGATCCTGACACCGTGGGTGTTGGAGCGCGAGCGCCCGCTCCAGGTGTTCGGTCCGCCGGGGACGGAGGCCATGACACGGCACCTGGTAGCGGCGTACGAGGCGGATATCCACCGTCGGGTGGATGGGCTGCAGCCGCAGAATGCCACCGGTTATCGCGTCGACGCTCGGGAGATTCAGCCGGGTCCCGTCTATCGCGATTCCAACGTCACGGTCACCGCCATCGCGGTGGCACACGAGGACTGGCCGGTGGCGTACGGGTATCGGTTTGAGACGGCGGATCGTGTGATCGTCGTGTCCGGCGATACGCGGCCGCATGACAGCTTGGTCACGGCGTGTGCCGGATGCGATATCCTGGTGCACGAAGTCTATTCGGACGCGGGATTTTCCCGCCGAGAGCCCGAATGGCAGCGCTACCACGCCCGATCCCACACGTCGGCGAGCGAGTTGGCTGCTGTGGCAGCTCGCGCCCACCCGCGGCTGCTCGTGCTCTACCACCAGTTGTTGTGGGGCACGACGCCGGATGAGCTCGTCGCCGAAATCCGGCGGGGCTACGACGGCCAAATCGTGTTTGGTCGAGATCTGGACGTGTTCTAGCTAGTCAGGATGAACCACTCCATGCTCATCGCGACCGTCCAGTGGATCAGCGCCACGTACCAGATCGACCGAACGCGAAGCGTGACGTAGCCAAACACGAAACTCGCCGGCAATGCCGAGAACACCTCGTTGAGCGCCCGACCGAAATGGGCTGTCACCGCGAGTCCGGTTTGCACGGCGTTGGCGCTCGCTCCGCCCATGGATGGTGCCAAACCGAAGAGCAGCACGCTGCGGAACAGGATCTCCCAGCTTCCGAAGTACAGAAACGCGGTAGCCGCGTAGGGTAGGAACTCCCAGCCGGGGCCAATCGCGGAATCCAGGGGATACACGGCCTGCATCGCCGACTGTCCGGCGGCGATCTTTCCGGCGAGCACCGCCAACGGCACACCGATGGCGAGCCAGATCAGACCCTCGCGCCAGCGTCCCAGGCCGAGTCCCAGCTCCCGCAGCCTGATCCCGCAGGCGAATCGGGCCACGACGAGCGGCACGATCCCGAGGAGGAGGGCGGACAACAGGTAATGCAGGCGTGCGGAACGGACGCCCGGCGTCATCACATGCCATCCGCGGTCTCCGGAGAACACGCCGATGGTGTCGGCCCGACCAAAGTAGTACAGCACGGCGAGAACGAGTGTGGCGGTGATGAGCAGGATCGGTGTCCGGGCTCCATGGTGGACCGATGATTCCGATGTCGTCACGTTGTGATCTCCTTCGGCCTGCCCGCCAGCCACTGAATGGTTCCAGCCAATCCATCGCGCAGGGAACGGGGTCTGTATCCGAGGTCCTGGCGAGCCGGGTCGCTATCCACGCGTCGGTCCTCGAGAAAGATCCGAATCCACCCCCGGGTGATGGGTGCAGTGCCGCCCATGCGGCCCCATGTCTCCGCAATCCGGGCCACGGACATGGCGACGCCGCGGGGAAGAGGAACCGTGAATCGTCGCACGTTTGCAATCTCCGACACGATTTCTAGGAACTCGCGAAACGAGGCGTTCTCCCCTCCGAGGACGTAGTGCGCGCCGTTGTGGCCTCGCTCGGCGGCGCGGAGCATTCCCTCCGCCACGTCGTCGGCGTGGACGTAGTTCGCCTGCACGTCGTGATCGGCCAACCGAACGCGTAGCCGTCCAGCGACGTAGAGGGCGATCGCCTTGGTGACGCCATTAGCATCGTTGAGGGGACCGGGGCCGAACACCCGCGTGGGGTGAACGATCACGGCATGTCGACCTCCTGCGGCGTACGACTCGACGAGGTGCTCACCCTCGGACTTAGTCGACTCGTACGGTGTCGGCTGGGCTGCCGGTCCCGTCACCGGCGCGTGCCGGTGCGGGGTGAGAGTGAGCACCGTGGAGACGTGCACCAGACGCGTGACCCCGTGTCGTGCCGCCGCTTCGAGGAGTGCGTTCACGGCGTCGACATTTGCCCGGCGAAACTCGTTCGGATCGCGGCTCCAGGCGCGGGCACACGCGGCGAGATGATAGACCGTGTGCACGTCCTCGGTCGCGCGTGCCATGAGGACTGCGACGTCTGGGTTTGCGATGTCTCCCTGAAAGACTTCGACCTCGTCCCGGACGTCCGGTGCGAGCTTGGCGGGATTGCGGACTAGCACACGTACCAGGATGTCGTCACTGAGGAGCCGGCGAGTCAAGTACGATCCGATGAAGCCGGAGGCACCGGTCACGAGGACGCGCGCGCTCACGACTCCCCTCTCGTCGCAGAATCCGCGAGGTCTGTCGATACTCGCTCCGACTGAGGCTGTGGCGCTCCGGCGGTCCGCGAGGCCAGCAGCGATGCGACAATCGGCGCGAGGGCCCAGAGCACCAGCGCATAGAGAACGCCCGCGGCCGCATCCACGGCGAAGTGGTTTTGCGTGTACACCGTGGCAACCGTAACGCCGGCGGCGAGTACGACGTACACGATCGCCACGGGGCGGGAGAACCACTTGATCGCCAGCAGCGCCATGGTCACGACCCCGACGACATGCGAGCTGGGGAACGCTGTTCCCAGCGAGTCCCCGGCGTGGACTGCGCCAGTGGACAGTCGGTAGAATAAGCCTTGAGTCAGTTCGCCGACGTAACGGGTTGCCGAGTGGCTGGGACCCTCCACGGGGAACACGACGTAGATGGCGAAGCACGCCAAGTATACCAGGGTCAGGCGAAACACGATGTCTCGCAAGTCGGTCCACCGCTTGGTGAAGAACACGATCAGTGGCGTGCCGAACACCATGGGATAGTACAGGAAGTAGACCGCAAACATCATCTCGCTGAACCAGACATCGGGCATCGCAGGCATCCAAATGGCCTGGAGGTTCTGCCCGAAGATTGCCAGGTCGAGCGACGCGATGAGGGCGTCATGGGCTTCCGCGTGAAAGAGCTCCCGGATCAGGCCCAGCTCGGTCCACGACACCGCGATGACAACGATGGGGTAGAGCTCCCGGATCCCGCGACCGAACCGCGACGCACGCGGGTCGATCTTGAGGGTGAGGAACGGAACGGTGACGGCCGTGATCTGTGCCACGACGATTACGGGCGCGAACGGCACTCGTCCGAGTGCACTCAACCACAGGAGAGCGAGCGCAGCATTGAACAGGATGACGACGCGGTCGACCGGACGCAGCGTCGGTTTCAGATCCATCCTGCTTCCCGATACCAGGTCGCCGTCGCGTGCACGCCGTCTTTCAGCGGGTATCGGGGTCGAAATCCGAGGCGCTCAATCGCGAGCGAAACGTCACACACCCAGCCCGGCTGAAAGATCTCTCTGATGCGGTCGCGGTTGAGGATCGCGGCGGAACGACGCACCAGCGCCCCCGCCTCGGCTCCGAGCGCCACGACGCGTGCGATTGCTTGGGGCACGCTCACCAAGACGGGGTCACGATCCAGTTCGCGAGCGACGACCTCGGCGAACTGGCGCCACGATAGTGGTTCCGGGTGAGCAAGGTGAAAGGTCTGGCCGGCGGCGTCGGGGTTCGACGCTGCGGCCACGAACCCGTCTACCAAGTCGCTCACGTAGAGCATGCTCACCTCGCGGCTCCACTCGCCCACCGTGAGCGCGATGCCGCGCTCCACCATTCGGAAGAACGTGAGCACCGCACGCTCCCGCGGCCCGTAGACGGCTGGAAGTCTGAGAATCACGCCGGGGACGCTGTCTCGGTACGCCCGCATCATTACCTCGGCCAGGAGCTTGGAGCGGCCGTAGTGCGACAGCGGACGCGGCACGTCCGCGAGGGTGATGGGCTTTCCCAGCTGACCGGGACCGACCGCCGCGAGCGAGGAGGCTAGAATGATCCGGGGCGCGCGGCTTCCGAGTTGCGAGGCAGCCTCCAGTACGCGGGCGGTCCCTTCCGTGTTGACGGCGTAGTACTCCGAGGAGCGCCGGGCCTGAGTGAGACCGGCGAGGTGGAAGACTACGTCGGTCCCGTCCAAGGCGGCACGGAGCTGCGCCGTGCGCTCTACCCCATGGTCTCGGTAGTCGATCGGCAGATCGCCCACCCATGTCGCATCTGCATGTGCGTGCTCGATGCAGATCACCTCGTCGCCCCGCGCCAGCAGGTGCTCGACGAGATGGCTTCCGATGAAGCCCGCGCCACCCGTTACCACGGCGCGCATCGAACCCTCCGCGGATCTGGCGGCATCGGGCCACCGGTTGGACACCTGTGGGTCACTGTGCTCGTCGAGCGTCGCTGTTTCATGTCGCCAACAAAATAGGGAGTAGTGCTGCCGAGCGGCAATTGTAGCCTCGTGTGTTGATCGGGGAGGCAGGCGGGCCGGGCCCCGTCATCAAGAGGCACCGGCCCGCAGAGACCATCATCCGTCGCGATTGTCTAGAGCAATCCCGACTTGGCCGCCGACCATAGTTTGTAGAGACGATCGAATCCGTCCTGCAGCAGGTCCACCTGCTGCGGAGTTGGCGACGCCTCGAGGGCCTTCAGTAGATCGTCGCAGATTCGAGGCATCTCCCGCCGGCCCTTCTTGGCAGATTTGTCTCGGATCAGCACGAGAAGCTCACTGAGCCGAACTCGGCTCGCCTCGTCGTTTGGCACCTGCCACAAGAACTCCGTGGTCTCTTTCCCTGCGACGATGGCGGTCCCCACGTCGTCCAGGAGGGGTTCGCTCGGCCGGTCCCTGGGAGGAGGCTGGTCGTTCATTTCCGCTCGAAGACCTCGTTGATTCCGATAATAGTGATGTTCTCGGCAGCGACCGGAATCGGGAAGTTCGCGATCGCCTCATCCTCTGCCAGGTGCTCGGCGGGATTGCCGCCCGCGTAGGTGATGGGCGTCGGGGCACCACTCAACAGCTTCTGCTTCAGCCCCTCGGCATCCGCCGTGATGAAGACCACGTACATGTCGTCGTACTGCAGGTGGCGCTTGATCGCCGCATTGACGTCCTCGAGGGTCAATGCTGCGATGCTTGGGCGGATTGCCTCGAGGTACCCCGGCCGCAGGTCGTAGAACCGGTCATCCACGGCATAGGCGAGACGCCGACTCACGGTGGCGCTCCAGTTGAGGACGTAGTTGCGCAGGAACTGCTGCGTCGCCGCCAGCGTCTCGTCGGTCATACCGCTGTCGGTGAGCAACTTAAGCTCGTGCCAGGCCGCCCGTGTGGCGAACAGGGTACGATCGTGCAGGTTTCCAGGCGCCGTGAGCGAAATGGGCCGAATCCAGATCTCGAAGAGCTGACTCCGGCGTGAGACGTTCGTGGGAGGCACCTGGGTGGTGTAGCCCAACGGGTAGGCTTCGATGTAGCTATAGTCGCCATAGTTCATGCCGCGGGTTTCGCGGATCACCTGGTACAGATGACTGAACGATTCACGGTGCTCCCCAAACCACGAATTCATCGCGACCATGGCCCAGAAGTCCTCGTGCCCCCGCCTGAGGTCAGTGGGGAACCCGAAGGAGATCGCTGACGCATCGGTCTCCTTCTCGACAATCAGGACCTTCACCCCGCTGGGCATCCGCGGCTCGGGTGCTGACACTTGCGTGATGTTGGCCGTCGGGAGCGTGTCGAAGTCATCACGCACGCGCCGGGCGAGGGGTATCTCGTAGCCTCCACCCAGCCCGACCGCGATGTTGTTGGCGACGTAGTAGGTCTCGTAGAAGGCGCGAACATCGTCGAGCGTGATGGACCGCACGGACTCGACATACCCTTCCTCGGGGTGCTCATAGGGCGTCCCGTGGTAGGCCATCCAGAACAGCAGCTCCTTGGATAACTCCTCGTCACGGTTGTAGCGCCGCGACCGCTCGAGAAAGTTGAGCGTCTGCGACTTGACGCGCTCGAAGTCCTGTTCGTCGAACGCCGGCTTGAGGAGGGCGTTGCTGAAGAGCGTGTAGTAGGCGTCCAGGTTGTCCTTGTGAACACGGCCGGTGAAGACCGTCATCTCCTTGTCCACGTTGTAGCCGTACCCCGCCGCCATCGGGTAGAGCTTGGCAAGGATCTGCTCGTAGGTGTCCTCGGTCGTCGAACCGTCGGACAGGAGGCTCGCGGTCAAGGCCGCGAGTCCTTCTTTCTCCGCCGGGTCGTTTTGCGATCCCGCCTTGACCCAGATGTTGAAGGTGATGAACGGCGAGTCCGGCTCGCGCAGGGTGACCGTCCCCTTCGGGGCTTGCGCACATGCCGCCATGACGACCAACCCGGTAGAAAGCAATGTGAATCCCCGCATCATTCACCCCCCGCCTGTACCATCGTGACCACCGTATTCCCGCTGTCCACCAGAAACCGCTGCGCCGCGGCCTGCACGTCTTCGGCCGTCACGGTGTCGAGGGTGCGATAGTAGTCGTTCACGGCCTCGATCCCACCGGCATTGATGACATACTGGATCAGGCTAAACGCCACGTTCTGCGCCGTCTCGAGCCCCATGAGGAAGCCGTACTTCACGTTGCTCTTGGTATCCGCGAGCAACTTCGCATCGACCAGCTCATTCTGGAACCGCGCCACGGTCGCCTGGATCTCCCCCTCGACCGCGCGAACATCGTTCGGGTCGATGACCATGGTCTGAATGGTGAGGAGGCCAGGATCGCGGTCGAGACCGAACCCGCCGAACAGGTACTGCACGCGGCGTTGTTGGATCACCAGCTTCTTGTAGAGATCCGAGTTAGATCCGAACGCCACGGCGCCGAGCACCTCGGTGGCGACGGCGAGCCTGTCGGTCGCACTCCATGCCGGGCCCTTGTAGTTCACGCTCAGTACGGGGAGGGTGCGTCCGGGATAGCGAACCGTCTGCCGGCGCGGGGCGGTCTGTTCGGGCTCGACCGGCACGTTGGCTGCGGTGTATCCCGGCTCCCATCCGGCGTAGTACTGCCGGACGAGCGAGGCCGCTCGCTCCAGATCGAAGTCCCCCGCGATGACGAGTACCACGTTCTCCGGCCGGTAGAACTGCCGGTGGAACGAGATGCTGTAGTCGTAGCCCTCGGGCATGGCCCGCACGTCCGCCTCGAAGCCGATGGTCGTGTGGCGGTACGTGTGCCGGTCGAACGCCGTCATGCGGACCTTCTCGTCCAAGAACCGTCCTGGGCTGAGGGCGCCCTGCTGGTACTCGCCAAGCACGGCGCCGGCCTCGGTACGGAAATCCGACTCGGCGTACTTGAGGTTCATGAAGCGGTCCGACTCCAGGTCCATGACCTGCTCCAGATAGTCACTGGCCACAACCTCGTAGTAGACCGTCATGTCGTTGCTGGTGAACGCATTCCGAGCGGCACCCATGCCGGCCGTCACTGCATCGAAGTCGGGGTATTTCTCGGTGCCCCGGAACATCATATGCTCGAAAAAGTGGGCGAACCCGCTCTTGCCGGGCTCCACTTCGTCGCGGCTGCCGGTCCGCACCATCGACACGTAGGCGACCTGCCCCGGCGCACCGGCCTTGATGAGATACGCTTTGAACCCGTTCTCCAGCTCGACCAATCGGTAGTCGAACGGAAACACTCCGTCGTTCTGCTGTGCCATGGCGGAACCCGCGAGCGCGAGCAGGAACATCGCGCCAATCATCGGTTTCATTGGAACTCCCCTCCCCGGATATGGGCTGAAGACCGCGGGACAGACCGGCGGAGGTGGAGTTGCCCGGGCCCGCGCGATATGTCGGAACGCCAGAATCTAGCACTTCGGCCTGCGCACCGTGACCCAATGCTCGGGACGCCAGCCGGTTCCCGAAACCTGCTGGGGCCGGGACCGTAGTGTCGTTGGCAGTCAGTCTTTCGCGAGGTGTCTCATGCTGCGACCACTCCTGGTCGTCGGTGCGGTGGGTGTGGGAGGCTATGTCGTCTGGCAGATCCTCACGGCGTTTCTGTTTCCGCTCCTCGGAGCGTTCCTGGGGTTTCTGTGGATGATCCTCAAAGTCGTCCTGCTCATCGCCTTGGCGTACGCGATCTACCGCCTGATCATGAAGGCGGCGAGGGAAGCGAGCGAGAAGCCCCACGTCGAGTCGTAGGACCGACGAACGACCAGCCGTCTGACACCTGACCACACCCCGTCCGGGGAGCATAGGGCCCCGGTGGGTGTGGTCGAGTTGTCTGATACCTGCACGGCAGTCCCTGGACCGTCCCGTTGAGGCTCCGCGGGACGCATCGGAACCCTTCCTAGTCCCTCTCAGGCCCCGGCGTACAAAACAGCCATCTGGTTCTGCTCCGTCGAAAGCAGGACATCTTCGCGTTCATCGCGACCCAAGCGGACACGTATGCGGTGACGCAGCTCTGTGCGCTCTATGGCGTGACGCCCGCGGGCTACTATGCGTGGCGGCGGCGCGGCGAGAGTCGGCACGCGGCGCAGGACCGGCGACTGACCCAGCGCATCACCGCGCTGTTTCGACGGCACCGTGGGCGGTATGGCAGTCCACGGATCTATGACGCGGCGGGCCTGCGGGCACGCGTGGCACGGGTGTATCGATCGAATCCGGCGTTGCACCGCTTCTATGAGCAGCCCCCGAATCGGCTCCCGCGCGGCGGCCCAATCAGGTGTGGGTGGGCGACATCACATACGTTCTCATCGCCTCCCGCTGGCGGTTCCTCGCGGTGGTCGTGGATCAGTGTTCGCGCCGGGTTCTCGCGTGGAGCCTGGGCCCGCGGCGCGATGCGCGCCTGACGCAGCGTGTGCTCGCCGCCGCCGTGCGGCGACGCCAGCCCCCCGACGGCGTGATCTTTCACAGCGATCGCGGGAGTGAGTACTGCGCCGTGGCCTTTCGCGATCGGGTTGCGGGCGCTGGGGATCCAGCAGAGCTCGGCCCAGCGTGGCCCCGAGGATAACGCCCACGTCGAGTCGTTCTTTCACTCGCTCAAAGCCGAGCCGATCCACGGCACCCGCTTCGAGAGCGAGGCGGCGCTCCGGCGCGAGCTGCGACGCTACCTCCACTATTACAATCAGCACCGACGCCACTCCGCCCTGGGGTACCAGTCGCCCGCTGACTATGAGTCCTGTGCAGCGTAATCCGGTGTCTACGAAACCGAGGGAAGATCCCCGACGCGTACGTTTGCTAAGGAAACTGTTGGTTTGTGCCCACGGGGGGCTGTGCCGGGAACGAAGTGGGCTCCCGAGGCGAGTGCCTCGGGAGCCCTGTTTCGAACGGCCACGGGCTGTTCGGTCTACGATGCGGCTACTTGATCTGGATCATCAAGTAATCCAGGAACCCAGGCCACTGAGTGTTTCCTTGGGCCCCGCTGCCGAGGCGCAGCGTGAAGACCGCGCCCTTGGTTTGCCCCACAGCAGCCTGAAGATCGATTGGGAACGCGCTGCTGCACCCCTTTTTGCCGAAGATTTCGCACACCTGTTCTGTCGAGAGCGGATGCGACATCTCGTACACGGTTTGGCCTCCAACGGTGTTATCGAAGGCAGCTTCCGTATCCATGCCGACACCTGGGGTAATGAGGAAATCGGCGTCGTTGTTGCCGCAGCCCGACTGGCTCGATGTCGAGCACTTGTCGTCGATGAACTTGTCGGCGGGGCCGTCGTCGGGATCGAACTCCCAGACGTCGTCGCCGACTTCGCGCCCGCCGAGGTTGCCGTCGCCGTCGCTGTCCCACTCGACCCGCAAACCGTTCTGCCGATCCGTACCAGGCACGACCACCGCGAGGTGGAAGTCGCTGTTGTCATTCATGTAGTACAGTGTGGCATCGACGGTCGAGCCGCCGGAGAGATTGACTTGGAACGTCTGCGGAATGGCGCAATCCCACTCCCCCGGGTCCATCGTGCCGTCGATGGCATTCGGTGTGCCAAAGCCCTCCTCACAGCCGATGGCGGTGAAAAGGAGTCGCGTATTCTCGGCGATCGTCGTAAAGATCTCGTCGTCGGGCGACCCGATATCATCGTCCCCGCTCTCGGTATACCCGATGGGTTGGAACGGGTCGAACGGTCCGGCGGTATAGGTCGCGTCGCGCGGGCCATTGAATCCGTTGCGGGAGTCTGCGATACCCCGCCCGCCCGCGGTCAGCTTGTTGATTCCCGGATCAGTGGCCAGCATCCAGCCGACCTCGACGCTCCCGGACGAACCCGTAGTGCACACGACATCGTCTGAGGAGCCTACCACGCAGTCCGCCGATGACGGGGCGACGCTGCCGGTGACCTCTGCCCCTTCAATGCCTACCGCCGCGACGTTCCATCGCACCGTAGCGCCCGCGACAGCGGCACCGTTGAGATCGGTGACAATAGCCCGAGTCTGAAGTGTGGAGCCGACAAGCGCGACACGCGTGGCATCGGCTACATCCACGAAGTCGATCTTCGCAGGCAGTGCGATCTTGAACTTGCTGCCAATGGTCTCCATGCTGTTGCCGCCGAAACCTCCCCTCCCGACGGCGGCGGCCTGCAAGGGTCGCGGACCGATCCAGGACAGGATCCGGCCGGCTAACCGCTCGATCGGGTTGGAGGGGAGACTCGCACTGGACCCGGGCAGGGGCTCGGGACAGTCGTTCGCCACTCGCAGTGCCTCGACTCCCCCCTCACCCGTCGCGCCGCGGAAGTGGTGAACCCGGAGGTTCGCCACCTGTGCCGCACTGAGGTTGTCCGGCGAGCCCGGTCCATAGTCTGCGAGAACGTCTACGTCGCAGAACGAGATGGTAGCGGTGAAGTCGGGATCGAGCTCGACGGGCTCGCCGGAGAGGAGCACCGTTTCCATGCAAGGGCCGAAGAGGGGCAGGTCGATGAGACTCGGCGTGTTGTCCACTGCGCACTGCTGGAACGTCACGGTACCCTGTTGGGATTCCGGCTGGTTCGGGACGTTCAGCAGGAACTGGTCCTCGAGGTTGAAAGAGACCCCACCGGCGAGGTCGAAGGACTGCGTCTGGCACTCCACGCCTACCGGACAGAACGCGCGGTTCTCGATCCGCACCTTGATGGGGAGGGTGCTGCCGTTATTGAACTGGCAGAAATCATCGAGGGTGGAGCAGCTGGCCACCGGCGGGCCAGGGAGCGGGATGACGTCCCGGTAACCGAGGGTGCCGAGCGCCTCACTCCCGACGTAGACATGGATCCGATAGGCGACCGAGTCTTGTAACGGGAAGTCTCCCGTTTTCCAGTTGAACTTGTATTGCTCGTTGCCGAAGTCCAACGTCATCGGCCGCACTATGTCTGTAAAGGTCTCGACGCAACTGAGCACGGTCGGAGGCGTCGTGGGCGGGTCCTGGTCCTGAAGGCGATAATCCAGCTCGCAGATCCTCACGAACGGCGCGAGGAACGCATTGAACTCGCCTGCATCGAAGTTTGGATCCCCGGTGGGACTATCCGCCAGCGGCGGATAGAAGAAGAAGTCCGGGTTGCCGCCAGAAGCGCCGTCGGATATCGCGAAGCGAATCGGCGCACCGTCCGGGGCGGTGGTGGGCTGCTGGTCCTGACACGCGACAACCAACGACGCGGTCAGCAGAATCGGGAGGATTTTTCTCATGATTACTCCGTCCTAAAGGCGCATGTTGCAGCGAGCTACATTTGCCAGCAAAAAAAGGGCCAAACTGCGTTCAGCCTAGAGGTGGTTATTCGGGCTGCTAACGTATCATGGTCACGGACGGCCCGCCAGCAGCGCCTGGAACCCTGGGTGGTCCGTCAGGGGCTCCCACCACCAGGCAACATTCTCCCCGGCCTCGAACGCCTCATCCGGGTTGGCCGCCACCCACAGCTTCAGAAGCTCGATGGCCTCGTCGTAGTCGCCCAGCATCGTGCGCACGGCGGCTTCAAACTCGGCCAGTTCGTAGTTCGGGTCGACTTCGCGATCTCCGCGCGCTCGCACCAGAACGGTACGCGCGCTATCCGTATCCCCGGCCCGACCGATTACACCTCCAACGAACATCTCGCCGCGACGGCGCCAGTACTCCCGGCGGGCCTCCGGGGCAGCGGCCTCCAGGCGCGCCACGAGCTCCCACGCCCGATCCACATCGGGGGTTCCCTGCTCCGTCATCATGATCCTGAGCTGGCACTCCAGGAACAGGTGGTCGTCCGGGAAGCGTCGCAATCCCTCATCACACCAGTGCCGGGCGTCGGCGAACTGGCCGAGATTGTAGTACCCGAAGAACACCCGGTTCAGGATCTGACCCGCATCGGCGAGATACGCGTCCTCCTCGTAGGCGCGCCGCGCCGCCAGGAGCATTGAGACCTGATCATCCGTGTTGATGTAGAGATGACTCAGCAAGCCGTGTGCGGTTGCCAACGTGGGATCGGCTCGTACCGCAGCCTCCAGATCCGCGCGAGCCTCACTGAAGAGCCGCTCAGCGTCGGCGGGATCGGGCGTCACCCCTAGCAGCCAGTGAAAATACGTGAGCGTGCCGCGTTGCTCGAGTGCCCGGGCATGATTGGGGGCGAGTGCCAGGGCGCGGTTGGCGTGACCCAGGCCGACCTCGATCTGATCGAGGATCGTCGGTAAGTCCCCCCTATAGGCGGCGGTCCGCCCGCGACGAAACGCGATGTGGGCCCGCAGGGCGAGCGGCTCGACCCACTCCCGGTCGGCTGCCTCGGCGAGCGCGAGCACCGAGTCCGCCCTCGCGAAGGCGTCGGCAGCTCCGTCCAGCTGACCTGCGCTGAGCAGTCCTTCGGCGTCCTTGCGCAGCCGTTCCGCCCGCTGCACCAGCGTCCACGCTTCGACGCTCGACGTCTCCGCCCTGCGCTCGCGCACTCGAACTTCCTCACCGAGGCGCTGACGCAACAGGCTGGACGCGCGGAGGGCGACGGAGTCCTGTGCGGCAAGGAGCTCTGCAGCAGCCAGCTGAAAGCTCGTCCGCTCGATATCCACGCCACTCGTGCCGTCCACGAGCCGTAGGGTCACACGCAGCTGACTGCCGACTGGCTCGACCGATCCCATGATCAAGCTCCCTACCTCAAGGGCCCGGCCAATGCTATCGGGCGGCAGGGCACTCTCCCGGTACGGAGCCACACCGTTTCTCGAGATCACGTCCAGTGCGCGGACCTCGGAGAGCCTCTCGATAAGTGCCTCCGTGAGGCCGTCGGCCACTTGGCCGAGCTCGCCGTCTGGGCTCAGGTCGTGAAGGTAGAGCACCGCCACACTGGTGGGATCGAGGCCCCCGGGCGTTACCTCGCCCGAGCCGCCTCCCGGCCACAGCTGCCAAACCCCGAAGCCGAGTCCCACTACGGCCACTGCGGACGCCGCCGCAATCGCTGTGCGCGGCAGGCGCCGGCGTCCAGTGCGCCCCAGCGCCGCGGTGTGCGCCGTGCGCGCCGCCGTAACGGTCCGCGAATGCCGCTGCTGGGCCAGCGTGCCGCTGTCCAGCATGCTCAGCGCCTCGGCAAACTCTCCGGCGGTGCGAAACCGGTCGGCCGGCGCCTTGGCCAAGGCCGTGAAGATAATGTCCTCGAGGTCCTCGGAGATGGTCTGCCGGATGATGCTGGGCGGCGACACGGCATCCATCGTGTGCCGTGCCATGACCGCCTGCGGGTTGGGCCCTGTGAACGGTGCCTGCCCGACGAGCATCTCGTACAGCAGGCAGCCGAGGCTGTAGATGTCGCTGCGCCCGTCGATGTTCTCCAGCCCCACGGCCTGCTCGGGGCTCATGTAAATAGCCGTGCCGATCGCCGTCCCCGTCTGGGTGAGCTTCTCGCCGCCCGCCTCGGTGACGGCGAGCGCGATGCCGAAGTCCGCCACCACCGCGTGCCCGCCCGACAGCATGATGTTAGCGGGCTTGATGTCGCGGTGCACCAGCCCGTAAGCGTGAGCGTGCCCCAGCGCCTCCGCCACCTCCCGGGTGATGCGCACCGCGTCGGGGATGGGCAGCTGTTGCTCGCGCGCGATCATGTCCGCCAGCGACTCACCCTCCACGAACGGCATGACGTAGTAGAGGAAGCCGTCCGCCTGGCCCGAGTCGTACAGCGGCAGGATGTGGGGGTGGCTCAGCTTGGCGGTGACCTGAATTTCCCTGAGGAAGCGCTCGTGGCCCAGCGAGGCGGCGAGGTCGGGGTGCAGCACCTTGACGGCGACCAGGCGGTCGTGCTTTACGTCGCGCGCCAGGTACACGGTCGCCATGCCGCCTGCACCGAGTTCCTGCTGGATCTGGTAACTCTCCGCCAAGGCGACGGTTAGACGTTCGAGCTCGGACACTCGGGCGATTCTCCGGGAGGGTGACTCCGTAAACGTAAACAGTAGAGGCTGGGAAAGGGGTCGGCTAGGGCCTGGCCGACGGTACGGCTGGGTTTTCCCGCGCCGCGCTCTTTGGGGGAACGGTGTAGGGAATCCTCGGCGCTCCCCGACCTCAACCTGGCTTCATGACTGCTTTAACACCAAAGGCGACTATTTCAGTACTGATTTAGCCATGAGCAGCGAGGCAGGTTCCGTGGGCAAGACGACCGTGCTCGTGGGCAATCCCAACGTCGGGAAGAGTGTTCTGTTCAAGAACCTCACCCGCCGCTACGTCACGGTCTCCAACTATCCCGAAACCGCGGTCGAGGTGGTGTGGGCCAAGGCGGGCTTCAACGGCCGCGAGATCGAGGTGGTGGACACGCCGGGGGTCAAGGATCTGGCGCCGCGCAGCAATGGCGGACAAAGCGGATAAACGAGATCGTTCTCTCTGAGGCCGACCTCATCAGCCTGGGCTTCTCCACCGAGCTAATAGTCGGGCCGTTGGAAACTGAAGTGTCCATCGACATCAAGCCCGGCAGCGACCCGAACTGCATTAAGGCGACCAGCAAGGGCGTCGTCAGCGTGGCGATCCTTGAGGATGGCGTGGATGTGACGACTGTTGATGTTGCGACGATTGAGATCGACGATGACGACGACCCGATCACGATAGGGGTGGCACCAGTACGGTCGTGGCTAAGGCAGGATGTGAGCGGCGATGGCCAGCCGGATCCTGTCTTGCAGTTCAAGACCCAAGAGTTGAACACCGCCGGTTTGCTTGTCGATGGGAATACGCTCTTCCTACGCGTGGAGCGACGGGTCAGGTGGAGTAGCGAGGCATCGTCGTTGGTGGCGTTCGCCGCCAGGTGAAACGTCACCGTGGAAGTTTCGAGCGGCGCCATCCACCCGACCGTCCAGACAGCAGTGTCCGCCCGGGCCACCTGTGTGCCTTCCGAGGTGTGCTGGAGGTACTCGATGCCTTCGTGGCGCACGATTGTGAGTGCCGGCCCGGTCACGCGGAACGTGCCGGCCTGGGTCACGGAGCTATCGGCGCGGAGCGACCGAGCCGCGAGCTGGAACCCGGCACGGACGAGCCCTGGTCTCGTGATCGCCACAAGCAATTCATAGGTCTCGCCCGGCTCGAAGGTGTCTGGCAATCTCAGGATGGCGGCAGCGCCGAGCGGGTCGTCGACCGGTTTGTCGGCATGGCAGCGCAGACAGGTCGGTTCGCGGAACCCGCCCGTGTGTCCTGGCGGGGGACCGTCGCCATAGGCGCCGGCGGCGGTCGCCACCAGGAGTGCTGCCAGGCCGGTCCAGCGCCAGGGGGTCAGGGCACGATCACTCGGCCGATGTAGTTGGTGTCGGTGCCGAACCAGATAGCGTTGGTCGCGG
>JBDHEI010000002.1:0-128956 GCA_039591075.1 Gemmatimonadota bacterium
GGCCCGGCCTGGCCGTGTTTGACGGCGAGCTCCGGGGAGACAGCATCAGCGGGTCGTTCGAACAATCGGGAGTGAACGGCACGTTCTGGCTTCGACCTGCGGCGACAGCCGCGGTCGAACCCGAGCCTGCGGCGCCCCCGCCGTACCGAGAGGAGGAGGTCAGCTTCGCGAACGGCGACGTCACGCTTGCCAGCACGCTCACCGTACCGGAGGGCCCGGGCCCGCATCCGGCGGTGGTGCTCATCACGGGGAGTGGTCCGCAGAATCGCGACGAGGAGATCTTCGGCTTCAAGCCGTTCCGCCTGATCGCCGATCATCTGACC
The DNA here is from genome assembly GCA_039591075.1 of Gemmatimonadota bacterium. GTDB lineage: Bacteria > Gemmatimonadota > Gemmatimonadetes > Gemmatimonadales > GWC2-71-9 > JAOTVV01. The sequence goes on from JBDHEI010000002.1 coordinate 324, forward strand.
CGGAACGGTATCGCCGTGTTGCGCTACGATGACCGGGGAGTCGGCGGCTCAAGCGGCAGCGTGCAGACCGCCACCTCCGACGACTTTGCCAACGACGCCCTCGCAGCGGTCGCGTTGCTCCAGGCACGGCCGGATATCCGGCGCGACGCCATCGGACTGTTGGGGCACAGCGAAGGCGCACTGGTCGCGCCGATCGCGTCCGGGCGGTCGAGGGACGTCGCCTTCATCGTCCTGCTTGCCGGGACCGCCGTACCTGGCGACCGCATTCTCCTCGCCCAGGGTGAACTGATCCTGAAGGCCAACGGCGGCACCCCCGAGCAGTTGGAGCGACAACGCAGACTGCAGGAGGGGATCTTCGCAGCAATCCGTGCCGATACCGGATGGGACGCGGTGCAGCAGGAGATCGAAACGCAGATCCGAGAGAGCATCGACGCGCTGCCGCCCGAGCAACGCGACCGGATCTCCGATCTCGACACGTTCGTGCAGACACGGGCTCAGCAGCAGATCGTGGGCGTGCAGAGTCCGTGGTTCAGGTTCTTCTTGGATTTCGATCCCGTGGCGGCGTTACGGAGGGTGACGGTTCCCGTGCTGGCCGTATTCGGCGAAACCGACCTCCAGGTTCCTCCGACGCTCAACGTCGGTCCGATGAATGACGCCCTCGCGGCCGCCGGCAATCGTGACTACACGGTCAGGGTGCTGCCGGGAATGAACCACTTGTTTCAGGCATCGGAGACAGGCAACCCGAGCGAGTACGCGTCCTTGAAGAAGGAGTTTGCACCCGGGTTTCTGGAGCTCGTGTCCGACTGGATCCGGGAGCGGACGGCGTCTATTCGCTGACCGGGGGACCGGGGACGCTGGCTCTATCCTCGTGGTGACCAGGTGGCCGTGTGGAAGTGCTCCGAACGCGGCGCGAGGGTTCCCTTCCCAGCCACGTAGTCTCTCCACGTCACCCCCGGATGGTCGTTCGGCACCTGCGCCATGGAGATACAGCCGCGCACGGGGCAGACAGCAGCGCAGAGGTTGCAGCCTACGCATGCCTCCTCGATGATCTCGACGGCCGGAGCACGCTTCCCGTTGCCCGCCTCCCGTTTGTCGATTCGCCGAATGGCCTGATGGGCGCCATCTTCACACGCCACCCAACACAACTCGCACTGGATGCACGAGTCCTGGTCGATGCGGGCCACGAGGTGGTAGTTGAGGTCGAGGTCCTCCCAGCTCACGACGTTGGGCAGCGCGCGCCCGCACACGTCGGCCAGCGTTCGGTGGCCCTGGTCATCCATCCAGTTCTCGAGGCCGTCGCGCAGGTCCTCCACGATGCGAAAGCCATAGTGCATGACGGCTGTACACACCTGCACCGTGCCCGCGCCGAGCGCGATGAACTCGGCGGCGTCCCTCCAGGTGGCGATCCCGCCGATCCCGGAAACGGGAACCCGTACCTCAGGATCGCGAGCAACTGCCGAGACCATGTGCAGCGCGATGGGCTTCACGGCCGGCCCGCAGTAGCCGCCGTGGCTCGACTTTCCACCCACCGCCGGCAACGGCGCGAACGTGTCCAGATCCACCCCCACAATGGAGTTGATGGTGTTGATGAGCGAAACGGCGTCCGCGCCACCTTTGACGGCAGCGCGAGCGATGTAGGTGATGTCCGTGACGTTCGGCGTGAGCTTCACGATCACCGGCGTGGTCGCCACCTCTTTCACCCACTCCACGATCTGACACGTGTAGTCGGGTACCTGGCCCACCGCACTACCCATTCCCCGCTCACTCATCCCGTGGGGACAGCCGAAGTTCAGCTCGAGGCCGTCGGCCCCGGTGTCCTCGGTGCGACGGACAATCTCGTGCCACGCCTCCCGCTTCGAGTCCACCATCAGGGACACGATCACCGCATGGTTGGGGTAGTTCCGCTTAACCGCCGCGATCTCCTTGAGATTGTCCTCCAGCGGCCGGTCCGTGATGAGCTCGATGTTATTGAAGCCCATCATCCGGGTCAGGCCGACGTCTACAGACCCGTAGCGGGAGAACACGTTGATGATCGGCTCGCCGATAGTCTTCCACACGGCACCACCCCAACCGGCGTCAAATGCCCGCGCGACCTGATCGTAGGTGTTTGTGGGTGGACCCGACGCCAGCCAGAAAGGATTGGGGCTCTCGATCCCGGCAAAGTTGACGCGTAGATCGGCCATGGGATTCTCCTAGCCTCCCGTTTCCTGCAAGTACGCATGGATCGCCGCCGCCGCGTGCTTCCCCTCCGCTGCCGCGTTGACGATCTCCGCACCGCCGTTGGCGCAGTCCCCTCCCACGAACACCCTAGGCTTGGTGCTTACCATGCGTCCGTCCTCGATCGTGAGCGATGCGGCGCGTGCGAAATCGTCTCGCACGACCTGCCCGAGCGCCTTGATCACCATGTTGCACTCGATCACGTGCGTGCTCTCGGGAACGTCCACGGGGCGCCGGCGCCCGTCGGCGCCAGGCTCGCCCGGCTCGGTGCGGACGCACTCGATCCCGGTCACATGGTCGACACCGAGGATGCGCTTGGGTGCGGTGTGAAAGCGGAACTCGCACCCGTCCCGCTTGGCCAGGTCGTATTCGTAGTCATAGGCCGGCATGTCGTCCACTGCGCGCCGGTAGACGATCGTCACGTGCTCCGCGCCGAGACGCTTCGCCTGGGTTGCGGCATCAATCGCCGTGTTCCCCGCCCCAATCACCACCACGGCTCGGCCGACCCGTGTGTCCGCGTGGGGATGCGTCTTCAGATGCTCGATGAACGCCAGGGCCTCGTGCACCCCCGGCAGATCTTCTCCGGGGATCTCCAGCCGCCGGGTCGCACCGAGCCCCACACCGACGAAGACCGCGTCAAACCCACGTTCCAGCTCATCGAAGCTGACATCGCGTCCGACCGAGACGCCGGTGCGGAGCGTCACGCCGAGGTCCAAAATCATCTGCACCTCAGCGAGCGCGGTGTCCGGTCGCAACTTGTACTCGGCGATGCCATACGTGTTGAGCCCACCGGGCCGGTCATTGGCCTCGAATACGGTCACCGCATAGCCCCAGCGCCTCAGATCCTGCGCGCAGGAGAGCCCTGCCGGCCCGGCACCCACGATGGCAACCTTCTTCCCGTTGGGCGCACCTGGCCGAAACAGCGCGAGTTCATGCTCCAGCGCGTAGTCCGTCGCATGCCGCTGGAGCAACGCGATCTTGATGGGTTGCTCGTCGCGGTCATTCAACACGCACGCACCCTCGCACAGCACCTCCACTGGACACGCTCGAGCACAGGAGTGGCCCATCGGGTTCGCATCGAGAATCACCCGCGCCGAGCCTTTCAGGTTTCCCGTCTCGATCTTCTTGATGAACGCCGGCACGTCGATGTGGGTGGGACAAGCATGTGTACATGGGGCGTCATAGCAGAACAGGCACTTGGCCGCCTCGAGGAGCGCCGCGTCCGACGTCAACGGCGGGGCAATGTCCGCGAAGTTCCGCTCGAGCTGTTCGGTCGACAGCGTGGGAGTCACGTCAAATCTCGGCATGCGGCACCTCCCCATGCCCTGGCCCGGATGTGGGGAGCACTCGCATACCCACCAGATACAACCCGCCGGACACGAAGAAACCCACGAACCACGCCCAGTTGTAGATACCCACGGTGAGCGGCGAGCCATCGACGATGCCGAGCGCTGCCAAGAACCCCGGCAGATTCGGTGCCACACCCAGGAGCAGTGCCACCATGGCGATCCAATTCACGCCCCGCGAATACTCGTAGGGTCCGCCGCGCCGATACAACCCATCGAGGTCGAGGACGCTGCGTCGCAGCACGAAGTAATCAGCGATCATGATACCGGCCACGGGCCCCAGGAGTGCGCCGTAGCCTATCAGCCATGTGAAGATGTAGGCGGCCGCGTCGTTGTAGAGCCGCCAGGGGAACATGAGAATGCCGATCAAGGCCGTGATCATCACACCGGTCTTGAAGGACACCCGATGCGGCGCCACGTTGCTGAACCCGTTGGCCGGCGCCACGACATTGGCGGCGATGTTCGTCGTGAGGGTTGCCACGGCGAGGCCGAGCATCGCGATCACCACGGTGATGGGGCCTCCGATGCGCGACAGCAGCTCGATTGGATCGGCGATGCGCGTGCCGAAGATCACGGCCGTGGCGCTCGTCACCGCCGCGCCGATGAACGCAAAGACCGCCATGGTCGGTGGAAGACCAACCGCCTGACCCACGATCTGATCGCGCTGAGTCCGGGCGAAGCGCGAGAAGTCGGGGATCGACAACGCCATCGTTCCCCAGAACGCCACGGCGGACGTGAGCCCAGCGCCGAAAACGGCGCCGATGCCGGCCCGGACCTCGGCACCCGTGACTGTCAGCTCGGCTGGGGACTCGAGCATCGGACCGATTCCGCCGACCCGAACCCAGGCCCACACGAACAGGGACCCGGCAACGGCCAGCAGGAACGGAGCGCCCCAGGTCTCGAGGAACTTGATGGAATCCATCCCGCGTAGAGCGACCCAGACGTTGAGGGCCCAGAACGCCATGAAACAGAGGAATTCGCCGGTCCCGAGCCCGACCCAAGCAGGAAGCACGGCGGGGAGCGCGGCGATGCCGGGCCACAGGGCAGCGAGCAACTTGTAGATCGCCCAACCACCGATCCACGTCTGAATGCCGAACCAACCGCACGCGACGATGGCACGGAGCAACGCGGGGACATTGGCACCGAACACGCCGAACGACGCTCGGGTGAGCACGGGAAACGGGATGCCGTACCGTGTACCGGCGTGGGAGTTGAGCGCGATCGGGACCAGCACGATCAGGTTCCCCAGAATCACCGACCCCATCGCTGCCAGCCAGGTCCACCCCCTCTCTACCAGGCTGGATGCGAGCGTGTAGGTGGGAATGGTGATGGCCATGGCCACCCAGAGCGCCGCGAAGTTCCAGGTCCCCCAGGTGCGCTGCTCCGCTGCCACGGGTGCGAGATCGGCATTGATGAGCAGGGCGTCGGCCCCGCTGCCAGAGGCACTCCTTCCCGCTCCGATCTGGCTCACCTCACGTCCGCCAACGCCAAGGCCAGGCGCCGGGCTGCCTCGTCCACCTCGCTGCTAGTAACGAGCATCGATGGCGCGATCCGGATCACGTTGCCGTACAGTCCTCCCTTACCCAGCAACAGCCCGTGTTCCCTGGCCGCCTCCATCAGCTGCAACGTCTTCTGCGGAGCAGGCGCCTTCGTCTGCCGATCCTCCACGAGCTCGATAGCCTGCATCAGGCCTTTCCCGCGCACGTCGCCGATGAACGGGTAGCTCTCCTTGAACACGTCGAGATGGCCCCGCAGCTGCCTCCCACGCTCCGCAGAGCGTTTGGGCGTGTTCTCCCGCTCCATCACCTCCAGCGTGGCCTCCGTCGCCGCCATGGAAATGGGGTTGCCGCCGAAGGTCGAGATCGTCAGCCCGGTGAACGCGTTGGCCACCTCCTCCGTCGCGATGGTCGCGCCAACGGGGAAACCGTTGGCGATGCTCTTCGCGAAGGTCATGATCTCGGGTTCCACGCCCCAGTGCTCGATCCCGCACCAGTGATCGCCGAGCCGGCCGAATCCGGTCTGCACCTCGTCACAGATGAACACGCCGCCGTACCGCCGGACGATGCCCACCGCGATCTCGAAATACTCCTTGGGCGGTGTGATGAACCCGCCGACGCCCTGGATGGGCTCGGCCATGAACGCCGCCGGCCGTCCAGTCGTCTCCGTGCGGATCAGCTCCTCGAGGTCTTGGGCGCATTTCACCTCGCACGCGGGATACTCGAGTCCCAACGGACAGCGGTAGCAGTACGGGGAGAGCGCGTGTTTGATCCCGGTCACCTGGCTCGGAATGAGGCGCCAGGTGCTGTGCCCGGTGATGGCGAGTGCCTGGAGGCTTCGACCGGCGTAGCCATGCCGCAGCACGATGATCTCCTGCGTCCCGGTGTAGAGGCGGGCGAGGAGGGTCGCCGTCTCGTCGGCTTCCGTTCCGCTCGTCGTGAAGAAGCTCTTCTTGAGGGCGCCCGGCGTGATCGCTGCCAGTCGCTCCGCCACCCGCACGATCCCCTCCGTTGGATACAGGGTCGACGTGTGCACGAGACGGGCCGCCTGCTCCTGGACCCTCCGGGTCACGTCGGGATGGGTATGGCCCAGTCCCAGCGTGAGAATACCGCCGAAGAAATCGAGATACTCACGCCCATCGGCATCCCGCACGCAGCAGCCCTTGCCTTCGGTGAGGACGATGGGCTCCTGGTAGTAGTTGGCGACACACGGGAACAGCAGCTCCGCGTGCTTGGTCCGCACCGTGTTTGCGTCCATAGCCTCAGGCCTCATGGGTGTGTCGGTTCGCGCGCGATGAACTCCCCACGCCCAATAGTCCCCACGAACTTCCCGTCGCGGAGCTGCACTTGGCCACGCACGGTTACTACGCTGGCACGACCCTTCTTCTCCCAACCCTCGTACGCGTTGTAATCCACCTTGGAGAAGCTCGTGGCGTGGGAAAAGGTCCCGCGATACTCCGGATCGTACACGACGAGATCCGCATCGCTCCCCACCAGGATCGTTCCTTTGCGCGGATACATTCCGAAGATCCGCGCTGCCTGGGTGCTACAGGCATCCACCATCGCCATGAGACCGAGGCGTCCCTCGCGAACGCCGTAGGTGTGCACCAGGTCGACGCGTTCCTGGATCGTGGGAATGCCATTCGGGATCGTGGTGAAGGCGCTCCTTCCCATCTCCTTTTGGCCGCGGAAGTTGAACGGCGCGTGGTCGGTCCCGACCGTGCTGATGGCGCGGCTGCGGAGCCCGTTCCACAAGACGTCCTGGTTCCACTTCGCCCGGAGCGGGGGTGACATCACGTACTTCGCTCCCTCGAAGTCGGGACGTTCGGCATACGTCGCGTCCAGGACCAAGTGCGGTGCCACCACCTCGATCCACACGTTCACCCCGCGATGGCGCGCCGCGAGTGCTTCACGCATGGCGAGATCACACGATGTGTGCACCGTGTAAACGTGCGCACCGGTCAGTTCGGCGAACGTGCACAGGTGATGCACGCCCTCGGCCTCGACCACCGGCGGGCGGGACGGCTCGTGCCACTCGGTCCCCGTCTTCCCGTCGGCCAGCAGCGCCTTTTGCTGGGCGTCGATCGCCTCCGCGTTTTCGCAATGCGCCGTCACGATCACGCCCAGTTCCTTGGCCATCTTCATCATCGCGAACAGCTCTTCATCCGACAGGTCGAGTGCACCCTTGTAGGCGAGAAACACCTTGAAGGAGGGTACGCCGCTCTCGACGATCTTCCGGAACTGGTTGCGAATGTCCGGTTCGAAACGGACCACCGCCATGTGAAACGTGTAGTCCACGGCCGCGAGATCCTGGGCTTTGGAGCGCCAGGTCTGGAACGCCTCGAGGGGTTGGTCTGTCGGTCCTGGACAGATCATCTCGATCAGGGTCGTCGTCCCGCCCGCCAACGCAGCCCGGCTGGCGGACTCATAATCGTCGACGGCGTACGTTCCCATGAACGGCAGATAGATGTGGACGTGGGGATCGATGAACCCCGGAAAGACGTACTTACCCGACGCGTCGACGATCTCGAGGTCCTCCGAACCGCCAGGAAGCGCTCGCGGGTCGATCGTCGGCTCGATCCGCGAGATCGTCTCACCCTGGCAGTAGATGTCTGCCACGTAGTCGTCGGTGGCCGTGATGACACGACCGTGTTTGATCAGTAGTGGCATCCCGATGTCTCCTGTGTCGCATCCCTCGGACGCCCGCCGACGAGCGTCCGGGTCGGTCGCTGTGCGCTACTCCACGGGGCTACGGAAGGTGTGCAACCATGTCGGCGTAGGTCTCAGGTCGCCGATCACGAAAGAACTGCCACGTGCGCCGTACCTCCTCGATCATCTCGAGGTTCATCTCCGCCACGACCAGTTCATCCCGATCCTCGCTTCCCTCGGCGAGGAACGTGCCCCGGGGATCGACGAAATAGCTCGAGCCGTAGAACTGACCGATGTTCCACGGTGCCTCGCTCCCGACGCGGTTACTGCACCCCATGAAGTAGCCGTTGGCGACGGCGTGGGCGGGTTGCTCCAGCTTCCAGAGGTATTGCGAGAGCCCTTTCACCGTTGCGGACGGATTGAAGACGATCTCCGCACCGTGCAGCCCCAGCAATCTCGCTCCCTCGGGAAAATGACGATCGTAACAGATGTACACGCCGACCTTGGCGTAGCGCGTCTCGAAGACCGGATACCCGAGATTGCCGGGCTTGAAGAAATACTTCTCCCAGAAGCCCGCCGTGTGCGGGATGTGGTTCTTGCGGTACTTGCCGAGCAGGCTCCCGTCGGCGTCGATGACGGCCGCGGTGTTGTAGTACACGCCTGCCATCTCCCGCTCATAGATCGGTACCACCATGACCATGTGATGCTTCTTGGCGAGGGACTGCATGCGCTCGATCGTCGGACCGGGAATCGGCTCGGCAAGGTCGCACCATCTCGCATCCTGGCTCGGGCAGAAGTACGGGCCGTTGAACATCTCCTGCAGACAGAGAATCTGCACGCCCCGTTTTCCGGCTTCCTGGATGAAGGGAAGGTGCTTCTCGAGCATCGCGTCCCGCACCGTGGCCACGGGTGCCCCGGGATCGTTGATCGGGTTCGACATCTGAATCAAGCCACCAACAACGGTTCTCATCGATACCTCGGCGGAAGTGCGCTCACCACCTCGAAATGATGACCTTCTTGTCGGTATAGAACTCGACGGCGTCCGATCCGTGGGCCTTGAGATCACCGAAGAACGAGCCCTTGGTGCCACCGAACGGGAAAAAGGCCATGGGCGCAGCCACACCGATGTTGACGCCGATCATGCTCACCCCGACCCGATAGCGGAAATCCCGAGCCGCCTTGCCGCTGGTGGTGAAGATGGACGTCGCGTTCGCGAAGCTCGAGCGATGAATCCGGTCGAGTGCATCATCCAGCGTCTCGGCGTGCGTGACGGATGCCACCGGCCCGAAAATCTCCTCCGTCCCGATCGTCATATCCGGCTCGACTCCGTCGAACACGGTGGGTCCCACAAACTGTCCCTTGGGATACCGCGCGACCTTTGCCGCTCTCCCGTCCAGCAGGAGCCCCGCACCCTCGGTCGCTCCTGTCTCGATGAACGTCAGCACCTTCTCCTTCGCTCGCGCGGATACCAGGGGACCCACGTCCACACCGTCATCGAGGCCGTAGCCAAGCCTGAGACTCTTCGCCGATGCCAAGAGCCGGTCCCGGAACGGCTCGTACGCCTCCGCCGTCGCCACCACCACGCTCCCGGCAAGGCAGCGCTGGCCCGTGCACCCGAAGAGCGACTCGGTGATGTTGTCGGTGGCCTGGTCCAGGTTGGCGTCGGGCATCACGATGATATGGTTCTTCGCACCGCCGAGGGCTTGCACGCGCTTGCCATGCTTGGAGGCTTCCTGGTACACGTATTTGGCCACCGGCGAGGATCCCACGAACGAGACACCCGCAATGGCGGGATGCGCGAGCAACGCGTTGACCGCCTCCTTGCCGCCGTGGACCAGGTTCAAGACCCCCGGAGGAAGTCCCGCCTCGTGCGCCAACTCCACAATACGGGTGGGCGAGAGCGGTACTTGTTCGCTCGGTTTCAGGATGAACGTGTTGCCCGTGGCGATGGCGTATGGCCAGAACCACAACGGCACCATCGCCGGAAAATTGAACGGCGTGATGCCTGCAAACACGCCCACCGGTTGACGGACGTACTCGCAGTCGATCCCCGCCGCCACGTCTTCAAGGGTCTTGCCCATCATCAGCGTGGGGATACCACAGGCGTGTTCGATATTCTCGATCCCGCGCCGGACCGAGCCACGCGACTCGTGCAGGGTCTTGCCGTTTTCCTTGGTGACCGTCGCGGCCAGGTCGTCGAAGTGGTCCTCCATCAACGCCTTGAGCCTGAAGAGCACACGAGCGCGAACGACTGGAGGAACCTCTCGCCAGGTGCGAAACGCGTGCTGCGCGGCGGCTACCGCCTGATGCACATCCTCCGCAGCGGAGAGCGGCACACTGCCAAGGCGCTCGGCCGTCGCCGGGTTCGTGACCTCCTGGAACTCGGTGGCGGATGATTCCACCCACTCGCCGCCAATGCAATTCCGCAGCGCATCTGCCATGGCACGCCATCCGGGAGAAGAGAACAGCCGGCCGACCGGCCGGCATGGGCTAACCTACGAACTGGCTTGGGCTTGTCAACGCCGCACTGATCACGTCACTGGATGCAACCGGTCCAGCACTTCGCCACGGCACGCCGCGCAGGACGGAATGCGCTCGCCGGCAAGAGAACCGCCTAGGCGCTCGGATCGGCAACCGTTACCTTCTCCAACGAGGCCCGCGGCCGTGGCGGAACTGGCAGACGCGCCAGCCTTAGGAGCTGGTGGGGTTTCCCCGTGTGGGTTCGAGTCCCTCCGGCCGCATGCACGAATCTCGCGACGATGTGCACCCTCGCGCCTCGTGAAGGGTCGGGTCCGGTCGGAGGCCCGCCGGGCAGGGCTACTCGGGCGCGACCCTCCTCCAGATGCCGGTTTCGCCCAGCACGTCCGGGTGGTCGAGGACTTGTCGCAACCATATCCTGAGCTCGGCGCTCGTCCCCGTGAGGATCACCTGCTCACGGCCCTCGATGGAGTTTTCCGAATACGAGAGATGGGGCGTCCGCAGCTCGTCGCGACTGAGCGCCTCGCGAACGGCGTCGATATCGAGCGGCGCCAGGTGCATCTCAGGGTCCGCGAGTGTTACGACAAAGAGCAGGTGGCCCGGCAGCAGCAGGGCCTCGTACGCGTCGCTCGCGCCCGTCTCGGCCAACACCGGACGCACCTCCAAGAGCAGGTGGTCGCTCAAGCGGCCCAACCGTCCCGTGAACCGTCCCGTCCCGTCCTGATCGGTGTAGTCGATCAGATATCCGCCCTCACCGTCGCGTGTCACGACCGCCGTATCCTTCTGACCGGCTTCCACCCACGTTCCCAGAAGCCCGGGCTCGAACACACTCTCCGACGGCGGGATAGTCGGCTCGATCGAAATAACACACGCCGTCAGCAATGCGCTCACCAAAACGGCTGCCACGATCTTCAGCATGTCAATCTCCTTGAAAAACCATTCCCTTTTCCCTCTTGGTTACGCCTTCTTTGGCTCGAGCTTGGCAAGTTGCCTCAGGTTCTTTCCGAACCGGATCAGGAGCACTGTGAACATCCCCAGACTCAGGAAGACGACGACCGCGTTCGCCGTGACCTGTACCCAGGACTCCAACCATCCCAGGTGGCCCGTCGCGAAGAACAGCAGGGTATTGCCCAAGATCAGGATGATCCTTCCCTCCGTGGGACCGAGACCTGCGTAGGAAATCCGGAACTTCCCGAACACGGCCGTCTCCAGATACACGTTGATCGCGAGCGTGAGAAACGCGATGACCAAGATCAACGCGAACTCGAGCCGGACGTAGGGGGAAAAACCGAGCCCCAGCCCGACCATGGTGGTGTTGACCGCATCCACCACGTGATCGAGGTAATACCCGTAACGGGGACGTTCCGCTTTCCGCACCCTGGCTAGCGTTCCGTCCAGGCTGTCACCGAACCAGTTGACCGCCAGCATCGCACTGGCAAGCCACAGCCAGGCCACCGAGGCCGACGAGAGCGCGTAACCCACCCCGGCGCCCACGGCACCCACGACGCCGAGGGCGGTCAAGTGATTGGGGCCCACCGCGCGTGGCAGCTTGGCGGCAATGGCCCGGAGCACGCGACGCTCGGGCTCGGCCAGGAGGAAGGTCATTTCTCGTGCTCCGGTCATGGCGTTCTCCTCTGATGACCCCGGTTTGCCCATCCTCGTCGCCCCCGCACCGTTCCCTGAGGTTCAGGGTAGCGCGCGGCCGTCCTCGGATCGTGCCTTCCCCGTGACCCGGGCGACCCCGCCACATCACCACCTCTCCTCCTTGGGACCGCAACCCGCTAACTTTCGGTGGAATAGACACATACGGGTATCCGTCCCGATGATCGGCGCGCCGGGTGCGTGGGGTGGGGCGGCCCGGGGTTACATTTCGGCGCTTCGGCCGGAATTCGGGGCAGGGACACATTCGACGTGATGACAGTGGACACCAGCGACATCCAGATCACGACCGTCAAGGACGAGCCTGGGGCCAAGAACCTCAAGGTCGAGATCCCGGTCGACCGGGTCCAGGCAGCCGAGCGGGCGGCGGCGGCGTTCTACGCCAAGCGCGCGCGCCTGCCCGGGTTTCGAAAGGGCAAGGCTCCCCTGGGGGTCGTCCGCAAGCAATACCGCGGGGAGATCCGCGAGCGGATGCTCCAGAACCTCATTGGTGAGGGCTGGAAGTTGGCCGTCGAGCAGGAGAAGCTGAAGCCGATCGCCGATCCGGCGGTTCGGGATCTCCAGTTCGATGACAGCGGCCCCCTGACGTTCGAGTTCCGAGTGGAGGTCAAGCCGGAGATCACGCTCCAGCGGCTCGGCGGCTTCACGTTGAAGCGCACCGTGGTGGCCGTCACCGACGATGCGGTCAGCGATCAGCTCGAGGAGCTACGGGGTCAAAAGGCCACCTGGGTGCCCGTGGAAGGTGCCAGACCCATTGACGGTGACCTTGCGGCGGTCAGCATTGCGACACACGAGGAGGGGAAGGCAGGCGAGCCGCGGCAGTATCAGGTCGTGCTCGGCGAGGGACAGGCCATCCCCGATCTCGAGGAGCAGATCGCGCGCCTGCTGCCCGACGAGACCACGCAGGCGACCGTGCGCTACCCGGACGACTTCGGGGACCAGCCGAAGCGCGGGCAATCGCGCACCGTGACGATCACCCTCCACGGGGTGAAACGCCGGCAGCTTCCGGACGTCGACGACGCCTTCGCACGCGAGACCGGCGACTTCGAATCGGTTGCGGCACTGCGAGCGGCGATCCACGAGGATCTCGAGGCGCATGCGGAGCGGGAGGCCGATGCCGAGGTACGGCGCCAGTTGATGGACGAACTCATCGGGGCCAACGGGCTCGAGCCGCCGGCGGCACTCGTGCAACGGGTCCTCAGCGCGTACGCGCAGAGCTACGGCGTGCCCGACGATCAGTTGGAACGGTTCACGGCGGAATTTCGTCCCCTGGCCGAGCGGCAGGTACTTCGGGATCTCATCATCGACGCCGTGGCCGAACGCGAGACGCTGCAGGCGACCGAAGAGGACTTGGACCGTCGGATCGAGGAACTGGCCCGTCGTCAGTCCACGGAACCGGCGAAGCTGTATGCCTCACTTCAGAAGGCCAAACAACTTCGCGAAGTCGAGCGGAGTATCACCGAGGAGAAGGTTTTCGCGTACCTGCTCGACTTGAGCACGGTTGCCAACGCCTAACGGAATTCGGACGAGAACGATGCCAACGATCTTTCCGCCGTACGTGATCGAACGCTCCAGCCGGGGCGAGCGGACCTACGACATATTCTCGCGGCTCTTGATGGACCGAATCGTGTTTCTCGGGGCGCCCATCAACGACGACGTCGCGAACGTCATCATTGCCCAGCTCTTGTTTCTGGAAGCGGACAACCCCGAGCGGGACATCTACCTCTATATCAACTCGCCAGGCGGGATCATCTCCTCGGCGTTCGCCATTTACGACACGGTGCAGCACATCCAGGCGCCCGTGAACACGATCTGCATGGGGATGGCCGCATCGGCCGGATCGTTCCTGCTTGCGTCTGGCGCGGCCGGCAAGCGGGCGGCGTTGCCGCACGCTCGCATCATGATGCACCAACCGTCGGGCGGGTACCAGGGCACCGCAGCCGACATCGAGATCCAGGCGAAGGAGATCCTGTACCTACGGGACAAGCTCAACCAGCTCTACGCCCAGCACACGAACCGCTCGAAGGAGCAGATCGAGCTGGACATCGACCGCGACCGGTTCATGTCGGCGGAGGAAGCTCGCGACTACGGCATCATCGACAAGGTGATCCAGCGTCGGGCCGAATTGGAGAGCGTCGTCTCGTCTTGACGTTCGGACGGGGGAATCCCATACTAGCCGCAACGGCTCGGTGACAGATGGCACAAGATAAACACCTGCGTTGTTCGTTCTGCGGGAAGTCCAAGGATGCGGTCCGGAAGTTCATCTCCGGTCCGTCCGTGTACATCTGTAACGAGTGCATTGCGCTCTGCAACGAGATCCTGGCCGAGGACGAAGAGCGCGAAGTCGCCGACTCGGTCACGCAGGTTCCCACGCCCGCCGAAATCAAGGACGTGCTCGATCAGTACGTCATCGGCCAGGAGCGAGCCAAGAAGGTGCTCGCGGTGGCGGTGTACAGCCACTACAAGCGGATCAACTCCCAGGCGGTCCGCAGCGACGACGTGGAGCTGGAGAAATCGAACATCATGCTCCTGGGACCGACCGGGGTCGGGAAGACGCTGCTCGCACAGACCCTCGCTCGCATCCTCGACGTCCCGTTCACCATTGCCGATGCCACCACCCTCACCGAGGCCGGCTACGTCGGCGAGGACGTGGAGAACATCCTCGTCCGGTTGCTCCAGGCCGGGGATTTCAACGTCACCGAATGCGAGCACGGGATCGTCTACATCGACGAGCTCGACAAGGTCGCCCGCAAGAGCGAGAACCCGAGCATCACGCGCGACGTCTCGGGCGAAGGCGTCCAGCAGGCTCTGCTCAAGATCCTCGAAGGAACCGTGGCGTCCGTGCCGCCGCAGGGTGGGCGCAAGCACCCACAGCAGGAGTACATCCAGATCAACACGAAGAACATCCTGTTCATCTGCGGCGGGGCGTTCGACGGCCTCGAGAAGATCATCGAAGCCCGGACGGGCCGACGGCAGATCGGGTTCAGCAAGCAGGAGATGGAGGAGGGGAAGGCGAAGCAGCTCGAGCGAAATCCCTACCACGAGGTGGAGCCCGACGACCTGCTGCGCTACGGGCTGATTCCCGAGCTCGTGGGCCGACTGCCCGTGACGGTGGCCCTGGACGCGCTCGATGAGGAAGCACTCGTTCGCATCTTGATCGAGCCGAAGAACGCACTGAGCAAGCAATACACCAAGATGTTCGACCTCGAGGGCGTCGGCCTGACGTTCGAGCCGGACGCTCTGAAGGGAGTCGCCACGCAGGCGCTGGCCCGGGGGACCGGTGCTCGCGGCCTCCGAGCGATCCTCGAGGACGTGATGACGGATATCCTGTTCGACTTGCCGAGTCGCTCCGATGTCCGGGAAGTGGTCATCACCAAGGAGTGCATCACCGAACGCCGGTCGCCACTCATCGTCACCGAGCAGCGGCGCGCCAAGAAAGAAGCCTGATTCCCGTCAAGTTCGTCGGCAGCTATCCGACGGCCGATTTCCGTCTCGCTCCCGTCCGCCCGGAGATCTGCTTCCTGGGACGCTCGAACGTCGGGAAGTCTTCTCTGATCAACGCATTCGCCGGCCAAAAGGCACTGGCCAGGACGAGCCGCACGCCCGGCAAGACCCGAATGTGCAACGTGTTCGACGTCGACGGCAGCTTCTATCTGGTCGACCTGCCCGGCTACGGATACTCGCGCGTAGGGAAGGCAGAGCGACGGGGGCTACAGGCGCTGGTGCAGCGATATCTTGCCGAGCGACGGACCTTGCGGGGAGCGGTGTGGCTGCTGGACGTGCGTCGTGATCCCTCGGCCCAAGATCACGCGGTGGGGGGATTGCTCACGGCTCGCGGCGTGCCCGTCCTGGTCGCCATCACGAAAGCGGACAAGCTCGCCCGGAGTCACCGCCAGGAGCGGCTCCGGACGATCCTGGGCGCCGTCGGGATGCCCGAGGACCAGTGTGTGCTCACGAGCGCGCGCACCCGGAGCGGTATCGACGACCTGCGCGATTCCGTCTTCGCGTTCGTCGGCCAGGGGGCGGCAGAGTCGCCCGAGCAGACGCCAGGAGAACAGCCATGATCCCATGCCATCCGTTCCGCCGATCCGCTGTCGCCTTCCTGTCACGGGCCTCCGCCCTGGTCGTCCTCCTCGCCGTTGGCCCACTCGGCTGCGCCCAGGCCCAGGAGCGCCCACCGGTGACCCCGGACGAAGCGCTGGACCTCCCGCCGGCGGGCTTCGGGACCCTGCGCCAGGACGACGTCTCATTGCGGCTGCGCACGACCACGGTGCTGATTCAGGTGGTTCCCTTAGACGAGCGGGTGATCCGCTTGCTCTCCCCGGACACCTACAGCTCGCTCCATCGGCTCGTCGAATCGAAAGCGGACGAATTGAACGAGGCCGCGAGCCGCCTCGGGATCAGCACCCCGAGCCTGTTCCTGGTCACCTTCTTCGGTCTCGAGCGAGAAGCTCGCTTCAATCCCGATGACCTCACGGTGACGAGTCAGAACCGGTTGTTCCGACCGGCCCAGACCTTCCCGCTCTCCCCCTTGTGGAGCGCGCAGCAGCTGGGCCAACGAGAGACCGCCACCGCCATCTACCTGTTCGAAGACGGGATCCGTACGCTCGACCCCTTCGCCATCGAATACGTCGGACGGCGGAACGACAACTGGGAGCAGGTTCTCCGCACCCTGGAGCGGGAACGCGCATCGGTGATCGCGCGCGCGGCCGCCGCCAGGCCATAGGACCCACCGGGGCCGGGAACTCCCGAGCGCCGGCCGGCTGTTTGGCATAGACCACACCGCGCGAGACCACGCATGGCCCACCATCCCCTCCGCAAAGTCGTTTTGCCGCACGACGGCGATCGAGTGTTCACACAGTGGATCGGCGAGTTGGACGAGCGACTCGCGGACCCCGGCTGTGATCGGTACCGGCTGTGCCGAGACGTGCTCTGCGAGCTGTTCTACCCGACACTCGGCACGTACGACGACCTGATCGCCGATCCCGACATCCCCACCGGCACCCGAGTTGCGTTGCTGTCGCTCGACCCGCACAACGTCACGCTCGAGCCCGAGTACTACGAAGAGACCGACGTAGAACGGTACGCTCGGGTCAAGCCGTTGCTCTGGCTCTGGCAGCGCTTCGACCGGTCCCTGATGGGAGGCGGCAACGTGGATGTCGCCGTGCGGTTGCGGCGCATGCTGGCGCGGCACGTCTTTCGACGGTGCGGCAAGAACTTCAAGTGCTTTCAGTTCGTGGAGTTCTCGTTCGGATACAACATGGAGGTCGGCGACGACGTGGTGGTCCACCGCCACGTGCTCCTGGACGACCGAGGCCGGATCGTCATCGGCAACAAGGTCTCGATCGCGGATTACGCAAACATCTACAGCCACACGCACAGCCTCGCCGATCAGGAGGATGTGACCAATGCCACGACGGTTCTCGGGGATGGGGTTCGCATCACATATCACGCCACGGTCCTGGCCGGGGTGCACGTGGGGGAACAGGCGATGGTGGGGGCGGGAGCCGTGCTCACGCGCGATGCCAAGCCGTGGCATCTCTATCTCGGTGTGCCGGCCAAACCCGTGCGGGTGAAGCCCAATGCGCCGCCCGGCGTCGGAGCGAAGGGAGACTGATCGGCTGAGCGGAGTCTAGTCGGCGGGCCGCGGACGGCCGAGGACCGCCTGCAACCGCGCCGACAGTGCCCTGGCCCGAAATGGTTTCGAGAGGAAGTCGTCCGCCCCCAGCTCGAAGACGCGAATCTCGCTGTCTTCGTCTCCGTGGGCGGTCAGCACCACCACCGGGATGTTTTCGGTAGCCGGTCGTGACCGCAAGTGGTTCAGCACACCGTACCCATCGAGGCCCGGTAGGTTGAGATCGAGCACGACGATATCGGGGGCGTGCCGATCAACCTGATCGAGCGCCTCGACCCCATCGGCTGCCTCCTCCACCTCGTACCCCTCACGCTCCAGCAGATCGCGCATCACTTTGCGGAGCTGCTCCTCGTCATCAACCAGCAGGACCTTAGCGTTGGGTCCCCGACGCGGCGGGGCCACGACGGGATCGATGAGATCGAACTCACCGGCCAAGGCAGCCGCGGTAGGCGCTTCGGTAGCTCCGGAGGTCCGCCGCCGCTCGACGACGACCGGGTGACCACCGGACCGGCGCCGGCGCGAACCGGGGGTCCGCTTTACGTCCGCCGGCTCCGCACCATCACGGGAGTCTTCCTGCGGGACATCGACTACACGGAGCAGTTCGTCGATGGTCGACTCGCCGCGGAGCACGTGGGCCAGCCCACTCGTCCACAGGGTCTTCATCCCGCCCCTCTGCGCAACATCGGCGATGCGATCAGCCGTCTCGTTGGCGCCGATTGTCCGCTCTACCTCGGGGGTCACCCTGAGGACCTCGACGATCGAGAAGCGGCCCCGATATCCGGTCATTGCACACTCCGGACAACCAACCGCCCGGTAGAGCGGCGTATCGGGCGGAACCCACTGATGGAGTTTCCGTGGGATTGCTTCGACCCACACCTCTTTGCACGTCGGGCACAGCCGCCGCATCAGACGCTGGGCGATGACGCCGCGGAGCGCGCTGGCGATCTTGTACGGCTCCATCCCGATGTCCACGAGCCGAGTCACCGCATTGGGGGCGTCGTTGGTGTGGAGCGTGGACAGCACCAGGTGACCGGTGAGCGAGGCCTGCACGGCGATTTGTGCCGTCTCGCGATCCCGGATCTCACCGATGAGCACCACGTCCGGGTCCTGCCGCAGGATCGAGCGCAGCGCGGACGCGAACGTGAGCCCCGCCTTTTCGTGCACCTGCACCTGCACGATCCCCTGGAGGCGGTACTCGACCGGATCTTCGACGGTAACGATGTTGACGCCCTCGCTCTGCACGTGCCGAATGGCCGAGTAGAGGGTCGTGGTCTTGCCGGAACCAGTGGGACCGGTCACCAGGATGATCCCGTCCCGGTTATCCAGCATACTGTTGATCTGCTCCTGCTCCTCCGTGCTGAGACCGAGCGAGGGGAGGGCCAAGACGGTTTGCGAGGTATCGAGGACCCGGATCACGACCTTCTCGCCGAGTGACGCGGGTAACGTCGACACCCGCAGATCGACGGGGATCCCGTTCACCGCGACCCGGGCGCGCCCGTCCTGGGGCCGCAACCGGTCGGCGATGTCCATGCCCGAGATGATCTTGATCCGCGAGATGAGCGGGAGGCCAGCGGCCCGGGGGATCTTCATCACTTGCCGCAACACGCCGTCGATTCGGTAGCGGACGGCGACGCCGCCCTCCTCCGGCTCGATGTGGATGTCGCTCGAGCGCGACGTGATGCCCTCGGATATGATCAGGTCCACCAGGCGAACGACGGGACGCTGTGACGCCTCCTCCTCCGAAACCGCCAGGTCGTCGGCTTCCTCTTCAGCCTTGAGCTGCTCGATCTCTGCGGCGCTCTCCATGCCCTCGAGCAAGCGGCTCAGCACGTTCTCGGGCTTGTACAGCTCGTCGATCTTGTCCTTGATCTTGGCCGGGCTCGCGAGATGGCTGCGCACCTCTCGTCCCGTCGCAAACGCGAGCATCTTCTCGCAATCGAGGTCGAACGGATTCGCGGTGGCAATGTCCAAGGTGGAATCGCTGATGTTGAGGGGGAGAATCTGGTAGCGCCGCGCGACCGATTCGGGCACGATATCGCGTGCGTGCTGCTCGCTGCGCGACAGATCGGCGAGCTTCAGCCGAAAGCGCGTCGTGAGGCTCCCCAGCAGTGCCTCATCCGTGGTGAGTTCATGCTGGACCGCAGCCTCCCACAGAGAGGGGATTTCCTCCTCTCCTTGCCGAAGCTCCTCGACTTTCTCCTTTCCGACGAGATCCTCTACCGTCGGTCGGAGCCACTCATCGCTGAACGTGCGAACAGCACCACCTCCACCCCACTGGGGGGCGACTCAGTACTGGGACATCCCGTCCTAACTCTTCAAGATATTGGCCTCCGAGGCCAGACGCCAGAAAACCCGCTCGCGTCCCACGCCCCTCGTTGCACTCGACGTACCTGGCCGTCACCCTCGAAGGTCATAGAATGTCCCAAAGATCGCGTGTGACGTCGATCACGACACTGACATCCCGGTCCCGAAGCCCCATGCCGACATCCACGCGGAAAAACCGATGGAACCACTCCACCCCCACCCCAACGACCGGTCGCACGCCGTCACTGGCCTGCCACGGTAGGCCCGGCATGACGCCACCGGCCCATCCAGCGCCGACGAACGGCGCCAGGACGATACTCCGGCCGGTGGACACGAATGGTCCGAGCCCGAGGGCCGGAAACGGGATCCGGAGTTGCCACTCGAGCGTTCCAACCGCCGCGTAGCGCCCGCCCCAGGCCCGAAACGGCTCACCGACCAGCGTGCCGCGACCTCCCATGACAAACGATCGATGCGCCGGAAGATCTGCCGAGCCCCAGCCTGCCCACCCCCGTGCGACCACCCGGGTCGTCCCGACGCTCAAATGCGCGCGCCCCGATCCACGAATGCGAAGATACCGCACATCTTCGCCGGTCCCGCCTTCCACCACCACGGACCCGCTCACGCCAGCCCGCAGCGCCAGTTCCGCGCTGCGGCGCTCAAGTGTCAGCTCGGCGACGCCAAACGTCCCGCTCCCCAGTGGCGGATTGGGCCGCAACGAGCCGGTTGCCGGCGTCGCACCGGTCACGACGCTCTCCGCATGCTGGATCCCTACCCGGAGCCCCAATCCACCCCGCACACCGAAATCCCGCCGGACCGAGGCGAAGGCCTCCGTGAGTAGGACGTAATCGCCGAAGTCGTCGCCCACCTCCTGGGCAAGGACCGTATTGAGCAGCGGTGAGATCACTGGGTCGTCCGCCACATCGGCCAGTCGCCGAGATCCACGCAGCTCCACACCGAGTCCCCCGAACCGGTGTCGGATGCCGAGCCGACCCTTGGGCCGTTGATCACTGGTGCCGTAGGACACCCAGGCATCGATCTCCGTGGTCCCGCCGGGTCGGAAGATGGTTCCGATTCCTGGGCTCAGTCCCTCCACGCGATTGAAGTGCAGCAAGTCGGACAGTGAGCCCACGCTCAACCGTGCCGACGCGAGCCCGGAGAGCGCCTGCGATCCGGCCGTCTCCATGATGCGGCCGCGGACGTCCTCGAGATCGAACGTCATCACCGGTCCCGCCACCGACTGGATGGCGGTGTGCATCGGCACCTCCCACACGAACGAGTCGCGCACGGCCTGGGGCACCGCCACGATCTCCGGCCCACGGAACAGGGCATCGGGGAGCCCAACATTGAATTCGTAGTCGCGGATCTCCCACCGGCCGCGAATGATCCCTCGGGCAGGCATGTCGAGCCACTTGGTCCGGCGGCGGATCTCGATCTCCTGCCGGTTGGGCAGCCAATAGCGTTCCTGCCACAGCCCGTTCTCGAGCACGATGGTGATGTCTTCGAGCGTGTCGTCGAGGTAGGCGCTCCGGGTGAAACTGAACCGGAAGATGACGACCTCGGCGGTCTCGACGTCGATGAAGAGGCTGCCTACCACCCGTGGAGCACCGAAGTCCCGAGGCCGCACCGTCACCTCGTACACCCGAATCGTTCGCTGCGGGAGGTAGATGGTGAGCGAGTCGACGAGCGCGTAGTCGTACAGAGTCGGCCCATCCGCGGCCAACGGATGCGGGACGTCGCGAACCTCGTCGCCTTCCCCGAGGCGAATCCGATCCCCGAAGTTGTTCTGCACAATGCCTAGGTGATCGCGATGGTACTGGATGTCCGTGGGGAGGTCGGCGCGGTCGCGCCACCCGATGATCTGCTGCTTGCTCCGGTCCGGCGCCTTCCAGTACACTTCCAGCACGAGCTCGTCGGATTTCACGAGACGCGGTGGCTCGCGGAGTCCCTCGGCCAGTTGGCCCAGAAAGAAGACATAGCCATGCGCACGCACCCGGAAGTCCTGAAGTGTACTGTCGGCCTGACGTACCTGCCGCTGCGCAATACTGCGCGCCACGTGCGCACGAACCGCGTCGCTGTTCCAGGCTTGGGCGAGGACGGACGAAGGGAGCAGCGCGCCGAAGAGCACGCCGAGAACCGGAAGTCGCAGCATCGTTCCGCAATATCACGGGGGTCGTGGATCGCAGCAAGCGCCCTACTCGTCATGGCGGCCTGCGGCGACCTCGATTTCAACGGCGACACCACCCTGCCGACGGCCGACCTGCTCATCCTTCCGCTCACGTCCTCTGCGCCGGTGGCTCCAACTGCCACATTCTTCGTCTACAACGATCGGGTCACGACCCGGCGCTTGCTGCATGCCGATGCGTTCAACTCGTTGTACCTCGAAGTCCGGTTCACGTCGGGCTCGCTGACGACCCTGAACGGCAACCCCCTCGGCCCGAGCGATTCGGTGCGCGTTACACTCGATCCCGAGCCGGGTGGATTCGGGGTCACGGTGTCGCCGAACGGCCTCGCCTTCGCGGCCGGCGCTCGGCCGACTGCCACATTCGTGTTTGCTGCGTACGGGGACATCAGCATCGCCAACGGCTCCTCGTACAGCTCTCCGGTGGCGTACGCCCAAGCGCTCGCGCTCTGGTACGAGGTCACCCCGGGTCGCTGGCGTCGGGTGAGTGGATCGGGCTACACCGGGAACGACGCCGTGGCCGGAACGCTGGCGGACCCGGGCACCTACCTCGTGGCCGCACCTCGCTGATCGGTCGCCCCTCTCTCGGGCCGCCGATATATTGATCGCAGCCAAGGAGCCGATCTGTGGGCGCGATCAAGTTGCTGAGTACCCTCGGTGAACAGTCCTTCGAGCTGACGGAGGCCCGGACCCTGGTCGTAGGTCGCGCGGTGACGAGCGACGTCCCGATCTACGATCCCACGGTTTCCAGGCGCCATGCGGAGCTGTCACTCACGCAGCGCGGCGTCCACGTCGTCGACCTCGGGTCGAGCAACGGCACCTACATCAACGGCACCAAGATGAAGGACGGCATTGCCGTCGACGGCGACGTCGTGACGTTCGGCAAGGTCCCGTTCAAGGTGGTGGCGGAGACTCCGACCGCACGGCAAGCCATGCCACCACAAGCTGCACGCGGCTTCGCCGTGCCGGCACCCGAGCCGACCATTGTGCGGCAGGTCCCCGTGAGTGGGCCGCGCGCCCTCGACGAGCGTGTCGCTGCCCGCCCGAGCGGCGCGTCTCAGCTTCGCGTCGAGGGCCAGTCCGTCAACGAGCGACAGGCGCAGAAGCTCGAGTTATTGCTCGAAATCTCGAAGGAGCTGTCCAAGCAGCAGGATGTGGACCTCCTGCTGGAGAAGGTGGTGGACATCACCTTCAAGGTGATGAGCGTCGACCGCGTCTCGATCTTGATGCTCGAGGGCGGGTCCGGCGAGCTGGTGCCCCGGGTGTCCCGGAACCGCCTGGACGAGAGCGGCGGCACGCGCGTGCCCCGGTCGATTGCGCGTCGGGCGGTTGAGGAACGCCTGGCGATCTTGACCGACAATGCGGCGGCCGACGATCGGTTCAAGGGGCGCTCCATCGTCACTCAGAGCGTGCGGAGTGCGATGTGTACGCCCCTGATGGGAAGCGACGGGCACGTCCTCGGAATCCTGTATGTCGACAACATGACGGCAACCAATTCGTTCAACGACGAGGATCTCGAGTTCCTCATCGCGTTTTCCGGCATCGCCGCCGTCGCCATCGAGAACGGCCGGCTCACCGAGCGCGTGCGCCGCGAGGCTGTCGTGCTCTCCAACTTCCAGCGCTACTTCGCGCCCGATCTGGCACAACAGATCGCGGGCCAGGCCGAGCAGATCCAGCTCGGGGGCACGAAGCGGCCCGTGGTCATCTTCTTCAGCGACATCCGCGGGTTCACCACGCTGTCGGAGCACATGAACCCCGACGAGATCGCCTCCCTGCTGACCGAGTACTTCACCGAGATGGTTGAGGTCGTGTTCGAGCACGGCGGAACGCTCGACAAGTTTATGGGAGATGCAATCATGGCGTTGTGGGGCGCGCCGATCACACACGGAGACGATGCAGACCGCGCCATGCGGTGCGCCATCGAGCAACAACATGTGCTCGAGGCGTTGAACCAGAAATGGGCAGGCGAAGGTCGGCACCGAATGCAGATCGGGATCGGCATCACGTTCGGCGAGGTCTTCGCGGGCAACATCGGGAGCGACCGCCGACTCGAATACACCGTGATCGGAGACGCCGTGAACACGGCGTCGCGTCTCTGCTCGAAGGCCGGCGGAGGACAGATCCTGATTTCCGAGCCGTTCTATCGCGCGCTCTTAACGCCGCCAGAGGTCGAGGCCCTCGAGCCGCTGCAACTCAGGGGCAAGACGAGGGCGGTCCCAGTCTACCGGGTGAAGCGGTAGGGACGCCCGGCGCCGTCCAGCAGGTCGACCACCAATCGCACCGGCAAGCCCATCACGCCGAAGAAGTCCCCCTCCACCCGTTCGATCAGCACCGCACCGACCCCCTGCACGCCGTAGCTCCCGGCTTTGTCGAGCGGTTCTCCCGTGGCGACGTAGCTTCGGATGGTCTCCGGTGTGAGCCGGCGAACCCACACCTCAGTGATGTCACACCGCTCGCGCACCTCACCCGTGGGAAGGGCCAGGGCGACCGCCGTGATCACGCGGTGGCTTCGGCCGGACAGGAGGTGCAGCATGCGCTCCGCGTCGGCAGCGTCGACCGGTTTGCCCAGGAGCTGGTCATCGATGGTGACTACGGTATCCGCCGCGAGCACCAGCGCCTCCGGACGCTGGCGGTGGACCGCCACGGCTTTCTCCGTGGCGAGCCGCACGGCCATCACCTCCGGCTGTTCGCCGTCGCGCGGCTCCTCGGGGACGTCGGCCGGTACGACCTCGTGCGGGATGCCGAGCATCTCCAGCAGGTGCCGCCGCCGTGGGGACCCCGATGCGAGGACGATCATCTCTCGAGCAGGAGCGTGACGGGACCATCGTTGATCAGGGCGACTTCCATGACGGCCCCAAACACGCCCGTCTGGACAGTGAGACTTCGCCTCCGCAGGGCATCCGTGAAGCGGTGGTACAGCCCCTCGGCAACCTCGGGCGGGGCAGCGTGCACGAACGAGGGTCGGCGGCCCTTGGTGCTGTCCCCGTACACGGTGAACTGCGAGACAACCAGTACTGCACCGTCCACCTCGTGCAGGTCCCGGTTCAGGCGCCCGTCATCGTCTCCGAACGCCCGCAGCCCCGAGATCTTGTCTGCCATCCACTCGACCTCGGACTCCCCATCCCCTTCGGTGAACCCCACCAAGAGCAGATACCCACGCTCGATTGAACCGACCACCGCTCCGTCTACCGTCACCGACGCCCGGGAGACGCGTTGTAGCACCACCCTCATGCGAAGTGCGCTGCCGCATCGGCAATGAGCTGGTGAGCAGCGTCCTCAGACGGTGCTTCCGCAATCAGACGAATGATCGGCTCGGTGCCCGACGGCCGCACGTGGAGCCACCGATCGGGAAACGCGACGCGTAGCCCGTCCTGGCGGTCGAGCGCCGCCCCGCGGGCCTGTTCCGCCAGCGCGGCGTAGACCGGATCCAAGTTCCGTCCGCGCGGGACCTTCGACTTCACGATCACGTAGCGCGGTGCGTCGTCGACCAGCTCGCGCACCGACGTGCCGGAGCGGGCCAGGAGATCGAGGATGAGTGCGGCGGCCAGCGGCGCATCGCGGCCTAAGTGCAGCTCCGGCAACATCACCCCGCCGTTCCCCTCACCACCCACCACCGCCTCCGCCCGCTGCATGGCGCGGGCCACGTTTACCTCACCGACTGGAGCCCTGGTGACCGCAATACCGAAATGTCGGGCAACGTCGTCTACGACGAGCGACGTGGACAGGTTCACCACCACCGGCCCGACGCGACGCTCCAGCACCGCGCGAACGCCGAACGCCAACGTATAGTCTTCCCCAATGGCCTCCCCCTGCCCGTCGACGAGGGCGAGGCGATCCACGTCCGGATCTACGGCCATCCCGAAGTCGGCGCCGCTCCGCCGGACCACGTCCCCCAGCGCCGAGAGGTTGGCGGGAACGGGCTCCGGCGGCCGGGTGAATAGCCCATCCGTCTCCAGCTCGATGCCGATCACCCCGCACTCGAGCTGATCCAACAGCGCGGGCATGATCGTCCCTCCGGCCCCGCGCACACAGTCCAGGGCCACCGTGAACCGTCTCTCCCTGATCCGCTCCACGTCCACGTACCGTAGCGCCCGCACGGCATCCAGGTGGCGCACGACGGCCTCGTCGTCCCGCTCGGCGGCACCGACTCCGTCCCACTCCGCATGGGTCACGGGACCACGGTCCGCGAGGTCGAACAGGCGGGAGGCCGCGCCCGCGTCGAGGAAGAGACCGTCCGCCCCCACGAACTTGAGGGCATTCCACTCGATCGGGTTGTGGCTCGCGGTGAGAATGATCCCGCCACCCGCGCCGTGATGCTCGACGGCGAGCTGGGCAGTCGGCGTCGGGATGAGTCCGCAGTCAACCACGGTCACACCGGCCGAGCGAAGCCCCGCGCGAGCGGCATCGGCGAACATCGGGCCCGAGGTGCGGGAGTCCCGGGCGAGCACTACGTGGTGGTTGCCGGCCTCTAGCACGGTTTGGCCGAACGCGGCCGCATAGCGACAGACGATTTCGGGATTCAGATCGCGGCCGACGATGCCACGGACGCCGGAGACGCTCCGCATCAGGGTGTCAGACATGCGGAATAAGCTAACCGGAGGAGCATCGCCGGGGGACGGTGACGGGGCCCGACGCTTGGTTGCCGAACGTGCAGCAGCGGATATAGGTTCCGACGCCCCCTTCATCGAACACCCCATGACGCGCGTCTTTCGCAAAGACCTCGAATCGAGCTTCGGCACCCGCGCGGTCCACGCCGGCCAACGGCCCGACGAGACCACCGGGGCCATCATGAGCCCCATTTATCAAACGTCGACATACGTGCAGGACGGCTTGGGGCGGCACAAAGGTTTCGAGTACGCGCGCACGCGTAATCCCACACGCGATGCGCTGGAACGCAATGTGGCGGCGCTGGAGGGAGCCGAGCACGGGTTCGCATTCGCCTCGGGCCTCGCCGCGACCGATGCCGTGCTGAAATTGCTCTCGGCGGGCGACCACGTGATTTGCGGCGAAAACGTCTACGGCGGGACGCACCGCATCATGACGCAGGTCTTCGAGCGCCTTGGACTCCGGTTCACCTTCGTCGACACCCGCGATGTGTCTAGCGTCGAAGCGGCGCTCACGGCCGCCACGCGCATGATCTTCGTCGAGACACCGACCAACCCGATGATGCACCTCACCGATTTGGCGGCCGTCGGCGCACTCGCCACCGATCGGAGCCTGCTGTTGGTCGTGGACAACACGTTCGCAACCCCAATCCTGCAGCAGCCCATCGTGTTCGGTGCCGAGATCGTGGTGCACTCGACCACCAAGTACCTCAATGGACACAGCGACATGGTGGGCGGCATGGTCCTCACGACCCGCGACGACGTGGCCGACCAGCTCGGCTTTCTGCAGAACGCCGTGGGGGCGGTGCCCGGGCCCATGGACTGCTGGCTGGCCCTTCGGGGCACCAAGACCTTGCAGCTGCGGATGGCGCGGCACGACGCGAGCGGTCGGCGGATCGCGCAGTGGTTGTCGCAACGCTCGGACATCCACCGCGTCTACTACCCCGGACTGCCGGACCACCCGCAACACGAGCTCGCCTGCCGACAGATGCACGGCTTCGGCGGGATGATATCACTCGAACTGGGGAGCCCTGCGAGAGCCCGCGCCATGGTCGAGCAGACGCGGATCTTCGCGCTCGCCGAGTCGCTCGGCGGGGTGGAGAGTCTCATCGGCCACCCGGCATCGATGACCCATGCGAGCGTGCCCCAGGCCATGCGGGAAGGAATGGGTTTGACCGACGGTCTGGTGCGTCTCTCGGCGGGTATCGAGGACGCGGACGACCTCATTGCCGATCTGGATCAGGCTCTCGCTGTAGCGAACCGAGTTTGAAGACGTTTCAATGAAACCGCGCCTATCGGTGTGCGTACGGTCTAGAGACGACTCAACGACGCCGAGCATCCGGCCCCAGCGGAGGACAACATGACCGATACCATGGGCAACGTTCCGTCGCCCCGCCCTCGCACGATTCTGTCAAATATCGCGGGCGTGAGCTGGGAGCACCCTGCCGACCGGGCTGCCCTGCAGGCCGTCCGCGCCGTTCCGGGCTTCAATGAGGCGGTGAAGAAGATCGTCGGGTTCTTCGGAGAACGCGGTATCCGCCTGATCTTCCAAGCCAACGCGGTCCGGGTCGGACCCAGTCAATTCCCTCGGCTCCACCATCTCATGACCGAAGTGACAACCACCATGGACTGGCCCGAGCAGCCACCGCTGTACGTGTCCCAGACCCCGATCGTCAATGCGGGAGCCGTGGGCGTCGACCACCCGTTCATCGTGCTGAACTCGGGCGCGGTCGCCCTGCTGGACGACGACGAGCTGCGCGTGCTGCTCGGTCACGAACTGGGGCACGTGATGAGCGGACACACGCTGTACCGGACGGTCACCATCCTCATCCTCACCCTCGGCTTCCGGAACTTGCCCTTCCTCGCCGGGATCGTGCTGCTCCCGATCCAGCTCGCGCTCCTCGAGTGGTATCGGAAGAGTGAGATGTCGGCCGACCGAGCGGGACTACTGGCAAGCCAGGATCGGACGGCGGCCATGCGCGTCTTCCTCAAGCTCGCGGGCGGCGGGTCGATGAAGGAGATGAATCTCGACGCGTTCATGGAGCAGGCCAAGGAGTACGAGGACATGGGCGGGCCCGTCGACGCGATCTACAAGATCCTCAACACCATGGGCATGACCCATCCGTTCCACACGTTGCGGGCGGCGGAGCTGCAGCGCTGGATCGACGCTGGCGTCTACGACGCCATCCTGAAGGGCCAGTACACGCATCGCGGGGACGAGGAGAAGGAGCGCCCGTTGACCGAGGACATCGGCGAGGCCGCACGCCACTACGCCCAAGAAGCCAAGCAGACGGTCTCTCAGGTCACCGACGCGGCCAAACGCGCCGCAGCGGCGTTCACCGACGCCCTCAAGGACAAAGGCAAGAAGTGAGGGTCCTGGTCGTCGGCGGCGGCGGACGGGAGCACGCGCTTTGCTGGACGCTCGCCCGATCGGCGCAGGTGTTCTGCGCGCCAGGTAATCCGGGCACGGCCCAGCTCGGCACCAACCTCCCGGTCCAGCCAGATGACCATCAGGGCATCACCGACGCGGTCCAAGCGCACCAGGTCGACCTCACCGTGATCGGCCCCGAAGCACCCCTGGCCGCTGGCCTCACCGATCACCTCACCGCCGCCGGTCATTACGTCTTCGGTCCAACGGCCGCTGCCGCTCGAATCGAGTCGTCAAAAGCCTACGCCAAGGAGATCATGCTGGCGGCAGGCGTCCCCACGCCCACCAGTGAGACGTTTCGCGACCAGGGTCGCGCCGTCGACTATATCCGGGGGCATGCCGAGCCCCTCGTCGTCAAGGCATCGGGGCTCGCCGCGGGCAAGGGCGCCATTGTCTGTGAGACCCGGGTCCACGCCGAAGCCGCCGTGCGGGAGATGTTCGGCGGTGCGTTCGGCGACGCGGGCAACGTGGTCCTCGTCGAGGAATTCGTCTCCGGTGAGGAGATCTCGATCCTGGTGGTCACAGACGGCGAGCGCGCCCTGGTGCTGCCCCCGTCGCAGGACCACAAGCGCATCGGCGAGGGCGACACCGGCCTGAACACCGGGGGCATGGGGGCCTATACGCCGGTCTCCATCGCGGATGACGCCCTGATGGACCGCGTCGACCGCGAGATCATCGAGCCGATCCTCCACACCCTGCGCCAACAGGGCACCGCGTACACGGGAGTACTCTATGCCGGGCTGATGGTCGGCGACGTCGGGGACCTGTCCGTGCTCGAGTTCAACTGCCGGTTCGGCGACCCGGAGGCACAGGTCGTCCTGCCCGCGTCCGACCTGGACCTCACTCCCCATGCATGGGCCATCGCGGCGGGCGAGCACTGGTCGCCGGGATCGTCCCGCTGCCGTGCCGCCCGGGCGGCCGTCACAACCGTCCTCGCCAGCCATGGTTACCCGGCGGCTCCACGCAAGGGTGACCCGATCACCGTTCCGGACGAGCTCCCGGCCGAGACGTTGCTCTTTCATGCCGGGGCAGCGATGGATCGGCACGGGACCCTCACGACCGCCGGTGGCCGGGTGCTGAGTGCCACCGGCCTCGGGCGCGACGTGCCGGAAGCCGCCGGGCGCAGCCGCGCTCTGGCGGAGTCCATCACGTTTGCGGGCCGGCAACTGCGGCGCGACATCGCTTGGCGCGAGGTAGCGCGTGCCGGAGCTTCCTGAGGTCGAAACCATCGTTCGAGACCTCCGTCCGACACTGATCGGGCGGACCCTCACGAATCCCAGACTCCACCACACCAACGTGCTGAGACAAGTCTCGCGCGCTCGGCTGTTGCGGACGCTCGTGAGGAACACCGTCGTCGCGGTGGACCGTCGTGCCAAGCACGTCGTGATCGGCCTGGACAGTGGCCACCGGCTGGTGATTCAGCCCAGGATGACCGGATCGCTCATCGTGCACGACCGCAGGCTCACTCGCGAGGAGCGGCGCTACGCCGTGCTCCAGGTGAGTCTCGGACGGGGGTCACAGCTCGTGTTCCGTGACGTTCGGCGGCTGGGCACAATCTGGCTGCTCGACGAGCGGGGATGGCAGACCTATACGGCCCGGATCGGGCCGGAGCCGCTCGATCCCGCGTTCGACGCAGCTGCGTTCGCGCAATGCCTCAGCGGATGCCGGCAGGCCATCAAGAAAGCGATCATGGACCAGCGCCGTCTGGCGGGCGTCGGCAACATCTACGCGAACGAGGCCCTGTTTCGGGCCCGAATCGACCCCTCCCGTCCGACCGATCGCCTCACGCCTCGCGACTCCCAAGCCCTGTTCGATGCGGTTCGCTCCGTGCTCGGTGACGCCGTCGCCGCTCGGGGCACGACTATCCGGGACTACCGGACCGGCACGGGGAAGCGGGGATCGTTCCAGGGAGGCTTGGAGGTCTATGGGCGCGGGGGCGAGCCATGCGTCCGGTGTGGCACGAGCCTCGTCACAACGCACGCCATCGATGGGCGAGCCACGACCTGGTGTTGGCGGTGTCAGGTGGACCGCGGCCGGCGCGGCAAACCTGAGTCGACTCGTTAGCTTTGTGCACGAGGCGCTGCCACCCACGGCCCGCCGTACAACGAGAGCTATGACACAGCGACGGCACCGACATCCCACACCGCAGGCCGACCTGCGGTGCAAATGCGGCCAGGCTATCAAGCGGTTCTGGTCGTTCTGCACGTCGTGTGGGCGAACGCTCGTCTGGAGGGACGACCCGCCGATCACGAACGCCGAGTGTTACTACTGCGGCTGGGTCGTCTCGGACCTGCATTCCTACTGTGGCTGGTGCGGAGCCGACATCCGGGAACAGGGTGTGTCGTCGCCCCAGCCGCTCAAGGCACCCCGGGGATTTCGGTTCGACGGCCACTGCGACTGGGACTGCGGCGGCGGCGTCCAGTACCCCATGGCCTATTGCCCCTGGTGCGGTGGCGAACAGGAGTGGGAAGATACGGCGTACGAGGGGAGCTGTCCCCACTGCGACCGTGGGGTCGACGATGCGATGGACATCTGTCAGTGGTGCGGGTTCGACGCCACCGGGTCGGACCTGATCGACCGAGCGCTGACCCGGGTCCGGCGCCTGTTGCTGGTGTCTCGGATCCGGGACTGGGGATACCGGGTCCTGCTGCGTCCGGGCGTGTCGGGCGTCGATCCCCGGTCGCGGAACATCATCGAGATCGACCGGAGCTACGTGATGGGCGTGCGCCGCCGTGACGAAATCCCGTGGTCGCTCCTAGTGGGACTGATTTGCCACGAATTGGGCCACAGTTTCCTCTACCACCACTGGTCGTTCACGCACACGGAGCAGTTCAAGCGGGTGTTCGGTGAGGCGAACAAGGCATATCGCGTGAGCGATGACACCTGGGTCAACTTCCAGCGAAAGAAGGTCAGCTCGGGTAACGCGCAGCACGTGACGGCCTACGCGGCAACACATCCGCTCGAAGACTTTGCCGAGGTGTTCCGGTTTTATGTCACGCGACGCGGACGCATGAAGGAATTGCTCGCCGAGCTGGGCCGGCAGCGGAAGGACGTCATCGTGTACGAAAAATTTCTCCTACTCCACCGCTTCGTGCGATCGCTGCGAGGATGGCGGTAGCTCGCGCGCTGACGCTGCCCCTCGGTGAGGTGGGCACGCTCAAGCGCCGCGTCACCGCTCTCGCCGAAAACCGTCCCGCCATCTACCGCATGCTCGATCCCAGGCGGAGGGTCGTGTACGTCGGGAAAGCCAAGCGGCTCCGCGCGCGACTGCTCTCCTACTTCCGCGCACGGTACCCGGAGGACAAAGCAGCGAGAATCCTGCAGGCCGCCGCTGACATCGAGTGGGACTACGTGCCGTCCGAATTCGCCGCGCTGCTGGGGGAGTTGCACCAGATCCGCCGTCACCGTCCCGTCTTCAACGTGCGCATGAACCGCGCGCGTCGTGCTGCCTTCATCAAGGTCTCCGGCGGTCTCGCGCCGAAGATCTACGTCGGCCGCAATCCCGGAACTCATGCTGTGCGCCATTACGGCCCCTTTCTCGGCGCGGGACGTCTGCACGAGGGCATCAGGGTCCTAAACGATCTGTTGGGGCTGCGGGACTGCGCCATCAAGATGCCGATCGCCTTTCGCGATCAAGGTGATCTCTTCGAGAGCCGAGGCCGGGCTGGCTGCCTTCGGTACGAACTCGGAACGTGCCTGGGTCCGTGCGGCGGATTCGTTACGGAGCGCGAGTACCGGGAACGGACGGACACTGCGGTCGCCTTCATCGAAGGTCGAAGCCTGGCGCCCGTCGACCGCGTGATTGCTGGCATGGTGGAGGCGAGCGACCAGCAGGATTTCGAGCGTGCTGCATGGTGGCGTGACAGGTTCGATGCCCTCACGTGGCTGCTCGCCGCGTGCACCAGAATGCATGCCACACTGGACAGCATGAGCTTCGTATTCGTGGATCCGGGTGTCTACGGCGACGATCGCGCGTACGTCATCCGTCACGCCCGCGTTCGGGCTTCGGCGCCGGCACCGCGCACGCCCATCGAGATCGAGGCCTTCCACTCGCTCGTGGAGGAACACGTCGGCGTCGCGACCGCGCCCGGACCCATTCCACCACCCGCCATAGACGAGACGCTGCTGGTGCTGAGTTGGTTTCGTCGTCATCCCGCCGCACTGCGACGCACCACTCGGCTCGAGAACTGGCTCGAGCAGCACCGCCCCATTGGACTTGCGCCGTGCTGATCGCGTTCGCACAGGTGGTCGTCGGACTGATCGTGCTCTTCGTCGGCGGACATTATTTGGTGCAGGGTGCCGTGGTCATCGCCCGCTTGGCCAGGGTGTCGACCGCCGTCGTCGCCCTCACGGTGGTCGCGATGGGAACCAGCATGCCCGAGCTCGCAGTCAGCATCGACGCCACCGCTCGCGGCTCCACCGACATCGCTTTTGGCAACGTGATCGGCTCATGCATTTTCAACGTGGGGGCGATCTTGGGCGTGACCGCCGTCATCGGGGCAATTCCGGTCAAGCGCCTCACAATTCGCTTCGAGTACCCGGTCATGCTCTTCGTGTCCGGCCTCGCCATCGTGCTGGCATACGACGGCGTCGTCGACCGGCTCGACGGCGTGCTGCTGGTCGTTGGACTCGTGACGTTCATCGGTGCGATCGCCTACCTGGTGCGTCGCGGTGTCCCGATGGAAGAGGCCGAAGCCCTCGAGCGCGACGTGCAGCGAGCCTCACATCTCCGGGGAGGCACGGCGCTCGCATGGAGTCGCAACGGCCTCTTGGTGGTGCTCGGTATCGCCGGTCTCGTGATCGGGGCCGATCTCGCCGTGGCCGGAAGCGTGACCATAGCCCGGACGTTCGGGATCACCGAGCGGGTGGTCGGACTCACCATAGTAGCACTGGGAACGAGCCTCCCCGAACTCGCCACGTGCATCGTGGCCACGGTCCGCCGCGAGCCCGACCTCGCGCTGGGGAACGTCGTGGGATCGAACATCTTCAACCTGCTCGCCATTCTCGGGATCACCGCCACCATCTTCCCCGTACCGGTGAACCCCCGTGCCATCGCGGTCGATAACTGGACGATGCTCGCGTTCGCACTGGTGTTGTTTCCGATGATGCTTCGTGGGCACACGATCGCGAGACTGAACGGCCTGCTCCTCTTGGCGGGCTTTACCGCGTTCATGACGTACGTCGTGATGGTGGGGTAGCCCGTCCCAAACTGGTTGCGGTCGAAGCGGCCGTGGCGGATCACGCCAACGGCACGATCCTCGCCCGCGGTGGCAGTCCTGCTTCGAACTCCATGATCCCCACAGTCGGCGGGACGCCGAACCGCGCCGGCCCGGCAGCACCAGGATTCATCACGGTGACGGTCCGATCGACTAGCTCGAGCAGCGCCTGGTGCGTGTGGCCGTACACGATGATCTCGGCATCCGGGAACGCCGCTACGAGCCCCTGCGGCTCCGGCGATCCGAACCGGTCACCATGGGTGACGACGGCGATCAGCCCCTCGAGCTCAACCGTCGCCACATCGGGGCACCGCTGTCGCAGCTCGACACCATCGGTGTTCCCGTAGACGGCCGTGACCGGGGCCAGCGCCTCGAGTGCCGTCAGGACATCCTCGTTCCCGATGTCGCCGGCGTGGAGGATGTGCGCCACATCGTGGAACACGTCGAGCACCTCCGGCCTCAAGGTCCCGTGGGTATCGGAGATCACACCGATTCTCATCCCTCACCGACCTCGGCGATTCGGTGTGGGGGTCTTGTGCGGATGGCGCAGCGGTCCCCCGGGCGGTAGCCCCTTGGGCCCGTGCGGGCGCTCCCGACGTGCGGGCCGCCGCCCAGGGCCACGCTCCGGACCCTGCCGCTTCGCCTTGTCTCTCCCGTCCCTCGGCTTGCCCAAACCGCTCACCGGCGGACTCCGGCGTGCAAGGCAGCGATCCCGAACGTGAGCGGCGAGTGGCTGACGGCGGCAAACCCGTTCGCCGCCATCCGGGCCAACAGGTACGAGGGGTCCGGGAATTCCTGAACGGAAGCTGGCAGGTAGGAGTAGGCGCTCGTATGTTTGGACACCAGTCGACCCACCCGAGGCAGAACGTGTCGGAAGTAAAGGAGATAGAGCGACCGGAACGCGCGGGCGGTGGGTAGAGAGAACTCGAGGATCACCAACCGTCCACCCGGCTTCAGCACACGCGCCATCTCGACCAACCCCGCGTCCAAGTCCACCAGGTTCCTGATGCCAAAGGCGATCATGCAACCGTCGAACGTTGCAGCGGGGAACGGTAGATCGAGCGCGTCTGCCCCGACTGCTCTCAGCTCCTCTCCTTTCGTCAGGCCGAGCCTGAGCATCGGGATGACAAAATCGGCGCCGACGACGCGACCGCGGAAGCCGTCCCGGCCCGCAAGCTCGGTCGCCAGGTCTAGCGTCCCCGCGCAGAGATCCAGATACCGGCCCGCGGGCGCCGCTTGCCAACCGAGATGCCTGACCGCCCGTCTGCGCCACCAGCGGTCGGTGTTCAGACTCAATACCCGGTTCAGTAGGTCGTACCGGGGGGCAATGTCCGTGAACATCTGCCGCACGTACGACCGCCGAGCCTCACCCTGCGGCACTCCAACGTCGGTCGGCGGTGTTGGCATAGGCGCGAAACCTATGGGCACGCGGGAAGGCACCGCAAGAACGGTGCAGCCTGAAACTTCCCCGCCCCCCACGAAGTAACGTCGCTTCCCATGGCGACGCCTTCCGAGCTCAGCGCGGCCACTGATCAGGAGATCGTGGCGTGGGCGCTCAACGGAGCCGAACCCGCCCATCGTGAGTTGCTGCGGCGTTACGAGCGCCCGGTCTTCTCGCTCATCTACCGCATGGTGCGCGACCGGGAGCTCGCGGAGGATCTCACTCAAGAAACGTTCGTCAAGGTCCTGAACGCCCTCGACCGGTATCGGCCCGAGTACAAGTTCTCGTCATGGGTGTTCAAGATCGCCAACAACGCCGCCATCGATCAGTTGCGGCGCAAGGAGCTCGACACCCTGTCCTTCCAGGGGGGGCCCGACGCCACCACACCCGACCGGGTCGGTGCCACGTCCCTCCAGGTCGGCGACCGCGCCGAGTCCCCTTTGGAAGAACTCGAAGCCCGGGAGATTGGTGAGGCCATCCAAGATGCCATCGGCCGGCTCCGACCCGAGTACCAGGCATGCATCATCATGCGGCATATAGAGGGGCGACCATACGACGAGATCGCCGCAGCGCTGGATCTCCCACTAGGTACCGTGAAAACCTATATCCACCGTGCACGTGCCGAGCTCCGGGAGCTGCTCGGACCGCTTCGGGAGTGAAACCGATGGATCGAGAGTCCGTAGGGAAAGACGAGATGACGGACGCAATCGCGAACGGGCTAACGCCCGCAGAAGAGGATCCGATCCTCCACCAGTATCTGAACGCCCTGCCGGCGGCCGTGCCGATGGCGGGATTCAGCGATCGGGTGTTGTCGGGGGTATGGCGACCCGCTCCCCGTTGGATTCGGAAGGGCCGAGGCGCGATGCGCGACATGATCGCCTCGGGTCGGATCTGGATGGTGATTGGTGCCTTGGCGGTTGGGAGCCTCGTACCCCTAGCCGCCTCCCTGGTGCTGGCCGGGGTGTTCGCTGAGAGCATTGGCGAAGGGTTGCGCTGGTTCGTTGCCGAAGGGATCCCCTTCACCTGGGTCGCCTTCACGGCAGACCTCGAGTCGGCTCTGGGCACGGCGGCGAGTATTCTCGGCGCGCACGGGCTGACCCGCACGGACCTGCTCGCAGGGGGCATCGGCGCGGCGGTGACGACGATGGGCTGCGCCATCGGGCTTCGTCGAACCATGACGCCTTCAAGGAAAAAGACACCATGAGGCACGCTACGTGTGCGGTGACTGCGATGGTTCGGGCCATCATGGTGGTGCCGTGTCTGCTCATGCTGGGCCTCGCTTCGGTGTCGGCGCAGGAGGTGATCGGGCACTCCGCTGAACGCGCTGGGAGCGAGTCCCTCCTCACGTTCCAACTCGAGGATGGCGGCGAACTGGTGATCTCGCTCAAAGAAGGCCGCGTGTTCCTGAACGGGAGCCCGATTGCCGAGGTCCAGCAGCGCCGTGCGACGCAGTCCATTCAGACGCTCATCGACAGTGCCGCCGTACTCAACACCGGGCAGTTGCTCGCCGCACTGCAACAGCTTCGCATGGGGGAGATGGGACTCGACAGCCTCTCAGCGGCGGTCGCGAGCCTTGCAGCGGCGGAGGCGATGGTCCCAGGCGCCGTGGCGGCAACCACCGGTAGCGCCGGCGCAAGTGCCATAGCTCGCATCAAGACCCCGCGGGCTCCGAACCGCGTCACCGTGACGACCGTCCCGGACGCCAGTGTCAGCCTGGGTGGCGAGCGAGCGTCGTTCGCGGGGGCAATCGTCGCCGGGGCTACCAACCTCCTCGCTGTGTTTCTCGCCTTGGGGTTCATGGGTCTGGGCTTCCTGTTCTTTGCCCCGCGACAGCTCGAGACCGTAGCAGACACGGTGTGGCATTCGTTCTGGCGTTCATTCCTCGCCGGGCTCTTTGCGCAGCCGCTCATTCTACCGGCCTTCGGCATGCTCCTGGTCGGCCTCGTGCTGACCGTCGTCGGAATCCTGGTGTTGCCCTTTGCGATCGTCGGATTCGTCCTCGCGTTGTTCGTCGCGGCGGTCGGGGGGTTCTTGGCGGTGGCGCGAACGGTCGGCGAGATCTATTTGCGGCGCCGGATGGCACGTGGCGAGGCCGTACCGACCTGGGGGTCCTACCGGTACATCGTGTACGGGCTATTGGGTCTGTTGTCCCTTTGGCTGCCCGCCCTTTTCCTCGGAAGCGTGCCGGTGGCCGGCACGGTGTTGACCGTGAGCGCGGCATTTCTGACGTGGGTGCTCGCCACGGCCGGCTTTGGCGCAGCGATCATCTCCCGGGCGGGGCTGCGTGGCACGTTCGTCAGGCAACTCGACCTTGCGCTGACCGACGAGCAGTATTGGACCGCCGATGGCATGCCGGCCCCACTGGTGAGACGCGGGACAGGAACCCGGTAATGGCCGGTGCTCGAGGGGTTGCCACGCTCGCCTTGACGTTGGCGCTCCTCCCGGCCACGGGTGCCGCCCAGACATGGCGTAGCGCCACAGCCACTCGACAGGTGCGCGGCGAGCAACTGCTGGAGGTGAACGTGGAGTTCGCCGCCGGTACGTTCCGCCTCCGTCCGGGAGACCCCGGTAGCCTCTATCGAACCGATGTTCGGTACGACCAGGAGATGTTCGCCTCGGAAACGCGCTACGATGCGAAGCGCGGACACCTGCTCGTCAAACTGGCCCCGGACAATCGCCTGCGTGATTTCCAGTTCGATGGCGACACGCCGCAGTACCTCGATCTCGCGCTGTCGCCGGTGGTTCCCACCGACCTCGCGTTGCAGTTCGGCATCGCGAAAGCCGAGCTCGAGCTGGGGGACGTCTCACTGCGCCAGCTCTCGCTCAAGACCGGAGCCAGCGAAAACGTGGTTCGGTTCTCCAAAGTCAACCGCATGGAGTGCCGCAAGCTGGAGATCGCGGTGGGCGCCGCGGAGCTGCTCGTGGAGGGATTGGGGAATGCTCGCTGTCGGGAAATCTCCGTTGCCGGCGGTGCAGGCAGCATCCTGCTCGATTTCACCGGAGCGTGGACCAACGCGTTCCAAAGCGAAGCGGAGGTCGTGGTGGGCTTCGGCTCACTGACACTCCGACTCCCGGAAGACTTGGGAGTCGAAGTCAGGATGACCCGGTTTCTCGCCAGTTTCGCCAAGGAAGGCTTCGAGCGACGAGGATCCCGCTACGTGTCGCCCAACTACGATCAGGCACAGGCGCACCTGCGGCTGCACGTGAAGGCCGCGTTGGGCGATATCGACGTCGAGTGGGTGCCGAGTCGGTAGACTCGCTCACCTAACCGGCCGCACACGCACGTCTCCCCCCACTCCCATGCCGGTGAACTGCGCCGCTGAACGGTCACGGACCGCAATCTCCAGCGTTCCGCCGGAGCCTTGGAACGCCACGAGATAACCAGAATCGACGTCGGCGAATGTCCGCTGCAGCATCGCGGTGTGTTCGCCGCCGCCAATCAGGACGGTCGCACCGAGTGGGAGGCCGGTGTTGGGGATATTGGTGATGAGCGTCCCGAACCGATCCACGTAGACCACCTGCCCCGCGATCGTGTCTCCCCGGCGCTCGGCGACGGGCAACGGCATGCGCACGGGGTCGCCGACCGTCGACCCCAGCTTGCCGATCGCAGCGCCGAGGGCCAGCTGAGCCGCAGCTGGCGCAAACACGTCACGGCCGTGAAACGTCGGTGCCGCCTCCGGCCCAACGGGGAGCGCCACGACGACCGCATCGTCCAGGACAGCCTCCAACACACCGTTGTCGGGCCCCACGAAGAAGTGCCCGCCGGCCGACACGGCGAGCGCCCGGCGCGACGAGCCGACCCCCGGGTCGACGACAGCTACGTGAACGGCGCCGACCGGGAACCGTCGCCAGGAACGCTGGAGCAGGTACTGCCCTGCCAGGAGGTCGCCCGGAGGAACGCCGTGCGTGATATCGACGATCGTCGCCTCCGGGAGCCGCGTGAGAATGACCGCCTTCATCTCGGCGACGTAGCTGTCCCGGAGACCGAAATCGGTCAGGAGGGTGACGATGGGCATCGGGGCGCGATTGGACATCGGCGTCGTACGCCGGCTGGTTGCCAGGATCAGCCCGTGATGATGGGCAGTGAGACGCTCTTGCCCCCCGCTCTGGCCTTCACTTCTTTGGCGATTGCGGTGAGCGCCTTGCCGGCTGGCGAGTCGGGTTTGTTCACGACGACCAAGCGACCTTGGTCGGCCTCCAGCGTCATGTCGGCCTGGAGAGGGATCTGGCCCAGCAATGGCACGCCAAGCTCGTCGGCCAGGCGCTGCCCACCTCCACCCGCGAAGATCTCACTCCGCTCACCGCAGTGGGGACACGTGAAGGAGCTCATGTTCTCCACCACGCCCATGACCGGCACGCCGACCCGCTCGAACATCTTGGCGCCGCGGAGCGCATCGCCGGCCGCCATTTCCTGTGGGGTGGTCACGATGATGCCCCCGCGCATGTGGACGGCCTGCGCCAGCGACAGCTGCGCGTCGCCCGTGCCTGGCGGGAGATCGACGATGAAGTAGTCGAGCTTGCCCCAGTCAACGTCGTTCAGAAACTGGTGGATGATCTTGGTCACGATGGGGCCGCGCCAGATGGCCGGCATGTCTCGCTCCACCAGAAACCCGAGCGAGATGAGCTTGACGCCGTACCCCTCGAGCGGGAGGATACGCCCGTCCCGCACTGGGGGCTTCTCGCTGATTCCGAACAGCCGCGGAACGTTCGGGCCGTAGATATCGGCGTCCATGATCCCGACCGCGTGTCCCTGCCGGGCCAGCGCAGCGGCGAGGTTGGCTGCCACCGTCGACTTGCCCACGCCTCCCTTGCCGCTCGACACCGCAACGACGGCGCCGAGTTGCGGAAACTCAACTGGCTGCTGCGGGGGCGGCACCGTTCCGGCCGCCGGCGCCGTGCCGACCGTCGCCCTCGGCGGCGGTGACGGTGCGGACGGTTCTACCACTTCGATCTTGACCTCGCGCACGCCTTCGACGTTTCGAACGGCCCGCCGGGCCTCCCGCACCAATGGCGAGGGATCGTCGCGGGAAAGCACGAACCGGAAGGAGACGTGCCCGTCGTCTCCCACGACGAGATCCTCGACCATTCCAGCGGATATGACATCGTTGTTGAGCCGGGGATTGCGCACATTGGTGAGCGCCCCGGCGACCAGTGCCTGCAGTTGCCTGTTCATGGTGCTCGAATGATAGGAGGGGCCCTACGGCCGGGCAACCGAGCGGGCCGTGGCCAAGACGAGGTCCTGAACGTCCGGCAACGTCCCCGTAAGGGACGCACCGGCTGCCCGTCGATGGCCGCCACCGCCGAACTGCTCGGCGAGCGCCGCGACGTCGACGTCCCCGACCGAACGGAACGACACCTTGATGCGACCGTTGGCCAGCTCACGAAACAAGATTGCCATGGTCACGCCGCGAACGGAGCGAGCGAACTCGACGACGCCTTCCAGCTCGTCCGGTTCGATCCCATGTCGCTCGAGTGCGCCGGGCGGTACCGTGACCCAGGCAAGGCGATGATCCGGCTCCACCACCAGCGTCTGGAGCACTTCGGCCAGCATTCGGATCTTGCCTTCGGACTCAGACGCGTACACGTCGTGATACACCTGCTCGGCGCTCAGGCCCC
The DNA here is from genome assembly GCA_039591075.1 of Gemmatimonadota bacterium. Taxonomy (GTDB): domain Bacteria; phylum Gemmatimonadota; class Gemmatimonadetes; order Gemmatimonadales; family GWC2-71-9; genus JAOTVV01. The sequence continues at coordinate 41,592 of JBDHEI010000002.1, forward strand.
GCTCGAGCAGATCCGATGCCACCCGCAGCGTGCGGGACGACGTGTTGCTGAACCGGAAACCACCGGTGTCTGTCAGCAGCGCAACGTAGATGCCTCGAGCGACGTGGCGATCGATGTCCCACCCCGCGACCCGAGCGAGATCGTAGACCAGTTCTCCCGTGGCACACGCGGCGGCATCCACCAGGCGAGGTCCCGGTGGCAGCGTCCCGTCACTCAGGTGATGGTCGATGCACGCCACTGGAGCCCTCGCGTCCGCGACGACGCGGCCCAAGTGCCCCAGGCGTCCGAGATCCGCGATGTCCAGCACCACAATCAGATCGGCCCGCCTCAGTTCTTTGACGGCTTCCTTGGATCGATCGGCTTGCTCAATCCCTTCGAGCAGAAACCGGTAGCGGTTCGGAAATGGAGTCGGGTTCACGATGCTCGCCGTGATCCCCACTTGCTGGAGGAGATACCAGAGTGCGACCTCACTCCCCGAGCCGTCACCGTCGGCATTCACGTGCGTGGTCAGGGCGACGCGCAGTCGCGGCCGCAGCGCCTCGATGAGGTGTTTTGCCCCGCGGCGGCGCGAGGGCGAGACACCCAGCCCTCGACGACGGCCGGAGGTAGACCTGGTCCGAACCATGGACGGGAAGGTACAGTGGGGCGGTGCCCGCGCGACAGCCACCAACCCTTGCTGGACCGGGCACGCCGGACCCATCTTGAGGCCTTCCCGAGTCCCGCTGGAGTCCCATGGAATCGCTCGAACGCATCGTGCAAGCGCTGAACTACTGGGTGTGGGAGTTCGGCGTCCCCGCCGGCAAGGAAGTGATCCCCGTTGCCGTCATCGCCCTGCTCGGGACAGGAGTGTTCCTCACGCTCCGACTTCGGTTCATCCAGTTCAGGCGTCTGGGCCACGGCTTCGCGGTGACGTCCGGCAAGTACGACGACCCGAACGAACCGGGGGACGTGCCGCACTTCCAGGCGCTCACCACGGCGCTGTCGGCAACGGTCGGCATCGGGAACATCGCGGGCGTGGCCATCGCGATCCACTGGGGCGGTCCCGGCGCCCTGTTCTGGATGTGGGTGACGGCCCTCCTCGGAATGGCCGTCAAGTACACCGAGGTGACCCTGGCGCAGCATTATCGACACGTCGAGGACCCCGATGCGGGACGTCTGCAGGGCACCGTGTCGGGCGGCCCGATGTACTACATCGAGCGTGGCTTGGGACCCGCATTCAAGCCGCTTGCAGTGTTCTTCGCGCTCATGCTCGGCTTCACGGCGTTCCTCACCGGGAACGCGGTGCAGGCCAATACGGTGGCCGACTCGATGCAGACCACGTTCGGGATTCCGGTCTGGGTGAGCGGGTCGGCGACGGCAGCAATCGTTGCGCTGGTCGTGTTGGGCGGCATTCGACGGATCGGTAAGGTCACGAGCGTGCTGGCGCCGCTCATGGCCACGATCTACGTGGCGGGCGCGGGCACCATCATCATCCTGCACCTCGATTGGTTCCTCCCAAGCTTCGCCACCATCTTCCGCGAGGCGTTCAACCCCACCGCGGGCGTTGCCGGGACCGGGGTCGGCGCGATACTCGTGACCATGATGTGGGGGGTTCGGCGCGGCCTGTTCTCGAACGAGGCCGGCCAGGGCTCCGCACCCATCGCCCACGCGGCCGCCAAGACCGACGAGCCGGTATCCGAGGGCGCCGTCGCCCTCCTGGAGCCGTTCATCGACACCCTGGTCATCTGCACCATGACCGGATTGGTCATCATCATGACCCAGGTGTGGGATGATCGACACCCCACCGAGATCACGCTGACTGGCGGGGACCTGTCGTACGTGGCCTATCAGGACGAGGGGAACCGGCGATCGGTGACTCCGGAAACCGAAATCCGGATCGCCGACGGTCGCCATGTCGAGGCGGGTACCGGCGCCCCGCTCATCGCATGGCACGAGGTCGAGATCGACCGTCTGTACGTCGATGCGGAGCAGACGGTTCCGTTCACCGGCGTGGTGCGCCCCCGGCGCGATCGGACGCCCGGCGTTGCCCTCGCCGACGACGGCACGACCTACGCGTCCCTGTACGGGAACGCTGTCGAGAGCGGTGCCCCACTCACGATGCTGGGATTCGAGCGGGGACTCCCGGGCCAGTGGGGCGATTTCATCGTCCTGATCAGCGTATTGCTGTTCGCCGTGTCGACGGCGATCTCGTGGAGCTACTACGGCGACCGCTGCGCCAACTACCTGTTCGGGCCGAAGGCCATTCTGCCGTACAAGGTCGTCTTCGTCGGCATGCACTTCTTCGGCGCCATCGTGTCGCTCAACGTCATCTGGTTGATGGGAGACGTCGCCCTGGGGATCGTCATCCTGCCGAATCTGCTGGCGCTCGTCCTCCTGTCCGGCAAGGTGAAGAAACTCACCGACAGCTACTTCGAGCGCCGGCCCTGGCAGGAGAACTACGAGGTCCACCAGAGACTGAAGGAGCAGAAGAGGGCACGGCACTGAGGCCGCAACACCGATGTCCGGTGCGCTGCGGCCGACCGTGGCCGCGGCACCGAACCCTCCGGTGGGACTCGGTCTAGGCGGAGTAGTTCGGGGACTCGCGGGTGATGACAACGTCGTGCGGGTGGGACTCGCGCAGGCCGGCCACGCTAATCTGGACGAACTCGGCCTCCGTTCGCAGCACCCCTATGCTGTCGCACCCACAATACCCCATCCCCGATCGGATCCCTCCGACCATCTGATACAGCACGTCACCGACGGGACCGCGGTAGGGCACCCGGCCCTCGATCCCTTCGGGAACCAGCTTCTGACCCAAGATCTCGCCTTCCTGGAAATAGCGGTCCGCCGACCCGTCCTGCATAGCGCTGAGGGAGCCCATCCCGCGAATCGTCTTGAACCGGCGGCCCTCGAGCAGGAAGCTTTCACCCGGACTCTCTTCCGTTCCGGCGAGCATGGAGCCGAGCATCACGCTGGAGGCCCCTGCTGCGAGGGCCTTCACGGCGTCGCCCGAGTACTTCACGCCGCCATCGGCAATGACGGGGATGTCTCCCGCCCCCCGCACCGAGTCCACGACCGCCGTGATCTGGGGAATGCCCACACCGGTGACCACCCGTGTGGTACAGATCGAGCCGGGACCGATCCCGACCTTCACGGCGTCCACCCCGCGTTCGACCAACGCACGTGCGCCAGCCTGGGTCGCCACGTTACCCCCGACGATCTGCGCATCGGGGAAGGCCTCGCGGAGCTGTGCAACCGCGTCGAGCACCCCCTGGGAGTGGCCATGAGCGGAGTCGACCACCACGGCGTCGGTCCCGGCGGCCACCAGGGCCGCCGTCCGGTCGCGCGTGTCCCGACCGACGCCGACGGCCGCCGCCACACGCAGACGCCCGTGTTCATCCTTGTTCGCATGGGGAAACTGCTGACGCTTGATGATGTCCTTGACCGTGATGAGGCCCTTCAGGATGCCCCGTTCGTCCACAACCGGGAGCTTTTCGATCCGGTGCTCGCCGAGGATGCTCTCGGCCTCCTCGAGCGTCGTGCCCAGCGGCGCCGTGATCAGGTTCTCCCTGGTCATCGCCGCCTGCACCGGTCGGTCGAGCTGACGCTCGAACTGCAGGTCCCGGTTTGTGATGATTCCCAAGAGACGGCCCCGGTCGTCCACGATCGGGACACCGGAGATCTTGAACCGGCTCATCAGGTTCGCGGCCTCTCTGATCGTCCGATCCGGCCCAAGCGTGATCGGATTCAGGATCATCCCACTTTCAGAGCGCTTGACTCGATCTACCTCGGCGGCTTGACGGTCGATCGGCATGTTCTTATGCACGACGCCGATCCCACCGAACCGTGCGATCGCGATGGCCGTCTCCGACTCGGTAACGGTATCCATCGCGGCGGAGATGACAGGGACGTTAAGCGTGATGCCGCGCGTGAAGCGCGTGGTGATATCGACGTCACGAGGATGAACGGTGGCGTGACGTGGAACCAAGAGGACGTCGTCAAAGGTGAGCGCGTACCCCGGACGCAACTGCATTACCACACCTCGTCCCATGCATGAATGCACATGGACCCGCCGCGCGCCGAGCGCAGGGCAGGTCCGTAGCGGTCAAAAAAGGCTACCATGTACCAAGGTACCAGCCGCTCGCGGGAGCGGTCAAGCAGGCGATTGCGGCTCCGCTTCGGGGTCCTCCGGAGGCGTCTCTTCGGTGGAGGGCGCTGCCTGCTCCCCTGACGACGGGTCGGCAGGTTCGAGCTCCTCGGCCACCACACGGCTCGCAGCCGCCAGCCCATCCATCAAGCGCCCCGCCGCTTCCAGCACCTGTGCTCCGCCCTTCGCCGCCGCATCCGCAATCCGTACGGTGCCCAGCCGATCCTCGAGGTTTTCGGCTAAACGCTGTACCGTGGACGCGGCACGCCGGCTCTTGTTGTACTTGGAGTCCAGGAACTCCAAGTAGTCGAGCACCTGGCGTCCTATATCGTCAGGCAGTGCATCGAGCCTGCCCGAAATCTTCGCCTTCAAATTCTCATTCATGGTCGTCTCTCACTTATCGCGCCGGCGCGCCATCTCCACCAGCGACAGAATCGGATTGCCCAGGTAGTGTGACCGGCCGGTGCGAACCTGCCCCACGATGATCAACTCCGTCAGTGGCTCCATCTTTGCCAGCTGCCCCACCTGCTCGTCAGTCAGAACGACGTACACGAACCCGGTCTCCGGGAGTGGGCCACGGGCCAACATGTATCGCTGTCCGGTCGGGATATCTCGGCGAACCTCGTCGGCATCCTGGACCGCGATGAACTGGACAATCCACTGCACGAGCTTCCCCTGAAACTCGGCGGGGCGGGCTCGCACCTCTGCACCAGTGACCCCGACCAGGACCCCCGGGGTCGAGGGACGGAGATCCGTTTCTCGCGCCCATGCCTCGAACTGCACCCGCACCCACTCCCCGGACCGTGCGATAATCCGCACGGGTGCATCCGGGGAGAGCACGCCTGCGGAATCACCACCGGGACCTCGATGCAGGGCGGTGCGATCCGCGGTCACAGCCCGGTCCAGCACCGGCTCGGCCGGCGGGGCCCCGACAGGCGCCGCACGCGGGGGGTCTGCCCTACGTTGCGCGGCTGGTGCCCCCCCGAGCTGTTCCAGAGACGGGCCGAACATCCATCCTACTCGCCGCACGCGCACCCACCCCGGCCGACGCTCGGCCTCCGCGAACAGCGCGCCGGAGGACGCTCGAGCCAGAATGCGGCCATTCGGCTCGTTTCGGACATTCTCGCCGTCGCGGGCTGCGACGATGAGGTCGTACCCCTCGCGGTTGGTCTCCTCCATGGACCGTGCCCAGATCCAGCCTTCGAGCACGACCTGCACCCACCGCCCGTCGACCGACTCGGCTCGCATCTCCACCCCCGCATTCACGGTGGCGAGGAGCGGCGCCGTACCCGTCGGCTCGCGGCGGAAGTTCTCGGTGCGCATCACGCGATAGCGGCTTTGCGCTTCCAGGCGTGCGGCCGTGCCGCCGCAGAGCAGCGCGACGATCACGACACAGGCTGGTAGTGCCGACAGGAGGTGGCTAGATTGCCTCATTCTCACTCTCACGACGATTGTAGGAGCCCCCTGGTTTCATGTCAAACTGTTCCCGGCACCTCGTGCGCAGTGTCATCGTCGCCATTGTGTCGGTCTCGGCGACGGCGCCGTCGGGTCACGCACAGGTCGGGCACCCTCCGGGTTCCTCACCCTACCGCGACCTGCGTTCAAAGTACCAGGTCTCCCTGACCGGTGGGTACTCGTGGGGCACCGGTGGCAAGGTCGAGGTCGGGCCAGCGCGCGGGCGCTTTGGCGGGATGCGGTTCGACTTGCACCTCGCCGGGCCCGGTGCGGTGCAGCTCGGGGTCAATGTCGGCGATTTCGATCGTCTCCTCCTCGATCCGAGTCAGGCGCCGGATGCCCGCATCCTCGGTACCGCCAAACAGTCCGTCATCATGGTGGATGCGGGACTCAACCTGGTGTTCACCGGTGCCAAGACGTGGTACGGCTTCGCTCCGTATGCCGGCGCATCTCTCGGCCTCGCCCTGGGCAGCGGTGTGGCGGCGGCAGACACGCTCAGCCTCTTTGAGTTCTCCACCAAGTTCCTCGTAGGCCCGCAGATCGGGTTTCGTTGGTTTCCAATCGACCGGATCAGCCTTCGGTTCGAGGCCCGTGATGTAATCTGGCGGCTCGCCTATCCCAACCGGTTCTTCGACCCACCCACGAATGCACCTGACGACGATCCGGTGCTGGACGCACGGTTCAACAAGCCCACGCAGTGGACGCACAACCCGATGTTCCTCGTGTCGGTGGGTTGGGCCTTCGGTCGGTAGCCGTTGGAACTGCTCTGGGACGGTCTTCTGCGCGGCGCCGAGCTCATCCTCGGTGGCGACCCCGATGTCGTCGACATCACCACCCTCTCCCTCCGCGTCGCGGTAACCTCAACCATCCTGGCCTGTGGCGTCGGTGTGCCGGTCGGGTTCGTGGTGGGGACTACTCGCTTCTGGGGACGTCGTGCGGCCATCACCGTGCTCAACACGATGCTGGCGTTCCCCACGGTGGTGGTCGGCTTGGTCATTTGGGGGCTCCTTGCCCGACGCGGACCGTTCGGCGGACTCGAGCTGCTCTACACGTGGTGGGCCATCGTTATCGCGGAGGTGATCCTGGCCGCCCCAATCGCGGCAGCGCTCACGGCGGCGGCTGTCCAAGGCATCGACCCCCGTGTGCGACGGACGGCCCTCACCCTCGGGGCGACCCCGTGGCGCGCCCACCTCGCTGTGGCCAGCGCCGCGCGGTTCGCGCTGCTCACCGCCGTCACGGTCGCGTTCGGCCGGGTGCTGGCGGAGGTGGGCGCCGCCATGATCGTGGGAGGCAACATCCGGCACTACACTCGCACGCTCACCACGGCCGTGGCGCTGGCCACGTCGCAGGGCGACTTCGCACTGGCCATGGCCTTGGGCCTCGTCCTCTTGGCCTTGGCGCTGACGGTGAACGTCATCCTTCAGCTCCTCCAGGGGCGCGGCGATGCTTGAGGTACGCGATCTGGAGCACGGGTACGGGCGCCGGAACGTGCTGTCGGTGGACACGTTCACGATCCCCACGGGAACGGTCACGGCCGTCGTCGGACCCAACGGGTCGGGCAAGAGCACGCTGCTGCGCGTCTTGGCCTTTCTGGAGACGCCCCGTGCGGGCATCCTGCAACTTGATGGCGCCCCGATTCGCACGCCAGCAGAACGCCGACGCGCACGTCGGCGCGTGACGCTCGTGGAGCAAACGCCATATCTCTTTTCCGGAACCGTGCAGGAGAACATGACGTACGCGCTCTCGCTGCACGGAATTCGCAGAACCGAAGGCACCGGCCGCGCCCGCCAGGCCCTCGAGCGTGTCCTGGCCAGCGACCTCGCGCAGCGGCGCGCCGACCAGCTCAGCAACGGTGAAGCCCAGCGGGTCGCGATCGCGCGGGCGCTGGCCCTGGAGCCGGCGGTCCTGCTCCTGGATGAGCCGGCGAGCGCAGCGGATCGGGCGACGAGCACACGGCTGTACCAGGTGCTCGACGAAGAACGGTCGCGCGGTGCCGCCGTGTGCTTCGCGTCCCACCAGGTCGAGGACGCGTATCGATGGTCGGACCACCTCGTGGCGCTAGCCGATGGGCGCACCGGCCTCGTCACGCCGGAGAATCTGTTTCGCACGGTCCTGCCCGATGGGGCCGGCTCCAAGACGGCACGGGTTGGACCGCTCGATATCCGCGTCGTGACGGACCGAGTGGGGCCGGTCACGCTGGCGATTCCGGCCGACGAGGTGCTGGTGAGCAATGCCCCGCTTCGGTCCAGCGCCCGAAATGAATTCTCCGGTCGAGTGGTTCGCATCAGCGAGCACGATCGCGATCGCGTCACGATCATCGTCGATGTCGGGGTGGATCTCGCGGCCCGCATCACCCCATCTGCGCTCAAGGAGCTCGACATCCAGGTCGGCTCCACCGTCGTACTGGCCGTCAAGGCGCTGGCCGTGCGGGTCTTCTGACGCAACTGTACATTCCGCCATATGACGCTCGTCCGCCTGACTCGAGTCGTTCCCTTTGCCGCCGCGCACCGATACTTCCGTTCGGAGTGGTCGGACGAGAGGAACCGTGAGGTGTTCGGCGACTGCGCCGGCGAGCACGGCCACGGTCACTCCTACGAGTGCCATGTCACGGTGGCCGGACCGATGGATCGCGAGACGGGCATGGTCATGGATCTCCGGAAACTGGATGCCATCCTCGAAGACGAGATCACGGCTCGGTTCGATCATCGGTTCATCAACCACGAGGTACCGGAGTTCGGGCCGGGTGGGCTCATCCCCACCGGTGAGGCGCTCGCCGTGACCATCTGGAGGCGCCTTGCCCAGCGGCTCCCGGCGGGCGTTCGGCTGGAACGGGTCCGAGTGCAGGAGGAGCCGCACCTGTTTGCCGAGTACCTGGGAGAGGAGGAGAGCCCGTGACCGCTTCCATGCCGTGGGCAAGGGCACTGGTGATCGTTGCGGTCCTTGGAGGCGGTGCACCCGCAGCCCTCGAATCACAGACGCGACCGGAGCCGCGCCTCATCTTCTCCATCTTTGGCGGCGTGGTCAACGGCGGCGACCTCTGGAACATCCCGACCCAGCCCTTCCTGCTCGTCTTCGGTCCCGCGCAGTGGGATACGATTCGCCTCCGTCGCCGACTGACCACCGCTCCCATCGCCGGCCTCAACGCCACCATCTACCAGTCCTCGCATTTCGGCATCACGGCCGAGGCCGTGTATCTCGGACTCCGAATCGACGACGACTGCACGCTGGTGTTCGAGAACGCGGACGTGCAGCGGCGCAACTCCCAGGTATGCAACGACGTCACGCAACGGGTACGCACCGTCTCGAACGTCGGGTTCACAGTTGGGGCTGCCTATCGCCTAGCCTCGCGAAGCGCCGTCACGCCGTACGTGCGGGCGCAGGGTGGAGTGTCGGTGCGAAGCTCCAGCCTGATCGAGGTGGCCGGTCGGTACAACGAGGTTCTGGCAAATGGCTCCGTGGTGGTGCGCGAGCGCGCGGTGATCGACGAGGAGAGCCGCACGTCCGTCACACCGATGGGGGCCGTGGCGGCTGGTGTGATGTTCGCCGTCGCACCGGGATATCACCTGCGGGCGGAAATTCGCGATCACCTGCTCGTTCTCAAGCGCCTGACCGGCCCGGCCGATGATCGGGCAATGGTGACGACCGAATCGTTCCTATCGCACGCCCCCGCATTGGTGTTTGGGATCGACATCGTGCTCGAGCGACGACGCGGCCGGCGCTACTAGACCATGCGGAGCGCTGTCCTCGCCGGCGGCGCGTCAACCCGGTTCGGCGGCCGACCCAAGGGGCTCGTCGACCTCGGGGCCGGCACGCTTCTGGACCGCGCCGTGGACGCGTTGACGCTGGCCAGCGGTCGGCCCCCACTCCTCATTGCTAACGACCCCGGGGCCGCCGCGTGGCGGCCCAATCTCGAGACCGTCGCCGACACCCTTCCCTATCGAGCGAGCCTCTCGGGTCTGTATACGGCTGTGTCATTCGACCCGTCCCCAGTCCTGGTGCTGGCGTGGGACATGCCGTTCGTCACCGCGCCTCTGCTTCGCGCTCTGCTTCAGGGCCGCGGCGAGCACGAGGCATTCATTCCGGAAAGCACGGGTCCCCGCGGCCTCGAGCCGCTGTGCGGCGTGTACGCACCGACCTGCGCCGATGCCATTCGCACCTGCCTCACTGCCGGGCGTCTCGAGGCAAACGCTTTCTACAGCGATGTCAGCGTCGGCACCCTGTCGCTCCAGACGGTGCGGCGGTTCGGCGAACCGGAGCAGCTGTTCTTCAACGTCAACACCCCGGACGACCTCACGCGCGCCGAGCGAATCCTGGCCGTGCAGTCATCGGGTCGACCCTAGGCGCACGTCGATGACCCCGTCCGCGACTCCGCCCCCCGGCACTCCTCCCCGAATCGGCCTCACGCCCACCGAAGCCGCCGACGCGATCCTCCGCGAGATACACCCGCTGCCGACCGAGACCGTGCCGATAACCGAGGCCATCGGCCTCGTCCTGGCGCGGGCGATTACGAGCCCCATCGACCTTCCCCACTGGGACAACTCAGCGATGGACGGCTATGCGGTGCGCGCGTCCGATGTGAGGACCGACGGCGTCGTCCTCCGCATCGTCGACCACATCCCGGCGGGCACATTCGGACGCCGGGCCATCGGCTCCGGCGAATGCGCACGCATCTTCACGGGCGCGCCAATCCCAAACGGGGCGGACTGTGTGATCCGGCAGGAAGACACCACGGTAATCGAGACTGCCAAGGTACGAGTCGATGACGTACGTGACGTGGGACGCAACGTGCGCAGGCGCGGGGAGGACATCCGCCGTGACTCGGTTGCGCTCGAGCGCGGGACCGTTGTCGGTCCGGCGCAGATCGGTGTGCTTGCGTCCGTGGCCACGCCGTCCGTCGAGGTGCATCGACGACCGACGATCGCGATCCTCTCGTCCGGGGACGAGCTGGCCGATCTGAACGAGCGCGACGCGATTCTGAGTGGACAGAAGATCGCCTCGTCGAACAACTACACGATGGCGGCGATGGCACGAATGGCGGGAGCTGTGGTGCTCGATCTGGGGATCGTGAAGGACGACCTCGACGAGACCCGCAAGCGGCTCGCCGACGCCCACGGGTCGGCTCTGCTCGTCACCTCAGGTGGAATGAGCGTCGGGGAGCACGACCACCTCCGACGAATCCTCGAGGGGAGCGGGGCGGGATGGCGGTTCTGGCGGCTCCGCATGCGGCCCGGTGCCCCCGTAGGGTTCGGCATGATCGGCGACACTCCTTGGATCGGCCTCCCGGGCAATCCCGTGAGCACGATGGTCACGTTCGAGCTGTTCGTCCGACCGGCGATTCGGAAGCTCATGGGACATCTGCAGCTGTTTCGCCGCACCACGCCTGTTCGAGTAGGGGAGACGATCGTGACACAGGCACAGCTGCAGCACTTTCTGCGCGTGACACTCTCCGTCGACGATGGTGACCTCACCGCTCGGCTGACTGGAGCCCAAGGATCCGGGATTCTGACCTCGATGGCCAGAGCCCACGCGCTGCTGATCGTCCCGGAGGACCGCCAGCGTATCGAGCAAGGCGAGACACTCTTGGCGGTCTTGCTCGACGAGACGATCCACGTACCGCACGCGCCGTATTGAGGAGGCCTCGCCACCGGTCTGGGGCGTGCGCAGCCGCTGCGGATTTGCTAGAGTTTTGCTAAGGTAGGGCGGCACGCCTCGGGTGCCGCCGTTGGCCTGGGTGGTCCCGACACGAACGTGGGTGTCAGGAGGGGAAACGCGTATGGTGTGGTTCGAGCAGTTGTCCGTGGCGGTCGTGCTTCTGGCCAGCGTGGCCGGCTTCTCATACGTCGTCTGGTCCCGTCGTCTCGGGCACGTGTGGCCCAAGCGCGGAGAGCTCCACATCGTGAACGCCGGGGGGCTCTTCGCCGGTATCCGGGAGGTCTTCACCCAAAAGGTCGTCCTCCAGAACCGACCGTGGGTGGGTCTCTTTCACCTGCCCCTGTTCTTTGGCCTGCTGGCTTTCCTGGCCAAGAGCGTCTTCCATGTACTCCACGGGCTTGGAGTCGAGGTGACCGTCCCGGGCTGGTATGTCCGGACCCTGGACGCGATCGCGGTGGCGGTCCTTGCCTCCATCGTGCTGCTCGCCATCCGCCGATACTTCGTGGACCGGGAAGAGCTCACTCATCTCACGGAGTCTGGGGTCATTCTGGGTCTCATTGCCCTCCTCATGATCACCCACCTCTTGGAGCGGGTGTTCCCACTTGTCTCCGTGGCCGGACGGGTAAACTGGTGGGCCCACTATATCGATCTCGCGGTGTTCCCCGCCGTCATCGCCTATGGCAAGCACCTTCATCTGTTCCTGGCGCCGGTCAACGTGGTTCTGAAGCACATGACCGAGGTGCCGTCCGATCGTTCGGTGTTCGGCAACGACCTGGACATGGACCTGGAGGACGAGTCGAAGCTGGAAGCGGAGCTTGCGCGGCTGGGGATGCCCGGGGGCGTGGCGGATTTCGGCTTTGGGGCCCTCTTCGATCCGGCCGCGTGCATTCAGTGTGGCCGGTGCAACGACGCGTGCCCCGCCGGGCCCGCCTTGAAACCACGAGACCACTTCGTTCTGGCCCTGCAAGATCCTTCTTTGTCGGCGGAGCAGCTGGCCAAGCTCATCGATCCGGATGTGACGGCGACATGTGTCCAGTGTCGCGCCTGCGAGGTGGCGTGTCCCACGGGATGCCGGCCCGGACGCAACGGACTCGAGATCCGAGGGCGCCTAATGGTTGATGGCCTGTATCCGCCTCGCGCTCTCCGCGAAGTTGCCATGAAGGCCCTGACTTCCTCCGGCAACATCTTCGGCCAGGACGAGAGCGAGCGGAGTCGGTTCATACGGGAAAACACGCTACCGATGTTCGATCCTCGAGAACACGACCTGCTGTTCGTCCTTGGATGCCAGGGGAGCAACAGCCCAGAGGTGCAGCCCATCGTGCTGGCCACCGGGAGACTCCTCGACGCGGCGAAGATACGGTGGGGAGTGCTCGCCGAGGAGCGGTGCTGGGGGGAGGGGCTCCTCCACGGGGGAGGCCTCATGGAGGACTGGCCGCTGTGGGCCCAGGAGCGCATCACGTTTCTCTCAGACGCCCTGGGTGGAGATCAGGGACGGACCATTCTCACCATCTGTCCCCACTGCCGAGACACCATCCACACCCAGTACAAGGCGTTCGGGGCAAACTTCAGCGACGTTCGACTCCATACGCCGTTCCTGGCAAACCTGGTCGAATCGGGGAAGCTCCAGTTCAAAGCACGTTCCATGGACGCGGCCCTCCACATCCCCTGCAAGGTCGTGCACAACGGTGAAGACACGGGAATGCGCGGCTTACTTCAATCCGTGGGGGTCACGTTGCACCAACCGGCATCCAGTGCTGAGGCGTTCCCAACGGCGTGTTGCGGTGGGGGTGGGGGCGGCTTCCTCTGGGACTCGCCGGCAAAGGTGAACCAGAAACGCTGGGCGCAGATCAAGGCCACGGGACAGACCACAGTCGTGACCGGCTGTCCGGGATGTCACCGAATGCTCGGCGTGGTGCGGGACGAGAACACCCGCATCTGGGATGTGGCCTCGATCTTGGCTGATCGTCTGGACGCACCCGCAGGGAACTGAGGTGCCGCGTCGGCAGGAACCGGGTTTGCGGGCCGGAGGTTACCCCTCCCGAGCCTTCCGGATCTCCTCAGTGAGCTTCGGCAGCACCTCGAAGAGGTCTCCCACGATCCCGTAATCCGCAACCTTGAAGATCGGCGCATCGGGATCCTTGTTGACCGCGACGATCGTCTTTGCGGTGCGCATACCCGCCAGGTGTTGGATCGCGCCGGAGATTCCGATGGCGAAGTAGAGATTCGGGCTCACGGTCTTGCCCGTTTGCCCCACCTGCTCGGCGTGAGGACGCCATCCGGCATCCACTACCGCACGCGAGGCACCGACCGCCGCGTCCAGCGCGTTCGCCAGGTCCTCGATGAGCTTGAAGTTCTCCGGCCCCTTGAGGCCGCGCCCGCCGGACACCACGATCGACGCTTCCGCAACGTCGATGGCCGCGCGCTCGGGATGCTTGATTTCGACGGTGCGGGCCCGCGGCTCACCTGCACTCACGGTAACCGACTCGACCGAGCCCGCCTTGGCATTCGCCTTGGGGGTCACCGCGTTGGATCGCACAGAGATCACACACGGAGTCGCCGAGATCTTGAGTGTGATATTCGCCTTCCCGGCATACACGGGTCGGGTGACTATGATGCTGCCGTCGTACTTCACGTCGGTCACGTCCGAGGCGAACGGACACGCAAGTCGGGCCGCCACGCGCGGAGCCAGATCCTTGCCGAGCGCCGTGGCCGACACCAGCGCCGCTGCGTAGCCGCAGTTCTGCACTTGGTCCGCGGCGATGCCGGCGTATCGGTCCGCCTGGTAGTTGGCGAGAGAATCGTCTGACGCCACGAGGACCTTATCGGCCCCGAACGCGCCCAATCCGTTCGTGGCCACCCCGGGCCCGCCCACGACCAGGCCGTGGACCTCACCACCCATCCCATCGGCCAACACCCGCGCCGCCGTTAGCACCTCATGGGAGACGCGCTTGATGTCACCGCCGCGCTGTTCGAGAATCGCGAGCACGTTCGGCATCAGAGTACCTTCGCTTCGTTCTTGAGTGCATCGACGAGGGCCGGAACCGCGGCCGCCCCTTCACCGACGATGCGGCCGGCTTTTCGCTCGGGTGGATAGCTCAGACTCAACACATCGAGCCCTCCCGTCTCGAGGGTTACGTCCTTCACGTCGAGTGGCTTCTTCTTGGCGAGCATGATCCCGCGAAGAGCGGGATATCGGGGTTCGTTCAATCCCTTGTCTGTGCTGAGCACCGCTGGCAGAGGAAACTCCACGACCTCCACACCCCCCTCGATCTCCCGCTCCGCCTTGCCCTTGCCGTTGTCGATCTGCAGCTCCGCAATCGCGCTCACGCAGGGGAGCGCCAGCAGCTCCGCCACCATGGGGCCGATGCCGTGGCTGTAGTCGTCGATCGCGAGCTTGCCGAAGAAGATGAGATCGTAGCCGCCCTCCGCGAGTTCGGCAGCCAGGGCCTTCGCCACAGGCAACGGATCGAGCGGAATGTGGTCCGTCTTCAACAGCACCCCCCGATCCGCCCCCATTGCCAACGCGGTCCGGATGGTCTCCTGCGACGCATCGCTGCCCGCGGAGATCACGACGACTTCGCCCGACCCCGCTGCTTCTTTGAGCTTGAGCGCCTCCTCGACCGCGAATTCCTCGTACGGATTCAAGACGAACTTCACACCACCCTCGTCGATCGCCTTCCCGCTGGCGTCGATCTTGATGCGGGCCTCCGAATCCGGTACCCGCTTCACGCACACCGCTATGTTCACAGTAACCTCTTGTATCACTTGATTTTACGTAGCTCGAATCCCGACGGATGCCGGGTGGGGGAAGCTAGCTCACTGATCTCCGAGTTGCAACGTCAGAACCAGCGTTTTCGTCGGAAATACAGCAACATCACCATTCCAACCGCCATCATGATCCCCCACACGTACCAGTAACCCCATGGCCAGTGTAGCTCAGGCATGTTGTCGAAGTTCATCCCGTAGATGCCCGCGATGAACGTGAGCGGAATGAAGATCGTCGCCATAATGGTGAGAACCTTCATCACCTCGTTCATGCGGTTGCTCACCGTGGAGAGGTAGATGTCGAGCAGGCCACCCACCATCTCCCGGAAGCTCTCCATGATGTCGACCACACGAATCGTGTGGTCGTACACATCCCTGAGGAACACGATCGTCGCCTTGCGGATCAACTTCGAGTCGCCCCGAATCATCACGTTCAGCACGTCCCTGAGGGGCCACACCGCCCGCCGCATCTGAATCAAGGCCCGCTTCATGTGCTGCACGTCCCGCAGCGTCTCGGAGGTAGGATTCTCCATCACCTCTTCTTCCAACTCTTCGGCTTGGTCTCCGAAAAGCTCCAACACGGTAAAATAATTGTCCACCACCACGTCCAGCAGCGCGTAGGTCAGGTAGTCAGGACCCATCTTCCGGATCTTGCCCTTGTTCTCCCTGAGGCGGCGGCGGACTGGTTCGAACACGTCAACCGGGTCCTCCTGGAACGTGAGCACGAAGTTGGTGCCCAACACCAGACTGATCTGCTCACTAGCGACCCGGAACTCCTCGACCTCGTCGTTGTCCTCGACTCGCGACACACTCAGCATCCGCATCACGATGTAGAGCCGATCATCGAAATCTTCGAGCTTTGGACGCTGATCGGTGTGGGCGACATCCTCCAGAAGCAGCTGATGCAGGTTCAGCTTCTCACCGATCTTCGCCAGCACCGACGGTTCGTGCACCCCGTCGATGTTCACCCACGTGACGCTCGACGCGCTCATGCACTCGTAGCACTCCTCGATCGTCGTCACCTCCCGTTCGTCGATGCGTTCGGCGTTGTAGTCGACGAGGGTAATCCGAACGGGCTCGGCCCGAGCGGGTCCCATGTGATTCAGGTTGCCGGGCGCCTGCCCAATCCGGGCCGAACGGCGGTGAAACAGCTCCTCCATCAGCTCATCCCCCAGTTCTGGATTCGGCGATCGGGCGACGCCGGTGCATCCGGGCCATTGTGCCCCAGGTCAATCGGGCGGGACTCACCGATCACTGGTGAACCCGATCTTGTTGTGCGTTCCGTCGCACATGGGCTTGCTCTGCGAGGCGCCGCAGCGACAGAGGACAAAGCTCTCCTTGACCTCGATGGGCTTGCCCTCGTGGTCGGTGAGTTCGCATGTCCCCGTCACCAGGTACGGCCCGTTCTTTCGGACTTTGATCGTGAGACTCATGGTCGCTCCATGCTGAACAGTTCTTGGTGTTGGACTGAGGAAACAGTAGGGCGCTCGTCACGCCAACGCAATCACCGTTTCTGCAGCGTTTCGAGTAGACGATTCAATGGGAACGTGTTCACCACGTCGCCCTTGGTGAGCCAGGCTCGGCGAGCCTGGTCCACTCCATAGCGCATGAGATCGAGGTCGCCGATGCGGTGAGCGTCGGTGCTGATCACGACTCGGAGCCCGAGCTCCTTGGCGCGGATCAAATGCGAATCCTTGAGGTCCAATCGATCCGGATGCGCGTTCAGCTCAACGATCACTTCGTGCTCGGCGGCACACTGGAGCACCTCCTCCAGGTCGAACTGCATCGGGTCCCGGCGATTGATCTGTCTGCCGGTCGGGTGGGCCAGGATGTTCACCTCCGGATGCCGAATGGCGGCCAGGATGCGCGCCGTCTGCTTGGCGGGCGGGAGGTCAAGCAGCGAGTGCACCGAGACGAGCACCACGTCGAGCCGCTCGAGGAACTCGTCCTCCAGATCGAGGCGCCCATCGCGAAGGATGTCCACCTCCAAACCCTTCAGAATGCGGATCTCCGACCGGCGGGACGCAATCTGGTCGATCTCCTCCCACTGCGCCGCCAGCTTCTTGGCATCCAGGCCGCCCGTCATTGCAAGGGCCTTACTGTGATCCGTGATGGCGAAGTAGTCATAGCCTCGGGCAAGACACGCCTCGAGCATGTCCTCGATCGAGTTCTTGCCATCCGACCAGGTGGAGTGCATCTGAAGATCACCCCGCAGGTCACCGAGCGTGATCAGATCCGGCAGTGCGTCGCGCTCCGCAGCGGCGATTTCGCCGCGGTCTTCACGCAACTCGGGTGGGATCCACGCCAGATCGAGCGTCGCATACACCTCGGCTTCCTCGCGACCGGCGACCACGGTACCCGCAAACGGGTCTTCGGACTCGGCCTCTTCTTCCGTTACCGTGAACACCCCGTACTCCGAAACGCGAAGACCTCGAGCGACCGCCCGCTTTCGCAATCGGACGTTGTGCTCCTTGGATCCTGTGAAGTACTGCAGCGCGGCGCCGTAACTCCCCAGTGGCAGGATGCGTAGGTCAACCTGCAATCCCGACCGAAGCACGACCGTGCCCTTGGTGTCACCAGCCAGCTCCACCTTGCGAACCTCGGGATACGTCGTGAATCGCTGCATCACGGGACCCGGATCGGTCGTGATGGCCAGGAGATCGATGTCTCCCACCGTTTCCCGGCGGCGGCGATAGCTGCCGGCGACTTCGAGCCGCTGCACGGCATGATGCTGGCGCAGGTAGGCTACGAGCGGCTCCACCTGCTGCTCGGCATCCGCGATCTTGAACCGCCCCTGGCGTCGCCGATAGGCCTCGATGCCCGTGAGGATCTTCTGCTGGCTCTTCTCACCGAACCCATCGAGTGCCGCAACCTCCCCAGCCTGCGCCGCAGTCTTCAGATCCTCGATCGTCTCGACGCCCAGCGCCTCCCAGAGTTTCTTCGCCTTCTTCGCACCCACGCCGGGGAGGCGAGTCAGCTCCACCAGCGAGCTGGGAATCTCGGCGGTTAGCTCGTCGAGCACGGTCAGTCGCCCTTCGAGGACGAGCTCGGTGATGTGAGCGGCAATCTCCTTCCCGATTCCCGAAAGTTCCGTGAGCGCCGCGCCATCCTCCACCATCTTCTTGAGCGGCGTCGAATGCTCCTCCACCGAGCGGGCCGCATTCTGGTAGGCACGGATCCGGAACGGGTTGGCACCCTTGATTTCGAGGAGTGTTGCCACTTCCTCCAGCACGGCGGCAATCTCGACGTTTTCCACTCAGATCCCCACGCCCTTGGAGCGGAGAAGATCCAGGAACTCGATCTCGCTGAGCATCGGGATGCCGAGGGTCTCGGCGTCGCCATGCTTGGATCCCGGATTCGTCCCGTAGACGAGGTACCCGGTCTCCGCGCTGACCGTCGAGGCCACCCGGCCCCCAAGCGACTCCACGAGCGCCTTGGCCTGGCGCCGCGAGAGGCGCTCGAGCCCCCCAGTGAACACGATCTTGATGCCGTCGAGTACGGTGGTGGCCACGCCCGGCGTCTCCCGAACAGTGAGCTTCTTCAGGAGCCGATTGATCAGCTCGGCATGACGCGCGTTGCGAAAGAAGCCCGCGATCTGTTCACTCATCTTCGGCCCCACCCCGGGAACCGTCTCGAGCTGTTCCGCAGTCGCCGAGCGCACGGCCTCGATGGACCGGAAATGGCGGGCGAGGTCGTTGGCCACGGCCACGCCCACTTCCGGGATACCGAGGCCGAGCAGCAATCGGTGGAGTTCGACCGCGGATGCCCGTTGAATACCGTCGACCAACTTGGCGGCGGACTTGTCGGCAAATCCCTCCAGCGTTACGAGTTGGTCGGGCCGAAGGTCGAACAGATCGGGTAGCTGCCGGACGAGGCCGTTCCCCACGAGGAGTTTGGCGGTCTCCTCGCCCAGTCCCTCGATGTCGAGCGCGTCACGGGACGCGAAATGCTGGATGCGTCCCGCGAGTTGGGCCGGGCACTCGAAGCTGTTGGGGCAGACGGTGTACGGACCGCGCTCCACGAGCGGCGTCCCGCAGGAAGGGCACGCATCCGGCATGCGGAACCGCCGAGCGCGTCGCCGGCCCGCCTCCGTGAGGCGCTCGACGACCTGCGGAATGACATCCCCTGCCCGCTGGACGCGCACACGATCACCTTCGCGGATATCCTTGCGGGCGACTTCCTCGCGGTTGTGCAGGCTGGCCCGACTCACCGTCACGCCCGCCAGCTCGACCGGCCGCAACATGGCGACCGGCGTCACCACACCCGTACGACCCACGGACGGAACGATCGCGAGAACGCGGGTCACTTCCTTGCGGGGCAGAAACTTGAACGCGAACGCCCAACGGGGGTGGCGGGAGGTCTCGCCGACCGCGTCGCGGGCCGCCAGATCATCGAGCTTCACCACAACACCGTCGATTTCATAGGCCAGGTCGTCCCGCTGTGCGGCCAGCTCGTCGTGATAGGCGAGGACGTCGTCCACGGTCTGGGCGCGGCGGACGAGATCGTTCACGGGAAAGCCCCAGTGCGCCAGTGCCTGCAACACCATCCACTGCGTCGTGAGTGCCTCGTCCTCCACATCGAGCACATCGTAGACGTAGAGATCGAGCGGTCGGGCAGCCGTCACCTGCGGGTCGAGTTGACGCAGCGAGCCTGCTGCCGCGTTCCGCGGATTCGCGAACGGCTCCTTTCCCTGCTCGAGAAGCCCTTCGTTCAGCCGCTCGAAGGCGGCGGCACGCATGATCACTTCCCCGCGCACGGCGAGGAACGACGGTGGCGGGGTGGTGTCCTTGCGCAGGCGGAGTGGGGCGGTGCGGATGGTTCTGATGTTCTCGGTGATTCCCTCGCCTGTTCGTCCGTCGCCGCGCGTGGACGCACGCACCAGCATGCCCTGCTCGTACACGAGCTCCACCGAGGCACCGTCTAGCTTGGGCTCGAGCACGTAGCTGACGGCGGCGCCCAGCGCCTTCCGCAGCCGTTCGTCGAACCGCCGAAGCACCCCCACGTCCTGGCTCGAGTCCAGGCTGAGGAGTGGGGCCGCATGCTCGACCGCTGGGAACCTGTCGAGGGGTGTGCCCGCGACCCGCTGGGTGGGCGAGTCGGGTGAGCGCAGATCTGGGAACCGCTCCTCGAGCTCTGTCAGCTCGCGAAAGAGGCGATCATAGACCTCGTCGGAGACCTCCGGGGTGTCCTTGACGTAGTACAGGTAGTCGTGATGCCGCACCGCCGCCCGCAACTCCCGGATGCGCCCGTCTGCTTGTGTGCGGTTCATAGCGTGAAATCTGGTAGACTGGGAGAACGGCGGGAAGGCACCGATCCGCGAACCCATCGACCCGACACCTTATGCGTCGCGAGGCTCGTGGTTCAAGCGAACGAGTACGACGAGCAGTCCCGCAGCGAGGCCCGCCCCGACCCAGAACGCCGATGTCAGGCCCCAAACGGCAAACGCGGTCCCGGCAATGAGTGGTCCGACCGTCTGGCCGAGCCGCAGCAGCATTCCGTTCACCGACATGTAGATGGCACGGTACTCGTGTGGCGCGGACGCGGCCACGATCGTGAGAATGGTCGGGATCGTGATCCCATTCGCCGCGCCGAAGATTGCGACCAGCACCAGAAGCAACCAGAGCGACGGAGCAAGGGGCATGAGCAGCATCGTCACCACGTAGAGGGCAAACCCCGCGCAGACCAGACCGCCTTCGCCACGCAGGCTGGCGAGACGCCCTAGAAAGAACGAGGCGATACCGGTGGCGACGGACGCTACGGCAAACACGAGTCCGATGCCAAGCGGCGTGGCGCCGAAGGTGCCTTCCAGCACGAACGGGAGGTACGATAGGTACGCACCGTAGATGAGCACGAAGGTCACCACACCCGCGAGGAACATGACGAGCACACGTTTCTCTCGCATGCCGTGCAGGGCATTGCGCAGGTAGGTTCGAAGGTCGCTCTGGGGAGTGGGTTCGGGGTTCTTCAGTGTCAACAGCGCAAACACGGCGACCGGGACGGCGGCGATCGGGAGAAAGAACGGTGCGAACCACGCAAGCGTGGCTAGCGCTCCTCCGATCGCGGGGTACAGCGCGGTCCCCACGCTCAACACCGCCGAGTTGTACCCCATCGCGGCCGTCCGGCGGGACCCCTCGAACAGGTCCCCTATCAGGGTGATGTTGAGCGCGCCAAGCGCGGCGCCGCCCACACCCTGAAGAAGGCGCAGCACGACGAGCACCTCGAATACGCGTGCCAGGCCACACGCCGCACCAGCGATACCGAAGAGGAGCAGTGACGGGATCAGGATCACCTTGCGGCCGATTCGGTCGGCGAGCACCCCGAGAAACGGGGTCAGCACGACACCCGGCAGGGTGAAGGCGGAGATGAGCAGACCCACGGCCAGCGGACTCACGTCGAGGGCCCGGGCCGCGGCGGGAAACGCGGGGGTGATACTCGCTACTCCCAACATCGCCATGAGCGTGATGCTGAAGACGACTCGGAGATTGCGATCGCGCAGCAGAGAAGGGGGTGAGGTCGATTCGGGCATCGTGGAGGTCACAATCGGCGACCGACGCTCAACGGCGACGCCGGCCCATCCGCGGCCGACCCGTCAGGCACCGTGCTGCAGCGCGACCGACTCACTCACCGTGAGACAAGGCGATACACCGTTCCATTCTGGGAAAGGAGGTACAACTCCCCGAGCGAATCCTCACCGAACGACAGCACGTTGCCAACGTCGCCGACTTCCCACTCGGTATGCTCACGCACGGCGCCGTCCCCGACGCGAAAGCTCCGCACCCACCCCTGGCACCAGTCAGCGTAGAAGTAGTGGCCCTGCACGGTCGGCAGCGCGCTGCCGCGGTACACATAGCCGCCGATCACCGAACACCCGTTGTCGTGGCCATACTCGACCAGCGGCAGCTCGAGGCCCTCGCGATCGCAGATGGGCGAGCCGAAACAGTGCGTCCCCTCCATGACACGCCAGCCGTAGTTCACGGCCGCAGCAGACGCCGGTTCGACATCGATCTCCTCCCATGCGTTCTGGCCGACGTCGCCAATGTAGAGGATGCCGGCATCTCGATCGAAGGAGAACCTCCACGGGTTCCGGAGCCCGATGGCCCAGATCTCCGGGGCGGCATCCTGCCGGCCAACGTACGGATTGTCCGCCGGGATCGCATAGGGATCCCCACCCTCCACGTCCACGCGGAGCATGGCCCCGAGCAGCGTGGCGCGGTCTTGGCCATGGCCGTGAGGATCGTTGGCGCTCCCGCCGTCACCCATTCCGACGTACAGCAGCCCGTCGGGACCGAAAGCCACGTGACCGCCGTTGTGATTGCCGTACGGCTGCGCCACGCTGAGGATCGTCTTGGCTGATCCGCGGTCGGCGACGTTGGGATTCGCACTGACCGTGTATCGCACCACCCGGGTGTTCCCATCGCGGTCGGTATAGTTCACGAAGAACCAGCCGTTCGACGCGTACGCCGGGTGAAACGCAAGTCCGAGCAGCCCGCGCTCGCCTCCTGCAGTCACGAGGTCGGGGATATCGAGAAAGGGCGTCGAGAGGAGCTGACCGTCCTGCATCACGCGAATCCTGCCAGATTGCTCCACGATGAACAGCCGGGCATCGCCCGGCGGGCTGGTGAGGAAGAGTGGGCCCTGCAGACCCTGCGCGACGACCGCGACGGCGAGGCCACTGTCTGGGACCGGGGCACTCACGTTGGAACCCGCACCCCCACCGGAGCACGCCGCCATCACCAGCGACGAGACCACGCCAGCCAGGCAACGCACAAGAGAGCTGCTCACTTCTTCACGAACCCGAGCAGCAAGAGCAGGACGATGGCCCCGACGGTGGCGGTGATCAGCGATCCGAGAACGCCGTAGGCGGAGAGGCCGACGAGGTCGAAGAGGAAGCCGCCGACGAGGGCGCCCAAGACTCCGACGATCAAGTTGCCGAAGAGCCCGAAGCCCTTGCCCTTGGTGATTCGGCCGGCCACCCATCCGGCGACGATGCCGATGATGAGAAACCACAAGAAGTTTGGCACGACGCTACACTCCTCCCTCAGACACATGTTGGGCGCCGAGCGGGTAGTGCCCCGGAATGGGTACTACCCAGTCCTCAGCCCGAGTACGCCGCGATCTCAGTGATGGCCTCACCCAAGATCAGCGTGTGGATGTCGTGTGTCCCTTCATACGTGTAGACGCTCTCGAGGTTGGCCGCGTGCCGCATCGCCTGGTATTCGGCCAGGATGCCGCTCGCGCCGAGCAGCCGCCGCGTTTCGCGGGCGCACTCGCACGCCATGTTCACGTTGTTCCGCTTCGCGAGAGACACCTGCACGGGGGTCATCGCCCCGCGGTCCTTGAGCCGCCCGAGCTGCACGCAGAGCAGCTGAGCCTTGGTGATCTCGGTGAGCATCTCCGCCAGACGTGACTGCTGGATCTGGAATCCGCCGATTGGGCGGTCGAACATCACACGGCTCTTCGCGTAGTCGACGGCCTCTCCATAGCAGGCCATGGCCGCCCCCACCGTCCCCCAGGCGATGCCGTACCGCGCCTGGGTGAGACACCTGAGCGGGCTCTTCAATCCGCCGCTCTTGGGCAGCAGGTATTCCTTGGGAATCCGCACATTTGCCAGCACCAGCTCGCTCGTATCGCTCGCGCGCAACGACAACTTCCCAACTTGGTCCTTTGCCGTGAACCCGGGACGGTCTGTCGGAACAATGAAGCCGCGGATGGATTTGACGTCGTCCAGAGTTCCGGTCTTGGCCCATACGATGGCGACGTGGGCCATCGAGCCGTTGGTGATCCACATTTTGGAGCCGTTTAGTACCCAGGAGTCACCGTCCTCCCGCGCCGTGGTGATCATGCCGCCGGGGTTGGAGCCGAAATCCGGCTCCGTCAACCCGAAACATCCAATCATCTCGCCGGTCGCGAGCTTGGGGAGCCACTCCCGACGCTGCTCCTCGCTGCCGAAGGCAAAGATCGGGTACATGACCAGGGAGCCTTGCACGGACGCGAACGAGCGGATGCCGCTGTCGGCGCGCTCGAGCTCCTGCATGATCAGACCGTAGGCCACATTGTTCAGCTCGGCGCAGCCGTACTCCGCCGGCAGGTTGGCGCCGAGCGCCCCGAGCTCGCCGAGCTGGGGAATCAGATCGATCGGGAACTTGCCGGCTAAGTAGTGCTCCGCGATGACCGGCATCACCGCATCGTCCACCCAACGCCGAATTGTCTCCCGTACCGCACGCTCCTCTTCGGAGAGGAGCGAGTCGACGTCGTAGCAGTCCACCCCCTGGAAGGGCATCTCTCGGTTCCTCCGTCCTACCGTTCGATGATGTGTATGGCCTCCCCGACAGCGCGGCGAGCGGCCGGCGTGATACCGACTTCGCGAGCCTTACGGCGAAAGCGCTTCCCGTGGTCCGGTGCCCCACCGGTTTCGACCTGCCACTGGTGAATCATTTCGTGCAACAATGTATCGCGTACCTCGTCCCACCCGTCCTGAACTACGTGAAGCCGACTGATGGCGATCTCTACCGCACGGTGCGCCCCGGGGTCGACGGTCAACTCGCCGAGTCGCGTCACCATCCGGCTCGACACGCGGAGGGGTACTGGGTGCAGCCCGCCCCCAAAATGCCGGTCGTTGAGTTCGGCGTGCAGACGGCGGAGCCGCCCGAGGAATCGGCGATCGGCCGGGTGCGTCTGCTGCCGACGTCGACGGCACACCGGCACGTAGGACTCGGCCGGGAACTCGCTGAGCACCCGTCGGGCGCGCTCCCGCTCGGGGCGAGGGGTTCGCGGTGCGATGAATCCCACGACCGCCCGGAGCACTCGATCCGATCCGTATGCGAACCCGCGGTGAATCCGGAGCACGGACCGCTCGGTCACGCTCACCATCACGGAGCGATTGACGTGAAGCTCAACCGGTACGGTTCGGTCAAGCCCCAGACGATGTAGCCTGGCGACGAGGAGCGCCTCGTCGGCCTCCCAGGCTGCGCGATCAGCGCGCGCCCGCAGGGACGGGTGCGTCATCAAGCCGTCGCGGCCTGGGAAACGTGTGTACGTCGGACCGCTTGAACACGCCGTCACCCGCTTCCCAGCGGAAGAACTCGACGTGGATGGCGTGGTCGTCGATCGAGACGCGGTTGAACACCGAGGGACGGTTGCCACGCGACCGGGTCGACAGGGTCCCTGCGCACGAAACCACCACGCGCTCCTCGAGCAGATCGGCCTGTTCCTGATGGTCGTGGCCGCACAGCACGATGTCCGTGCCCGACTCCACGATGCGGCGTTGCGCCTGGCGCCATCGGGCCAGCCCCATCCGCTGCGACAGCTCCCCGCGAAGCACGTTGTGGTGGACCACGAGTACCCGCACCCGCTCACTGGCGGCGGCGCTGAACGCCTCTCGCGCTCGCTCGATCTGGGGCTTGGGGAGATGCCCTTTCACGGCGACGTCCCTCAATCTGGGGGTCAGCGATCCCCACGCGATACCGTGCGACGTGTTCGCCCCCACGACGACGGCCTCGGGGAAGTCCAGGATGGGAGACAAGACCGGTCCGAAGTACCGCGCGTACTTGCGGTACTTCACCTGTACATCTACGGGGATGAACGGCCTCCACCACCACTGCACGTCGTGGTTCCCCGGAATGGTTATGACCGGCGCGGTACGCTCCAACTCGTGCACAAACGCCTTCGCCGCCTGGAATTCGCCGTGTCGCGCGCGGAGACTGAGATCTCCAGTGAGCACGATCAACCGCGTGTCGAGGTCGGGCACCAGCTCTTCCACGGCATGGATCTGACGCAGGTCGGCGACTTGGCCGAAATGTGTGTCAGACAGATGCACGATTCGGAACGTCACGGCGCCACCGCAGTCATGTGAGGAACTCCCGAAGGATACGTCGCACCACGAGATTGGTGAGCAGATACCAAATGGCCACCGCCGCTCCGCTCACCAACCGCGCCGTCGGATCGGGTGGCACTCGAAGCAGGACGTACGCGCCGAGAACGATCGTCGAGAGCAGCGCCACGGTCCGGGCGATCCTCGCGGCACGCCGCTGGATGTCGCGCTGGCACGGCGTGCAGATCGCGCCCAGCGGGAGATCCACCGGTCGCCGGCAGCGCGGGCACTCGTGCTCACGCAAGCCGCCGAACAACAGCGTCCGTGAATTCCACTGTCGTAGCATGTCCCTTGAGATCCGGTGTGCGGACTCCGTCGTCCCTGATCACCGCCACGAGCGCCTGCCGCACGCATGCCGCCGCCGCAGCCTCGCCCAAGTGATCGAGAAGTAGGCACGCGGCCAAGATGAGCGCCGATGGATTCGCGACCCCCTTCCCCGCGATGTCCGGCGCGGATCCGTGCACGGCCTCGAACAGGGCCGCCCGATCGCCGATATTGGCCCCGGGGGCGAGTCCAAGGCCACCGATCAGGCCGGCGATCTGATCGCTCAGAATGTCGCCGAACATGTTAGTAGTGACGATCACATCGAATTGGCTTGGGTCCAAGACCAGTTTCATCGCCGCGGCATCGATGATGACGTCGTTCACCTCGATCCGGCCGCGGTACAACTCGGACACGTCGCGGGTGACCTCGAGGAACAACCCGCTCGACGCCTTGAGGATATTCGCCTTGTGGCAGATCGTCACCTTGCGTCGACCGTGACGTACGGCGTAGTCGAAGGCGAACCGGGCAATACGTTCGCAGCCGGCCCGGGTAACGATCGCGGTCGACTGGGCCACCGCTTTCGGGTCACCGGCAACGGGAATCACCATCTCGTGGCCGACGTAGAGTCCCTCCGTGTTTTCGCGAATGAGAACGATGTCGACGCCCTCGTAACGCCCTCCCGGGAGAATCGTGGCCGCCGGCCGCACGTTCGCGTACAGATCGAACTCCCGGCGCAGCGCCACGTTCACCGACCGGAATCCGGTTCCGACCGGCGTCGTGAGCGGTCCCTTGAGCGCGGCCTGCGTTTCCCTGATACTGGCTACGGTCGCATCGGGCAGTGGCGTTCCCGCTTCGTTCAGCGCCACCACACCACCGAGTTGTTCGTCCCACTCGATCAACGCGCCGGCAGCCTCGATCACGCGGAGGGTAGCGGCGGTGATCTCCGGCCCGATCCCGTCACCCTGGATGAGGGTCACGCGGTGCATCGCTACGGCAGATCCGGCACCAAGGCCCCGAGTGCGTTCCACAACGCCGACCACGCGTCGTCGCCCTCACCGTGCGCGATCGTGCGCCACAGCACGGTGCCGAAGCGCACGTCCGCGATCACGACCGACAGATCGGCGGCACCCTGCCCCGTCGGCATCTGCTGAAAGGTCAATGCAGCTGGGACGAGGACGAGTCGATCGGCCGCCACGGCCGTCAGATTGCGCATTTGTGAGCGCAGCGGGTCGGGGATACGGTCCAGATTGTGAGCGCGGAGCAGCGCCGTGCCCAGCTTGTCCGGATCCGGCAGCACCCCAGGGGCCTGACGTGAGGCGCGACGGAGCGCATCTGGCAACACCCACTGGGCTTCCGGAGCCCGCTCGGTGAGAAAAGTCGCGATGAGGCTGTCCGCGATCCGCAAGGCGTCCAACCGATCCCCCATTTGCTCGTTCCACCCGAGCTGACGGTCGGCCGCCACCAGGGTGAGTGGGTATAACGCTACCGTGCGACCAGCGAGTACGACTGTCGGGAGCGGCGCCGTCTGGGGCGGCACTCCCTCCTCCGGGTTGCTGCCTCCGCACGCGAGGATCGCAGCAGCGAGCGAAAGCGTCACGAGTCTCAAGCGTCTCGCCACGTCGGCGCTCGCTTCTCCATGAATGCCTTGATGCCCTCGTGTGCGTCGTCGAGCGCCATCAGCTCGCGCAGGTACAGGTTCTCGGCCTTGTAGAGCGCTTCCTCATACGCTGCATAGTACGACTCGGTCTGGGCCCGCTTGGCCAATATGAGCACCGGTCTCGACTTGCTGGTGATCTTCGCCACGAAGGTCCGCAGCTCGTCCTCGAACCGATCGTTCGGGACCACGCGGTTCACGAGACCGTAGGCACTGAGCTCCTGCGCGGTGATCTCCTCTCCCATGAGAATCCACTCCATGGCCTTGCGCCGTGGCGCGGCCCGGGGGAGCACAACGCACGCCAGCGGGGGGAACACGCCGAGCTTGATCTCGGGGAGCGCGAAGCGTGCCGACTCGGACGCCACGACCAGATTGCAGCCGATGGCGAGCTCGAAACCGCCGCCGAATGCCATGCCGTCGACGGCGGCCACCGCAATGACGTCAAGCAACCGAATGGACTCGAAGATCCGGTGAAAGACCTGGATCATGCGGGTCACCTTGTCCCTGGTGTGGTCCGCGACATCCACACCGGCACTGAAGGCCTTTCCCTTTCCGCGGATCACGAGGACCTTCAGGTCCGAGCGTCCGCGAAGCTCCAGGATCGCCTCGTTCATCTGCTCCATCATCTCGATGTTCATCACGTTGAGGGGGGGGCGATCGAGCGTCAGCGTCGCCACACCTCCCTCGTACGTGAGCCCAACGAAGCGGTCACTCACAGGCACTCTCCCGCAAGCGTTCAACCATGAAATGGTCGGCCCCGCCCACCGCCGATCAGTGGAGCGTCAAGCCGCCGTCGACAAAGATAACCTGTCCGGTGATGTGCCGAGCTTCGTCGGAGCAGAGAAACAAGACTACATGAGCCACGTCTTCCGGCTCGGCGATCCGCCCGAGCACGGACTCGTGCTCGGCGTCACTGAGCACCTCGGGGGGGAGAGTGTCGATCAGCTCCGTGCGCACGAACCCCGGAGCAACGGCGTTGACGTTGACGTTGTACGCACCAAGCTCGACGGCGGCGGCCTTGGTGAGACCTACGACAGCCGCCTTGCTCGCCGCGTAGTTGGCGAGGCCGAAGCCGGGCGTATAGGCCTGGTGGGAGGCGATGCTGACGATCTTGCCGTACCGCTGGGCTCGGAAATACGGCGCCACCGCTCGAATCGCGTTGAAGCTCCCCGTGAGATTCGTCTTGACGACGTCGTCCCACGCATCCTCCGGCATCCGCCACAAAGCAGCGTCCCGATGGATGCCGGCATTGTTCACCAAATAATGCACCTCACCGAGCTTGTCACGAGCGTCGCGAACGAACTGCTCCACGGCGCGGCGATCCCGTACGTCGCAGTGGGCACCGTAGACCTCGACCCCGCATCCGCGAAGGGCTGCCTCGGTCAGCACCGCTTGCGAGGACACGTCTCGATGGGGCAGCTCAATGAAGTTGAAGGCGACGTTCACGCCGCGCCGGGCGAAGTCCATGGCGATGGCTCGACCCATCCCCGTGGCACCGCCGGTGACGATCGCGGTGTGACCTCGCATTTCCCGCCGCTCGGCCTGCTTGGGTTGGGGGCGTTCGGCGAGCATCGACCCGGTGCCATGGCCCCGTCTGGGGCTGAACTCAGCTGGCTCCGACGGATCGTAGGGTATCTGGCACCCCCTCTGCGAGAGGTATCGAACGTACGTCCCCGCCAGGGCCCCAGCAAGCACACTTCGGGAAGGGCAGTCTCACCCTCAGCCTTCGCCTCCCACCACACCCCGAACCACGCGGCGTACCACCACCGCAGCCTCGAAGACGAGCCACAGCTCGAGCACAAAGACGATACCGCCGACCGCGAGCAGCATCATCTGGCTCTCGACCCAGTACCGGACGAGATTGAGCACCATGGCCCACGTGGTCATGAACAGAAGAAACGCCATCGGCACCACCGTGACCCAGATCGGGCGTCGCAGTCTGGCTAGGAAGAGCGTGACGACCAACAGGGTCAGGGCCCCGGTCAGCTGATTGGTCGTTCCGAACAGGGGCCAGAGCCGCATCCCACCGGCTCCTCGGTCCAGTCCCAACGCAAGAACGGCACAGCTCACCACGGCCACGAACGTGGCGGCCCAGCGGTTCTGCGCGATCCCCACCCGGTACTGCGCGCCGAGCTCCGAGATGATGTACCGCTGGAGCCGCACGCCGGTATCCATCGTCGTGGCGGCGAACGAGATGACCACGACCGCTGCGAAAATCACGGCGACGGTGTGTGGGATCCCGACCCCTTCGGCCAGGACGCCAACACCGTTGACGAAGGCCGTCGTCGCTCCACTCGAGGCACGGGCCCAGGTCCCATAGTGCTCCACCCATCCCTCGCGACCCACGAAGACCGCGAACCCCGCCGTGGTGGCCAGGATCGACGTGAGCGCCAGGGTCCCCTCGCCGATCATCCCCCCATAGCCCACGTAGCGCGCATCGGTCTCCCTGTCCAGCTGCTTGGCGGAGGTCCCGGAGGCCACGAGACCGTGGAACCCGCTGATGGCTCCGCAAGCGATGGTGATGAAGAGCAGGGGGAACCAGCCTGGCGCATCTGCCGGAAGCTCCCGGTTCACGGCAGGGGCAACGATCTCGGGATTCACCAGCACGACGCCGAGGCCGATGATCGCCAGCGCCACGAAGAGCTGATGACTGTTCACGTAATCTCGTGGTTGGAGCAAGACCCAGACGGGGAGCACACTGGCGAAGAACGCATAGATAAAGAGAATGATCACCCACCCCGTCCGGACGCCGTCGACCCGCGCGGCCTCCCGGGCCACTGAGAGATCTCCCCGGGCCGCCTGCAGCTGCAGCTCGGAGGGGGCGAGCCCGAACACGTCCGGCAGCGCAAACGGGGCGTACTGGCCCAGCCAGATCAGCACATACAGCACGAGCAAGGCGGCGATGGACGGCCACAGAATGCCCACGCGCGTTCGGTAGATCAGCAACCCGACCACCACCGCCACCACCAAACTGCCCCAGACCGGCAGTACTGCCCCGTGATTCGCAATGAAGAGGTTGGCGATCACCACGGCGAACACCGCGTTCACCAGGAGGAGCAGGAAGAAGATGATCAGCAGAAAGAGCACGCGGGCACGGCCGCCCACGATCTGCTCGGTGAGGGTCCCGATGGACGTCGCCTTGTGGCGCGTGGAGATCCACAGGGCGCCGAAGTCGTGCACCGCGCCCGCGAAGACCGTCCCCAACACCACCCAGAGGAACGCGGGGAGCCATCCCCAGATCACCGCGATCGCCGGTCCCACGATCGGCGCAGCTCCCGCGACCGACGTGAAGTGGTGACCGAACAGCACGTGGCGGTTGGTGGGAACGAAATCCACGCCGTCCTCGAACTCGTGTGCCGGCGTCACGAAGTCCGGATCGAGCCGGTAGATATGTCGCGCGATGTAGCGCGAATAGAGTTGGTAGCCCGTCAGGAACGCGGCGAGACCGATCACGAGCAGGGCGATGGCGCTCACAACCCAATCCTCCGAGTTGGCTCAGGGCGCAAAAAGGTACCGATCGGTGGCCGCCGCCGCGAGCGAGGGCCTACGACACGGCGAGGTATGACGCGATCCGGTCGAGCGAGGCGGGGCCCCAGGTGTCGGTCTCCAGCAGCGGGACCTCGAACACGGGATACGCAGCAAAGGTCGCCCGAATCGTCGTGAGGCGCTCCTGTTCCTGCATCCTCCGTCCGTCGAAGAACGCTCCGGCGCTGCCCTCGGGCGCGAGGCGGTTGACGACGACCGCCCCGATCGGGATCCCGTACTTCGCCACCGTGCGCACCGCGCGCTCGGTTTCGAGAAGCGACAGCCGCTCCGGAACGAGCACGAAGACGAACCCGGTCTGCCTCTGATCCGTGACGACTGCTCGGGTCCGGTGAAAGCGAGCCCGTCGCTCCTCCAACGTCGCCAGGATCGGATCCTCTTCCCGCGCCGAACCTGCCGCGGCGCCGGCGACGTTCCGCCACATGCGGCTCAACACGGTCACCTTCTTCCGCCGGCCAATCAGTCCGCCAATCCACGCGGCCATGTGCTCGGGAAGCGCCAGTAATCGGAGGGTGTGACCGAGGGGGGCGGTATCGATAATCACCCGCCCGTAGGAGGTGCCGAGTCCACCGATGAGGCGGGTGAACCGCTCGAACAATGCCGCTTCCTCGGCGCCCGGGGTTACCCGGGCGATGTCGATTTGCCGCTCCACCTCGGCCACGAGTCGTGGTGGCGTTACCTCGGCAATTCTCTCTTTCACCTCGGCGATGTAGCGATCGGCCTCGACCGACGGGTCGATCTCCACCGCCCAGAGGTTTGGGTTGACGAGTGTAGGCTCCGGCCCGAGGGCGGTGCCCAGCACGTCGGAAACCGAGTGCGCGGGGTCCGTCGAAACGAGGAGGGTGCGCTCGCCTCCGCGCGCCGCGCGCACCGCCACGGCGGCCGCCAGCGTGGTCTTCCCAACGCCGCCCTTTCCGCCAAAGAACAGGAGCGGGCGCGCTAGGCCACCTGTGTCCAGGTCACCCGGCATGACACCGGCCGGTCAACAACAGCGGAACCCCCCTTCCGGCGCCTGTGGCATCCCCATGCGGACATGCCACTCGTGAAATTGCTCGATCAATTCCGGATACAGTTCCAGCGTGTAGAACAGCACGGGGTTTGGCGCGCCCAACAGATCGCTGAAGCTCGAGAGCAAGAACAGATCGCGCTCCTGCAGGTACGCTCGGTAGATCTGAGAGCGGTACGGAGCGACATAGAGACCTTCGTAGATCTCACGAATGGCCCTGGCCTTGGCCCTGACGGCGTTCCACATCGTCCGCATCTTCCCAGCAGTCATTGTCCTGGAGTGCGCCTGGGAGCGCGAGGGGAATGCACGGTCGCGGTCCCGATCAGCGCCAACATGGCGGCAGTGCCACCACTCACCGCGAGCGCCCACGCACCACCCCAACCGGCGTAGAGCGCTCCGAGGAACAACGAGCCCGGCAGGGCGGCGAGCCCGATGGCGGCGTGATAGGCCCCAAATCGCCGCCCGCGCCCGGTCGGGCCGCCCGCCGCCGCAACGAAGGTCCGCTCCGGCGACTCGGTCGCGGCGGCCACGAAGCCAAAGGCCAGAAACCAGGCCGAGGCACCAAGTGCCGTGCGAGACAACGCAAGGCCGACGCAGACCGTGGCGTAGAGGAGCCATCCGACCACCATGGTGCGCTTCGGCCCCAAGACGTCGCTTGCCCACCCACCCGGATAGCTCCCCAGCGACCGCACCACGTGGAGGAGCGCCCAGAGGAGCGGTACCGCGGCGACCGCCACCCCGAGATCCTGGATGCGCAGCAGAAACAGGGTCTCCGGAAACCGGATGAACGCAAAACCGATGACGAGCCCGAAGAGCACCGGTCCTCCTGACTGAACCTCATCAGGCGCGGTCCCCGGGCGTGAGAACCGATCCTGCCGAGCCACGGACAGATCGATTCGTCCCAGGGCCCACACGACCGCCATCACGGCCAACACCCCCGGCACGAGACTCCAGCGGATCACAGCCGCCGGATCGGCGGCGCCCCAGGCCAGGGCGGCCCAGGCAACGAGCGGTCCCACCACCGCACCGGCGTGATCCATCCCGCGATGGAACCCAAACGCGCGACCCCGGATCCCCGGAGCACTGACATCGGCGATAATCGTATCACGGGGCGGGGTTCGGACACCCTTCCCTACCCGGTCTGCGGCTCTCAGTCCTATGACCTGCCACGCCCCACTCACGATGCCCATGGCCGGTCGTGCCACGGTGGCGATGCCATATCCGATCACGATCAATGGTCGACGCCACCGAACCCGCTCGGCGAGCCAGCCTGACGTGGCCTTGATGATGGCGGACACGGCTTCCGACAGCCCATCGAGCAGGCCCAGCGTCACGGCGGAGCCTCCGAGCCGCGTCGTGACCAGGGCCGGCAGCAGCGGATAGACCATCTCGCTGGCGAGGTCGTTGAAGAACGATACCACGCCAAGCCGCTTGACTACTCGAGGGAGGGCCAGGGGCGGGTGCCCCTGTCTATTCATCGAGTTCTAGCCCCCACCGAATGAGGCTCACGGGAAGCGCACCGAATTCGAGCACGGCTCGATGAAAGTCCTTCAAGGAGTACTCTGAGCCACGTGCCGCACGATACGCAGAACGCAATGCGAGAAACTCTCGTCGACCGATCGCATAGCTCAGTTGATAGACCGGTTCGGCACAGTACCGTCGGACTTCTGCCTCCGCCAACGACCGGTCGAGCCGGGCCCGATCGACGAGGAAGCCGACCGCATCGTCGAAGCACATACCGCGGGTGTGCAGGCCGACGTCGAGAATGACTCGACAGGCGCGCCAGAACAGGGCCACCCGCTGGAACAGCCGCTCCTCCCGCGTGTCGAAAAAACCCTGCTCGCCCATCATCTCCTCGCAATACAACGCCCATCCCTCTAGGGTGATGGGTGAGCGGACGACCTTCCTGATGGTTCGTGGCTGAGCCTGCGCGGCGAGGAATTGCAGATGATGTCCCGGATACCCTTCGTGCAGCGCGGTCGCGGGGAGTTCCGCCATCGCGTGATCGCGCGAGGCCTTGCCACCGCCGCTCGTGGCGGGCGGCGGGGTCACGTACAACCATCCCCGCTTCTCAGCGGCGAACATGCCGGGCGGCTGGTACGCGGCAAACGGAATGAGAGGTTGCAGAAACGTGGGGGTCTCGATGACGTCGAGAGTACCGCCGGGAATGGGAGCGATCTCCTGCTCGCTGATGAACGCAATAGCCCGTTGGGTCTCAGCGGCGTACGCTCCCACCAGATCGCTCGGGAGCGGGTGATCGGTGCGCAGACGGGCCACGAGATCGTACCAGTCCACCCCCACCTCGATCTCTCGAGCGAGGTCCGCTAGCTCGTGTTCGACCCGCTCGACGAGTGCCACCCCGTAGCGCCAAAGTTCCGGAGCCGTATTGCGCAATGCGAGTTGATAGTGGAGACGGAAGTTGAAGGCCTCTTCCCCGATGGCGAATTCCCCGTCACCGCCCCACGACGCCTCATCCAGGAACGATGCAAAGGCATCGATCGCCTGTCGCGCTTCGGCGCAGTCGTCATCGAACCGCTCGTCCCCGTCCGGAGCAAGCGTACGCCGTATCTGTTCCAGCAACGGTGCGCCGAGCCGGATCATCTGGCGCGCCGTTTCGACAAAGACCTGCGGGCAGTCGCGGAGCGTATCCCGCGCCTGGGTGACGCACGCTGGGATACCTCGGACCCGGTCGGCAGCGGCTTGGCAGCGCACATCCTTCGACCGATCCGTGAAGACGAGAAGGAGGTACAGACCCTCGAGCACGTGCGATACCCAAAAAGTTGGGTTTCGCACGTGGGGCTGCTCGCGTTCTAAGAGATGGACCGTATGTCGGAGGTCACCCAGGAGGGCGGTGCGGTCCACTTCATCCTCCAGCGTGTCGACCGGACACTCCTCGAGAAGACTCCCGATGGACTTGAACGCTGCGACGTACTGACGGACGTCGTCCTCTCCGAACGATCCCAACCGTCCGTCGTGGGAGGCCACGCCTGCCGCAGTCGCCTCCACGGGATCCACGGTCCACTTGAGGTCGAGATACGAGTCGACCAACTGGGTGAGGGCGGTCGTCGACGTCACGTGGGGCCTCAATCTGTTGGCAGTCCGTCGAGCAAGGGTTCCAAGGGGCGTGTTTCGGCACCGTGCTCCGTACAAACGGCATATTCGGTCTCACCTGCGGCGTAGAGGGTCACGCCCGCGTGGTCCCCTTTTTTGTCAAGCACGAAGAACCGCACGTTGAACCGCGGCAGTCCTCGGTCATTCAACAGGCGACGCTCGATCGTATTGGATTGGATCCGCTTCAACGCCTCCATGCCGGCGTCCTTGGGATGGGCACCCCGCCGGATCTGCTCCACGATCAGGTACGAGGAGAGGTTGTACAGGTTCGCCTCTCCTCGGCCCGTCGAGCCGGCGGCGCCCACCG
The DNA here is from genome assembly GCA_039591075.1 of Gemmatimonadota bacterium. Taxonomy (GTDB): domain Bacteria; phylum Gemmatimonadota; class Gemmatimonadetes; order Gemmatimonadales; family GWC2-71-9; genus JAOTVV01. Next base: position 77,345 of record JBDHEI010000002.1, read on the forward strand.
CCCCGTTCACATATAAACCGGCCCCGAGGATCGGGGAGTCCCCCGCCCGGCCCGGAATTTTCCAGGCGAGGCCACTGGTGGTGGTCACCGCACCGATCTCTCCCTTGGGAGTGATGGCGCTGCAATGGATCGTTCCCCAGTAGTGCGCCTCCTGGATCAATCCCTCCCGCAGCATCTCCAGCCCGATTTCGTACCCACGGCGTACCCGGGCCTTGGGATCCAGAAAGTGATCGGGATCCATGCGGCGTTTCCATTCGAGCCACAGTGCACGCGACCGCCCGGTGTTCAGATCGGCTTCGATCTCGAAGCCCAAGGACCGCGCGAACTCCTGGGCACCCTTGCCGACCAGCAGGTGGTGGTCCGTCTGCTCCATCACCGCCTTGGCGACGAGCGAAGGCGTGCGCACGCCTTCGAGCGCCGCCACGCCGCCAGCCCACCTCTTGGGCCCGTGCATGCAGCACGCGTCGAGCTGCACCACGCCGTCGGCGTTGGGGAGACCACCGTAGCCCACCCCGGACTCGCTCGGATCCAACTCGGGGATGTTCACCCCGGCGATCACGGCATCCACGACGTCGGCTCCCTCGACGATGAGCTGGTAGGCTTTCTCGACGGCACTCACTGGCCCACCGTTTCTGTACTGAATCCCACTCAGATCGGCAATCACCAGCGGCCGAACGGACGTCGGCACATGGGCGGTCGGTCCCGAGCCTGTGGCGCTCAGTGGGACGAAGCCAGCCGCCGTGGCAGCAGCGGTCGTGCGCACGAACTCCCGGCGGTTCATCGAGGACGTCATCGACGAGATCTCCTCCGAAACGGGAACGGGTGGGTCATCATCGGTTCCGGCGCCGTCGCTCCACGACATCGAATGCCAACCGCGCGCCCAGTAGCACGAGCGGCGAACCGTGCAGGGCGAGATCGAAGATGTCGAGTGGACGGGTCAAGCTTCCTGCCGAGAGCAGTCTCAATTTCGCGATCAGATGCGGCTCCGGCCGAAACGGCGCGCCACCAAGGATGAGGGCCACGGGGACCAGCAGTCGGTATGGGAGGTACCGCGCGAGCCACGAGCCGGCTCCTAGCGAGCGCAGCTCGGTCATGGCTCGAGCGGTGGCGTGATGGGTGGGGGTCGGCGGTGCCGCGTGCGCTGCTCGTACGCATACGCGAACCGAATGAGCGTCGGCTCGGACCAGGCGTCGCCGAAGAACTGAAGTCCCACCGGCAGGCCGTGGCGCACGTAGCCCATCGGCACCGTGATCGCCGGAAAGCCGGTGGGCGGCGCGAGAGTCGGGCTGTTGTTCCCGTGCGGGGAATTGAGATCGCCGATGAGTCGGGGTGGGTTGCTCCAACTGGGATACACCAACGCGTCTACCTGGTGGTCACGCAGTACGCGCCGCACGCCGTTGCGAAGCTTCTCGGTGTTCGCCGCCGCCACGAGACAGCTCGCCTCGCGCTCAGGCGGTTCCTCGAACGCCTCGAACTCCCTGAGTCGCAACTCGATGGATGGGTGGAACTTCTCGGATTCGATGATCTCGCTGAGGCTCGTGACGGGAGCCCGACCGCCGAGCGTCGCGAGGTATTCGCGAATGTCGGTCTTGAAGCTCCGACACCACATCGATCCGGTTATCGTGTCCAGCTCGGTGATCGTCACCGGGTCGACGAGGACCGCGCCTGCGGCACGAAGATCGGCCAATGCCTCTTCGAACCGCTGCAGGACCTCGGGATCGGCGTTCGGCCTGTTGGAGAGCTGACGCGCTACGCCGATTCGCGCGCCGCGGAGCCCGTCCACGATCAACTGGTCGGCATACCGCGCGGGGCGGTGATTCTGGCTCTCCGCCGTGACAGGATCTGCAGCATCGTAGCCCGCGATCACGTCGAACACCGCGACGGCATCGGCCACCGTCCGAGCCATCGGGCCCCCGATATCTCGGCTCAGGTAGAGGGGCACGATCCCATCTCGGCTGGTGAGTCCCATGGTCGAGCGAATACCTACCAGCGCCGTGTGCGACGACGGACCGCGGATCGAGTTGCCGGTGTCCGTTCCCAACCCGACCGTCCCGAAATTGCCGGCCACCGCGGCCGCGGTTCCGCCGCTGGACCCAGCCGGGACGCGGGTCACGTCGTATGGATTGCGCGTGTACCCGGGCAGCGCCGAACCCACCGTCTCATAGGGGGAGAAGGCGAATTCCGCCATGTTCGACTTGGCGAGAACGATCGCCCCTGCCTCACGGAGCCTGCGTACCTGAAACGCGTCGTCCGGTGGGATCACCCCTGCAAGGACCAGTGAACCTGCCGTGGTCGGGAGATCGGCCGTGTCGTAGTTGTCCTTCACGATCACGGGAATGCCGTGCAGCGGGCCGATCAGCGTTCCGGTCCGAGACACGTAGGCATCGAGCGAATCCGCCCGGACGCGCGCTCGGGGATTGGTCACGACGATCGCGTTGAGCGCAGGCCCTTGCTTGTCGTACGCAACGATACGGGCGAGGTAGGACTCCACCAGCGATCGAGCCGTCAGCCGCCCCTCCCGCATAGCCCGGTGGATCTCCGCAATGGTCGTCTCCTCCACCGCGAACGCCGGTGAACGAGACCGCACCTCCTGCTGACCCGACGCGGCAGCCGGGTGCGACGCCGACAGCGCGACCGCGCAGAGGAGGCAAGCGGCGAGGCGACTCATGAGTCCTTCCCCCTGGAAGTACGGTTCGATATTCGCGATCCGGCCGGCGCCCGTCCAGGGTCCGGCTTCGACGCGCTACGTCTCGCGCCCGGCTCGTGCGTCCGTGAGCGCCGCCTCGAGGCGCTCTGCGGAAATACGGTAGTGCGATGCGTGCCACACGGCCCGGCCATTCCGCACCAAGATCACCTGCGGTGACTGGTGACGCACCTCGAGGCGCTCGGCGAGGACCTGTGACACGGGGCGGTGTGCGATGACGTTCACTCGGTACACCGGCACCTCCGGGTGACCGGCGGCGAACTGGCGCACTTCGATCAGTGCTGCGGCGCTGACCCCGCAACGCGGGCTGTGCTTGTAGACCACCGCCAGCGCTTCGCCGAGGACGCCCTCGAGATCCGCTTCCTGCGTGACGCGCCGGAGCGCGTCATCCGTCACGGCGCCTCCGCGATCTCGTCCCGGGCCGCGACCATGTTGTGGAGCGACAGATCGCGTAGCGTCGTCCCAGGGCCAATGAGCGAGTGACGAATGTCCAGCCCTTCGAGCACCGCGTTTTCGCCCACGATGGCATCCCGCACGGTGGTTCGTCGCAGGACCGCACCCTCGTCGATCGAGACGTTCGGCCCGATCGTGCAATCCTCGAGGGTCACGCCCTGGGCGACGTAGACCGGCTCGATGACCCGCACGCTGTCGGTGCGCTCGGGCGTGCGCCGCCTCCCGTGCTCGAGCAAGTGCAGGTTCGTCGCGAGAACGGTTTCTACCTTGCCGCAGTCATACCACCCCTTCACCTCCGCGGTCTTGAGCCGCTTCCCTCGGTCGATCATGTATTGGAACGCGTCCGTGAGAAACCACTCCCCCTTCTGCTGCGGCCCCGACAACGTGTTGGCGATCCCCTCGAACAGCAGCTTCCAGTCACGGATGTAGTAGAGACCGATGTTGGCGAGGTTGGAGATGGGCTCGCTGGGCTTCTCCACGATCTGCCGCATGTACCCGTCGGCATCCGTCACCACCACGCCGAACCGCTGGTAATCCTCGACTTCCTTGACCCAAACAATCCCGTCGGCGTCGAGGGTCTTCGTCACCGAGAGATCGGCGTCGAACACGGTGTCGACGAACACGATCAGCACCGGCCCATCGACGTAGGGTCGGGCGAGATTGACGGCCCCGGCCGTTCCATCCTGTACACGCTGCTCCACGAACCGGCTCGGCACGTCGTACGTGCGGCGAGCGTAGGCCTCGATCTGCTCTTTTAGGTGGCCGGTGATGAAGATGAGCTCCTCGATGTCGAGGCCGACCAGCGTATCCATCACGTAGTCCAGCACCGGTCGGCCGGCAACGCGGACCAGCGGCTTGGGCACGTGCTTGGTGACCGGGAGGAGGCGCGTACCTTTCCCCGCCACGGGCAAGATCACTTTCATCACACTCTCCCGTATCGGTCCTGCAGTCGAACGACGTCATCCAGTTCCGGCGTCGAGACTTCGAGCAGGTCGCTCGTCACCACGGCTTCCATCTGGTGCACGGTCCCCGGGGTCACGTGATATCGCTCGCCTTCCTGCATCCGCCGTTCCGTCAATTCACCATCGACCTGCACGCGAAAGAAGATCTCACCGCGAAGGAGAAAGATCGTCTCGTCCTTCCGCTCGTGATACTGGAGGCTCAACAAATGGCCCGCCTCGATGTGCAGGATCTTGCCCACGTAGCGATCGGTCTTCGCCCAGATGAGCTCGTACCCCCACGGTTTCTCGACTCTATGCGGTAGCTTCACAGCATTGTCCTCGGTTCAAACGTCAAGGTGCAGCTTCAGCGACGAGGGGGTCGTGGGACAGGCACGCACACACACCCCACATCCCACACACCCCTCCTGATGGATGACCGGCCGCCCCTCGGTGTCCAGTGTCAAGGCCCGTTCGCCCACTGGGCAGATCCGCGCGCAGGTGCCGCACTCCACGCCCTGGAACGCGATACATCGCTCCGGCACCAACTCCAGCACGGCCAGCCGATAGCCCTCCCAGAGGTTCTCCGGGAGGACCAGGGCGCCTGTCTCGCAGGCTCGCACGCACGGCATGTCGAGGCACACAGTGCACGGCTGAATCGACGGGTCGATCATCGGCGTGCCCACCGCGAGCCCCGCACCCGGCGGGGCCTGGACGATGGCGCGCGCCGGACACACCTCGATGCAATCTCCGCACCGTGTGCAGGCCGCCAGGAAGGGGAGCTCGTCGATCGCTCCCGGCGGCCGGAGCGCCTGCATCGGTGAGACGCGTCGTTCCGTACGACGCACCACCTCCCGCATCAGCCGCCCAACGGTCTCGCGGAAGAACGATCGGCGATCGCCGCCCGGACCGTTCAGAAACTTCGCTCGAGACTCATCAACCATCGAAACTCGATCGTCTCAGTTCCTTGGCGCCGGTTGTGGGCGTATTGCGGCCGGCTCACGACGAACGGGAATTCCACACGCAACGGCACGTCGACGTCGCCGATACGGAGCCCCAGCCGAAGACCTGCACCGGCATCGAGGAGCGGCGTAACTGCTGCGCCGCCCGTTGACGGTACTGCCAACGAGTCCGCCAGCGCACCGTCGCCGAATATCACGACGGATGCTGTCCGCAACGGACCGCGATTCGACCGACGCAACACCCGCTCGACTTCAAGGTTGATCGACGTCAGCCAGCGTCCGCCGAGGCCCGGGGTGTAGCCACGGAGGTTGCCGTTCCCGGGCGCGTGATAGAAGAACTCGGGTCGCACGAATGCCGCCCCTCGGGACCGGATCAACGGGTTGGCAAATCGCTCGTACGCATCGGCACCGTCCACTGGTATCGCGCGCTGCGCCAACGGGACGCTTTCACCCAGGTACCCACCCCCAAAAACCCTCGCACCGAGGATCCACGCCCCGCCCGCCGTCGACCAGCGCACGGCCGCGCTCCCCGTAGCTCGACCGAACGGCTCCACGTCGTAGCGTCGTTCGAAACGCGCGCCCAGGTCCCGAGCGGCGTAGGCAATGCCGCCCCCGTAGGCGATCTTCATGCGCCATTGGGCGTTCCGGGTCGATCGGTTCCACGCGGCGACGTGCGTAATCTCCCCGGTTCCACCGTTCTCCCACTGCGCGCGGTCGAGGAAGGTCATGTTCCGGGTGACCATCCATGTAGCCGTCAATCGATCTCGGCGGACGTTGGGACGTGCGAACGACGTCCGCCGCTCCCACTCCCAGGCCACCTCGGCCCCGGTGCGTCCCTCGAGCACCCACGCCTCCAGCGATTGCGCGCTCCGTGGAGTGCGGAGCCACCTGGGATTACTGAGCCGTACGCGAAAGTCAAACCAGGCGTCGTCCCGTTCCGTCGTGGGGTCGTCTCCCGTCAGCCCGCGCGAGAGCCACATCTCGTGTCGCTCGTAACGGCCCAGGTAGTTGGAGCGCACCCGCGTGCCAACCGTGAGCCCTCCCGCTTCGTTGTACCACGCGGTGGGCGCGATGGAGCTGACCAGGCGATCACGGTGGGACGGCTCGTGCACGTAGGTATCGAACCGCCAGGCATCGTTCAGGAACGCCAGGAATCGCCGCTCCCTGTTGTTCAGGTAGTTCCAGTCGTGCGTCCGGAGGCGGGGGTCGAGCATCAGCCGGCCGGGCCGCTCGGCTGTCCGAAACCGAACCACCTCCCGCTCGGGTCTCCCCGATGATCGTGCATAGACAGACAGGTCGCCATCTGCCGCGGACCCGATCTCGACGGGGATCATCCCATCGCCCAGACGACGCACTTCGACACTGGTCTCCCAGCTCCCGTCCGCTGCCTCGCGCCGGGTGACCTTTCCGATCGCATAGTCGTACACCGGCGTCCCGTGGAGCCACTGGCTGAAGAACGTTCGGAGGTCCCTCCCGCTCTCCGTCTCGGCCACCTCGAGCAGGGCAGACTCCGTCACATGCTTGAGCTTCCAGCGCGCATAGTACTCCCGCAGGATCGCCCGCATGACGTCGTCCCCGACGATGTACCGCAGCTGATGGAAGAACAGCTGTCCCTTGGCGTACACCATCGTGCCGTACGTCGCGAAGTCCCGATAGTCCTCGCTCACCATGCTGACCGGCTCGGACCAGCCGTCGAGATCCTGGTCCAGCACGAACCGCTCCAGCCCCGAGTACCCATCGAAGTCCGGAAACCGTTCCTCGAAGTACCACGCCGTTTGGAAGCTGGAAAACCCCTCGTCGAGGAAGCCCTCTTTCCACTCGTTGTTCGCCAGGATGCCCATCAGGTAATTGTGGCCGACCTCGTGCAGGATGAGTCCGAGGCTCGCGCCACCGTTCATCACCATCATCGGGAACTCGGTTCCACCGCCCTCGATGCGGTGCACGTTGGTGAGTTGCGGCCACGGAAACGGTCCAAATAGCTCGTCCAACCATCGCAGCGCCTCGACCGTCCGCGCCACCACAACACCGTTTCCCCACTGCGCGCGGTCGTCGGGCAGGTAGAGCACACGCACCACCACGTCGTTGAACCGACCCTCTTCGTAGACGTAATCGGGGTTCAGCGACATCGCGAAATGATGCACGTCCTCGGCGTAGAACCTGACACACTTGCGACCCACGTCGATCGCCAGCGTCCGGCATCCCGCACCACGGTATGCTGCTTCGGCATACCAGTCCCGCTGATGGTCCACCGTGACGCGCTGATCGGCCTTCCGACGCTCCCACCCGGGATCGCCTTCGACCGGAACGCCGGTCGCACCGACCACCTGGTCTTCCAGGAGATCCAGCGTCACATCATAGGTGGCGAACTCGCCATAGAACTCCCCGGCGGGGTAGAGTGGATGCGCTTGCCACCCGAGGCGGTCGTACACCACGACGCGAGGATACCACTGCGCAAAATCGAAGCGCCGGCCCTCCCGTCCCTGACGGCGCGGCACGGTGCTGGGTCGCGCGTCCCACTCGATCACGACCTCGAGGCTGTCGCCCGGCGGCAACGGTGTCGGCAGCGGAAAACGGGCAATGGTCGAATCCGGCGCGTAGGGGAACTCGGGCTGGACGGTCACACCGTCGATGCTGCTCCGCCGGATGCGTTCGTACGCGTAGTCCGGATCGCCAAGATCGTTGAATCGCCGCGCACCCTCGATGCTGTCGCGGTCGGCCCACCGGGAGCCGGGGCGAAAGGCGTTGAGATACAGATGGACGTAGAAATCCTCGAGGGTATCGGGCGACCGATTGGTGTAGCGAATACGGGCTCGCCCACTCAGCACTCCCGTCGCCTCGTCGAGCCTGGCCACCACCTCGTAGCGCACGTCCTGCTGCCAATACGCCGGGGTATCGGCCTCGACAAGAGGACCGACCGAAGCGGATACGACGGCTCCCAGCAGAGAGGGGTGCAACCAGGTCACGGAAACTCTCCAACGAGACTGCGACGGCGAAAGGTACCACGCCAACTCCGACCCGACGAGCGGCGCACCAGGGTGGGCCATATCTTCCAGATGCGCGACGTGTACCGTCTCGCCACCTCGACGGACAATCGGTGCCCCATGGTCTCGACTCCGAATTCCCCACCTGCCTACCTGCGACTTCGACCGGGCGAGTTAGACGACCGCGCGGACCGCGCGATTCGAGCGCTGGCCGACTGTCGAGCCTGTCCCCGCGACTGCCGTGTGAACCGACTCGAGGCCAAATGGGCCGCCTGTAAGACCGGTCGGCACGCCGTGGTGAGCAGCGCCTTCGCCCACCTTGGCGAGGAGGACTGCCTGCGGGGATGGCGGGGTTCGGGCACGATCTTCTTTGCGCACTGCAACCTGCGGTGCGTGTTCTGTCAGAACTTCGACATCAGCCAGGCAGTCCGACCAGGCCCGGCTGCACCGGGGACCCCCCCAGAGGTGATTGCTGACACGATGCTGGCACTGCAGGCAGCCGGGTGCCACAACATCAACCTCGTGACGCCAGAGCACGTGGTGCCACAGGTGCTCGAGGCACTTGCGGTCGCCGTTGCGCGAGGTCTCACCCTCCCCATCGTGTACAACACGAGCGCGTACGACGCGATCGAGAGTCTCCAGAGCCTCGAGGGCATCGTGGACATCTACATGCCCGACTTCAAGTACTGGTCGCCGCAGACGAGCTGTCGATACCTCAAGGCGGAGGATTACCCTGAGGTCGCCAGAGCGGCCATCCGGGAGATGCATCGGCAGGTCGGCGACCTGACCTTCGACGCCGACGGGATTGCCGTGCGCGGTCTCCTCCTACGTCACCTCGTGATGCCTGGCGGCCTGGATGAGACGCGCTCGATCCTCGAGTGGGTCGCGCGGGAGATCAGCCCGGAGTCGTACCTGAACCTCATGGATCAGTACCGGCCGGCGGGTCATGTTGGAGGTGGCCGGTATCCGGAACTCGACCGGCGAGTGACCGGTCGAGAGTTCGCCCATGCCCGGCAGTACGCCCTGTCACGGGGACTTCGTCTGGACGAGCGACGCGTCCGATTCTGATCGGGGTTCCGCGGCCGGGGGGGTGACGCCAGACCGCCCGAGGAGTCGCTATCTTTCTCCCCTATGTCGTTCCTCCTCATCGCCACCCTCTTCCAACTGCAGATCCCGGCGCCGGTCGGCTTCGTCAACGACTTCGCGGGCATCATCGACGCGACATCCGAGCGACAAATGCTCGCCGTGATCGACGAGGTGCGTGTGAAGTCGCGCGGGGAGATCGTGGTCGTGACGCTCGCCGACCTGCACGGTCGGCGGGCCATCGACGTCGCACGGGACATCGGGAGGGCGTGGGAGGTCGGTGCCCGGGGCGGAGCCGGCGACCCAGCCCGCAACACGGGAGTCGTGCTCCTGCTCAAGCCTTCCGAGCGACCAGGTGACGGTGGGGCGGACCTCGCGATCGGCACCGGGACCGGCACGGAGGGCTTCATTCCGGATGCGCGGGCCGGGCGCATACGTGACGCCATCGGCCGAGCTGCAACGGAGAGCGGGAGCTACGCCACCGGACTCGCCGCGGGCGTCTGGCTGCTGGGCCAGGCGTACGCCGAGGAATTCGGATTCGAGTTGACGGGACAACCACCGGCACAGCTCCCCCGCGGTACCTTGGAACCGGCCGGCGGTGCAGCCTGGATCATCGTTCCCCTCGTGATCATCTTGTTTCTCCTGAGCGGGCTCGCGGGACGGCGTGGCTACGGCCGGCGGCGATCCACGACCAGCATCCTGAGCTGGCTGTTGCTCGGGATGCTGCTCGGCGGGGGGCGCGGCGGCGGGCGACATGGCGGCGGATGGGGCGGCGGCTTTGGGGGTGGCGGGTTCGGGGGTTTCGGCGGCGGCGGCGGCTTCGGCGGCGGCGGCGCTTCGGGGAGCTTTTGAATGGCGAAAGACACGAGAGCACAGCTCGCGCAGCTGACAAAACAGGTCGAGACGGCACTGGGATCCAACCTGGTGACTCTCGCCGCCTTCGGACCGGCGATCCGCCACGATACGAGGGAAGGCGAGCGCCTCGTCACGACGTTGCTCATCGTCAAGGATGCGTCGCCTGCGGCGCTCAAAGCCGTCGAGCCCTCCATCCTGGAGTGGACCCGCAAGGGATACCCCCCACCCCTCGTGTTCGCGGAGGAGGAATGGCGGAGGTCCACGGACGTCTTTCCCATGGAGATCGAAGACATGCGGGAAGCGCATGAGATCTTGCTGGGGGCAGACGCGTTCTCTGGGCTCGCCACCACGCGAGCGGACCTGCGGCGGGAACTCGAGCGCGAGATCCGAGGAAAGCTGTTACGGCTCCGGACGGAGTTCGTTGCGGCAGCCGCCCGCGGCAAGGCCCTCGAGGACCTGCTGCTCGATTCTGCGGGGACGTTCTTCGTGATCTTCCGCGCGGTGCTGCGTTTGACCGGGCATACACCGCCGCAGACTCCGCGGGCATTGATCCAGGAAACCGCCGCGGTTGCTGGCCTCGACGTCAAAGCGTTCGAATGGGTCATCGACAAGCTGGTGGGACACAACGTTCCGTCCCTCAAGGCTCACGATCCGGTGGGCGACCGGTACGTGGAACAGATCGAGCACCTCGCCCGATTCGTCGATCGATATGAATCACCGGGCGCCGACCAGGCGCCAAAGTAGGAGAATCGAAATGAAGCGAGCGTTTGTGATGACGTCCTGTGCGGCGCTGGTCGTGTCAGGGTGCGGCTACAACCGCATTCAGTCACTCGACGAGGAGGTGAGCGCGTTCCAGAGCCAAATCGAGGTTACCCTCCAGCGACGCGCCGACTTGATCCCCAATCTCGTGAACACCGTGAAGGGGTTCGCCCAGCAGGAGCAGACGATCTTCGAGCAGCTGACCGAGGCTCGGGCCCGACTGGGGGGCGCGATCGAAGGCGGGGACCTCGCCGAGATGGCCGCGGCCAATCAGAACCTGACATCGGCCCTGGGCCGGCTCATCGTGTTGGTGGAAGACAATCCGGAAATCCAGTCGAACGAGAACTTCCGCATGCTGCAGGACCAGCTGGAGGGAACGGAGAACCGGATCGCCACTGCTCGTCAGGACTACAACGCAGCGGTGCGCGAGTACAACGCCTACATCCGCCGCTTCCCCCAGGTGCTCACGGCCAAGGCCATCGGAGCAGGAGCGCGCGAGTATTTCGAAGCCGAGGAGGGCGCGCGGGCGGTTCCGACCGTGGAGTTCTGAGGCGCAACAAGGGGGCTGGGGAGGCCCACCCCCTCCTCCCTCCTCCCCTCACCTGATCTCGACCCCCGCCGCCCGCTCGATCTCCTTGATGAGTTCGACGTGATCCGCCTCCTCGCCAAGGGTCTTCCGGCCCAGGGCGAAGGCCTCCCGCACCACACCGATCGCGGCATGCGGAACCCCGGTCTCCTGTAGCACCTTGAGCGCGATGCCGATGTCCTTGTCGAGCAGCGCAAGCCGGAAGGTGCGGGGCCAGCGTCGCGTGAGCACGCGTTGCGGGATCAGGTTCTCCGTCACGTTCGAGCGTCCGCTCGACGCGTTGATGACTTCCAGGGCGACCTCGCCCGAGACACCAAGCTTGACGAGGGCGGCGAGAGCTTCGCCGGCCGCCTGGATGTTCACCGCCAGCAGGGCGTTGTTGACGGCCTTGAGGGCATGGCCCGTTCCGACAGACCCTACGTGGACAACCTTGCCTGCAAAGGCGCTCACGACTTCACGGGCTCGAATGATGCCCGGCTCCGCGCCACCCAACATCACCGTGAGCGTCCCCTGAGTCGCCGCGCTCGTACCGCCGCTCACGGGCGCATCGACGAAGTGCACGCCGGCTTGGCTCAGTCGCTCCGCAATGGCGCGCGATGCCGCCGGGTCACCGGACGTGCAGTCCACCAGCAGGTGGTCCGTGCGCCACGCTCCCGCAACTCCCTCTACCAGGTCGCGCACTTCTGTGGATGTGGGGAGACAGGTGATCACAACATCCGCCCACTGGACGAGCTCTGCCGGGTCGGCGGCGACGGCCGCTCCGGTCTCCCGACCGAAGCTGTCGGCCCGGGAAGCGGTTCGGTTCCAGACCATGCAGTCAAACCGATCGGCCACACGCACGGCCATGGGTCGCCCGATGGCTCCGAGACCGATGAATCCCACACGTGGTGCCATGCTTTCTCCCGAAAACGGCACGACCCCGGGGCAGGACCGCCGGGGTCGGCTCGTGATCGACTAGTTCGCGACAGGAGGTGTCCCGGCGTTCACGCCGGCGACCGGCCGCCCGCTCATTAGGTGTTCAGTAAGTGCTGCCGAAGACGCGCCATTCGGCGTCGCAACGAACCATCGATGATGCGATCGCCGATCCGCAGGATCACGCCACCGAGAATCGTCGGGTCCTTCCGGAACCGCAGAATCACGTCCTTGCCGGTCACCTCACGCAAGCGCTCACGAATCGCGTCCCGCAGCTCGTCATCCGGCTCCCGGGCAAGCGTGATGCCCGCGCGCACGCGGTTCAGCTTCTCGTCAACCAGGGCGGCGTACTCGGTGTTGATGAGCGGCAGCAACCCCTGACGACCCCGCTTGATCACGGCAGCCAGAAACCGCAGGAACGGCTCCGACACGAACGCGTCGAGCGCACTGCGCAGGAGCTGCTCCTTCGTAGCCTTCGGCACCCGCGGAGACTCGATGGCCACGCGCACGGTAGGCTCCAGCTCGATGGCATCGGCCAGTGCCGTCATGACGGTCGCGAAGTGCTCGGTCTCTCCGTGGCGCTCGCCCAAGTCGAACAACGCCTCGGCGTAGTTGCGGGCGATGGTCGGATCTCTCACGCCTGCTCTCCCAGGGACCCCAGATACTCCTCGACGATCTTGCGGTCGGCATCGTTATCCAGCCGCGTTTGGATCAGCTTGGTCGCCGCAGCCAGCGAGAGCTCCACCGCTTCGCGCCGCAGATCGCTCACCGCGCGCTCACGTTCGGCGTCGATCTCCCGGCGCGCCCGATGCAGCAGCGCCTCCTGCTCCTGCGCGGCCCGGGCCAGCAGCACCTCCCGCTCCTTCTGGGCCACACCCTTGGCCTCGTTGATCAGAGCCTGGGCCTCCTGCTTCGCCCCCTCCAAGAGCTTCTGGTGCCGCTCGACCGTCGCCTGCGCCTCCTTCCCGAGCCGTTCGGCGTCGGCGAGTTGGGCCGCGATTCGCTTCTCGCGCTCCTCCGTGAGGCGCACGATGGGCGGCCACGCGTACTTCCGGAGTACGAAGAACAGAGCGCCGAACACGATCCAGGTCCAGATGATGAGGCCTGGCTCGGCGGCGAAGGGACCGCCGAGCCCGCCTTCCGCTCCTTCTTCTGCGACCGCAACCACCAGCAGGAAGGGAAGCATAGCCATCAGGCGATCTTCGCCACGAACGTCATGATGATGGCGATGATCGTGGCGCCTTCCATCAGGAAGGCGATCAGCAACGAGGTTGCCCGAATGCTGTCGGCCGCGGCGGGCTGCCGCGCAATTGCCTGAGCCGTCTGCGACCCGATCCAACCCAGTCCCAAACCGGCGCCGAGCAGCGCCAACCCGATTCCCAGGCCGATCCCCAGCAGGGGGTCCCCGGCAGCCACCGGCTCGGCCTGCACCAGCATTGCCGCAAGCAAGTTCACCATATGCCCCTCACGTTCGTAATGCGGGAGAACCCAGAGTGTCGTTGCGCTTCCCGCTGCGGGCATCGGGTCTCCCGTCCCGATGCCTTCACGGCGACCCGCCAACGGTCCCACAGGACCAGCGGGCTTCCCCGATCATTCGATCGGGTACCTCGCGGGGTGGCGCGAAGCGCTCGGGCCACCCCCACCTACCGTCCTACCGCCTTCCCGTCCTACCGTCGTTCCTAGTGCTCGGCCAGGATCACTCCGACGAGCACCGCGGTAAGCAGCGCGAATACGTACGCCTGGACGAGGGCCACGATGATCTCCAACGCCATCACAACGAACACCACCAGGGCCAATCCGCCGGCAAGCGGCCAACGCCACAGTTCGATGTGTCCGATCAGGAAGATCAACCCAAACAGGGCCAGAATGACGAAGTGTCCGGCCGTCATGTTGCCGAACAGTCGGACGCAGAGCGCGAACGGCTTCACCAGCTTGCCGATGATCTCGATCGGTGCCATGGCGACGGAGATCACCATTGCCCCGGCGCGACCCATGCCACCGATCGGCAGGAAGATGGTCCGCATGTAGCCGCGCACACCCAACTTCAGAAATCCGCTCAATTCGATCACCACCAGCGACAGCAGGGCAAGACCACCGGTCACGGCCAGGTTGCCCGTGGGGCTCGCGCCCCAGGGTAAAAGCCCCAGCAGGTTGCAAAACAAGATGAAGAAGAACAGGGTCATGATGTACGGCGCGTACTGCGCACCGTCATGCCCGATGTTCGCGATGGCAACATCGTTGCGCACCCATAGGGCGAACGACTCAATCGCGTTGGCGAAGCCTTTGGGGGCCTTTTCACCGGCGCGCTGTCGCTCGAGCGCTCGCCCAGCCGTCCACATTGTCAGGAACACGAGGATCGCGGCAAACACCATATAGATCGCGTGTTTGGACGGCGTGAGGTTGATCGTCAAGCCGAGGACGTGGATGTCCGGGATGAACTTGCCGTAGTTCCACACGAAGAACGGCGAGAAATCCAGTGCATACGCATCAGCGGTGTGATGCATCAGGAGCTCGCCGATGTCGACTTCTTGTTGCAGCATCATCGAAGCAAACGCATCTCACTGAACAGCAGTGGCAGCAGCACCCCTGCGAATCCGATCGCCGCCGGCAACGGAGGCACCAGGTCCCGCTGCGTCATCACCAAGACCCCGAACACCACCACACCGAGCAGGCGAAGTCCCATGCCGGCGGCCCACCGTCCCATAAGTTTCTCCGTGCTGCCCTTGAGCGCAGGCTTGAGCAGCGCCACGGCCACACTGTGGAGCACCGTGGCGAGGAGACCGAACCCGGCGGCCGTCTGGGCCGCCACGGCTCCCCACACGAGCCACACCACCGCCGTGATCGTCGCGGTGAGACCGAGCCCCAACGCCACCTCGGTCATCCCTGCCCCTGTTCGTTCGGTTCCTCCTCTGGTCCGCGACTCGTCTCGAGTCGTCGGTAGATGCTCAGCGTGCTGAGGGCCGCTCCGCCGAGCGCGCCCAGCACCATGAAGACGGGAAACGACCCGACCACTCTATCTAAGAGCCACCCAGCGGCCATGAAAACCATGACGGCGGCGGCAAAGGCACACCCCAACCCGGAGTAGCGATAGACCCAGACCATCGTGGGTCGCGGGGCGTTAGTAGGGCCCATGAGCGCACGAAATGTACCCTGTCCGGGCCGCCCTGCAAACCGGTGCGGAGAGTGGCTCTTACGACCAATTTGGGGTACGATTCGGGAGACCTGACTGCCTTGGGAGAGCTTCGGAGCGCCATGACCACGACCACCCTGCGAGACGATCGGGATGTCGAGCTGCTCCACCGCCTCGCCGAGGCGAAAGCGCGCCTGCTGGAGCAGGTACGCCGCCGCATCGTGGGTCAAGACGAGGTGTTGCACGGCATTCTGACGGCGATCGCGTCTGGTGGCCACGCGCTCCTGATGGGTGTGCCGGGCTTGGGTAAGACGCTCATGGTCTCCACGATCGCGGATGCACTGGACCTCGCGTTCTCCCGCATTCAGTTCACGCCCGATCTGATGCCGAGCGACATCACCGGGACCGAGATCATCGAAGAGGACTCGAGCACAGGGAAGCGCAACTTCCGGTTCGTTCAAGGCCCGATCTTCGCCAACATCATCCTGGCCGACGAAGTGAACCGCACACCACCCAAGACACAGGCCGCCCTGCTGCAAGCGATGCAGGAGCACGAGGTGACGGCCGCCGGCCAGACCTACCAGCTGCCCGCACCGTTCTTTGTCCTCGCCACGCAGAACCCCATCGAGCAAGAGGGGACGTACCCGCTCCCCGAGGCTCAACTCGACCGATTCATGTTGGAGATCGCCGTCCGCTACCCGGACCGTTCCGAGGAGGAACGGATCGTCGAGACGACGACCGGCGACAGAGCGTCCATCGTCGAGGCCGTGCTGCATGCGCAGGATCTCCTGGACATCCAGCATCTCGTGCGGCGCATTCCCGCACCCAAGCCCGTCGTGCGGGCCGCCGTCACGCTGGCGCGAATGACCCGACCGGATGACGAGGCCCCCGACTTCATTCGCGAGTACGTGAGTTGGGGAGCGGGACCGCGAGCTTCGCAATACCTCGTGCTCGGCGCCAAGGCACGAGCGGCCCTTGACGGTCGCCCGATTGCCGACCTCGACGACGTGCAGAGCGTCGCGTTATCCGTCTTGCGCCATCGGGTCGTGGTCAATTTCGCCGCCGAAGCAGCCGGTCGGTCGGCCGAGAGTGTCTGCCAGGAGCTGGTGGACCGGGGTCACTGGATGGACGCCTAGTGGGCGCGAAGTGTACTCCTTCACGCCACGGCTAGAGACTGTCGGCGACCACCGGCACCACGGGCGCCACGGGCGCTCCCCCGACGTGCCGCCACAGGAACTCGGCACGTTCCATCCGACTCTCGATCTCCTCCACATAACTCCAGTAGGCGGAACTCTCCACGCCGGGATGCCATCGACTCGGCCGTGGGAGGCTCGCCGCCAGCTGTGCGGCCTCGTGCTCCGTGAGTGACGCGGCCGGCTTGCTGAAGTACCGCTGCGCCGCGGCCTCGGCCCCGTAGACGCCGGGTCCGAATTCCACCACGTTGAGGTAGAGCTCCAGAATTCGCCGTTTGGTCAGGCTCCGCTCGAGCTGCCGGGTGAGGATCACCTCCCTGAGCTTTCGAAGCGGGCTTCGGGAGGGCGAGAGCCAGAGGTTCTTGGCGAGCTGCTGCGTGATTGTCGAGGCACCCCTCGGCGCCTCCCGTTCCTGGAAGGCCTCACGGAGGGCCGTCTTGATCTCCGTCGTGGAGAACCCGTCGTGGGAGAAGAACTCCATGTCCTCGGCGGATACCGCGGCACGCTTCAGGTGAGGCGAGATCGACGCGTCCGATACCCAGCGCCAGGCCACACGGTCCGGCTGGCCACCGGCTCGTTGCTGCGCCCGATAGCGGTCGATGAACGCGGTCATCTCGGGATTGGTGCGAGCGAGCGCGGCGACGTCGGGCCACGTGAGCAGTTGGTAGCTAACAACGGCCCCAGCTACCGTCAGCGCTCCAAGTGCAACGAGCCAGATCAGCTTGCGCACAAGTCGCCGTTCCAGGCTTCGCGCCTCTACCTGTTCACCGATGATAGCCAATGTCCGCCTCCCGACCCCACAGAGCAGGGGTATATTCGCATTCTTACCCGTGCAAGGAGTCCCGAATGAGTGCCCCGGTCGCCCACTTCGAGTTCTGGTCCGAGGACCCCGACAAGCTCGCCGCGTTCTACAAGCAGGTGTTCGACTGGAAGATGAACTTCCTGCAGCAGATGAACTACCACTTCATCGAAGCGAGCGAGGGCGGCATCGCAGGCGGGATCATGAAGCCGCAGGAGGGGCCGTGGCCGAGTAACATGTCGTTCTACATCCGGGTCGATGACATTGAGAAATACAAGGCGCGTGTGCTCGAAGCGGGCGGGAAGGTCGTCGTGGAACGACAGGAGGTGCCTGACGTCGGCACGTTCGCACTGTTCGCCGATCCCGAAGGACGCGTGTTGGGCATCTGGCAACAGTAATCCGTACTTGCGGCGAGGCTCGCCTCGGGGCTCGAGCTACCGACCCGACGTTGCCACGATTCCGGCGGCGGTGCCCGCAACTGCGATGGCCGTGCGTACGGCATCGGTCAGTTCCTTGGTCGCTTGCCCCTCTCTGCTCTCTGCGGTCAAGCGCTCCAGGCGCCGCTTGCGCTCCTTGAGACGCTTCTTGTCGAACACGTGAGCGAGGACGCCGGTCGCGTGTGCAATGGCAACCAGCACCACGATGCGCGAGTCCACCTCGGCGGAGTACGAGAAGATCGCCTGTTTCAGCCGCTTCACGACCTCCCGCCTCGGCCCGGCGTCGCGCTCGGGATACACGGTTCGTGGAAACACCAACAACACCTTGGTGTCGACGGCCCGGAGGATTGCCAGTTTCACGAGTCCATCGGCCACTCGCGTCTTGAGGCCGCGGATGCCGGCGAACTTCGTGATCCACGTCTTTGGCGTCACGGGACGTTTTGCCGTTGCGACTCGCTCCAGGCACTCGTCGAGCAGCGGGTCGCCGAGGGGTCGGCGGTCCTCAACAGTCACCAGTTGCTTGCCGTCGTCACCCTCCAGGGTGATCCGTCGCTCGAGCAGCAGCTCCGCAAGCAAGGCGGCACTGATCGCGAACTGATACTGGAGACCAAAATGGGGCGTGCCCTTTTTGCGCTCGAGCGCGAGCAGCATCACGTGCTCGTAGAGGAAGAGCGGTCTGCGATCCATCATGGACCCGTCCTTTTCCAAAAACTCACTTTGGTGATCCGTCCCTCCGGCCCCACCAACCAGCCCGCGGTGGGACCGGCAAAGCCAAGCCCCCAGTAACCAAGCGTGTCGAGCGGCGACCACTCAGCGCCGTGATCCACAGAGTAGCTCGCGCCACCGGGACCCACCGCCACCAGTATCGGCGGGCGGGCATCAGGAACGTACGCCACACCGTACACCGCGCCGCGGAAGGTAGGAGCGCCAGCATAGCGCCAGGTGAGGCCCCCGTCGCTGGTGACGGCCACGCGGGCCGAGTCGGCCAGGGGCTGGCCGATCTCTCCACCAGCAACCACCCCCTGACGGGCGTCCGCGAATGCCACGGACGTGATCCCGGCCGCCTCACCCGCCACGACCGGTGTCTCGACCGCCGTCCAGGTGCGACCGCGATCTCGAGTCTCGAGGATCCGGGCTCGCGAGGCGTTCCCGGTCCCGATCCATCCGTCGTTCGTGCCGCGGACGATGACACATGTCCCACTCGCGGCAAAGCTCCCTTCACCGGGGAGAGCGGGAGGGATGTGTCCGGGCGGTACCCGTTCCCATCGCTCCCCATCTTCGGTCCGAATGATGATGAATTGCCCGTCGACCGCGTCGCTGAATGCCACTCCGAGCGAGCCATTCCAGAAGTCCAGGCAGTCGAAGAACGCCCGGGGCTCGTCGCTCCTGAATTGGAGGGTCCACGCTGCGCCGCCGTCGGTGGTTCGGTAGATACGCGACAGCTCGCCGGGGCCGGCGCTCAGTACGTAGGCCGTGTCGGCACTGACCGCGTGTACGTCCCGAAACTGCAGCGAGTCGGCGCCCGGCACGACGCCAACCGACCAGCTAGTGCCACCGTCGAGCGTGCGGGCATAGGTCCCAGCAAGCCCGCTCGCCCAGGCGACTCGGGAGGTCACGACGCTCACGGCCTGAAGTCGCACCCCTGTGTTCGGGTGCTGGGTCTCCAACACGACCGAGAGACTGTCGTTGTTTCCGCACCCGGCGATTCCCGCAATGAGGGCGATGGCCGCAATGCCCTGCCTCGGCTGGATGGGGGGCATCGTGCCTCCGTGTCCGCTCCCGTGTGTTCTATCCCTCAAAGGTACCGCTTGGAATGCCACGCGGGCGGCGGCCTTGCGGCCCCCTGACGCCGGACCGTAGTTGTTGAGACCAGAGCCCCGAGCTGGAGAATCATGCCGGAATCTGGGGCTCAAGTCGTTTAGTGACAATGTGTTGAATCTACTTTGATCCGCAGCAGGTATCGTGAGCCACCAAGAGGTGAACGCCAGCATGACGCGCCCACTCTATTTCCGCCTATTTGGACCGCCTGCGCTCATACATCGTCGGCGCGGCGAGCTCCGGTTTCGCACCAGGAAGCAGCTCGCGCTGCTGGCCTATCTCGTGCTCGAGGGGCGCGATCGCGCCGTGCCACGCGACCAGTTGGTCGACCTCCTGTGGCCAACGGTTTCGCTGGAGCGGGGCCGACACTCCCTGTCCCAGGGTCTCACAGCCATGCGGGAGCAGCTGGGGGCGAACGTGGTGAGCCGCGGCGGGCGCACGGTCAGCCTCCTGGGTGAGCTCGCCAGCGAGTTGGAGGTCCTCGCCGCCAATGGCGAGATCCTCCAGCCGATCGACCTCGACCGCCCGCTGCTTGGCCTTGAGGACGCCGGTGGAGCCGGGTTCGGGCATTGGGTGGATCGGGCTCGCGTGCGCCTCCGACGCGAGGCGCGCGCCACGCTGGCCGGCGAGCTGTCGGCGGCCCGCGCGCGGGGTGATGTGAACCGCGTGTATGAGCGGGCGGCACAGCTGTACCGTGTGGATCCAACGAGCGACGCGGCGGTGCGCGCCTTGAGCGAGCGCATGTTGCTGGAGGGGGATACGGTGGGCACGGTGCAGCTGCTGCGTTCGCACGTGGCTCGGTTGAGCGAGGCCGGAGTCGCCTCGGATGCCGGCTTGCACCGCTTCCTCACACTCGTCGAGCGCGGGTTGGTTCGGGTGCAGCGCATCGACCGCACGGCACCCAAGGCCTCGCAACTGCGTCAGCCGGAGGTTTTCCTCGGGCGCGAGGGCGAGATGAGCCGGCTGGAGTCGCTCTGGGGACGCGCGCTGGGAGGGAGCCTCACCACGTGTCTCATCGCGGGCCCAGCCGGGATCGGCAAGAGCTCACTCCTGAAGCGGTTCTCGACGTCGATGGCGTCCCGGTCGGCTGCCGTGTGGGAGGTGGCCTGCCAGGAAATCGGACGCAACATCCCATTCGCCTTCGTGTCGGAGTTGTTTCATGCGTTGGGTCGGGATCCTGTCGTCGGAGGCACCGATCCCCGCTGGCTTGCCGAAGCAAGCCGCGTGACGCCAGGGCTCCAGTCTGCCTATCCGGGGATTCCGGAGCCACCGCCCGCTCCGGCGGAGGCCATTCGGCTACGGCTCGCGGAGGCACTGCTCAGGATGATCGAGGTGGTGGCCGACGGTGGACCGATCCTGCTTGCGATCGACGATCTTGCCTATCTCGATCCTGCGAGTCGGGACATTCTGCACCTCCTCTTTCGGCGACTGGCCCCGATGCCGGCCCTCGTCGTGGCGTCGGCGCGGACCGTCGAGGAGCATCGTATCACGGCCGCTGAGGATGGATGCGACACGGGTTTCCACTGGGACGAGGTGCTCGACCTGAACCCGCTGCCCGCCGGTCCCTCCCGAGCGGTGGTGCAGGGCCTGGCGAATGCCACCACCCCACGGGCGGTGTTCCCTGATGATGTCATCCGGGTGGTGGTGGAGTTGGCCCAGGGGAACCCGTATCTGATCGAGATGTTGGTCTCGGATTGGCGGCGTGATCCAGCGTTGTCGTTGGTCGCGGCGCATGCGGGAGGCGATGGCTCGTCGGCCATGTGGCGCCCACCCGAAACGATGCGCAAGGCCTTCGATCGCCAGTACCGCGGTGTTTCGCCCGATGCCGAGCGCTTGCTCAACCTGCTCGCCGTCGCCGGCCGAACGATGCCGGCGGCGGAGATCGGGACGTTGCTCGACCTCTCGACCTCCGAGGCCGACGGGGCAGCACTGGAGTTGCTCGATCGGGGCATTGTCCGGATGGAGGACGGGGGGCTCCAGTTCAAGAATCAGCTGCACCGGTCCTTTGTCTACTATGCGATGTCGGAGGGTTGGAGGAAGTTCCTTCACGGCAGGACTGGAACCCGCTTGATCACGGGGTGCGACACATCTCAGTTCAGACGAGCTCTTGAAGCATCCCACCACTTCGCACAAGCATCAATGCACTCAAGTGCCTACGCTGCGCTGGACCTAGCCGCGAGCAGCGCTATCGATGGCGGAGGCGCCAGAGAGGCGGAGAGAGCGACAATACGCCTGCTCAAGACCGAGACAGCGAGAGACACTGAGTCGAGACTGTGGCTGCTGCTGGGACGGGCGCACGAAGCGCAAGGACGCTATCACGATGGCCTGATAGACATTGAGAAGCTCGACGAGATCAGCCTGGATCGGTCGGATCGAGCCGAGCTATCGCTCGTACGCGCAAAGTGCGTCCATCGAGCTAGGCTTGGGGATGACGACGCAATTAGATCGGCGGTCGAAGGCGCGGTCACCGTGTGTCGTGAGATTGGCACGGACTCGAACAAGCTCGCTGCGATTCAGCTGGCCGTTGAGTACGCGTCGGAATCGGGCGATACGGAACGGCTAGCGGCCCTAGTGAAGATCGCCACTTGTATCGGCAACGACTCCGACGACGATCGTGTTCAAGCCATGGCCAACATGACAACCGCATACTGCGCACTCGTATCCGGCACCCCGAAACTCGCATGTGAGGTCTTCGCGAAGTCCATAGGCCACATGCGGAGTGCGGGATATGAACTCGAGCATAGACGGGCACTGAACGGGCTTGGCATCAGCCAGCAGGCTGCCGGGCTCTTTCACAAGGCGGTGAAGTCCTTCGGCCTTGCAGCAAGGCTAGCAGAGAAGATTGGAGACCTCGATGGTGCGGCAAACTCGTGGTCGAACCTAGGTGCGGTGAGCGATGATCTTGGGGACTTCGGGACCTCTGGAAAGGCATATGAGCGTTCCGTCGAAGTCCTCTCAACAGTCGCAAGCAACCGACGGCTAGCGGAAGTCGCGATCAATATTGCTGGTCTCGCAATGACGGTGGGTGAACCGGTGCTAGCAGGGAGGGTGCTGGAACAAGCATCTGATGCAGCCATGGATGCAACTCAGTGGCGCCTCGAAGTCGACGTCCTGTGTGCGCAGGCTGACTGTGCGCTTGCCTCTGACAATCCGGAGCAAGCATGGGCTCTCTACGAGCGTGCAGAGTGGGTCCGGCAGCGGCGTTTGTACCTTCTCGCTGACATGGGACGATACGAAAGGTTGCGCCGGCACCACATTTGGGCAACGAGGGGTTATGAAGCAATGCGTCGCCTGAACCACAGCGCTCCGCTCTCGCAGACCTGCACCCAGATATCAGACTACCTTGAGGCCCGCGTGTTCGAGGAATGGGTTGAGCAAAGGGAGATTGGCTCCAACGGGGCTGTCACACCAGCGTGCGAGGAGCTGGCGCGACGGGGATTGGAGGGAGTGTTCACAAAACTCAACCAACTGGGGATCAACGTCGCTGCATCAGGGACGAAGGCGTCGAGGGATGGTCACGCCGCGGTTGAATCAGGAGACACGAACCACACCGAGGCCGTTTCCGCATGCTTGCGTCTCGTGGAGAGACTTGCCTTACTTCGAACGAATTGATGGAATTTCAGCCTACCGTCACTTTGCGATTACCCCTTCAGGATCTCCTTGAAGGGGCGACCGCCCCAAGACGAGACTCGACAGAAAGGACTCGTTGCCCTCATGGTGCGACCAGAGAAATCCGCCCGTCGTCGTGGTCGGTCTGATCTGGATGCCGAGACTGCCACTCCTCCACGAGCCGCCGGATCGCAGTACTTCCCTTGAAAGCTTCAACAATCCTCGCATCGAATTGCAGGCCGGACCAGGTTTCGAGTTCTTGCACAACTGCATCGTAGGTTCGGGCTCGGCGGTAAGGACGGTCAGTCATCATCGCGTCAACAGTGTCCGCAACCATGATGATTCGCGCACCAATTGGGATCTCCTCGGCAACCAAACCGTCTGGGTAGCCTCCACCGTCGTAATTCTCGTGGTGAGCACGTACGCAGCGCTCGACATAGCCGCGCAACGCGCTGATGGTGCGGACGAGTTCAGCGCTCTTGACAGGATGACTGCGTATCAGCTCGCGTTCGCTTGCACTCAAGGCCGTTTCTTTCCTGAGTATTGCCGCGAATTCCTCATGGATTTTCCCCACGTCGTGCAGCAGTGCTGCTGTCTCAATGTGTTCAATGTCCTTAGCAGGGAGTCCGATCGAACGAGCGATGGCCTTAGCGTACTTGGCGACGCGAACCGAGTGCCCGGAGGTGTACGGATCGCGCGCTTCAATCGACTTGACCATCAGCTCAAGCAGCTCTCGGTTCGTCTGCTCAAGTTGGAGATTGACACGTAGTGCGTGCCGCACGAAAAACAGGGGAACTGCGATGAGCAGGAGACCGAGCAACTGCAACTCAATCCAAACGAAGGCAAGGAGCGGAGCCAGAGAGCTGGAGAGAACATCCTGGGCTAGTCCTCTGCCCACCATCTGACCCCATGTCTCGCTTAATGAGGCCTTGGTGCTGAGGGCAACAGCTGTCGCAGTGGCTCCATTGCTGACCAAGAAGTAGAGAACGGCTGCGCCGACAAACGCGCCAACGAACTCGGGTATTGGCGGGTGAAACTCTGCTATGGAAGACGCGCCGCCAGCTGCGAGGAAGAACAGTCCTGCAGTTCCAACAGCAACGATTTCCTTCGTCGTGTTGTGGACGATCTTGATCAGAGGCTTCCTGCGTACGACGGTTTCAGAAAAAAGCTCGGTCCCGCCAGCGATGAGCATCGCCCACGCAGGACCAACGGTCAGAATTGCCGCAAGGTAGGGAATGAAGGAGACCGCGCTCGTTGACGTGCCGACGCGAATCTGAAGCGAAAAGAACTCAGAGAGGAGCGCTAAGCCAACCAGCGCTGCAATCGTATTCCAGAAGAAGGTGCCCTGTGTCGGGATATCGAACTCGACCCGACCAAGCAAGGCAAGTAAGGCGGCCGCGGCAACAGCCAACGCGCAAACGTGTGCAACAAGCGCTTTTGGGAGATCGCGTGACATCAAAAGCGAGGGGGAACCCCCAAGAGAGGACTGGCTACCAGCTGATATTTCCGCCTGCGAGGAAGAACCTCGCAAGAGCGCTGAAGAATGCGGCTAGCCAGCCTAGTGCCATAGAGCCTCACCCCCTTTCGGCAGCCGACTACAGACTGCGTGGGTCCGTGGCATACCCCGCTACGGTACGCCCGAGGCTCCGCTCATTCCCGCTGACCGATCCGCTCCGCTAGATCAGCGCTGGTACCATCCCTTCCCAGGGGCCCCCTGCCTGCTCCTTTCGCTCAGTGCGACGGCACGCTCCCAATACGATGGCACGCCGCCCGCGTCTTGTCCAGCAGATCGGGCCGGCGAGGGACCGCCGGCACGCCATTTACGAACCCGTCCGAAACTGCGCCCAGCGATTGGTGGCATCCAGCACCGCCAACACCGCCGCCCGCTCCGGACTCTCTCGTACAGGCGCCGTCCCCATCACGAGGTGGGGATCCCGGCCCTCGATCGCCTGCACACCGGCGACGGCCAGACGCGACTCGAAGGCGTCGACTACCTTCACGCCTTCCAGCTCGAACGCCGCCCCCGATACCAGCTGCCCCAACACATCCAAGGCCGCCCGCGCCGCCCCCTGCATCCGCCCCCGGACCGTGTCCGCAACGTCCGCCTCGGCCGACGACTCCGCGCCGGCAACCAGAAACGTGACCCTAACCTGGACACGATGCTCCCCGGAGGTGGTGATCTCGAGGTTCCGGAAGACCACGTCGCGGCGCAGCGCCTCGGCCCGGACCGCGGTACGCTCGAGCGTCTCGATCGGCCGCACCTCCGCCGTCTGCGCCACGCTGACCTTGCGATGATCGATCTTCAGCCCCAACTGCGCCAGGAGCGCACTCTCGACATTCCGCACCATCTGCTTCGGTGAGGACCCGGCACTGGTCAGCACGTGCACGGCCGTGACCTCGCCGATCGGGGACACCTCGATCCGCGCCGACAAAACCCCCTGGAGACTCGTCAAGAGGTTCTCCGCCCGCCGTACTCCCCACGGATCCGGCGCCGCGCGCCCAGACTCGTCGTCGATCGGTCGCTCCTCCGCCGTCACACCCGAATCACTCGGATTCACTGGGTCTCCGCTCTCTGGTCCCGTTCCCCACGCCGCGAGCGCTCACCGCTGCAGCGAAAAGATCTGTGTCGGGTCTTCCCCGTCTGCCTCAGCGAAGATGACCCGATTGCCGCCCTCGGCTTTGGCCCGGTACAGGGCCCGATCCGCCGTCTCCAGCGGGTCGTCCGGCCAGCGCGTCACTGGATCGTAACTTACCGCCCCGATCGATGCTGTGACGGCGCGCTCATCCAGGCCCACGGAGCGGCTCACCCGCTCCACCGAGGCCCGCACCAACTCGCCCACATGCAGGACCCCCTCCCGACCCGTCCCCCCAAGGACCACCACAAACTCGTCACCCCCATAGCGCGCCGCAACGTCCGTGGCCCGGACCACCCGCCGCAATTCCCGGCCGACCGCCGCCAGCAGCCGATTGCCCGCTGAGTGCCCCGCCCGATCGTTCAGATCCTTGAATCCGTCGAGATCCAGGAACAGCACCCCGCAGGGCTCCTGCGACCGATGGCTTCGCGCAATTTCCTGCGCGAGCCGATCCCGGAGCACGCGGTACGTGGATAGCCCCGTCAGCTCATCCACCGCTGCCTCGCGTCGCGCGTCCGTGGCCCGGCGCTCCTGATAGGGCGGGCACTGGCGATACGTGGCCCGACCCCGCAGAAACGCCCGGGCGAAGCGTTCGCACGCCGGATACCCGCACGCGCCACAGTCCCAATGCGCCCCCGTGGGCGCGAGCCCGATCTGCTCGATCACCGAGGCAATCTCGCCCGCCCCCAACTCCCGGCCGTCCCGCACCCCCTCGAATCGCGTGCCGACGACGACCGACACCGTCGGATCGACGACGGGAACCGGGCTCCGGGGCGGCTCGTGCGCCTGGGCAATGCGCCGGCGGCGATACAGTTCCTCTCTCGGCCCGAGCAACGGGTGGTCCAAACACCCCTCGCACGGCAAGAGATCGACGAAGCCAAGATCGACCTTGTCGACCAGCACCGCCCGGGCGATCACCTCCAGCGCGCCGATCCCGCGGACCTTCCGAAACCGCAGACTCGTTTGCGGCTCGAGATCCAACACCGGGAGCGGCAACCCGCCGGGCGTGCTCAGATACCGCTGGCGCACACCCGGAATGCGGCTGAAGTATGGCGCCTGGCTCCCGATCGACACCCCGCGTCGCCGGAGCAGCTCCTCGAGCTCTTGAAAGGTCAACACCGCGTCCACGCTCCCACTTCCCTCGGCAACACACACGCCCACGTAGACGATCGGCAGCGCGCGTCCATGGATCGCGCGCAGGTAATCGGTCTCAGCCTCGAGCGGCGTCTTGACCGGTGCGAGATACGGCACCAGCCCGGGGTAGTCGTGACGGATCTTCTCTACCACCACTGTGCAGGTCGACCGAATCATCGTGCGCGACCGGGGGACCGACATCAGCCGCCGATATTCCTCCGCGACCAACTCGTCCCCGATGACACCCCGTTGCACCATCGGGAAGCCCGCCTCATGACACGCATTGACGACCTGTTCCGGTGCATACGGATGGAAGTGCACGTCCGCTTCCACGCTCAGCACCATCGCCGCTTCCCCGCGCTCGGCAAGCGCGAGTGCCTCGAGCAGGTCGCCCACCGCATCGATCGCATCGTGAGGGCACGCCGGCACGCACGCGCCCGCCCGAATGCACGACTCATCAACGATACGGACGACCTCACCCTCGACGGCGATGGCCTGTGAGGGGCACACCCGCACGCAGGCGAGGCAGCCGACGCAGCTCTCGTTTACTCGAAACCGCACGGCGGCGTTACCCCGCGAGCCCCGCCCCGAAAACACCCGGGGTTTGGAGGGATACTATGATCCCCAAATGCCCTTCTGTCAATATGTTGGACCATGCCGACTACTCCAATGTCTCAGGTCGGCGAAGCCGCGATTGAGCGTCCAGATCTGACGACTCCGCTGACCCGTGGCACCACCCGCGGTGCAACCTGCAGCGCCATCATAAGCCGACCGTTTTAGTCCCATAAACTCCGGGCCAGCTACACATTGGGCCAAACGCACAGCACCGTCGGACATGACGTTGCGAGCCCGCAACAAGCGGGGGGATGGCGGCACGAGCATGCGTGCGATGCCGGCCACTGGCCCTCGCCAAGCCCTGTGGAAGCGAGCCAACGCCCCGCCAGATGCCTCCTTACGGAGGGCAAGAACCGTGCTCCGAAGCGTCTCCAGACGTGTCAAAGCGGGGCGGCACGGCTACCCCATCGGCATCAGGGCAGACCGTACTCCTTGATCTTGCGATAGAGCGTGCGCTCGCCGATGCCGAGTCGCTCGGCGGCACGCCGACGATTGCCGTCGGTTTCAGCCAGGGCGGCCTCGATAGCCGCTCGCTCGACATCTGCCATGGTCATTCCGGCGCGGTACACGACCTTCGTGACCGGCGACCGGGCCACGGCCTCTGCCAGATCGCCGTCACCGGCCCCGGTGTCTACCTCCCACGCCTCACCCTCGGGAATCGCGGACGTCTCCGGACCGGCCCACGCACGCACGACCTCGACCCGCCCCGGAGTCTCGTCCAATCGGCGGCGCAGCTCCTCGACCTGCACCTTGAGATCGACGAGGCTGTGGAGGATGAACTCGACCTCCTGACCACCCAGTTGGCGCAGCTGTTCCGGTATCCGCATGGGGAGGAGCCGAGCTCCGCCATCTCGGATATCGGCCGGAATATCCGGCGGACGGATTTCGCGGCCCGGGGCAAGCACCACCATCGACTCGACCAGGTTGCGGAGTTGCCGCACGTTGCCCGGCCAGTACGCGTTCACGAGCAGCTGCATCGCCTCGGAACTGAGGCCCCGAAACGAGCGGCCGTGCTCCCGGCTCAGGTCGCGAACGAAGCGCTTCACCAAGATCGGAACGTCGCTCCGTCGCTCGCGGAGTGGCGGCAGGTAGATATTCAGAACGTTCAGCCGATAGAAGAGGTCGTCCCGAAACTCCCCGACGGCTGTGGCCTCCTTGAGCGACCGATTGGTGGCTGCAATGACACGCACGTCCACCCGGATGGGCTGCGTCCCACCCACACGAAAGAACGTCCGGTTCTCGAGCACGCGGAGGAGCTTCACCTGCAGCGGCGGGGGCATCTCCCCGATCTCGTCGAGAAACAGCGTCCCCCCGTGGGCCAATTCGAAACGACCGAGTCGGCGCTCGGCGGCACCGGTGAACGCCCCTTTCTCGTGTCCGAAGAGCTCCGACTCGAGCAACGTCTCGGGGAGCGCCGCACAGTTGACCGCGATGAAGGGTCCCTCCCGCCGCGGCGAGAGATGGTGGACGGCGTGCGCCACCAGCTCCTTGCCGGTCCCCGACTCGCCCTCGATCAGCACCGTGCTCGTGACGGGAGCCATCTGCTCGATCTTGACGAGCACCTCCTGGATCGGCGGACTCTCTCCAAGGATGCCCGTGTGCTCCTGCAGACGGCGCCGCGCGATCAGGCGGCCCGCCACTGCCACGACGTCGCCGGGATCGGCCGGCTTGACCATCCACGCCGTGAGCCCGAGCTGTCGCGCGCGCTGCGCGGGGTCGGCATGAGTCGGCTCGAGGAGCCCCAGCGTCGATACCGCGGCGTCGCGTGCCAGCGCCACCAGCGCCTTCGATCGGTTCTCTGCCAGGGAACCCGTGAGGATCACCACATCAGCGTCGGCGCCGCGAAACACCTCGGCCGCATCGTCCTGCGACGACACGAACACCGACTCGTAACCGGCTGTCTCGAATGCCGCATTCACCGGCACGGCCGTCTCGAGATCGTCCATCGTCAGGAGAACGCGATCGCTCATCCGTGATCCGTCGGTTGGTTGCGGAGCAACTGCACGGCGTGCTCCACGATGGGGCCGAGCACCGTCAAGCCGTCACGGACCCCGCTCGGGGACCCCGGCAGATTGACGATCATGGTCGCGGCCCGCGTTCCGGCCACCCCGCGCCCGAGCACACTGCGCGCCGTGGCCTGGCGCCCGGCCGCCCGAATGGCCTCGGCGATCCCCGGCACCTCTCGCTCCACGACGGTTCGCGTCGCCTCCGGCGTCACGTCTCGCGCCCCGAGACCCGTTCCACCCGTCGTGAGAATCAGGTCCGCCATCCCGTCATCGGACCAGCGGGTCAAGCACCCCGCAATGAGATCCGACTCGTCTGGAAGCGTCGCGCGCACCGCTACCTCGTGCCCGCGCTCCTCGGCCCACGCGACGATGGCGTCACCCGAGGTGTCCGCCCGCTCCCCTCGAACTGCCCCGTCGGAGACAGTGAGCACACCGAGGCGAATGCGAGTGTCGCTGGCCGACGGGGCCACTACGCTCTCTTGACGCTTCCCTTGGTATAGAAGGGCAACTTCGCCACTACCGCCTCGACCCGCTTCCCGCGCACGCCGATCTGGATCGCCGTGCCCGGATCCACCGAGTGGGTCGGGAGGAAGGTGGTTCCGATCCCCATCTGCAGGGACGGACTGAACCCGCCGCTGCGGACGATGTCTACCTTGCGATCCTTGAGGTACACGTCGTACCCGTGCCGCGGAATCGCTCCCTTTCCCTCTATGGTCAAGCCCACCAGTCGGCGCGACGGTCCCCCTCTGGCCTTGATCGCCTCGAGCGCCCGTCGGCCCACGAACGGCGCGCCCTTGTCGAGCTTCACGATCCAGCCGAGGCGCGCCTCATAGGGGTTGACCGTATCGTCGATGTCGTTGCCGTAGAGCGGGTAGCCAACCTCGAGCCGCAACGTGTCACGGGCACCCAGGCCACATGGGGCCGCTCTACCCCGCCCGGCCACCGCCTGCCACACCGTTTCCGCGTGCTTCGGGCGAAAGTAGAGCTCGAACCCGTCCTCACCCGTGTAACCGGTGCGGGCGAGGAAGCAATCGACACCCGCAACGTGCCCGACCTCGAAATGGTAGTACGGCAGCTGCGACAGACTGACCGCCGTCAGCGACTGGAGGAGCGCCTCGCTCTGCGGCCCCTGGATCGCCAGCAGGGCCACGTCGTCCGAGATGTTCTTCACCCGGGCGTTAACACCACGCTTATGCGCCACGACGTGCTGCCAGTTCTTGTCGGCGTTCGCGGCATTGACGACCATCATGATCCGGTCGTCGAAGCGATATACGATGCAGTCGTCGATGAAGGTCCCCTCATCGTTGAGGAGAGCGGTGTATTGCGCCTGGCCCTCCTGGAGCGCCGCGATGTCGTTGCAGGTGAGACGATTCACCCACGCATTGCGGTCGGGGCCCGAGAACTCGAACTCGCCCATGTGGGAGACGTCGAACACCCCGACGCCGGTCCTCACAGCCTCGTGTTCCTGCGTAATGCTCGCGTACTGAACCGGCATCTCGAACCCGGCGAACGGCACCATTTTGGCGTTCGCGGCTAGGTGCAGGTCGTAAAGCGGCGTGCGCTTCAGAGCTCCTGCGCTCATCGTCCGCCCTCCCCGCCCATGAGTTCCACCATCAGTGCCTTCTGCACATGAAGTCGATTTTCCGCCTGATCGAAGACCCGTGACTGTGGTCCTTCGATCACCTCGTCGCTCACCTCCTCACCCCGATGGGCTGGCAAGCAATGCAGAAAGATGGCATCGGGGGAGGCGAGCGACATCAGGTGCGCATCGACGTTATAGCCCTTGAAGGCCAGCATGCGGGCATCCGCCTCCGCTTCCTGACCCATCGACGCCCAGACATCGGTGTTCACGACGTGGGCCCCGCGAACGGCGTCCTCGGGATCCTCGTAGACCGACACCTTCGCCGTACGCTTCGCGCGCTCGAACACCTCGCGGTCGGGCTCGTACCCCTCCGGACACGCCAACCGAAGCTCGAAGCCCAGCACACCCGCAGCATGGAGCCATGAGTTGGCCACGTTGTTCCCGTCACCGATCCACGCCACGACTTTCCCCTGCCAGCCACCGAACGCCTCTTGCAGGGTCATGACGTCTGCCAGGATCTGACAGGGATGCAGGAAATCGGTGAGCCCGTTGATTACCGGCACCGTCGCGTGGCGCGCCAACTCCACCACATCGGCGTGCGCGAACGTCCGAATCATGATGCCATCTGCGTATCGCGACAGTACCCGGGCCGTGTCCTGGATGGGCTCGCCCCGACCGATCTGCAGATCGCGGCTCGACAAGAACAGCGCGTGACCTCCGAGTTGATACGCGCCGACCTCAAAGGACACGCGCGTGCGCGTACTGCTCTTGGCGAACACCATGGCCAAGGTCTTCCCCACCAGCGGCCGCTCACGGTACGACCCAGCCTTCATCCTTCCCGCGAGTTCGAGCAGGCTGCCGAGCCCGTCGGCCGTTAGATCAGGGATTTGGAGGAAGTCACGTTTCGGCATGCTTCACCAGGAAGTGAGTCAAAATGACAGTCGGCAAGAAGGATTGTAGCGGCCCGCTGGTCGAGTGTAAAGCCAGATCGCGAAAGGAGATGAATCCGGCTTGTGCCTACAGGATGTACTTGCGGAGATCCTCGTCTTCGACGATGCGCATGAGCCGCTCCCGAACGAGACCGGCGTCGAAACCGATCCGCTTGTCGGCCACCTCCGGCAAATCGAATAGCACGTCTTCCAATAGGGTCGTCATAACCGTGTGCAGCCGGCGCGCCCCGATGTTCTCGGTGCGCTCGTTCATGATGGTCGCGATGCGGGCGATCTCGCGAATGCCGTCGTCGGTGAACTGGAGGTCGGCGCCCTCGGCCGCACAAAGCGCCTGGTACTGCTTGATGAGCGAGTTCTCGGGCTCCGTGATGATCCGGACGAAATCGTCTTCCGTGAGCGGCGACAGCTCGGTCCGAATTGGGAAGCGGCCCTGCAGCTCCGGAATGAGGTCGGAGGGCTTGGCTATGTGGAACGCCCCGGCGGCGATGAAGAGGATGTGGTCGGTGCGCACGTACCCGTAGCGGGTCTGCACCGTCGAGCCCTCGACGATCGGCAACAGGTCGCGCTGTACGCCCTCTCGCGATACGTCCGGTCCCGCCTGCGCCCGCTCCCCGGCGATCTTGTCCAACTCGTCGATGAAGATGAGCCCGTGGTTCTCGACCCGATCGAGTGCCTCGTTCACCACGTCGTCCATGTCGACAAGCTTGCGCAGCTCCTCGTCCACCAGGATGCGCCGTGCCTCCGAGACCTTCACGGTGCGCCGCTTGGAGCGCTTGGGAAGCATGTCCTGCAGCATCTCGGTGAAGTTGATGTCAGCGCCCTCCATGCCAGGCTGAAACGGCATGAACTCGAAGGTCGGAAAGGCCGACTGTGACACCTCGATTTCCAACTCGCGATCCTCGAGCTTGCCCTCCTTGAGCAGCTTCTGGAGCTTCTCGCGGGTCCGTGCGCGCCGTTCTTCCGCGTCGCCGGACGTTTCATCGTCCTCCTTCGTCCGCACCTCTCCGCCCGCCGAGACGATGAACCGCGTGCCGGGCGTCTCGGCCTCCGAGCCTGTTTCAGAATCGGGTTTCACCTTGAGGACCCTATCCTGGGGCTTCTTGGCCGGCGCCGGCAGCAGCAGATCGAGCAACCGTTCTTCAGCCCGTCTTTCGGCCGACGGGTAGACATCCTCCTCTCGCTCGCCCCGCACCATGTTGATCGAGGCGTCGACCAAGTCCCGGACCATCGACTCAACATCGCGGCCGACATAGCCGACCTCGGTGAACTTCGAAGCCTCGACCTTGATGAAGGGCGCCCCGGCCAGGCGCGCGAGCCGCCGCGCGATCTCGGTCTTCCCGACCCCGGTGGGGCCGATCATGATGATGTTATTGGGAAGGATCTCGTCGCGAATGGTCTCGGGTGCCTGCTGCCGGCGCCATCGGTTGCGGATGGCGATCGCCACTGCGCGCTTCGCATCCCGTTGACCGACGATGTACCGATCGAGTTCGGCAACGATCTGCCGCGGCGGCAGTTCCTCGAGCCACGGTACCGGCTCGGGGCCGGTGTCCTGCGCCCGGAGCTTCTCCTCCGTCCGTGGTTCGCCGGTCACGAGCGACCGGCCTTTTCGTCGTCGAGCGTGACGATTGAGATGTTGCGGTTCGTGAAGACACAGATATCTGCGGCAATCTCGAGACTGCGTTGGACCACGTCACGGGCAGACAAGCCCGGCGTGTCGACGAGCGCCCGCGCCGCGGCGAGCGCGTAGTTGCCACCGCTGCCAATCGCAAGCATTCCATCATCCGGCTCGATCAGTTCGCCGCTGCCGCTGATCACGTAACCGTGCTGCCGGTTGGCGACGGCCAGCAACGCCTCGAGCCGCCGCAGCACACGGTCGCTGCGCCAGTCTTTGGCCAGCTCGACGGCCGCGCGCGACAGATTGCCAGGAAACCGCTCGAGCTTTTCCTCGAACTTCTCGAACAGCGTGAACGCGTCAGCCGCCGCCCCGGCAAACCCTGCCACCACCTTGCCGCCGCTCAGTGTGCGTACCTTGTTGGCGTTCGCCTTCATCACCGTGTCCCCCACGGTGACCTGGCCATCGCCGCCCATGGCGACCCCGCCGTCTTTGCGAACGCACAGGATGGTGGTGGCGTGGAGTCGTGTCCTTCTGTTTGTCATGGTCCTTCCGTTCGACGGACGCACGGGTCCGTCCTGCATGGGCCCCACCGCCATGTGGCTGGAGGCCGTTGTCCCGCTCCCACCGTACCCGTCCTCGTCGTCACGCGCGAGGATGGGCCTGCTGGTACACCTTCTTGAGCCGAGCGACACTGGTATGAGTATATACCTGCGTCGTGCTCAGTGAGGCATGGCCGAGCAGCTCCTGCACCGCCCGAAGATCGGCGCCGGCATCGAGCAGATGCGTCGCGAATGAATGGCGCAGCGTGTGCACCTTGAATCCCACGCTCTCGTCGAGACCGTCCAGAAATCGCTTGACGATTCGTTGGATGCCGCGCGCCGACAGGCGCCGTCGGCGCCGCGACAGGATGAGGGCGCGCGCGTCGCCTCGCGCGGTGCGGCCACCGGCCAGCAAAACCTCTCGCTCGGCCAGGTACCGCTGCAGGGCACGCGCCGCGTGGCTGCCAAACGGAACGATACGTTCCTTGCGTCCCTTGCCCCGAAGCTTGACCTGCTCGGAGATCACGTCCACGTCCGCCACATTGAGCCCGGCCAACTCCCCGAGCCGCATCCCGGTCGCGTAAAACAGCTCCAAGATCACCAGGTCGCGCGTCGCCATGAACTCGCCGTGCTCCGCGAGCGATTCGGCGTAGGCGAACATCATGTCCACCTGTGCCCGATCCAGTACCGCCGGCAGCCGCCGATCGGTCTTCGGAATCCGCACACCCTTGGCGGGATTGCCGTCCACTCCGTATCGGTTGCCGAGAAAGCGGTAGAAGGTCCGGATCACCGAGACTGCCCGACCAATCGACCGCTTCGACAGCCCACGGCGGTCGAGTTCGCCCATGAACGATCGGAGGGCCAGCCGATCCAGCGACTGCCACGACCACGACGCGCCGCCGTGGTACTCGTCGCAGAACCCCTGGAAGGCCACCAGGTCGCGGCGGTACGCGCGGACCGTGTGGGGTGAGTCGTTGCGTTCCTTCGCAAGGAAGACGATGAACTCGGAGATCTCTTCCCGCGGCGGGGCGTCGCCGGAACCCTGAGCGGACATCAGATGGTGACCTCGACGACGTCGTGGACGAACGTCTGCATCGCGGCGAGCGCC
The DNA here is from genome assembly GCA_039591075.1 of Gemmatimonadota bacterium. Classification (GTDB taxonomy): domain Bacteria; phylum Gemmatimonadota; class Gemmatimonadetes; order Gemmatimonadales; family GWC2-71-9; genus JAOTVV01. The sequence continues at coordinate 112,746 of JBDHEI010000002.1, forward strand.
CGGTCGGCGAGCGCCTCACGCTTGCGACGCTTGTCACGCATGGTCTGCCCGAGCGGCGGGAGCAGTCCGAAGTTCGCATTCATCGGCTGGAATCGGCGGGGATCGGCGTGGTGCACATAGTCCATGAGCGCGCCCAGCATGGTCTCGCGCGGAGGAATGGCAGGCTGCTCGCCGCGCAGCAGCCGGGCCAGGTTGATCCCCGCCAGCAGCCCGGTCCCCAGCGACTCCGTGTACCCCTCGACGCCCACCAATTGCCCCGCAAACAGCGTCAGGGGGTCGTCGGGAAGCGCCAGGTGTGCCGTGAGCGCCGCTGGCGAGTTGAGATACGTGTTGCGGTGGATGCTCCCAAAGCGATAGAACTCCGCCGCCTCAAGGCCCGGGAGAGACCGAAACACCCGTTTCTGGTCAGGAATCCTGATCCGGGTCTGGAACCCCACCAGATTCCACATCTGGCCCGCACGATCCTCGCGCCGCAGCTGAACCACGGCATAGGGCTCGCGTCCCGTACTCGGATCGGGCAGTCCCACCGGCTTGAGTGGGCCGAACCGCAGCGTCTCGCGTCCGCGGCGCGCCATCTCCTCCACCGGCAGGCAGCCTTCAAAGTAGGGCGCATCGTCGAACGCATGCCCCACGTGCTGATCGGCCCCGAGGAGCGCCTCGACGAAGGCCCCATACTGCTCCGCGGTGAGGGGCACGTTGAGGAAGTCGTCGCCGTCGCCCTTCCCGTACCGGGAGGCGCGAAAGAGTCGATCGTGATCGAGCGACTCGTCGCTCACGATGGGCGCTATGGCATCGTAGAAGGCGAGTCCGTCCATCCCCAGCCTGCCCCGGATGGCGTCGGCCAGCGCATCGGACGTGAGCGGGCCGGTGGCGACGATGCCCGGGGACGGAACGGTTCGGATCTCTTCCCGTCGAACCAGGATGTTCGGGTGTGCCTCGACACGGGCCGTGACCTCGCCGCTGAACACCTCTCGGTCCACGGTGAGTGCCGTCCCACCGGGAATGCGGGCGCCGTCTGCCACGGGCAGCAAGAGCGAGCCCAGCAGGCGGAGCTCCGCCTTAAGGAGTCCGTGGGCGTTGGTGTGATCAAGGGATTTGAACGTGTTGCTGCAGACGATCTCGGCAAGCCGGTCGGTCTGGTGGGCCGGCGTCCTCCGCTCGGGGCGCATCTCGTGGAGCGTGACGCGAATTCCCCGCTCGGCGAGCGCCCAGGCGGCCTCGCATCCGGCGAGTCCGCCACCGACGACGGTCGCCCTCACTCCGCTGTCGACTCGGCCGTCGCGCCTTCGATCTCGAACTCGTCCTCGCACTTGAGGCACCGGCGGTACTCCCCCCGCGCCTTGGAAACCCGTCGCTCCGCCCCGAGGTTGCCACACGACGGACACACGTCCGGAACCGGACGGTGCCACGTCGAGAAATCACACTCGGGATACCGCGAGCAACCGAAGAACGACCGACCGCGTCGGGTCCGTCGCTCGATGAGATCGCCTGTGCCGCACTTCGTGCAGGTGACCCCGAGTGGGATCGGCCGAGTGTGCTTGCACTTTGGATACTGCGTGCAGGCCAGGAACTCACCGTATCGGCCCGTCTTGACCACCATCGGCGCACCGCACTCGGCGCACACCTCGGTGGTCGGTTTGTCGGGGACCTTGTCGCGCTTGAGCGGCTTGGTGTACCGGCACTCCGGGTACTTCGTGCACGCGATGAACGGCCCGAACCGGCCGCTCTTCAGCGTGAGCTTCCCGCCACACTCCGGACAGGGCTCCTTCTCGACATCCTCCACGTCGTGCGCCTCGCGAATGAGCGCCGTGGTGTCGATCGACTCGAGCGCCTTGGCAAACGGATGGTAGAAATTCTCGAGCACCTTCTGCCACGACAGCGAGCCCTCTTCGACCTTGTCGAGCTCGGTCTCCATCTCAGACGTGAATTCGACGTTGAAGATGTCCGGGAACTGACCCACCATCACGCGCGCCACGGTCTCACCCAGCTCGGTGGTATGGAACCGGCGTCGGTCCACCCGCACGTAGCCGCGTTCGCGCAGCGTCGAGATGATCGCGGCGTAGGTACTCGGCCGCCCGATCCCGTCGCCCTCCAGTTCCTTCACGAGGCTCGCCTCGCTGAACCGGGGCGGCGGCTCCGTGAAGTGCTGGCTGGGCGTGATGGCGTGAACCTTGGCTTCGTCTCCCTTCTTGAGCGACGGTACGGGCGAGAGGTCTTCGAACGTCTGTTCTTCCCCCTCCTCCTTCGTGTCCGTATACAGCACGTGGAACCCGTCGAAGATCAAGACCGAGCCGGTCGCCCGAAACAGATAGGCGCCGAGCTCGAAGTCGATGGCCGATGTGTCGTAGACAGCCGGCATCATCTGAGAGGCGACGAAGCGCAGCCAGATGAGCTGATACAGTCTGTGCTGGTCTGCCGAGAGGAACGCCTTCAGGTCGGCGGGCTTTCGCAGGATGTCCGTGGGCCGGATGGCCTCGTGCGCTTCCTGCGCCCGAGCCGCCTTCTTGCTGGAGTAGTGGTTGGGCTTGGCCGGCAGGTAGCGATCGGGATACGCGCCGGCAATGAAGTTCCGCACCGCGGCAATAGCCACGTCTGCCACACGCGGCGAGTCGGTGCGCATGTAGGTAATGAGCCCCACGGCGCCCTCCTTGCCGAGCTCCACGCCCTCGTACAGATCCTGCGCTGCACGCATGGTGCGCTTGGCGGAGAAGCCAAGCCGCTTCGCCGCCTCTTGCTGCAACGTACTGGTGATGAAGGGAGGACCGGGACGCTTCTTCCGCTGTTTGCGCTCGACCTGCGAGACGACGAACGGCTGGCCCCGGACCGCGTCGACGACCGCGCGTGCCTCTTTCTCTGTGTGCAGCGCCGGCTTCTTGCCACGGACCTTGTGGAGCTTGGCGGTGAACCGCTTCTTCTTCGCTTCGAGGTCCGCCTCGATGGACCAGTATTCTTGCGGCTTGAAGTCCCGGATCGCCTGTTCCCGCTCAACGATGAGTCTGAGCGCCACCGTCTGGACGCGGCCCGCCGAGAGTCCCCGCTTGACCGACTTCCACAACAGGGGACTCGCCTTGTAGCCCACGAGTCGGTCCAGGATGCGTCGCGCCTGCTGGGCCTCTACCTTCTGCCGATCGATCTGCTCCGGATGCTGGATCGCCTCGCGGATCGCGACCTTGGTGATCTCGTGAAACCGCACCCGTTGGATGTTCGCTCCGTCATTCAACTGATCGGCCACGTGCCACGCAATGGCCTCACCCTCACGATCGGGGTCGGTAGCCAGCAGCACGGCGTCGGCGTCTTTTGCCGCCCGCTTGATGGCCGCGAGTTGCTTGCCCTTGCCGCGAATCGTCACGTACTTGGGTTGGAACCCCTTGTCGACGTCCACGCCGAGTTCGCGCTGCGGCAGGTCGCGAATGTGCCCAACCGTCGCCTTCACGGAGAAGCCGGAATCGAGATACTTGGTGATGGTGCGCGCCTTGGCTGGCGACTCGACGACGACGAGCGTGCTCGACTTGCCGGACGCTGGGCGCGATGCTGTTTGCTTCTTCCGGCTCGTCGCGGTCGACGTCGGAGACGCCCGCTTAGCCGACTTCTTCCGTTTCCGTTTCTTCGTGGTCTTCGGCATACACTCAGTCTCTGGTCCCGGCAGATCCGGCCGGACGATGCCCTCCGCGGCTCAACACCGCTTCAACACCTCGGTCCCGTGCCTCGAGTAAGGCACTGAGGCTCGCAGGGCCTAGGCGGCAGGTCCCGACCGCCTAGGCCACTCCGTGTAACGCGACGCTGAACAATCGCTTACGCGAACGCTCGACCGCCAGACCTGCGGCCGGGCGCGGGGCATAGTTACTGCCCCGCTGCGAATCGCGCAAGCGGACACGACCGCGCCTGGCCACCCCACAAACACCCGAGCCCGGCTCGGGAGCCGGGCTCGAAGGTAACATGCTCAGTGTCGGACGCGTCGCGCGTCCGTTGGGTCACCCGAGGTCGCTACCGACCCGGGGCCGCCAGGTCGAGGATGTGCGGCGTCACCAGGATCAGCAGATCCTGTCGCACTTCGCGGCGACGGGTTACGCCGAACAGGCTGCCGATGACTGGCAGATCCACCAGATAGGGGATGCCGCTCTTCGACATCGTGACCGACGTCTGCGTCAGGCCACCGATCACCGCCGTCTGTCCATCGTTCACCAGGATCTGGCTGGTCGCCTCGCGGGTCCCGAACGCGACGCCGAGGTCGGTGTCCGCGACGTTGACCGAGGAGTTTTCGGCCCGGATGTCGAGCAGCACCTGCCGGTTGGCCGTCACGTGCGGCGTCACCTCCAGCCGGATGCCGGTCTCGACCAGCTGGATGCTGGCCGCTGCCGCTGCTTGAGCGCCCACGTCCACCACCCGGATCGGGGTCCGGTCACCCACCCAGATCTCCGCCTTGCGGTTGTCAGCCGTGGTCACGACGGGTTCCGACTGCTCGTCGGCGAGCTGCGCCGACTCGAGCGCCTGGAGCCATGACGTCAGGCTGAACCGGCCTAGCGCCACCGAGAACAGCACGTCGAGCGCCGTCGCGGGCAAACGCTGGGAGGCGTTCGCCACGCCCGCCACCACGTCGCCGCCGAGGGTCACGACCGCCGGAATCAGCTGCGGGTCGTAGGGCTGGAACGCGTCCTGAATGCCGTCGGCGTTCGTATCGAATCCCTTGGTGGGGTCGGGCCGGGCGATCACCGTGTTGAAGAACGTGCCTTCCTGATCGTCACCGAAATCGTACTGGATGCCGAGGTCCATCACGTCCGTGCGGCTCACGAGGATGATCTTGGCCTGGATCGAGACCTGTGGGGTCTGCAGATCGAGGTTTTGGACCAGCTCCTCCATATTCGCCACGCGGCTCGGGACGTCGGTCACGACCAGGCTGTTGGTGGACGTGTCGGCCACGACCTTCCCCCTGCCGGAGCGCGCCCCGTCGAGCACCGGGATCAGTCCCGACGCTTTGGCGTAGTTCACCCGCAGAATCTTGGTCGTGAGGGGTTCCAGCGAATCCCGGGCCGACAGTGCCGCTTGCGTCGCCACCCGGATGATGCCGTACTCGTTTTCCGTGGCGGCCAGGCCCTGCGACTCGAGGATTGCCTGGAAGGCCACGTCCCACGGCTGGTTACGGATCCGCGCCGTCACGTGGCCGGAAACGTCCTTCCCCAAGACGATCGTCTTACCGCTCAGGGCCGCAAACCCCTCCATGACCTCGGCGATGGTCGCCGAGTCGTAGGAGGCCGTTACGACGGTCTGCTGTGACTGGAGCGGAGCCAGCGGCCGTGGCGCTGGATTCGCGGCCGCGCGAGCCGGACTCACTCGGGGTGCGACCCGGTCGGTGGCCGCCACCGACGACCACGCTGCAAAGGTCCGATCCGTGCCAATACTGATCCGAATCGCGTCGTCGGCGTACTCCAGCTCGTAACCCTGCAGCGACTCCAGCTCGAGCACGATCCGCACGACATCTGGCCGGAACTGACCGGAGCGGATGTTCACGATGCCGCCGCGGTTGCGCCCGTCGTACAGGATGCCCGACGCTTGGAGCGTCGCGCCGACCACGTCGATCACTAGCCTCGCCGGGTGGTCGAGCGTGAAGTCCTGGACGCTGACGCTCCCCGCGACGTCGATCACCACGACGGCGCGGCCGGCGCCTGGCAGCACGCTCACCGCCTTGACCTCGCCCGGCCCCGCGAACAGCGGGGGAGCCATCAGGACGAGCCCGACGAGTGCGAGCATCATTGACCGCTTCATTGGGTTCCCTCCTGCCTGCGGCGCAGTCGGAGCGACGACTGTCGCTCAACGCCGAATTCTTCGATCATCACCAGGACTTCGTCCTGTCGGATGGCCGTGATACGGAGCCGGCCCAGCTCGTCACCCACACGCACGGTGTATCGCTTGCCCACGGTGGTGTCGCGGAGCACCGCGACGCTCCCGCCGGGGTACCGCGCATCGAAGTTGATGGCCGTCACCCGGAGATCCTCGAGCATCGGTCGGACGCTGCCGGTCCGCAGCAGCGACTCGAACGGATCACGCCCCGATGCCGTGTACGTGAACACCTCGCGCAGCAGCTCGGTCTGGCTCTCGGATTCTGCCTCCGTTGCAGCCATCTCGGTCTGGGGAGGTGGCGGCTCGCTGGCCGGAGCGCCCGGCACGGCGGCCTCCTCCCCTCCGCAGGCAACAGTGCCCAGACCGGCGCACATCGCCATCCAGGTCAGCGCGCTACGGAGTCTCACTGGCACCTCCCGCCACTTGCGACTTCACGAATGTCCGAATCTCGAATCGCGCTTCGAGCAGTGCCCCGGTCGTGTCGGCATAGAGCTGTTCGGCCACCGCCTGCGCCGGCCTGAGAGTCAACTGGTACGGCACCATGATGCGTTGCAGCGAAGCGATGTCGGACAGGAACTCCCCCACCTGATCATAGTGTCCGAATACCTGCAGCCGGTAGCGGTAGGTGTCGAACATCGACCCGGGCTCGACGGACTGACGAGCGAACTCGGCGATGTCCACGTCCCTGAGCGAGGCCCTGGCCGCGATATCGTCGATGAGCTGGGGTACCTCATTCTCGGCCGGGACGAGCTGTCGCATCAGTCCCAGACTCCCCTCGAGCCGCTGGATCCGCTCCCGCAGCTGTTCCACCGTACCCTGCGCCAACTCGCGCTTGGCGATGTCGATCTGCGTTTGCAGCGAATCCACCTCGCGCTGGAGGGCGTTCACCTCGTCCATCTTCGGCGCCCTCCACAGGAACCAGAAGGCGGCGGACAAGGCGACCGCGAGCACGATCACGATCGTGAGAACCTGCTTCCGGTCTTTTTCCGTCAGTGCCACGGTTCCCCCTAGCGGACCGATTCGATCACGGGCACCGTTCGCACGAAGTCCGTCCCGGCCTTCTTGAACGTCGCCGTGATGCTGAACGCCCGCATTGCCTTGTCGTCTTCCAAGACGGTAGTCGCCGGCCCCTCAATCACGTTCTCCATCCAGGGAGACGCTGCGAGTCGGCGCAGGAATCGCGTGTACGCCGTGATCTCCGATGTCCGCCCTTCCAGCTCGAAGCGGAGCGGCCGCACCACGTCCACCGAGTCCTCCTCGAGCACGGGGCTGCCCTGCAGCTCCACCAGGCTCACGAGCCAGGAGTAATCCGGCAGGGCCCGCGTCACCTCTTCGAGGATGTGCGGCCACACGTACCGGTCGGCATCGATCTGCCGGATGGCGTCGAGCTCGGCCACCAGCGAATCCCGCAGTCGCTCAGCATGGCGTTTCTGCGCCATCAAGTTGCCATAGCGCCGCGCTTCGGTCCGGACGTCTTCTGCCCGGTTCTCCAACAGCACGTGCCGCGTCTGCGTGAGCGTGAACAGACCTCCAATGAACACGATCGCGGCCACGCCGGCACCGACTGCTCCGAGGAGCAGCGGGTCCTTGACCCCGGCGATGAAGCCGCTGAAATCGGGCATCTGGAGACCCGCGCCCGCTTTTCGCTTCCGCTTGCTCCCCCCGAGGAGGTTGATCTCGATTCGCATCGTCGGCCCTCCTGGCCGTCACGCCGCCTTGCGGAGGGCGAGGCCCGCAGCCAGCATCAGCAGCGGCCCGACCTCATCCGCATTGATCGTATCGAACACGCCTTCCTTGGCCTGCACGCGCTGGAGCGGCGTCGCGATCTGCACCGGCACCCGGAGCCGCTTGGCAAGCGCATCCATGAGCCCGGGGATCCGCGCCCCACCACCACAGCAATACACGCGCTCCACGCCACCCATGTCTCCCGTGGCAGACTGCAGGAAGGCGCTCGCGCGCTCCAACCCCACCGCCATCTCCTCACCGCGGCTCCGCAGATACGGCTCGAGATCGGCCGTGAGCTCGTAGCCCTGGAGCACCTCGTCGGCATCTTCGGCCGACATCCCGCGCTCCCGCTGCAGGTCCTCCCGGAACTTCCGCGTGCCAACCGCCAAATCTCGCGTCAGGAGGGGCACGCCGTCCAGTAGGATGTTCACATTGGTCACTTCGTGGCCTACGCTGAGGAGCGCCACCCCGCCACGCATCGCGTCGGGGTAGTTCAGCTCGAAGGCGTTGTGGAGGGCGAACGCATCGACGTCCACGATCGACGCCTGAAGGCCCGCCTGGGCCAGGAGTTGGATCTTGTCCTCGATGAGGTCCCGCTTCGCCGCCACGAGCAGCACATCCATCTGCAGCCCCTGCCCGTACGGATCCAGGATCTGGAAGTCCAGCTCCACGCCCTCGATGTCGAACGGGACGTGCTGCTGGGCCTCCCACCGCACGACCTCAAACGCCTCGCTCTCCTTCATGCGGTCGACCTGAATCTTCTTGACGATGACGTCGCGTCCACCGACGGCGACCACGACGTGCTTCTGTTTGATCCCCGCCGAGCGCAACAGACCTTGGATGGTGTCGGCAACGATGTCGGGGTCCATTATCTCTCCCTCGACAATGGCGCTGCCGGTGATGGGCGCGACCGCCACACGCGCGATCTGCGGCTCATCCTTGGAGTGATCGATGGCCACGAGCTTCATCAGCCCGCTGCCGACGTCAAGGGCGACCGTCGTTTTGGACCGCCCGAGTCCGAAAAGAGCCATATCTCCCGACCGTTTAACGAGATAAGTGGGGTGAGCGGCAGACTACAGTACCGCTCACCCCCGATTTTGTCAAGCTCCAACCTACTTTAACCGGCCATCAACAAGTCCATCTGGGACTGTGAGTTACGTCACTTTAGTTCAGGTTCACCCAGCTCCGCTCCTGGAACAGCGCGCCCGGAGCCGAGTTCTTGAGGGCCTTGATGATGGCGCAACTCGAGAAGTTGACCACGGCGTCGCCGAGCACGGTGCTCTGGTCGAAGCTGACGTTTGCGGCAATCACCCCGCCGTTGAAGTGGCCGCCGGTGCCCTGCGTGTTCACGGTCTGCCGCACGATCACCGGTCCGTAGAAGACGAACCCACCTTGCACTTCCAGGTTGCCGTTTACGATGAGGACCCCCTGCCCCTGCACGCCATTGATGTGGGCATCGCCCTCGACCCAGATGATGGGAAAGTAGTCGCCGCACGGCGCGGTGGGATTGAGCGGATCGCCCCAGTTGTTCTCATCGGTCTTGTTGCACTGGGTGCCATTGAGCGTGGGCTCCACTTTCCGCGTCCCAGGCCCGACGAACTTGTTGGCCATGGACTTCAGCTCGTCGAAGCTCGCGTCACCAAACGTGGTGAGGTCCCCAACCGTGATCGAAGGGTCCTCCTCGACCGGCGGATTGCCGGTAACACAGCTCATGTCAGTGCAGCCCGACGTAGAGATCTGGGTAATGTCGGGCAACTGAATTCCGGGAAGGGCCGGCTTCAGCGCCGGACAGCCCGTCCAGCCCGGCGGGAACTGGTCGTTCCCGTTGATCTGGGTGGAACCGCCGATCTTCAGGGCGCCCTGCGTCTTGAGCGCCGCGGTCACGTCGAACTCGACCGGGCGCAGGCGCACCAACATACCAACCTGCTGGCGCGACGCGCTGTCACGGCTGAACCCCTCGGAGCGGACCAGGTAGTTCAAGTCGCTCAGCCGGCGGGTGGAGCCCCGGTACCAACCGCCGTTGCTTGGCAGCGTCCCGGCAAACAACACACTGTCACCGATCGGGATCTGATTGAGGGCCCCAGGCGACCATGCGCTGACCTGCTGGCTCGCACCCTCCTCGGCGGCGGTGAAGGCCTGCTGGTAGGTGATCGTGTTACGCCCTACCCGCTGCTCCTGCATGCCGATGAAGAACGAGCCCGCCACGAGCGCCCCAATCACTACCAGGGCGAAGATGGCCATCGCCAGGGCGATGCCGCGTTCGTTGCGTACCGATTTCATAGTCGCGCCTCCTATGATGTGCGCCCGGCTCACCGGGGGTTGTTCCTGAGAGCCACATGCGTGGCGAGTGTGTCAACCAGGCGCGCCATGGACGAGCCGCGCCGCACGACTCCCTGCGTCATGCCGGCAACCGTCACGCCGATCCGCGCCACCTCAGTGGGAGTGGTCGTCGCCACACCCAAGCTGTCGAAGTAGGTGAACTGCAGGCCCCCGGACTCCAGCGGACCGATCACCGGCTGCGTCGTGGTCCAGCCGGTGCCCTTGACGTACTGCCGGGCACCGAGCCAGGCATCGCCCAGTCCGTCGGTGTATGTCAGCACCTGCATCATCTCGAACGTCCGAATCGGCGCTCCCTCCAACGCATGCGCGAGACCACCCGACGGATAGACATTGTTGAGCGCGAGCGTGAGGCTCGGCGCGGCCCCCGGACACAGGGTGCCCGGAGTCGCGGTCACCACGTTGGCGTGAATCCAGTAGTTATCCGTTCGGGTGCCTGGGTCACGCTCGGCAAAGACCATGATCGAGTCACGGGTCGGATCGATGCCGCGGATCCCGTAGATCATGCTGCGCCACAACGTGATCGTGCCGGTCCCGGCCGCGCTCACCGGCGGCAGGCACAACACGCCCAGGCTGCGCATCGCCTTATAACTGATCGCCGTGGACGAGATGGCCGCGAGGTCGCTCTCCATGGAGTCCCTCGCGTTGGCCTCGCGTAGCTCCGACGGCAGGATCGACACCGCTCCCCGGAGCGTGGAGTTCAAGTCCACGCGCTCGCTCTGTTGGCGATACAGCCGCTGGTTGGTGGTGAGCAGCTGGTAGATCGACAGCCCGACCGCGCTCACCAGCACCATGCCCACCAACAATTCGATGAGACTAAAACCGCGTCTATTCATGATGGTCCTCACCGACACAAGATGGTCGTCGCAAAGGTGTCCGCCCTCGTCGCGCGTACCGTTGGCGATACCACCACCATGGTGACCGCCCGCGAATTGCCGCTGGCCGGTGTCACTACCGTCCAACTCAAGGCGTACGGGCCTTGCGTCGCGCTGCCGTTGGACAGCGTGGCGCAGGGCTGACTGCGCATCCGCTCGAAACGCTCGGCGGCCGCGGTGCTGACTTCACTGTAGCGTTGCCCCTGTCCGATCATCCGGGTCACCAGTGCTGCCGTCGTGGTGAGCCCCAGGATGCCGACCGTCAGCACCATGATGGCGATGAGCACTTCGAGGATCGTAAACCCCTGGCGATTCTTCACCGGATGATCCTCCCCCAAGCGTTGATGTCGACGTCGTCCTGATATGGCCCCTTCTTCACCACGATCTTCGTGTCGCCCGCGGCGAAGCCCACGCCGCGGCTGTCGAAGGGGAGGCTGTCTCGAGTGGTGGTGACCGTCACTCCGTAGCGCGAGTGGAGGTCTTCCACACCACCCACCGTGTCCAGCGCGCCGGTGACCGGGTGACGGGAGATCACGTGCATCTTGTCGCCGGTCACCACGAGGACGGTCACCCGACCTCGCTGCACCGCGGCCGTCCGGGCACGGGCATGCATCGCAACCACCGCCTCCCGCGACGACCGAACGCTCTGACGGACCAGTGCCGTCCCGATCCGCGGGATCGCCAATGCCCCGATGATCCCAATCAGACCGATGACGATCAGCACTTCCATCAGCGTGAATCCGTGACGATTCATGGCTCGTCTCCAAAGAATCCTGCCCACTCCATAACCAAGAAGCATGCCATCCAATAAGTGACTGTCTAGTAACAACTTAGGTTTTGAGGTCGCGCCTGAGTGCATGCAGTCATCTGCACGACTGCAGCAAACTGCATTATTCGATTTCGAGGTCTTTCAGCTTGTAGAACAGCGTGCGGAGGCTGACACCCAGCAGGTCTGCTGCCTCTTTCCGGTTGCCTCCCGTGGCGCTGAGCGCTGCCTCGACTGCTACCCGCTCGGCCACCCGCACGGCGCTCTTGAGGTCCGGCGGGGAGGTGCGGGCACCCCGAGGCTCAGGGGCTCCTTGCCTCGCTCCCACCGGCGTTCCGACCCCCTCAAAGGCATCGGCTCCGATGACGCCGTCCGACGAGAGCACGGCGGCCCGCTCCAGCGCGTTCTCCAACTCGCGCACATTGCCGGGCCAGGAACGCTGCCGGATGGCCTCGAGGGCCGCAGGCGTGATCCGGACCTCCCAGCCAGACTTGGTGGACACGCGGACCAGCAGCGAGGCCACCAGCGCGTCGAGATCCTCCGGGCGTTGCCTGAGCGGCGGGATGTGGATGTTGACCACGTTCAGGCGGTAGAGAAGATCCTCCCGGAACCGTCCTTCGCGCGCATCCTCTTCGAGATCGCGCGCCGTCGCGGCCAGAAGCCGAGTGTCCACCGTGCGGGCCGCCGATTCGCCCACCCGCCGGATCTCGCCTTCCTGCAGGGCCCGCAGCAGCTTCACCTGGAGGTTGGAAGGCAGCTCGCCCACCTCATCGAGCAACAGCGTCCCCCCGTCGGCTTCTTCGAACAGCCCCGGTTTGTCGACCGTCGCCCCGGTGAACGCACCCTTAGCATGCCCGAACAGTTCCGACTCGAGCAGATTCTCGGGAATCGCCCCGCAGTTGACGGCCACGAACCCTTTGTCGCGGCGCGGGCTCATGCGATGGATGGTTCGGGCCAGCACTTCCTTGCCGGTCCCGCTCTCGCCCGTGATAAGCACCGTGGTGGTGTGCGGGGCTACCCGAGTGGCCAGATCCATGACCTTTCGCATGGCCGGCGAGTCGGCCACGAGATCCGCGCCGGTCCAGCGTGCCAGCTCGGCCTCCAGCGTCGCCACTCGCCCCCGCAGCCGTTCCCGCTCTTCCGCCTTGCGGAGCGTGAGCAGCAGCTCGTCCGACCTGAAGGGCTTGGGGACGTAGTCGTACGCCCCCTCTTTCAGCGCCTCGATCGCCGCGTCTTCCCCACCGTACGCGCTCATCATGATGAGCAGCGCCCCGCCACCGCCCTCCCGAAACCGCCTGAGAAACGTGAGTCCGTCGATCTCCGGCATGCGGACGTCGCACAGGATGATGTCGAACGACTCCCGGAGTGCGCGCTCGAGGCCTCGTGCGGGCTCTCCTTCGGCCGCGACTTGGTAGCCCTCCGCGTCGAGCAGGAGGCTCAACGACCGCCGGAGCCCAGGGTCGTCATCGACGATCAGAATGCGCACCGGCGCTCCGTCCCGCCCGGGTCACGAAGGGCGCGCATCGATTCCCGACCGCGGCAGGAAGATCTTGAACGCGGCACCGCTCTCCCGGGCATTCTCTACCCACACCAAGCCCCCCATCTCATGCACCGTGCCCTGTACGATGGCCAGGCCGAGGCCGGTCCCGAATCCGGGCTCCTTGGTGCTGTAGAAGGGCTCGAACACGCGATCCCGGTCGGCAGCCGGGATGCCCGGTCCCGAGTCCGCTACCCATAGCAGGACCCCTGGTGTCCCGTCGGCGATCTCCGGTCGAACCGGGCGCTTCCAGGCGCGGCGCTCCGGTACTTGGCCGGCGGTCCGGTCGGTGCGCCGTCGTTCCCACGCACCCGCGGCGCGGAACTCTCGGCGCGTGGCTCCGACCGCAATGCTACCCCGCAGCGCCGCGTCGGCCGCGTTCGTCAACAGGTTCACCAACGCCTGCTCCAGACCGTGCACGGTCCCTCTCGCAGGTGGTAAATCGGTGGCGATCTCGACCGCCAGCTCGATGCTATCGAACGTCCCCTGCTGGCGCAGCAGCGCAACGGCGTTCCGCACGACCGATCCCACGTCGATCGCGCGTACCTCTTCCTCTTGCGGCCGCGCGTACGCAAGGAGGCCCCGCACGATCCGATCGATCCGTCCGGCTTCTCGCTCGATCGCCACCACCAGATCGGGATCGGCGCCCTTGCGTCGCAGGACCTCGAGGTAGGTCCCGATCGCCGACAGCGGGTTCCCGACCTCGTGAGCGATGCCCGTCGCCAGCCGGCCGACGGAGGCGAGCTTCTCGGCCCGAACGAGCTCCGTTCGCGCCTCCTCGAGCCGCTCCGTCATGCGGTTGAACCGCTCCGCCAACCGCGACAGCTCCTCGGTCGCCGCGGGCGCCGCACGGGCCGCCAGATCCCCCTCGCCCAACCGATCGGTTACGCGAATGAGATCGTCCACGGGTCGGAGCACGAGCTTGTCGAGGAGATGGCGCCCGAATGCGAACACGACGAGCACGTCGGCGACGATCATGAGCATGAGCCCCGCCACGGCGTATCCAGGCTCGAGCAATTCCGCCACCAAGGCCGTGAGCACCGCGAGCGAGATCGCCGCGCCGGCAATGAGCGCGAAGTTGAGCAGCAGCTCCCGCTTGAGGCTCGGCCGGGAGGCGGGGTGGTCTGATGGATCGCGCTGGATCACGACGCGCCTACCCCCAAACGAAACGGGCGACAGGTACACCCCATCGCCCGGCGCATCAGCGGCGACTCCGCGTCACTGCGTGCACGCCGGCGCCCCCTCCTCCACCGCCGGCGCGAGCGCCGCGGCATTCACGAAAATCGCACACGTCTTGGGGGTTAAGGCGTGTCCCACCCAAGCCTTCCACCCCGCCACCTCGAGCGTGATCGTCGGCAAGGTGACCCCGGCGGTGGTCGTGTAGATGGTGACCGGAAAGGAGCTGGTGTACGCGTTGTTGTCGTACAGGTAGGCTTCCTCAACCGTTGCCAGATTCCGCAGGTCGGTCTTCATCTGGGCCAGGTACGCCTTTTCCTTCGTGTTGACAAACTTGGGAATCGCGATCGTAGCCAGGAGCCCGATGACCACTATGACCACGAGCATCTCAATCAGCGTGAAGCCTCGCTGGTGCCTCGGCATGGCGGTCTCCTAAGGCGTCGACGACGTGAGCTGACGTACCTGGGGACAAGCCGACGGGCGGCGGCACGCCGCCGCCCGTCCACTCAGCGCGTGCGCCGAGTTACGGCGTGCACTTCGGCTCGCCCTCGTTGACGGCTGGCGCCAACGCGGTTGAGCCGATGAAGATTGCGCAGGTCTTCGCGGTCAGGCCGTGACCCACCGTGCCGGTCCAGCCGTCACCCGTTAGGGCGAGGGTCGGACCAGTCACACCGGCCGTCACCGTGTAGATGGTGGCCGGGAAGCTCGTGGTGTAGGCCACGTTGTCGGCGAAGTGGGCCTCCTCAGCGGTCGCCAGATTTCGTAGATCCGACTTCATGGCGGTGAGATAGGCCTTCTCCTTCGTGGTCGCGAACTTTGGGATCGCGATGGCTGCCAAGATGCCGATAATGACGATTACGATCAGCAGCTCGATCAGCGTGAAGCCCTTGCGGTTGAACATCTCAGTCCTCCAGCTGTTGAGTGACAAGAGTCGATCTGCACCGTGCCACCCTCTCTGTTGGCAAGCTCCGTTCCATGCGGGACGGAAGCAGATAACTCTCTTTGTGACAATGACATAGATGACCGGCCAGCACCCGAGAATCCCTCCCTCGGCCTCCGCGACGCTCTCATTATGCAAGGCAGATCGCTAGGCGCAAGGTCGTCTTCTCCGCCGCTCAGCGCCCATTCGCAGGCAAATCGCAAGCCGCCCCTACCTCGAGCACGACCGCAAGTCGGGGCCTGAGCGCGCGGACCACGGGCACAGTGGCCGCGAGCCGGGAGCAGGCAGCGCCGAGCTCCGCCGCAGCCGGGGGCGCCCGCTCGAGCGAGTCCAACCGGGCGGCGGCGGACACGACCCGCCCCGCCGACCAGTCTCGTGTCGCGTCGACGAGCGTGGTCTCCCACGCTGCTCCTGCACCGGCCACGAGCGCCCGCCGATAGGCCGCAAGGACCGTCTCGCTCCCCTGCAGATCGCGCGCGCCAGCCGCCGCCACCGCGAGTGCCGAATCGGCCTCCCCGGTGGCGATGAGGGCATCTGTCAGAACCTCCACCGTACGCGGGTCACGCCGATACCGTCGATAGGCACGCTCGGCCTCGCGGAGTGCGATCGTGGGACGGCCCTGGGCCAGGGCCTGACGGGACGCCAAGACGGCTGCCCAGGGGTCGGCAGGGAAGAGCGCCCCGGCGACCAGCAGTTCCCCCAGCGCCCAGGCCGAATCACCGCGGGCTGACACGTACTCGCCGAGCAGCACACGGGTGTGGAAGTTCTCCGGGTGGGCTGCCTGCTCCTCGACGAGCAGCGTGAGCGGGTCGGACCAGAGCGGGATCCGATCCACCGTGCGATAGGCAAAGAGCAGCACCACACCGGCACACGCCACCGTCCCAGCACGACGGCGCGGGCCGTCAAATACCTTTGCCGTCCCCCACCCGGCGATCAGCGCGGGCGCAAGTACCGCCAGATAGAGGTTCCGCTCGGCAAGGACCACCCCCGAAGCAACCAGAAGATTGGCCGTGGGCGCGT
>JBDHEI010000003.1:0-123925 GCA_039591075.1 Gemmatimonadota bacterium
CAGGAACGGCAACTGGTGTGGGAGCAGGGCGCCGAGCTCGAAGTTGCCGGGCGTCGGATTCCGTTTCTCCGCGCGCCGATCGAGATCGCGAACATGCCGGAGCGTGATCTGCGGATAGCACTGGACACCGCCCGGGCCCGGGCGGGTTCGGCTGCGTTGAACGCAATCCGCCTCGATCGTTTTCGCATGGAGCACGAGGTGGTCGCGACGTTGGGACTCGGCACCTATGTCGATGCCGTGGCGTCGTTGTCCGGTGTCGATCTGGACGCGTTGGCGCGACAGGCGCGAGATTTTTTGGCGGGCACGGAAGCCCCGTACCTCGACGGCCTAGCCCGCCTTGCCCGGCGGCGGATCGGTGCGGGCGTCGACGCGCTTGTCCGCTCGGATGCGGCATGGTTGTTCCGCGCCGACCGATTCGACGTGGCCTTTCCATCGGGCGCGCTCGTGGAGACCGCTGTGGGGCAGATGTGCGAAATGGGATTGGATCCCACGATTGGTGGCCGCGTCCGGTTCGATACGGAAGAGCGGGAGGGCAAACAGGCCCGGGCGTTCTGCGTGCCGGTCCGGGTACCGCACGAGGTCTATCTTGTGCTCCGCCCTCGAGGCGGCCACAGCGACTATCGGACTTTCTGGCACGAGCTTGGGCACGCGATGCACTTCGCGTCCGTTTCGGAAACGCTGCCCTTCGCGGCCCGATGGCTCGGAGACAACTCCGTCACCGAGGGGTACGCCATGCTCTGGGATCACCTCACGCTCGATCTGGGGTGGCTCCGACGGTACGTGAAGTTGTCGGCGGGCGATGCAGCCGCGCTGGCCCACGAGTTGGCCGTGGGAGAGCTGTTTCTGGCCCGGCGTTACGCGGCGAAGATCAACTACGAGCTGGACCTGCACTCGAGCGATCTTGGCGCAGTATCCGAGCGCTACGCCGAGTTGCTCACCGACGCGACGAAGTTCCGGTACTCGGCGGATGATTATCTGGTTGATGTCGACCCCGGGTTCTACTCCGCGCGCTACCTTCGGGCCTGGCAGCTGGAAGCAGCGCTGTCGCGTCTCCTGGTGGAGCGATACGACGAGGACTGGTATCGCAACCCCCAGGCAGGTACCGAGGTGCAAGCATGGATGCACCGTGGGCAGACGGACACCGCCGACGAGATCGCCCAGCAGGTATGCGGTGCTCCGCTCTCGTTTGCGGCGGTGGCGGACCGGACCATCGCCATCTTGGATTGACGTGAGATGAGCCAGCCACGCGAGACGTTCTCCTCCCGTTGGGTGATGATGCTCGCCATGTTGGGCATGGCGGTCGGGACGGGAAATATCTGGCGGTTTCCCCGGATCGTCGCGCAGAACGGCGGCGGAGAGTTCATCGTCGCCTGGGTCGTCTTTCTGTTTCTGTGGTCCATCCCGCTCATCCTCGTAGAGTTCGGTGCGGGGCGCAAAACCCGCCTGGGGCCGGTCGGCGCGTTCCTACGACTCATGGGACCCCGGTGGGCTTGGATGGGCGCGTTCATCGCCTTCGTCGCCACGGCAATCATGTTCTACTACTCCGTGGTGGCCGGTTGGACGCTGCGATATATCGTAGCCTCGGTGGCTGGCGAGATCCCGCGCACGGAGCCTGGCGCGTTCTGGAACGCGTACACAGGCTCGTGGTGGCCGGTGCTCACCCACGGGGTGGCCATGGGGTGCGGCGTCCTCGTCGTAGGGCGGGGTGTGCGCGCCATCGAACGCGTGGCGAGAGTGCTGATGCCGACGCTCATCGTGTTGGTCGTGGTGCTCGCGATCCGCGCGGTGACGCTGCCCGGGTCATCGGATGGGCTCCAGTATCTCTTCACGGTCGATTGGGCGCACCTCCGGAACGCGCAGATCTGGATCGAGGCACTCACACAGAACGCCTGGGACACTGGGGCCGGCTGGGGGCTGATCCTGGCCTACGCAGCCTATTTGCGTGTCCGAGAGGATACCGCCCTGAACGCGTTTGTTCTGCCCGCAGCGAACAACGCCGTTTCGCTCCTGGCGGGGATCATGGTGCTGTGTACGGTCTTCGCCGTCGTACCGCAACTCGTCGCGAATCTGGCAACGGACACCGACGCCCTCGGCGCGTACCCGGCACTGGCCGAGGCGGTTCGCGGTGGGGCGAGCCTCACGCCGGAGCTGATTCAAGAAACGATCTTCAGTCAGGGGAACGAAGGCCTCACATTCATCTGGATGCCGCAGCTCTTCGCCACACTGCCCTGGGGACGGGGCCTGATGTTCGTGTTCTTTCTGGCCCTGTCATTCGCGGCATTTACGAGCCTCATCGCCATGATCGAGCTCGCGAGCCGTGTGCTGCGGGATGCGGGGATGTCGCGCCCCCAAGCCGTCCGGGTCGTCGGTGTGGGCGGCTTCCTGCTGGGACTCCCCTCGGCCCTGTCCCTCCGGTTTCTCCACAACCAGGACTTCGTCTGGGGCGTGGCGCTCATGCTCTCCGGGCTCTTCTTCGCCATCGCCATCGTCACCTACGGGGTGCGCCGGTTCCGTGAGGAGCAGTTGAATCACGAGGACTCCGACATTCGTATCGGGCGGTGGTGGGACGTGGTGATCGGCGTGGTCGTGCCGCTCGAGGCGCTGGTTCTGCTGGGGTGGTGGTTCTACCAGGTGCGAGGTGCCGACCTCGCCGGGTGGCTCGATCCCCTGCGGGAAGCGAACGTCGGGACGCTGGTTGCCCAGTGGGGTGTCGTGCTGCTGGCCCTGCTGCTCGTCAACCGCTGGCTGGCCTCGCGTACCGCGCGGGCATCGCCGCCAGACGCCGTGGACCCCGTCACCTGATCGGCCTCGGGCACCTCGGGTGCCCGGCATGCACGGTGGAGCTCGACGCGTTCCGTCACCTGGTTGACCGCCTCGCGGCGGAGATCCCCGCGGAATACCTGGCCGGGATCGCCGCGATCGACGTGAGTCGGCGCGCGGTGCCGCATCCCGTCCACGCGGACGTGTACACGCTAGGGGAGTGCGTGCCAATCCATTCGACCTCAGGGGAAATCGTGTCGCGGGTTGTGTTGTACCACGGCTCTTTCACGGCGCTGGCGCAGCTGGACGCGGGATTCGATTGGGGAGCGGAGGCCCGGGAAACCCTGCTGCACGAAGTGCGGCATCACCTTGAGTGGCAGGCCGATGCCGAAGATCTCGAGAGCTTCGACTGGGCCGTGGAGCAGAATTTCCGGCGGCACAACGGCGACCCGTTCGATCCGCTCTTCTTTCAGGTTGGAGAGCGGGTTGCCGACGGCGTCTTTCGCGTCGACGACGACGTGTTCATCGAGCGCGTTGTGACATCGCTGCCGGCGAGCATCACCGTGCCATGGCATGGGCGACGGTACACGGTGACCGTCCCGCATGCGGCGCTTCCGGTGTTTCTGGCGCTCGACGGTCTCCAGGATCCGCCAG
This sequence comes from Gemmatimonadota bacterium, assembly GCA_039591075.1. Taxonomy (GTDB): domain Bacteria; phylum Gemmatimonadota; class Gemmatimonadetes; order Gemmatimonadales; family GWC2-71-9; genus JAOTVV01. The sequence continues at coordinate 3,415 of JBDHEI010000003.1, forward strand.
ACGGGGACGTGGTTGTGGTCTTTCGCAGGAAGCCTCAGTTGATGGATCTCTTTCGATCCGGCCGGCCGCCGACCGAGGTACGCGCATATGTCGACGTCGCGGACTGAGGGGACGGTCGCGGTCTTCGCGCGGGACCTGTTCTTCCGCGCCAGGATCGAGGCACTGGTGAAGCAGCTCGGCCGACACGTGGTCCGCGATACCCCGGCCACGTTCGCGGTGGTTGAGCTCGGGAGCCCCCAGCAGATAGCCCGTATCCATCGCCTGACCGAGGCGGGAACGCGCGTGCTGGCGTTCGGATCGCACGTGGACGCGGGCAGCCTCCGATCGGCTCGGGAGGCCGGCGCCGTGGCGGTGCCGAACTCTCGACTCGAGGCCGCGCTCCGGACGTTCCTTACTGGCTCGCCCGCCGCCGACGGGCCGGTGCCGCCCGGTGGGCCGGCGTCGTGAGGGGCATTATCTTTCACCGCCACGAGACTGCCATGTCTGCGAGGAGGCAGGCACCGAATGACCCACGAGACCATCACATCGCTTCCGCCCGCCGAAGTCCTCGGACGCGCTAAAGCGTTCTTCGCCGAGCGGGCGCCGCACAATGCCGCCTTCATCGAGCTCGAGGGTCCGCACTTCGCGACGTTCCGGGGACAGGGTGGGGAGGAGCTGACGCTGGCGGTGCAGCCGGCCTCGGCCGGCACGCGCGTCCGGGCGTCCACGCTGTTCTTCGATCAGGTGATCGGGCGGTTCTTCTCCACGCTACCCGCGGGTGATGCGGTGGACCGGTGACCGTGGCGAGCGCGCTTCGGGTGAAAGTCTCGGTTCCCGATGTCTGGGACGTCGTCGAGGTCACCGCAGCACCGGACTGGTCCATGCGGCGGCTGAAGCGCACGGCGCTCGCCCTCGCCACTGGCCGCACCCTGGACTCGGACCTGTACCTGGTCAAGTATCGGGGTGCCCTGGTGATCGACGAGTCCGAGACCCTGGGCACGCTGAATGTTGTCGATCGCGCCTCGCTCGTCGTGTTGCCAGCCCGACGGCAACCGGTACGATAGCTACCATCGCCTGAACCGCTCCTCGCACCGACGGTCGACCACGTGTCGGTTCACATCGTCTGGCATCCCTCGTCTCAACTCCACGAAGCCGGCCCTGGACATCCGGAATCCCCCGCGCGAACCCGATCCATCCTCGAGCGGCTCCGAACTTGGACCCCTCCCGACCAACTGATTTGGCACGAGGCCGCGCCCGCCACGGAGCGCGCCGTGCTGCACGTGCATACGGCGGCGTACCTCGATCGGCTCCAGGCCGTTTCCGCGCGCGGAGGCGGGCGCCTCGATGCGGACACGTCTACGAACCAGTACTCCCTCGACGCGGCGCTCCACGCCGCCGGCGCGGCCATCATGGCGGTCGGTCTGGCGCTCGAGACGGGCAAGGACGCCTTCGTTCCCGTCCGACCACCGGGACACCACGCCACCGCCGAGGCGGCCATGGGGTTTTGTCTGCTCAACAACGTTGTGATTGCGGCCATGACGGCGCTTGAGGAACGGAGCGTCGACCGCATTCTCATCGTGGATTGGGACGTGCATCACGGCAACGGAACCCAGGCGCTCGTCGAACGGGAGCCTTGCATCCGATACGTCTCCCTCCATCAGTGGCCGCTCTACCCAGGAACCGGCCTGGCCCGCGAGCGAGGGGTTGGCAACATCTTCAATGTGCCCCGTTCTCCGGGCCTCCCCCGAGAGCGCTACCTCGACGACCTGGACGATGCGGTGGCGCGCGCCACAGATGCGTGGGCGCCCGATCTCATCCTCATCTCGGCAGGGTTCGACGCTATGGCCGGTGACCCGCTCGCCGGTTTCACCTTGGAGCCTTCGGACTTCGCCACCTGGATCGGTGGGTGGAGACGGTTCGAGGTCCCGATGGTGTCGGTGCTCGAAGGGGGGTACGTGCCCGACCGGATTGCGGACGCGGCGGCGGCCCACGTTCGGGCCTTGACAGAGGAGCGGTGAGGCATGTCGCGCCGCATCCTTCCGGGCGCGGGTCGGGTAGTGGGCCGGAGGTCGGGGGGGTAAGTTCGATCATGCCCGTGAGGCTGTCTCCCACCCAATTCACGGCGGTTATCCAGCCGTGGGCGGAGGTGGCGGAACCCATCCACCAACGCCTGGCCCGTCTCATCGACGCCGAACCAGGTCAGGAAGTCCTGTGGATCGGTTGCGGCGCTGGGCGGCCGGTCTTGTGGTGGACGAAGCGCTTCGAGACGCACGTCGAGGGGATCGATCCCGACCCCAAGGCCATCGATGCAGCCGAAGCTGCAGCGCGCGAAACGGGTCTCTCCAGGTACTCCACGTTTCAGACCGCCATGCCCACCAATCTCCCACATGAGGCCGAAGTGTTCGACGTGACCTGCGCCGATCTGCTGCATCTCCTCGGCGCCGACGGAGCGCAGGTCCTGCAGGAGGCGGCGCGCGTCGCTCGTCCCATGAGCACGGTCGCGGCGCTGGTCCCATGTTGGCTGTCGGCGCCCGACCCGAACGACGCGAGCATGCTGGCGTCGTTCGGGCTCAAACCGCAGCTCCTGGTGGAGTGGAAGAGCGCGTTCCGGCTCGCGGGGGTCGTGGAGATCACCGTCGAGGATTCCGCGCTGGATGGCAAGTGGATCGCTCAGGGAACGTTCGGAACACTCGTGCGCGGCTGGTGGGCCGCACGGTGGGCGGGTGTGACCTCGGTGCTGAGCCAGGAGTTCAAGGCGCTGCGCACCATGGCGCAGGGACGGGTGCTAGGGCTGTCGATCATCAAGGGGATCCGTTGGCCGCACGAGTGACCGCCGCGACCTGTTCGGTCGCGCTCCCCATTCCCAGTCTTCAACCCTACCGCTACGCCGTTCCGGCGGCAGTCGGTGATCGAGTGACCCGGGGGTCTCGGGTTGTCGTGCCCGTACGCGGTCGCGAGCTCGTTGGCATTGTCCTCGACGTGGATTGGACCGGCGAGGGTGCCGGTGACGACCTCAAGATGGTACTCCTCGCACCCGATGCGATCCCTGTGGTGCCCAGCAGTATGCTGGCGCTCGCCTCCTGGATGGCGCGGTACTATGCGTGTCCCATCGGCCTGACCCTCCGCGCGATGCTCCCGGCGGCGCTCTGGGGAAGCTCGCGCCTGGCCGCGCGCCTTCTCGATCCGCGGCTCGCGGCGGGCGGGACCAGCCGGACCGTCGTGCAGGCCCTCGAGAGCCGGGGCGGGCGCATCGCGGCCACGACCCTGGCCCGACAGCTCGGTCGGCCGGTCTGGGATGTGCTGCAGCGATTGGCCCGGGCGGGAGCCGTCGCTCTAGAAACCGAAGCGCCCGATCTGGGTCCTCGGGCGCGCACCGAGCGGATCCTGGTGCTCACCACAGCCCTTCCCACCCTGCTCGAGCGCGAGCGCGAGTTCGGCCGTGCGACGCGTCAGCGTGAGGCGTACGAAGCGGTCGACGCCGCGGGTGGAGAGACACCGGTCCGCCTTCTCACCACGCGCCTGGGGTTTTCAGCATCAGTCGTTCGGGGGCTCGTGGACCGTGGAGTCGCGCGCATCGCCGAGCGTGTCGACCCACGCGATCCGTTCCGGGACGTGGCGGGCACGGCGCCCGCCCAACCGGCGCCCGATCAACGTCGCGCTATCGACGCCATTGCTGCGGCGGCGCCGGGATCGGCGGTGACGCTGTTCGGGGTCACGGGGAGTGGCAAGACGCTCGTGTATCTCGAGTCGCTCCGCGAGGCCGTGCAGGCGGGCAGAGGGGTCATCGTCCTAGTGCCGGAGATCGCGCTCACCCCCCAGACCGTTGCGCGCGTGCGGGGTGTGTTCGGCGACACGGTGGCGGTGCTGCACAGCGGTCTGTCCGCTGGGGAACGCGTGGACGCGTGGTGGGGACTGGCCGGCGGCACGAAGCGCGTCGCTGTCGGAGCCCGGTCGGCGGTCTTCGCACCCGTGCGAGATCTCGCGGCGATCGTGGTGGACGAGGAGCACGACGGGAGCTACAAGCAGGGCGAGCAACCGCGGTATCACGCTCGGGATGTCGCCCTCGAGCGTGGTCGGCTGGAGGGGGCGCGAGTCGTGCTGGGGAGTGCCACACCGTCGCTGGAGACGTGGGCGCAGCGTGAGCGGATTCCGGTGGTGGCGTTGCCGTCGCGGGTCGGGGACCAACCGCTGCCGCCCGTGTCCCTCGTGGACATGCGGTCGGAGCCGAGAATTGCGGAGGCACGGGCCGTGCCCTGGTCGGTTGCGCTGGACGATGCCGTGCAACGGGCTCTGGATGCCGGTGACCAAGTGATGCTGCTGCTCAATCGGCGTGGCTTCGCGCATTTCTTGCAGTGCCGCGGGTGCGGCTATGTGTGGGCGTGCCCGGCCTGCAGCATCTCGCTCACAGTGCACGCGGGACCGGCGGGCCTGCGGTGCCATTACTGCGGCTACCACAGCACCGTGCCGGACGCGTGTCCGGAGTGTGGGGGGGCGGTGCACCGATCGCGCGGCGTCGGAACGCAGTCGTTGGAACGCTGGTTGGGGGAACGCTTCACGAGCGCGCGCCTGGCGCGGATGGATGCCGACACGACGACGGGGAAGTGGTCGCATCAGCGGATTCTCGATGCCGTAGCGCGACGTGAGATCGACCTGCTCGTCGGCACGCAGATGATCGCCAAGGGGCTCGACTTCCCCGGGGTCACCCTCGTCGGGGTGGTCGACGGGGACACCGCGCTGCATCTGCCAGACTTCCGCGCCGCGGAGCGCACCTTCCAGTTGGTGGCTCAGGTTGCGGGTCGTGCTGGGCGGGGCCCCCGCGGTGGGCAGGTGTTGGTGCAGACCCATACACCAACGCACTACGCGCTGGTGGCGGCGTCGGCGCACGACTTCGAGGCGTTTGCCGAGCGCGAGTTAGTGGTGCGACGGGCGCCGGCCTATCCCCCGCACGTCGGACTTGCAAGTTTCGTGGTGAGCGGTCTGCACGAAGAGACCGTGGCCGACGCGGCCGTGGCCCTTGGGGAGTGGCTTCGGGGGCTCATCGCCACGCGAGCGCCCGGTGAGGCGGAGGTCGTCGGACCAGCTCCCGCACCGTTGACACGAATCAAGCGTCGGTGGCGCTGGCATCTCCTGCTGCGATCGCCCAGTCGGCGTCTCCTGGGGCGCGTTCTGCGCTACGCGTCGCGCCGTGCGCCCCATCCAAAGACCGTACGCCTCGTGATTGACCGTGATCCCGTCTCGCTCCTATGACGGCCAGGTGTCTTGATAGCGGTCGGGCACACCGGTATCTTGGACGCGCTTTGTTGCGCCGAGGGATAGGTGAACGCTGAAACGTATGCACGCGCGGTAGCCACGCCTGGCGTCGGACCGGGATGGACGCGAGTGGTTCAATCGCTCTCCGGTGCGATGCCCGCGAACGCCATCGACCGAGTCTGGTTGTTCGCGCCCATCCGTCGCGAGGAGCGCGAGTGGGGCACCGCGGTGGTGGCCCGCCGGACGGACGATGACCGTCGGCGACTGTATACGGCGAGCTATCTCCTGGTGGTGCGGGGCCGCGAGCGCGGCCAGGGACGCGTGACGGTCGAGGAGGTCGGCGAGAGCCCCCCCGCTGTCGTGCACGAGGTGATCGCCGGGGTCCAGGAGCGCACCGGTGATGCGCATCCTCCCGTCGAGGTCCCCCCGGATCGATGGTTCAGAGACAACGGCTTCCAGCCCGCGATCGAGTCAGCGGCGGACACCGCGCCGCGGCTTGACCGAGTCGCCGGCCCGGAGATATCAACCGCCACTCCCCAGTGAGGCGCACACCGTGATTGACCCCTCCACGTTTCTCCCTTCCAAGGCGTTTCTCACCAAGGGGGTCGGACGCCACAAGGAGAAGCTGACGAGCTTCGAGCTCGCGCTTCGCGAGGCGGGCATTGCGCAGTACAACCTCGTTCGCGTCAGCTCCATCTGGCCGCCGCATTGCGAGCTGGTGCCCCGCGAGAGGGGAGTGAGGCTGCTGCAGCCCGGACAGGTCGTCTTCTCTGTCGTCGCCGAGGCCTCAACCAACGAACCGTCTCGGTTGGCCACGGCGGCCATCGGCCTCGCGATTCCTGCCGATGAAAACCACCACGGATACATCTCCGAGCATCACGCTTTCGGGGAGCGCCAGCAGCCGGCCGGTGACTATGCGGAAGATCTGGCGGCCAGTATGCTCGCGACGGTGCTGGGCGTGCCATTCGACCCGGACCAGGCCTGGGACGAGCGCCGCGAACAATGGCGTCTGTCCGGTGAGATCGTGGACTCGATGAACATCAGCTGCTCCGCCGAGGCCCAGGACGACGGGCGGTGGGTGACCGCCGTGAGCGCCGTCGTGTTCTGCGGGTGAACGAGTTCCGGGATCGCGGGGGTCAGAAGCTCCCCCCACCCTTGGAGTCGCTCGCGTGGGCCCCACCGGAGTCGTTCCTGGGTCTCCCACCGAGCGAATGCCCCTACGCGGAGTCGCCGGTCGTCGTGCTGCCGGTGCCCTACGAAGCGACGGTCTCCTACATGGGCGGAACGCGCTTCGGCCCGGGGGCCCTGCTGCACGCGTCCCGGTACATCGAGCTGTACGATCACGAGTTGGACTTCGAGCCGTACCGTGTGGGCGTGCACACGTTGCCGGAGTTGTTGCTCTCGGGCGCCGGACCCGAGGTGGCGTTGCAGGAGCTGCGCACGGCCTACGACGCTGTGCTGGACGACGGCAAGTTCGTGATCCTCGTGGGCGGAGAGCACTCCGTCTCGGGACCGCCCATCCTCGCGCACGCCGACCGGCTCGGGCGGCCGCTGTCGGTGCTGCAGTTCGATGCCCACACTGACCTGCGGGAGGAGTACGAGGGAACACCATACTCCCATGCGTGCGTCATGCACCGAGTGCACGAGCGGGTTCGCCTCGTGCCCGTGGGTATCCGAGCGCTCACCGCCGAGGAGCGGGCGTTGACGCGGGCCAGGGACATCCCCGTCGTGTTCGGGCACGAGTTGGCGCGACCCGGCTGGAGCGATCGGGTCCTCGCCGCACTGGGTGACGACGTCTACATCACGTTCGACGTGGACTACTTCGACCCCGCGATCATGCCGTCGACCGGCACACCGGAGCCCGGAGGCGGGCAGTGGTACCCCACGATCGAATTGCTCGAGGCCGTGTTCCGCGAAAAACGTGTCGTGGGCTGCGACGTCGTGGAGCTAGCCCCTCTTCCCGGGATCGTCGCTCCCGACTTTCTCGCCGCCAAACTGGTGCACAAGCTGGTCGCGTTCTACGCGCGCCATCAGCACGGCCGGGAACGAACGGCCTAGTCGGGGGGTTTTTCAGACACCATGGACGCCGACTCCGTTGGCATCGCCGTCGCGTTTCTCGCCGGCATCCTGAGCTTCTTATCTCCCTGCGTGCTGCCGCTCGTGCCGAGCTACGTGTCGTTCATCACGGGGCTCTCGCTCGACGAGCTCGGAGCACGTCGTTGGACTGCCGTCGTGCACGCCCTGCTCTTTATCACGGGGTTCACGATCATCTTCCTCGCGCTCGGCGCCTCGGCGACACAGCTGGGACGGTTCCTGAATCAGTACCAGGTGTGGCTCGAGCGCGCCGGCGGACTCCTGATCGTGTTCTTTGGCCTCTATCTGCTCGGGGCGGTCAGGTGGGGCACGCTCGCCCGCGAACGGCGGGTCCACCTCCAGGACAAACCGGTCGGCTACCTGGGCAGCGTGCTCGTCGGCCTCGCATTCGGGGCGGGATGGACACCGTGCATCGGACCGATCCTTGGGTCGATCCTCATGTACACCAGCGTCAAGACGTCGCTGGGCCAGGGTCTGCTCCTGCTGTTCGCCTACTCGATGGGCCTGGCGCTTCCGTTCCTCCTGGCGGCCTTGGCGGTCGATCGGTTCATCGAGTGGTTCAAGAAGTTTCGTCGCTTCATCCCGCTCACGACGCGGATCGCGGGTGGGATCCTTGTGGTGGTTGGCCTCCTGATGGTCACGGGGTACTTCTCGATGCTCGCCACGTGGCTCCAGGGGCTGACGCCGGACTTCCTACGCGAGCGGCTGTAGCCCGTCTCCGGTCGAGTCGCGGGATAGAACGCACAACGCCCGGTCACCGAGGAGGGTGACCCGGGCGCCGGCTCACTCAGGTCGTCGGATCGTCTAGCCGGCGCTCTCCATTGCCGGCGTGTACTTGCCGAGCCGGGCCGCCCCGTTCAGCTTGGCGCGATGGTGGTAGGCCTTCTGCGCGGCGCCCAGCTGGGAGGCTTTGCCGCCCCACGTTTCCAAGGCCGAGGCCTGGAGTGCGCGCCCGTACGAGAAGCTCAGCTCCCACGGGAGACCGGAGATGCGGTTCATTGCGTTCAAGTGGACCGTGGCCTCCGTCTCGCTCTGGCCTCCGGAGAGGAACACGATCCCCGGCACGGCTGCCGGCACGCAGCGGCGCAACACCTCGACGGTCGCCTGGGCCACCTGCCCGACCTTGGCTTGGGTCGGGCAGCTCTTACCCGAGATGACCATGTTCGGCTTGAGCAGCGTGCCTTCCAGGACGACGCGGTGGGCGTGAAGGTGGAAATAGAGGCTCTTGAGCGTGGTCTCCGTCACGTCCGCGCAGCGCTCGATGGGGTGGTCGCCGTCCATCAACACCTCGGGCTCGACGATCGGCACCAGCCCCGCTTCTTGTGAGAGAGCGGCGTACCGGGCCAGCGCATGGGCGTTGGCGTCGACACAGAATCGCGTGGGGATGCCGTTGCCGATGGTGATGACGGCCCGCCACTTGGTGAATCGTGCACCCAACTTGAAATACTCTGCCAGCCGCTCACGCAGGCCGTCGAGTCCTTCGGTGATCTTCTCGCCAGGGAAACCGGCAAGCGGTTTGGCTCCGGTGTCGACCTTGATCCCCGGGACGCTCCCGGCCTTCTGGAGCACCGTGGGGAAAGGGGTCCGGTCGGCGCTCGCCTGCCGGATGGTCTCGTCGAACAGGATGACGCCACTGATGAACTCGCCGATCCCCTTCGTGGTGAAGAGCAGTTCGCGGTAGGCGCGCCGGTTCTCCTCGGTGGAAGAAACGCCGATCTTCTTGAATCGCTTCTCGATGGTGCCGAAACTCTCGTCGGCGGCGAGGATGCCTTTCCCCTTGGCCACGATGGCCTGTGCAGTAATAGCGAGCTTTTCGATATCCATGAGCCTCGTTCCTCTCGAACCACGGGCGATACGTGTGGTTGGTGCGCCGCCGCTCGAGGGCGGTCGGGCGACTGGAACTTACGGGGGTGCCACGGACCCCGCCACCCGGGGGAAGCCTCCCGAGACGGCCCCTGGGGAGTTGACGTTGGGACGGGATCCAGTGAAAGTACAGTAATGGTCGAAAACACCGTTTTCGACGAGGAAACCGCGGCGCGTCGCCCGACCGCGCGATACTACTTGGAACGGAGGAATACCCATGTTTGGACTTCGGACTCCGGCGCTGGCCCTTGGCGCCGCCATCATGCTCGCGGGGTGTGGCGGGGAGGGAGCGCCGGACGATGAGGCGCGCGACCTGAGTCTCGCACCGGCCGAGTCGATCGCGGCGTTGGACGACCGGCCGCAGCCGGGGCCGCAGCCTCAACAGAGCACGCCACGGCAGACGGCCCCGGCGCAGCAGCGCCCGCCGTCGCAGACGGCCCCCACGCAGCCGCGGGCAGCCACCCCGACCGCCCAGCGAACAGTTCCGGCCGGCGCGGTCATGGAACTGACCGCCAGGGACACGATCTCCTCCAAGACCAACAAAGCCGGCGACGCCGTCTGGGCGACCTCGTCCGCCGACGTGGTCGACGAGCGGGGTCGGGTGTTGATCCCCGCCGGGGCGATGTTCCAGGGCGTGATCGACGTGATCAAGGAAGCCGAGAATCCGGGGGATCAGGGCACGCTGGTGCTCGCCTTCAACCGGGTGACCTACGGTGGCAAGACCTACTCGCTGGAGGGCAGGTCGGACTCGTTGGGGACCCACACCCAGGGCCGTGGCGTGAGCGGCGGTGACGTGGCCAAGGTCGGGGCCGGTGCGGCCGCGGGCGCGGTCGTGGGCGGGATCATCAGCAAGAAGACGGGCGGCGCCGTCGTGGGTGGCATCGTCGGTGCGGCCGCGGGCACCGGCATCGCCGCGGCCACCAAGGACAGCGACATCGTCCTGCCGGCGGGCGGACGAATCCGCATCGTGCTGGCGCGGCAGATGGTGCTCGAGCCGGTCTCGTAGCACCAGCGCGTCCCACGGTGGTTTAACACGATGGGCGGCGGCAGCAGATGCCGCCGCCCGTTCGCGTTCTGGGCCAGTCGATCCCGATCAGAATCCGGCGGACCCGCCACCCGAGCGAGGATCGCTGACCCCGACCCACCCCTCGGCGGTCCGCATGATGCCCGCCACCTCGCCGCTGAACCCACGTCGTTCTTCCACGCGGTGCCCGCGCCGCACCAAGTCGGCGACCACGTCCCCGCGGAGTCCACGGCGCTCGTACGCGATCAGATCCGGAAGTGCTTGATGGTGGATCCGGGGCGCCGCGATCGCCTCGGCGAGCGACATGCCATGATCCACGACGTTGGAGATCACCTGCGCAACTGTGGTGATGATGGTGGGGCCACCGGGCGTGCCCACGACCATGAAGAGCCGTCCTTCGCGATCCAACACGATCGACGGGGTCATGGCCGATAGCATGCGTTTTCGTGGTGCGATGGCGTTCGCCTCTCCCTGCACGAGCCCATATTGGTTTGGCTGTCCCGGCGCGCCGGTGAAATCGTCCATTTCGTTATTGAGCAGGAAGCCGGCACCCTGCACGGTCGCGGCACTGCCGTAGCCCGAGTTGATGGTCGTGGTGACGCTGACCGCGTTGCCGTCCGCATCGACCACCGAGTAGTGGGTCGTGTGGTCCCCCTCGACGATCCCCGGGGTGAGGGTGCCGCTCGGCGTCGCGCGCCGTGGATCGATCGTCCGACGTTGCTCCGCCGCGTAGGACTTCGACGTGAGCCGCTCGAGAGGCATGTCGACGAAATCCGGATCGCCAAGGAAGTGGTTTCGGTCGGTGAACGCGCGCCGCATCGCCTCGGCAGCGAGATGAACCTGTGCCGAGCTGCCGAACGGCGGCAACGGATCGAATCCCTCGAGGATGTTCAGGATTTCGGCCATCGTGACACCGCCGGAGCTCGAGGGCGGCATCGAGTAGATCCGGTGGCCGCGATAGTGGATTTCTACCGGCTCGCGCCAGACCGCACGGTACGTGGCGAGATCCCGTTTGCTGATCAGCCCTCCGCCCCGGGCGATTTCGGCCACGATCAGTTCGGCGATGGCGCCCTCGTAGAAGACCGCGGGCCCACTGTCGGCGATCGCACCCAGTGTGCGCGCGAGGTCTGCCTGGACGAAGAGCGTCCCGGGTGGCGGTGCGTCGCCGCTGGGCAGCAGGAACTGATCGCGGGAGCCCTGGAACCGACGCAGCCGTGGGGCGGCGTACTGAAGCGATCGGCTGCGGGCCTCGTCGAGCACCACGCCGTCCTCCGCGAGGCGCACGGCCGGCTCGATCACGGTCCGGAGCGGCAGCGTCCCGAACCGTCGCTGCGCCTCGGCCAGCCCGGCCACGCTGCCTGGAACCCCTACGGCGAGATGCCCCGTGACGCTCCGCTCCGACATTTGCCCCAGCGAATCCACATACATGTCCTTCGTGGCGGCCTCCGGCGCCGTTTCGCGGTAATCCAGGGCGTACACCGATCCGTCACGCAGCCGGATCACCATGAACCCGCCACCGCCGAGGTTCCCCGCAGAGGGATGGACGACCGCGAGCGCGAATCCGACCGCCACGGCGGCGTCCACCGCATTGCCACCCTTGCGGAGGATCGCCGCTCCGACCTCGCTGGCCCGCGGATGGACGGACGAGACCATGGCATGCGGCGCTGCGACCGACACTGTTTCGGTCAGCAACGGCCAGTCGGCCGGCACGTACGGGGAGGGAAGTGCCACCGATGGTGCGGCGCGACGTGGGACCGACCCCGTCCCGGCGCATGCCGGAAGCAGGGTCGGTAGCAGCGCGACTAGCAGGGCCCGTCCCAATGGCGAAAAGCCGGATCGCATGCGTGCCTCGTTGACCGGAGTCGTCCGAGAAGGGAAGATTCCCGAGAATCTACCGCCTGTCGGAGAATGCGCGATGTCCGTTCCGGAGTTCCTCGATCCCAGACTCACCGAGCGTCGGAATCCGCGTACGGCGCGCATCGACGTCGCCTCGTCGCTTGAAATAGTGGAGCTACTGAATGCCGAAGACCAGCGCGTGCCCGACACGGTCTACGAGGCCCGGCATGAGATCGCGCGGGTCATCGATCTCGTGGTCGAGGCCTTCAGATCGGGTGGCCGGCTCGTGTACGTCGGGGCCGGAACCAGTGGTCGGCTTGGCGTGATTGACGCCGCTGAGTGTCCGCCCACCTTTGGCTCGCCCCCGGACTGGGTGGTCGGCATCATCGCCGGTGGGCCACCCGCGCTGGTCCGCAGCCAGGAGGGGGCCGAAGACGACACGGCGGCCGGTGCCCGCGCCATGGATGATGTCGGCCTCGGCGCTCGAGACGTGCTGTGCGGCATAGCCGCGAGCGGGACCACGCCCTATGTGCGAGCGGCTCTCGATCGGGCTCGCGAGCTTGGGGCGAGAACCGTGCTGCTTTCCTGCTCGACCCCGCCGGCCGATCTCGCCGCCGCGTGCGACGTTGCCATCGTCGTCCCGGTGGGCCCGGAGGCCGTGACCGGCTCGACGCGTCTCAAAGCAGGTACCGCCACCAAGCTCGTGCTCAACACGGTGACGACTGGTGCCATGGTCCGCTCCGGTCGGGCCTACGGGAACCTGATGGTCGACCTGATGGCGTGGAGCGACAAGTTGCGTGATCGTGGAGAGCGCATCGTCATGGAGACCTGTGGGATCGACCGACCAGTGGCGCGCGAGGTCATCGAGCGGGCCGGCGGATCGGTGAAGCTCGCGATCGTGATGGTGCGGAAGGGAGTGGGGCCCGACGTGGCCAAACGACTGCTCGGGGACGCGGGCGGGTTGGTGCGGAACGTGGTGGGCGAGCCCCCGCCGGTGCACCCATGACCACGAGCGTCGTCGGGCTCATGTCCGGCACGTCGCTGGACGGGGTCGACGCAGCGTTGGTGCAGGTTGCCGGCGAGCGTGAGGTCAAGCTCGAGGCGTTTGCGACACGACCGTTCAGCATCTCGGAGCGGACGGCGATCCGGCAGGTGCTCGAGCGGGGTGATGCGCGACAGCTGGCGCTCCTGCACCGTCAGTTGGGGGAGTGGTTTGCACAAGCTGTCGCAGATGTCCTCGCCGTCGCGGGCCTGTCGGCCGATCGCCTGTCGTTGGTGGCCTCACATGGGCTGACGGTCTGGCACGAGCCACCCCTGGTGTCGCTACAGCTCGGCTGTCCGGCGACCATCGCCGAGCGGACCGGGGTGCAGGTCGTGAGTGATTTTCGGGCTCGAGACGTCGCGGTGGGAGGCCAGGGCGCCCCGCTCGTCCCCGTGGCCGACGCGATGCTCTTCGGTCATGATGCACATGGCCGTGCCCTGCTCAACATCGGCGGAATGGCGAACGTGACCTGGGTCCCGCGGCGTGGGCAGCTCGACGGCGTGGTGGCGTTTGACACGGGTCCCGGGGTGGCGGTGATCGATGCCGTTGCGCGCAGGGTCGATCCGTCGGCTCCGTACGACGTTGGCGGGAAACGAGCGGCACGGGGTCGGGCCATCGCGTCGGTCGTGCAGGAGCTGCTCGACCGCCCGTACTTCGCCGCCCCGCCCCCCAAGAGCACGGGGAGAGAGGTGTTCGGGGAGCCTTTTGCCCAGGCCCTGGTCGAACGGACGCACACGATGGCGCCGGGTGCCTCGGAAGACGATCTCGTGGCGACCGCACTCGCGCTCACCGTACGGTCCATTGCAGGCCAGCTCGCACGGTGGATACCGGCGGAGCCGGAGCGCGATCTGGTCGTGTCGGGCGGCGGCGCCCGCAACCCCACGCTCATGGTGCAGCTACGACGGGCGCTGGACGGGTGGGTCGTCCGATCGTTCGACGACGAGTTCTTCAACGGCGACGCCAAGGAGGCCGTGGCGTTTGCCTATCTGGGGTGGCGGACCCTTCGAGGGCTGCCCGGAAACGTACCCACGGCCACTGGAGCGGGGCGCGCTCGGGTTCTGGGGAGTGTCACGCCCGCACTCCGTGTCGATCGAGACAGTGTCAGTTGAGCGATCCCAGGAGCTGGGCCACCGCGCTCCCCGGCACTCCGAAGACGATTCTCCCGTTGGTAGCGTCACCGCCGTAGAGGACGGCCACCACCTCCCCGTTGCCGTCGAACACGGGTGATCCACTGGAACCGGCCGCTCCGTACCCGTCGATCTGGAGGACATTGCTGAGCGACTTGCTCACGGTGCCAGCGAGCAGCGTGGTTCGCACGATCTCACCCGTCATCGGCAGGCTCGTACCGAGCGGGAATCCGATGACCGCCACTGGGGCACCCTGTGGGAGCGTATCCGCGCGCGGGTTGATACGCTGCACCGAGGGGACGCCACCGCGAATGTCCACCTTGATGGCCGCCAGGTCTGCGTCCTCGGAGACCGCCAACACCCGGGCGCGCCACGTCTGGTCGGAGTCCGCGAACCGAACGGCGACCCGGGTGGGACGCCGGGTCCCGGTCGCGCCGGCCACCACATGGCGGTTGGTGATCATCACGCCATCACGCCGTACCGCGAATGCGGTTCCGGTCTGCACGTCGTTGGGGCCGAACTCCACCCAGAGGATGGCCACGGCCCGCTGGTTTCGCTCGGCGATGGCCGCATAGTCGACTTGGGCAGCCGCCTGCTGGTATTGCAGGTTCCTCGTCGCCGCTTCGAGACGCTGGGTGAGGGTGCGGACGTCGTCCGACTGCCCGCGACGGTAGGCGGCATTCAGGTCTTGCTGCAGGGACTGCACTTCGCCCTGCGAGGCTCGGAAACGGGCGGCCAACCCCTCCACCTGGCCGCGGAGCGCGGCCACCGTCCGGTCCGCCGTGGCGAGCACGCTGTCGGTTTGGGCCTGCATGGCCGCGGCATCGGCCACCCGTCGTTGTTCTAGGCGACGACTCTGGTAGAGGGAGAGGGCCGCGACGGCCACGAGCACGATGAGGAGCACACCGATCGTCGCGCGGAGCTTGCGGGTCTGCCGCCCCACTACCGCACGGATCTCTGCGCTGGTGCTCTCCCGGGGTCGAGGGACGTGGTCGGTCGCGCGGATCGGGCCGGTGGGCGAGACGTCCACTGGATGAATCGCGGCCTCGCGGACGATGCCGTCCGCTGTGCGGTCGGCGATGAGCCGCACCTCGATTACGGGTCCGCCCACTCCGAACCCAATCTGGTCCGTGTCGCTCAGCGCCGCGTCTGCGATGACGCGATGCCCGTTGAGTAGCGTTCCGTTGCTGCTCTCCGTATCGCGGACGTACCACCGATCTCCCTTCTTGAGAATGACCGCGTGATGCGCGGACACGGTGAGATCCCGCTCGGCGTCGAGGCACAGGTCGCACGACGGGTGGCGACCCATGGCGATACTGGGCTTGGAAAAGACCTCGGTGTGGCCGGTCCGGGCGCCGGAGAGGATCCGAAGCTGGGGTTTCACGCGTCGGGTGTCAGGCGCCGCTCATGGCGAACAACAGGGCGGCCGCGACGAGGCCCGCCGCGATGGTGCTGGCCAGCACGAGCTGCATCTTGTTCTGCGGCAACGGGGGGGGGCTGTCTCGGTAGATCGGCACGGGCTCGGTGTCTGCTTCCGGATCGAGGAGCGGGAACACCTTGTGGCCCACAGCTTCCTTGCTGGATGGGTCGCGGAGCTCGGGTCCGTCGAAGCGGACGATCACCACGGTGATGTTGTCGGGACCGCCGCGCTCGTTCGCCATGTCGATCAGTTCGGAGCACTGCGCGATGAGGTCTTTGTCGGCCTGCTCCACGAGCGCGGCGACCTCCTCGCGCGTGAGCTGTCCGGAGAGCCCGTCGGAGCACAGCACCACGGCATCACCGCGCCGCAGCTGCTGATTGGTGAGATCGACCCGCACTTTGGCGTCCGGGCCGAGTGCCTGGAGAATGATGTTGCGCCGCTCGCTCTTTTCCGCCTCCTCCTCGGTGATCTCCCCGGCGTCGACCAAGCGCTGCATGAGCGACTGGTCTTTGGTGAGCTGAATGGCCTCGCCTTCGCGAATGAGGTAGGCGCGCGAGTCGCCGACCTGGGCCAGGTACAGGTGGTCCTCCAGCACGCCGACCGCCGTCGTGGTCGTTCCCATGCCCCGCAACTCTGGGTGCTCCTTGGCGTGGGTGTGGATGCGGGCGTTCGCCGTCTCCACCGCCTCCTTCAGTCGGTAGGCGAACTGCTGCGGCGTGTTCTCCTCGTCGGTGAGCCAATGATCCAGGAGATGCTGGTACACGGTCTCGGTGGACAACTGGCTCGCCACTTCGCCTGCCGCGGCCCCCCCCATCCCATCCGCCACGACGAAGAGCGATCCCTTGGCGCCCAGCTCGTGCTCACGAACCTCGGGCTGGAGGGACGCTTTCCGGCGGGTCAAATCGGCGACGAGGAAGCAGTCCTCGTTGTGCTCGCGCGTACGCCCGACGTCGGTCTTGCCGAACACGGCAATGCGGATGCCCGAGCCTTTGTGGGTGAAGAGTCTCACGAGCCGCAACCTATCAAGATGACGGTTTTGTATTGCCGATAGCTGACGTTGTCGGGGTCGAGCGCCAGCGCTTTCTCGATCCAGCGGCAGGCGTCGGCCGGCCGCTCCACTTCGTACGATTCCGCCACGACCGACGCCGCGAGCCCGCGCATCACGGCGGGCACCTCGGGGTCGTCGTAGAGGGCCAGCGCCCGTTCCCGGGCCGACGCCCGGGTGCCGTCGACGGCGATCTGGCGGCCGAGGTCGACGAGGGTGTCGCGCAGCGTCGCCGTATCAAGCGTGGTTGGTGTCTCCGGGTCTCCCACTCCGCTGGCCGTCGGTGATTCCTGCGGCACGGGTCGTCGCTCGGTCGCCGTCGTCGAAGTGGGTTCTTGCGTCGCTACCGGGCGCGACGAGGCAGTATCGGCCCCCGAGAGCGCGGGGGCGGTGCGCGCTGCCGTCCCGCCAGAGTCCCGTTCGGCGGGGGTGGGGAGCGCGCCGTTCCCGTCGTTCCCGGCGAGCAGCACGGCTGCCGTGCCGCCCCCAATGGCAATGACCGCCGCGCCGAGAATCACCGCGACGGCGGGCTTCTTCTTTGCCGGGGCCCGCACGGATGCCGATGGAATGGGTGTCCGCGGCGTCGGCGGTGACGCGGGGCGCGAGATGCGCGTTGCCGGCACCACCCCGTCCCCCTTTGGCGTGATGATCTGGGTTGCTGCTTCCGTCACCTCGTCCGACGCAACCGTGAGTGGCCGGGCGGCGCGTTCCGCAGCCCGCGCGAGATCAATGGCGGTTTCGTGCCGATCGGCAGGCATCCTTGCCAAGGCCCTATCCATGACCCGCTGGAGCTCGTCGGGGTAGCGTCGGCCGGTGGCCACCTGGTTCAGCGGCAAGGGGTCGTCCGTGAGCCGCTTGATGAGCATTTCCTGCGCCGAATCGGCCTGGAACGGGAGCGTGCCGGTGAGCAGGCGGTAGAAGACCAACGCAAGTGAGTAGATGTCGCTGCGGCCGTCCACGACGTCGCCCGACAGTTGTTCCGGGCTCATGTACTCGGGCGTGCCTACCACGAGGCCGGTCTTGGTTACCTCTTGCCGCCGGTCGCCGGTCATCGCCTTGGCAATGCCGAAGTCGACCACCTTGACCACGTCACCTCCGTCACGGTCGCGGGCCAGCATGATGTTGTCGGGCTTCAGATCGCGATGCACGATCCCGAGGTCGTGGGCGGCCTGGAGGGCATCGGCGGTCTGCGCGAGAATAGTGAGTGCGCGGTGCGGCGGCAGCACATACTCGCGTCGCAGGAGATCGCTCAAGCTCTCTCCCTCGATGAACTCCATCACGAGGTAGATGAGGCCGTCCTCGGTCTCGCCGAAGTCGTAGATGCCGCAGACATGGGGGTGGGTGATCCGGGCGGCGTTGGCCGCTTCGCGGTTGAACCGGGCGATGGCCTCCGGATCGCGGGCCATGGTCCGGGTCATCACCTTGATGGCGCTCTTGCGCCCCATCTTGACATGCTCACCGAGGTAGACGGTGCCCATGCCACCCTCGCCCAACTTGCGCTGAATGTGGTAGCCGCTCGCGATGACCGTGCCGATGAGGCTCGCCGATCCCGAGGCCGCCCGAAGCGTGCTCCCGTCGTTCGGGCAGAACTTCGTGTCGTCGGACCACTCCGCCGCACAGACTGGGCAGGTCCTCACGCCATCTCCACTCGCAGCATCTTGTCGCCCGCCAGAATCTTGGACGCGGACGCCAGTTCGATCGTTCCCCGGGTTGCCACCGCCACGCCGTTGCGGCTGTCCAAGTCCACCACGACGAAATCTGCGTCTTCGGAGCCGATTTCGGCGTGAAGACTACTCATCGAGGGGTCGTATGGGAACGTGATATCGCCTTCGTCCCGCCCCAACCGTATGGTGCGGCCCGGTGAGAGGTGGATCGCGTCGCGAGCCGAGCCGTCGGCCCGCAGCTGGGTGAGGCAGGCAATATCAGCACTCGGCACCAGGCTGCCCATGCGTCGTGTTAGGTCGCGCTCGGGGGGCTGGGGGCCGGGATAGCCGAGCCGTCGGTACTCGAGCACCTGCGATCCCAGAAGGAGACGATCCCCGTCCAGCATCCGGTGCGGCCCGGTGAGGAACACCCACGTGCCGTTCCGACTCCCGAGGTCGCGTACGGAGATCTTGTCCTCCCGTACGGTGATCTTGGCGTGGAGCGGCGACATGAACACGTCGTCGGGGAACTCGAGCGCCGCCCCTTCGCGTCCGATCGTGGTCTCTCCCTGCGCAAGCGCGAAGCGGCCGGTCACGTTGTTCGCTTCGTCGAGCAGGGCGAGCGAGAACGCCGAGAGGTCGCCGGCCGGTGCAGACGGCACGCTGGAGGGCCGAATGTCGACATCGAGTCCGCAGGCCGGGCAGTACTGTGTCCCCTCGGGAATTCCCGTACCGCAGCGACGGCAGGGGGGGCCTTCTACCTTGGTCCGCACGCGCTTGCCGCATGAGGGACAGAAGGGCAGACCAGACACAACCGCTCCCCCGCAGGAGGGACAGGTCGTGATCCCGGTGGAGGGCCTGGGTCCCGTCGAGGACGGTTTCGATGTGTCCATCGGTCCCCTCGCGAGTGGGTCCGTTCCTCGAGCAGGTGCGCTCGGACACCGCCTGAATGCCGTACCGGACAGGCGCAAGAACGGTGCCGCGAAGAACCGCCCAAATGATTGTACCCCAATCACGTAGGCGTGATCGTCGCGACGGAAAGCCAATCTACAGTCCGAGAAAAATGGGGTCAACCGAGAGGGAAATTGACGTAGCGTATTGCGACGGCTACGGTTTGGCGCGCCGTCGAGCGTCACCGAACGGTGGCCGGCGGCTCGGGTATACACATTTATGCAAAAAGTCCTACTGATTCTCGCGATCTTGCCGTGGTGCACGGTCGGTCGCGGCGTGGCGCAAATGCCTGCCGAGCGGGACACGCTCGTTCGCTTCAGAGCCGACGTCGAGACCATGCGGGACAGCCTCGAGCTGGTGGCGCTCGAGGCCCGGATGATCGACCGTGCCAGGGCCGATCGCGACAACGCCCTGCTCCATCTCCAGCTGGGTTTTCTCGCGTACCGGCTGGGTGAGGTTGCCGGGGCGAATGCGCATTACGACGATGCGGCGTCGGAATTCGAGTGGGCGGCCGAGCTGCAGCCCCTGTGGCCCTACGCGTGGTACGGTCTGGGACTGGCAGAGCTCGCGCTGGGCGAGAGCTCCGTCATTCCCTTTGAGAACATTCGGCAGGTGCTCGGAAAAGACTACTTGTCCAAGGCGACGGCGGCGTTCGCCCGCGCGGCCGAGGTCGACCCCGCCTTTGCCGCGGCGGTGGTGGATCTCGCCGACGCCGCCATGCGCCAACGGATTCGGCCCCGGCTGGAGGTCGCGCTCGGAGCCGTGCGGGAGGCGGCCGCCACCGAGGCGGCACGCGTCCCGGAGGTCCAACTCGCGCGCGGGCGGCTCGAGCGCATCGCCGGGAGTGGGGACTCGTCGATCGCGGCCCTCGAGCAGTACCTCGCGGTGGGCGGCGACTCGGGTGTCGGATACCTCGAGCTTGCGAGGTCGCTCCACTTCGCGGGCCGCGAGCCGGATGGCCAGCGGGTCTACTTCGCCGGCATGAGCCTCGCCGGATCGGAGTCGGCAACGGCTCTCTACCGACGGGATCTCGGTTGGGCAGCGAGCCCGCAGGAACTGGAGCAGTTTGATCGCCTCGCGGTCGGCGACCGCGAGGCGTGGCTGCGTCGGTTTTGGGAGCAGCGCGATCTGGCCGACGTCCGAGCGCCTGGTGAGCGTCTGGCGGAGCACTACCGGCGGTACTTCTACGCGTTGGATCACTACCGGCTGGTGAGTAGGCACCGCCGATATGACGTGATCAATCCCTACCGCAACGAGCAACAGGAGTTCGACGATCGGGGCATCATCTACCTACGGCACGGGGAACCCGATCGTCGCTCCACGTTTGCCTCTCCCCGGATCCGCCGCGGCACTCGGGAGATCGAGGTGCCCTCGAACGAGTCGTGGCTCTATGCCCGAGCCGACGGCAACCTCGTCTTCCACTTCTCGGCTGGCGACGACGTCCAGGACTACAAGCTCGTCGAAAGCCTGGCAGACGTCCTCGGGGGTCAGGCGGCGCTGCTCCTGCAATCGGGCGGGGATTTCGATACCGCGCTCGTGGCGGAGCTGTTCGCCTCGCGGATCGCCCTGGATCCCGTCTATCAGCGACTGGCGGCCATCGGAACGGCCGATCACCGGCGCGTGCTCGTTACGGAGCGCCGGGCCGGGAGCCGGGCCATCCGCACCGGGACGACGACGGACAGTTACGCGATCCGTTTTCGGTCGGCGCTTGACGCCATCGTGCGCCACCACGTCGTCGGCAACGAGGCCCACCCCGGCGGGCAGTTGCTGCTCGTGTTCGCGGTGCCGGGCGATGCCCTGGTGCCGGAGGTGTCCTCGGAGGGCATCACGTACCAGGTGCGCATGCGCGTGCTCGCCGCCGCGGACGGTGGCACCGGGTCGGTGTATGTGGACACGCTTCGGTCGGTGAGGACCCAGCAGGCATTTGGTGCCGGCCAGTACCTGCAGGGCTTCCTCACCGTGCCGATGGCCGCCGGGGAGTATGCGCTGCGAGTGCTCGTTGCCGAGCCGCGGCGTGAAGCCGGCGATCTCCTGACCGAAGAACGCCTCTCCATGCCAGACTTTGCGGCCGACACGTTTGCCGTCAGCGATATCGTGGTTGGTCATGTTGGGTCCGATCTCACGTGGCCGACGGGGGACGACACGGTGCACGTGGCGCCGCTGCGCCGGTTCCAGTCCGAGTCGCAACTCGAGGTCTACTACGAACTCCATGGTCTTCGGGAGGGGGAGCCCTACCGAGCCCGGCTCGAGGTGGCCAAGCAGGGTGGGGGGTCGGTCTTTGGCTGGCTCAAACGGCTGTTTGGCGGCGGCGGACCCCCCATTTCGCTGACCTTCGAGGGCGTGGCGTCTGGCCCGACTACCCGCGTTTTGCAAACCGTCGATATCGGGGACCTGTCCGCCGGCCGGTACCGGATGCGGATCCTGGTAGAAAACCCCAGTGGAAAGGCGCAAATCGAGCGCCAGACGGCACTTGAGGTGATCGGCACGTAAGTTGCTCAAGTCGTTGGTACTTCACACCCTACGTTTGCGAAGGTACCGGAGGGTGCATGTTCTGTTCGCGCTGCGGGACCGGCGTCGACGACCAGGCGAAGTTCTGTGCGTCGTGCGGTTTCGATTTTTCGCAGTTGACGCCAGCGGGCCCGGTGGACGAGCCCGAGCACGGCGAGATCACTGCCGTTCGCGAGGCCCTCCAGGCTGAGTGGGATATCCAGGAGGAGCTGGGACGCGGCGGCATGGCGATCGTGTTCCGGGCGCAGGACCGCCATCTGGAGCGCGACGTCGCCATCAAGGTGCTCCCGTTCTCCCTGACGTTCGATCGGCAGTTCGTGGAACGATTCGAGCGTGAGGCGCGAACGGCAGCACGCCTCGAGCACCCGCACATCATCCCCATCTATCGAGTGGGCAAGACCGCCAACGTCACGTACTTCGTGATGAAGTACCTGCGAGGCGGGTCGCTGTCGGATCTGCTGGAACGCCGTGGGCGGCTCCGGGTCGACGAGATCCGCCGGCTGCTGATCGAGACCGCCGGGGCGCTTGCGTACGCGCACCGCAGTGAAATCGTGCACCGGGACATGAAGCCCGACAACATCATGTTCGACGAGCTCGGTCACTCGGTGCTGATGGATTTCGGGATCGCCAAAGCGGCGACGCGGACCCGAATCACGGGAACGGGCATGTCGATCGGGACGCCCCACTACATGAGCCCAGAACAGGCGCGAGCGCAGGGGCTGGACGGACGAAGCGACATCTACTCCTTGGGTGTCGTGGCCTACCAGTGCCTCACCGGTCAGGTGCCGTTCGACGGGGAGGATGCCTTCTCGATCGGCTACAAGCACATCATGGAGCCGATCCCGGAGCCACCGCTGCAAACGCCCGAGGAGCAAGATCTCTTCGTGGTGATCCGGCGGATGATGGCCAAATCGCGAGACGATCGCTTTCAGTCGGCCGACGAGCTGGAGGCGTTTCTGCAGGGCGAGGGGGCGGTGGGCGACCGGGTCCTCAGGACCTCGATCTCCGAGGCCACGGGTGCGGCTCCCGCCTCGCCCGGAGCGGCGTCTGGGGCGCGGCAGGCGCTGGAGGCGACCCCCACGACGCCGATCCCGCAAGTGGAGGCCGCCGACGGTGCCCCCCGCAAGAAGCGGGGTGGCGTCCTGGTTGCGTTCTTCCTGTTCGTGTTCCTCGGTGCCGGCGGGGCCGGAGGCTATTGGTACTTCATGTTGGACGGCGTGTGGCCGCCGCCGTTCGTGCACTCGCTGCTTGCGCCGATGGCGACCCCGCCGTCGACGCCTATCGATACTGCCGCCCTGGACTCGCTCCAGGCCCTCTTCGCCACTCTCGATACCCCGTCGCCCGACTCGGCGGTCGCCGACACTGGTGCTGTGCCATCGCCGCCCGGCGATGGGCCGTCAACCGGTACGCTCATCGTGAGCGGGTTGCCTGTGGGTACTCGATGGCTCCTCAATGGGGAGGCCCAGTCGGATACCGTCGTCGACGTCGAGCCCAAGACGTATCACCTGCGGGTCACACGAACCGGCTACGTCGATTACGAGACGTCGGAGTCGGTGGGTCGGGGCATGCGGGTGCGCGTGGTCGTGCCCCAGCTCGAGCGGGTTCCGCTCCCAGTCGACCAGCCGGTCGTGCGGCCCAAGCCGGTCGACTACTGTGCCGAACCGGGTCCGGATTACAACAAGAACGGCAGCTGCTTCGATGCCGCGCCCGCGCCGAGCCGCGCTCCCATCCTCCCGCTGCCCGATGGCGTCCAGGGGACCCCGCGGACCGTCCTGTGGGTGTTGGTGGGTTCGGATGGCCAGGTGAAGAAGGTGAATTGGCAGCGGCGATCCGGCTCGCCACGCTTCGACGTGGCTGCGCAGGCCTATGCCCGGCAGGGACTGTCCTACACCCCAGCCACGAAGAACGGGCGCTCTGTGGATGCCTGGCTCCTCCTGCCGGTCACGGGTCGATAGCCCATCGGCGGCACGTGATCCACCCTTCCGCGTTCATCGCCCCCGGTGCGGTCGTCCTCGGCGACGTCACCGTCGGGAGCGACGCGTCCGTCTGGTACCACTGCGTCATACGCGCCGACATGGCGCCCATCCGGATCGGGGACCAGGCGAATATCCAGGATCTCACGACCGTGCATGTCGACGAGGACGTGCCCTGCACCATCGGGAACCGGGTCGGGGTGGGGCATCGGGCCATTCTGCACGGCTGCACCGTGGATGACGAGTGCCTTGTGGGGATGGGTGCCGTACTGTTGAACCATGTCCACGTTGGCACGGGGTCCGTCATCGGGGCCGGCGCCGTGGTAACGGAGGGGGTGACGATCCCACCGCGGTCGCTGGTGCTCGGTGTGCCAGCCCGCGTGGTGCGACCTGTCGACGAGCGGCTCGCCGGGCGAATCGAAACGACCTGGCGGCACTACGTGGCGTTGGCCCGGCGGCACCGGGCCGGAGGAATCTCGAGGCACCCAACATCTTTGTGATGTGAATAGTCGGAAGGCGCGCCGCCGCGCCGCGTCTTCAGCCACTTGCGTCGCCTCAGGTCGATTTCTACCTTGCTTCCCCACGCCGGTGCGGGTCCATCTTCCTCGGATGGCCCATCGAAGTCGATTAGCTTTCAGTCCGGACACCGCTCGCCAGCTCGAGGAAGGGGCTTTCATGGCATTTGGGGACGATTCCGCGCAGCGCAGTGAGCCGCAGCTCAGCGACAACGCCGTCACGGTACTCAAGCGGCGCTACCTGATCAAAGACGAGCAAGGGCAGACGGTCGAGGAGCCAGGCGACCTGTTCTGGCGGGTTGCCCGGAACATCGCTCAGGCCGACGCACGCTATGGCGCGAGTTCGGGGGCGGTGGAAGCGCTCGCTGAGACGTTCTTCGACGTGATGGCGTCACGCGTGTGGATGCCGAACAGCCCCACCCTGATGAACGCCGGGCGGCCCCTGGGACAGTTGTCGGCCTGCTTCGTCCTGCCGGTCGACGATGCGTTGTCGAACGGCACGACCGGGATCTACGACACGCTGCGGAACATGGCGCTCGTCCATCAGTCGGGCGGTGGGACGGGGTTCTCCTTCTCGCAGCTGCGGCCGAAGAACGACGTCGTGCGCTCGACGATGGGGGTCGCGTCCGGTCCGGTCTCGTTCATGTCGCTGTACGACGCGTCGACCGAGGTCGTGAAGCAGGGCGGCACCCGGCGCGGGGCCAACATGGGCATCCTGCGGGTCGACCACCCGGATATCCTCGATTTCATTACCTGCAAGAACGACATCACCAAAGTCACGAACTTCAACATCTCGGTCGGCGTGACGGACGCCTTCATGCAGGCAGTGGAGGCCGGCCGGCAGTACGATCTCGTGCATCCCCGCTCCGGCGAGGTGGTCGGGCAGCTCGATGCCCGTGAGGTGTTCCAGTCGATCGTCCACGGGGCATGGAAGACGGGCGAGCCCGGGGTGTTCTTCATCGACCGGGCCAACCACTACAACCCGGTTCCCCACCTGGGCAGCTACGAGGCGACCAACCCGTGCGGCGAACAGCCGCTCCTGCCCTACGATGTGTGCAATCTCGGCTCGATCAACGTCGGGGCCTTCGTGCAGGACGGGGAGGTGGACTGGGACGGCCTGCGCCGCACCGTGCACTTGTGCACACACTTCCTCGACAACGTGATCGATGTCAACCGGTATCCTCTGCCGGAGATCACCGACCTCGCGAACCGAATTCGCCGCATCGGCCTTGGGATCATGGGCTGGGCGGACTTTCTTGTGCGCCTTGGCGTCCCCTACAGCTCCGACGACGCCATCGAGTGGGCCCACCGGATGATGCGATTCGTCGACGAGGAGGCCAAGGTCGAAAGCGAGCGGCTCGCTGAGAGCCGCGGGGTGTTCCCGGAATGGGAACGGAGCATCTGGGGTCCCGACACGTCCTGCGCTCGGGATGCGGAGGGGAATCGCATCCGGCCGATGCGGCGGCTGCGGAACTGCAATCTGACCACCGTCGCGCCGACGGGCACCATCTCCATCATCGCCAGTTGCTCGTCGGGGATCGAACCGCTGTTCGCGGTGGCGTTCATGCGCAATCAGGCGGGTGTCCTGATGCCGGACGTGAATCAGGACTTCGTAGCCCTGGCTCGACAGGAGGGGTGGTACTCGGAGGATCTCATCAGACGCATCGCCGAGGAGGGCCACATCCACTTCCCGGAGGTCCCGGAGCGGTGGCAAGAGGTGTTCGTCACCGCTCACGACGTGTCACCCGAGTGGCACATTCGGATGCAGGCGGCATTCCAGGAATGCACCGACAGCGCGATCAGCAAGACCTGCAACTTCCCGAACGAGTCCACCGAGGACTACGTCCGCGAGATTTACGAGATGGCCTACCGCGTCGGCTGCAAGGGCGTCACGGTGTACCGAGACGGCAGCCGGGATCTCCAGGTGCTCTCGACCGGCAAGACCGCCAAGAAGGTGCAGGACGCGCACGGGAGTGAGCGCGACGGGCGCGACACCGAGGTGGTTGACCTGAAGGCGCAGGTCGCCGAGTTGGAGGCGGAACTGGGACTGACGCGTAAGCGGATGCACGAGGTCGAGGCCGAGAACCTCCAACGCCGCCAGAAGCGCTCCCGGCCGGAGTTGCTGCGCGGGACGACCCGCCGTCTCGAAACACCGCTGGGAACCCTGTACGTGACGATCACGGAAGACGATCGCAGCCAACCCTTCGAGATGTTCATGAGCCTCGGCAAGGCCGGAGGTGCCCTCATGGCGGATGTTGAAGCCATGGGCCGCCTCATCTCGTTGGCACTGCGCTCAGGTATTCCGCTCCAGGAGATCTATCGGCAGTTGCGCGGGATCTCGTCCGACCGGGTGAGCGGGCTCGGACCCAACAAGGTCCTGTCCGTACCGGATGCCATCGGGATCGCCATTGAGAAGTGGATGCAGGAGAAGCAGGGCGTCCAGCAGGATCTCTTGGAAGAGGTCACGAATCCCGGAGCCGTGGCCACACCGCTCAAGAGCAGCCCGTCGCCATCTGACGGAACCCTCTTTGCCTTCAAGCTCGATGCCGATCAGCATGCGGGCGCGTGCCCGGACTGCGGATCCCAGCTCGAGTTTGCCGAGGGCTGCATGAAATGCCACGTGTGTGGCTTCAGCGAGTGCGGATGATCCCACCGCCTGGCGCGGCGGACGGATGAAACACGATGGACAGGGGGGCGCGCGACTGCGCCCCCTTTGGTATGTTGCACCCAGGGTGGGTCGGGGGAGGGCCCGGTGAGAGCCGCCAAGCGGCCAGACGCTGACGAGGCGCTACGGTGACGAAGGCGTTCCAGCTCGTACGGCAACTCCGGCAGGAACGGCGCGATCTCGGCTGGCGCGGTCTGGTGCGCAAGCGGGGGTGGACCCTCGTGGTCATGGTGGTCCTGTTCTACCTCGTCCGCGATCTCGTCTTGTATGTCGCGATCCCGTTGGCGGTGGCGTTCGGGCTGTCTCGATGACCGAGGTAACGCGATGAAAACCAGCGAAATCTGGGCGCGAGTACGCCGAAGGGGGGCTCACGGGCTCCGACGCGGCGCGTGGTACCCCGTGGTCAGCGAGGTGAGAGACGACCTCGTGCTCGTGGACGTCGCCAGGCGGAACGTTCCTATCCCCCGGGCCTTGGTCGAAGTGAGTGACCAGCGGCCGTCACGGTGGAGTGTCGTGCGGTGGGACCCCTCCGAGGGCGGTGCGAAACGCCTGAGCCAAGAGGGTCACACCATGATATATGCCGTGTGTCCCGTGTGCCGCTCGCGAGCCAACTTCGAAGAAGCCAAGCCGGAAAGCATGCCGTGCTCGGAATGCGGAGGCGAGTTCGAGGTGGATTGGGATCACCCCTGCTGAACCGGCTCCACCCCGGGCCCGCGACGCCACTCCCACCACCATTCTGACGACCCCCCGAGCCGGTCCCTATATTTCGCCATGCCGATTGTTGAGCGCAGACGAACTGTGACGGCCCAGGTGGGCAACGTCCCGATCGGATCGGCCCATCCGATCGTCGTTCAGTCGATGACGAACACCGACACTGCCGATGTCGCAGCAACGACGGAACAGGTCGCGGCACTGGCCGCTGCCGGCAGCGAGCTGGTGCGCGTCACCGTCAATACCGACGCGGCCGCCGCTGCCGTCCCGGAGGTTGCAAAACGCCTCGCCGATCGGGGCGTCGCGGTGCCCATCATCGGAGATTTCCACTACAACGGCCACCTGCTTTTGGCTCGGCACGAGGCGCTCGCCGCGACGCTGGCGAAGTACCGGATCAACCCGGGGAATGTCGGTGCCAGGCGGCGCGACGAGAATTTCCGCACGATCGTGGACATCGCTCTAGCACACGACAAGCCCGTGCGGATCGGTGTCAACTGGGGATCGCTCGACAAGAGCCTCCTGACCGAGTTGATGGACGAGAATGCCCGACGGTCCACACCGTTCTCCGCGCGAGA
Organism: Gemmatimonadota bacterium; assembly: GCA_039591075.1. Classification (GTDB taxonomy): domain Bacteria; phylum Gemmatimonadota; class Gemmatimonadetes; order Gemmatimonadales; family GWC2-71-9; genus JAOTVV01. The sequence goes on from JBDHEI010000003.1 coordinate 31,636, forward strand.
CGTGACCCTCCACGCCATGGTCGAGAGCGCGATGCGCTCGGCGGAACTCGCCGAGGAGATCGGCCTGGCACACGACCACATCATCCTCTCGGTCAAGATGTCGCAGGTGCAGGATCTAGTCGACGTCTACCGACAGCTCGCGCCGCGGTCGGACTATCCCTTACACCTCGGGCTCACCGAGGCCGGCATGGGAGCCAAGGGCATCGTGGCGAGCGCGGCGGGGTTGGCCATTCTCCTCCTCGAGGGCATTGGCGACACCATCCGCGTGTCCCTCACGCCGGCGCCAGGCGGCGACCGCGCAGAGGAGGTACGTGTCGCGCAGCAGATTCTACAGGCCATGGGACTTCGAAGTTTCATGCCGCAGGTGACGGCCTGTCCCGGTTGCGGCCGCACGACGTCCACGTTCTTCCAGGAGATGGCGGAGAAGATCCAAGGCTACTTGCACGCGCAGATGCCTGTGTGGCGAGAGCACCATCCGGGCGTCGAGGAGATGCGCGTGGCCGTCATGGGCTGCGTGGTCAACGGTCCGGGGGAGTCGAAACACGCCAATATCGGGATCTCGCTCCCCGGCACCTTCGAAGAACCAAAGGCACCCGTGTACGTCGATGGCGAGCTGTCCGTGACCCTCAAGGGGGATCGGATCGTGGACGAGTTCATCGAAATTCTCGAGGAATACGTCGGCCGAACATATCCGACGCCGAGGGAACCCGTCACGTCCTGAGCAATCACCGCCGCCGATAGTGGAGGGTTGGGAGGAGCGCAGTGGCTCGAGGTACCGTGTCGCGACTGGTTGCCCTGTTTCTGCTCGTGGGCTGTGAGCACACCACCCCCTTCGAGCTGCGAGATCCCGAGCCGATGGGACCCGCGAGCGCCCAACTCCCGCTCCGCCTCACCTTCAACCCGTCCGAAGACCGCGACCCCGCCGCCGGCCCCGACGTGATCGTCTTCAGTCGCCTGGAGCCCGGGCGGACGGACCTGGACCGCTGCCTGGCGTTCCTGCCAGCTCGGGGTGGCACGCTGATGCGCTCGGTCTGTGCCGGCGGTCCGCACGCCGACGGGGTCACCGATGGCTGGCTCCAGCCCGCGCTGTCGGCCGGTGGCCGGATCGCCTATGTGCGAGAGCGCGCCACGTTTCCTGCCATCGCCCCAACGTCCCGCGACCTGGTCGTCGCTCCCGTCGCAGCTCCGGACAGCGTGACCGACGAGGTGCTGGTGCTGTTCCAGGCGGCCGACGGCCGCCGCATCACCGCACTGCGCGAGTTGCAGTGGACCGGCTCTGACCTTCGCTTCGTGGCTGGCCAGGATTCATTCCCGCGCGTGGCCGGGGTGTTCGACACGGCGTTCACGCCGGTGGCGCTCGCCGAGCTCACCCCGACCGTCGGGGTGCTCCGCGAAATCCCAGGGACAGGCGGTGCGTTTGCGCACGCCTCGGCCCCCGACGGCGGTATCTGGTTTGTGGCGATCGGTGCTCCATCGACCCTGATGCACGTTGCACCGGATGGGTCCGGAGCCCGGGTGTTCGGGACGTTCTCGCGACCGGTGGCAGCACTGACAGCGGTCGACGGACAGCCGGTGGCAGTCCTGGCAAACACCGACCCAACCTCGGTGGAATGGCTGGACGCCGAAACCGGAGCGGTGGTGGGAGGCACATCGATTGCCGGTGAGGCCGGCCGCATTGTCGACGTGCCCGGCTCCCGGCGCTTCGTGCTGGAGCTTCGGCGTGGGGCCGACACCGATCTCTGGCTCCTGGAGCTCCCGTGAGGGCCGTCGTGGTCGTGGCGTGCGGGCTCTGGATCCCGTCGGCTGCGCTGGCCCAGGCTGGGGGACTCGTCACGGGACGGGTCATGGACGCGCTGAACGCCCGGCCCGTTCCGGGCGCGGTGATTGTCGTTGGCGGTGGCGAGCGGGGGGCGGTCACTGACGGGGACGGGCGGTATGCCATCCGCGACCTCGCTCCCGGGTACCACCGACTCAGCGTCCGTGCCGTGGGGTTTCGAGTGCTCGTTCGCGACAGCGTATTCGTCGGGAGCGGGCGAACCACCGTCGCCGACTTCACCCTGACGGGCGAGGCCGTTGCGCTTCCGCCGGTGGCGGTCGAGGCCACACCCGACCGCCTGCTGGATCCGCGAGAGCCGCAGACGTTGCAGCCGATCGGCGCCGAAGAACTCCGCGTCCTCCCGGTGTCGACGCTGGAGGAAGCGGTTGCGCTCCAGGCCGGGGTGGTGCTCGGCTCGTTCCGCGGCGGCCGTCTGGGGCAGGACGTGCTGGTTGTGGATGGCTTCGGACTGAAGAACCAACTGGACGCCTCGTCCGACCGACTCGGGCTGCGGCTCCCGACGGTCGCGCTCGAAGAGGCCACCGTGGTTACCGGTGGGTTCTCGGCCCGGTACGGACAGGCCCTCTCGGGCATCGTCACGGCTGCGACCCGCGATGGGGGAGACCGCTTGGAGGGCACATTTGCGCTCGAGACTGACCGACCTCTCCCGAATGGGTGGGACGTCGGGCTCGATCGCCTGACTGTGTCGGCCGCGGGACCGGTTGTGGGGCCCCTCCGGTTCCTCGCCGTCTTTGATGCCGAGGCCAGAGTCGACGATGACCCCGTCAACGCGCCGGCGCCGTCGGACATGCTGGATCCCCGTTCCGACGCGCCGTGGGTGTTGCCCGGCAACGCGGGAGAGCGATACGACGTCTTCGGAAAGCTGACCCTGCCGATCGGACGACGGAACACGCTGCGACTGCTCGGGCTCGCATCGGAGTCCCAGCGCCAACTGTACGACCCCCAGCTCAAGTACGCACCCGCCGCCGCGACCGGCGAGCGACTCCACGGTCGGTTCGCCCTGCTTCACATGCGCCATGTGACGCCTCCGACTGCCGCCACAACCATCGTCGCCGACGTGCGCGTGGGATTCTTCGAGAAGAGGGCGGTGCGGGCCCCCTTGGCCGAGGCACCCGACCACCGCTTCGGTGGGTTTACCTTCTCCCGGCTGGCGCTCGTGGGTGAGCGCATTGCGGAGTCGCAAGACACCGTGGCAGCCCAGGCCGCCATCCCCGGGTTCGAACGGCCTGCGTTCGTCGAGAATTCGCCGTGGGGCGTTCCCGCGTTCTTTCTCACGGCCTCGCCGCGCGGTGAGCTTGCATGGAATCGGTTTCGGGAGGGTCGGCTGCGTGTCGATCTTCTCGTCGGCCCGGGCCCCGACACCGACCTCCGGGTCGGAGGGGAGTATGCGCGCCAGCGCGTGCAGACCTTCACGCGGCTCGAAGCCTACCGCTCCGTGTCCGACGGGGCGCCGCCGGCCACGGGATCCATTTTCGATCCGCGCCAGGGAGCAGGATACGTCGAGCTCCAGCAGCGCACAGGCGAGCTCACACTGACCGCCGGCGTGCGGCTCGATCTGTTCAACGGGCGGGGCTCCATAGGAGAGCTCGAGAGCGATACGAAGTTTGCCTTCGGACCGAGATTGGCGCTCTCGACGGCCTTGGGTTCTGCGACGGTCGTTGTCGGTTGGGGGCGGTTCGCGCAGCCCCCGGATTTTCAGTACCTGGTGGATGCGGCGTTCGACGACACGCTGCGCACGGGTCGGTTTCGCCGCGGCAATCCGAGCCTCGGGTTCGAAACCAGCACCCAGTATGAGTTCCAAGTGCGGGCGAGGCCTGCGCCCGGCGTTGCGCTTCGGATCGGGACCTTCGTCAAGCGTCTCGACGGACTTGTCGCGTCGATCCCACTGGGCCTCGATCCCGACAGCGCGATCTTCGCCAGCGGCGACTTCGGCAACGTTCGCGGGATCGAAGCGACGCTCGAGCGGGAATTCAATGGGATGGTCGGCGGGCGAGTAACCTATGTGCTTCAGCATGCGGAAGCGACGGCCACGGACGCCCGGGATTTCTATCGGCGCCTTCGAATCTCCCCCATTGGAGACACGATCGTGCCGGCCACGGCCCAATATCCACTCGACTTCGATCGGCGTCACGCGGTGATTCTCGTGGGTCGCGGGCGGGTGCCCCCGGCGGCCGGAAGGACCCTTGGCGGAACGGAAGGCACTGTTGTGGCGCGCTGGGGATCCGGGTTGCCATTCACGCAAACCACGGCGGCCGGTGACTCTCTCATTGGGCTCCCCAACAGCGGCCGCCTCCCCTCGGAGTTCAGCCTCGACCTGCTCGTTCGGCGGGAGTTCGGACTCCAATCGCTGCGGGTGGCAGCGTTCGTGGATGTGCGGAACCTGACCAATAAGCGGAACGTGGTGGCCGTCCGTCGCGAGAACGGACAGATCATGGCCAGTGAGACCCAGATCGAGGCACTCGCGGAGCGAGCGTACGCGGCCAATCCGAGCTCGATCCCTTACGAGTCGCCGCGGTATCGTCCTTGGGCCGATCTCGACGGGGACGGAACAGTGGCCGGTCGCGACGAGCTGCTGCCGCTCTTTCTACGGGCCGCTCGGGACATCGCACACCCGGTCTTTCTCCATGGCCCTCCGCGGCTCGTGCGGCTCGGCATCGAGATTGCGTTCTAACTCACCCGGGTTACCCTTCAACACGGATGTGCAAAGTCCCTGTGGAGAACGCCGCAGGAGTGTGGAGTCCGTGTCGAAACCTGTGGATAACCGCGAGTGCTGTGAACATGCCGCGACGCTTCTCGCCAACGCGGAACGGGTCACGGTGCTCACGGGTGCCGGGATGTCCCAGGAATCGGGGGTGCCGACCTTTCGGGAGGCGCAGACCGGCCTGTGGGCCCAGTACGACCCCGCAGACTTGGCGACGCCTGAGGCGTTTGCTCGCCATCCGGCGCGCGTGTTCGGGTGGTACCTGTGGCGGTTCCGACTGACGCGAGCCGTTGAGCCGCATGCGGGGCACTATGCGCTGGCATCGATGGCAGAGCGCTTCTCCGACTTCACCTTGGTGACACAGAACGTGGACGGTCTCCACCGTCGGGCGGGCAGTCACGACCCCGTCGAGTTGCATGGGTCGCTGGAGTCCTTTCGGTGCGCCGACCGCGGGCATCCGTTCGACGTCGGTATCTTCGAAGGATTGGGGGGTTCGGAGCCCGGTGACGTCACGCCACCGGCGTGCCCGCAATGTGGAAGTCCAGCACGACCAGCGGTCGTGTGGTTTGGCGAGGTCTTGCCCGCCGAGGCGATGGAGCGCGCGTGGACGGCGGTGCAGGGGTGCGACGTGCTGCTCGTTGTCGGGACGTCCTCCGTGGTGTACCCGGCCGCGGCGCTGCCCGAGATAGCATTGCGGCGCGGTGTGCCCGTCATCGAGATCAATCCCGAGCGGACGCCGCTCACCGCGCACGCTGCTCTGTGGTGGCCCGGATCGGCCGCGACGGCGCTCCCGATGTTGGAAGGATCCTTGAGCGCTTTGGGCTCACGATGAGTTCCGCGGCTCCGTTCCGGCGCACCAAGGTCGTCGCCACCCTCGGACCCGGGTCAGCCGACCAATCCGTGCTGAGCCGGTTGATCCGGGCGGGGGTCGACGTCATCCGCATCAACAGTTCGCATGGCGACCCCGCGACCTGGGGAGCGTGGATCGATCGGGTGCGTCGGGTCTCGGCCGACCTCGATCGGCACGTGGCGGTGCTGGTCGACCTCCAGGGTCCGCGCATTCGCGTCGGCACCCTCGACCAGCCGCTTGATCTCGCTCGCGACCACCGCGTGGTGTTTGCCCCGGAAGGGAGCGCACGTCCCGGCGAGATTCCCACGACATACACTGCGCTCGCCGAGGATGTCGAAGTCGGGAAGACCCTGTTGCTCGATGACGGGCTCCTGTCGGTCGAGATCGTCGCGGTCGATGGTCCGCGCGTCGACGGTGAGGTGAGGCAGGGGGGAGTGCTCCGGAGTCACAAGGGCATGAATCTCCCCGGGATGGTCGTGAGTGCGCCGGCACTCACGGAGAGCGATCGGGGCCACCTGGCCGTTGCCGTCGATCACGGGGTCGACTACATCGGTGTCTCGTTCGTCCGCCGTGCCGAGGACGTGTCGATGGTTCGCGCCCTCGTGCCACCCACAGTCGGCCTCGTCGCCAAGATCGAGATGGCCGCTGCGCTGGACGACCTCGATCGGATCGTCCATGCCGCGGACGCCCTCATGGTCGCGCGCGGCGATCTTGGAGTCGAGCTGCCGTTCGAGAAGGTCCCCCTCACCCAGAAGCATCTGATCGCGGAAGCCAACCGCCATGCGCGACCAGCCATCACGGCAACCCAGATGCTGGAGTCGATGGTTCACAGCCCCCGACCGACCCGGGCGGAGGCGTCCGACGTGGCCAACGCCATTCTCGACGGGACGGATGCCGTGATGCTGTCTGCCGAAACGGCGGTTGGCGAGTATCCCGTCGACGCGGTCGAGGCCATGGCCAGGATTATCGTGGAGGTGGAGCGAACCTTCGCCACCGGCGGCAGCCGCCGTCGGCGCGGGGTGCTGGCCGAAGGCGGGGCGCCGACGGTGGACGATGCCATTGCGTACGCGACGGTGGTGGCGGCCGAGACCCTCGAGGTCCCGCGTATCGTCTGTTTCACGAAGAGCGGCTTCACGGCGCGCAAGATCGCTGCCCATCGTCCGACGATCCCGATCGTCGGCCTCTCTACCGATATCGAGACCTGCCGACGACTGGCGCTGGTTTGGGGTGTGATGCCGATCCGAGTGGAGGATGCTCCGACCTACGAGACGATGTTGGGCAAGGCGCGGGACGCTCTCCTCGCTCGCGGAGTGGTGCGGGACGGGGATCGCATCGTCGTCACGGCCGGGGTGCCGTTCCACGTGCCGGGGACCACCAACCTGCTCAAGGTGGAGACGATTTGAGCGGACGGATGGTGATTCTCGGATCGGGCACGTCGTTCGGCGTGCCTGTGGTCGGATGCGCCTGTGCGGTGTGTCGATCGGACGATCCGCGCGACCGGCGGACCCGCACGGCGGCCGTCATCGAGACGCGCGGCGTGCGCCTGCTCGTCGATACGCCGCCGGAGCTGCGCTTGCAGCTGGTCGGCGCCGGCATCGACGCGGTGGACGCCGTGTTCTACACGCACGAGCATGCCGATCACGTCGCCGGGATCGACGATCTCAGGGCGATGTCGGTCCGTCGAGGGCCGTTGGCGGTCTACGGCCCGCCGGACACGCTCGCCCAGCTAGCTCGGCGCTTCTCGTACATCTTCGACCCGTCGGTCGAGCCGACGCCCGGCACCAACAAGCCGGAGTTGCGGCCAATCGGCATCGCACCGCTCGAGGCAGTGCAGGTGGATGCCGTGTCCGTGCTGCCGGTCGAGCTCGATCACGGAGGTTCACGCGTCTATGGGTACCGCGTCGGTCGCGCTGCCTACCTCACCGATGTCAAGATGGTGAGCGACGCTGCGTACGCTGCGCTCGAGGGGGTCGACGTGCTGGTCATCAATGCGCTCTTCGAACGCCCACACCCGACGCATCTGTCGTTCGACGAGGCAGCGGAGGTCGCGCGTCGGGTCGGTGCCCGTCGGACGTTCATCACTCATCTGACGCACCGCTACGCGCATGCGTGGCTCGAGACGCGGTTGCCGGAGGGGATTGCGCCGGCCTACGATGGGCTCGTCATTCCGTTTTGACGGCGATCTCGCGGGATGGTAATTTCAAGGGGCACAAGCACGTAGCGCCGCTCGATTCGACTCGGGGATCGAGGGCATTTTTCACGGACCGCTCAGCGTCGCATGGCTCGTGCCTGAGCGGTTCATATCTCTGTCCGCCTTCAGTGGTTCCCGAGAGAGGGGACGGAAGGGAAGGAGGTCAGCATGCCCCATATGAGGGATGACAAGCCGGTGATCATCATCGAGAAATCCAGTGGTGGGTTGGGTGGGTTCTTCCTCGGGTTGTTGATCGGGGCGGGAGCAGCTCTGCTCCTCGCGCCGCAGAGCGGCGAAGAGACACGGGAAGTGCTGCGCTCCCGCGGGCGCAAGCTTCGCGACGACGCTCAGGCCAAAGCGGAAGAGCTGCAGGATCGGCTCGGTGATGGCTACGATCGCGCCAAGGAGCGAATGGAGAAGGGCGTCGATTCTGCGCGTCGGACGTTTCGGGAGAAGCGAGCCGGAGCGCACGATGCCGTCGATGCCGGCCGCGCTGCGGTCCACACGGCGCGCGACGAGTTGGAGCGGCGCCTGCAGGAAGCGCGGGCGGCGCGCGGGGACGAGGACGAGACGACCTGAGCTGAGCGACGGAACGAGTCGTGCCGTCCGCACGGCGTCGGGGGTGGGCATCGTCGCCGCTGGGTTTTGTGCGCCGGGTGTTCTGGGGTGCCTACGATGACAAGGTGCTCTTCCTGGCGAGTGCAATGACGTTCGACGCCTTGTTGGCGTCGCTCCCCTTGGTTCTGCTGTTGTTGGCGGTGCTTGGCCAGGTCCTGCACTCGACGGGTGATCCGGCGATGCAGGACCTCAGCGCCCTGCTGGATCGCCTGTTGCCCCGCTCATCCACCGCCGGCGAGGGGCCCATCCGCCGGGCCGAAGACCTCCTCACGGGGGTGGTCGAAAGCCGCGCCCAGCTGTCGGTGTTCGGTATCCCGCTGTTTCTCGTGCTGGCAACCAGGTTCTTCAGCGGCACGCGAGCCGCGCTGAACGAGGTGTTCGACACCTCGGAGACGCGGTCCTACCTGCGTGGCAAGATGATCGATCTTTACCTCGTGCTCGTGACTCTGGTGCTCGTGGTGGCGAATGCCTACCTGACGCTCCGGTTCGCGCAGGTTCCCTGGCTCGGCCGGTTCGCGGCGACCGTGTCGACCTATGCGCTCGGTGTGCTTCTGTTCTACGTGATCTACACCATCGCCCCAACCCGGCGCATGCGGCCGGACACGGCGGTGGTCGCTGCGGCGGTCGCGGCGTTGGGGTTCGAGCTGGCGAAGCGGGGGTACAGCGCCTACCTCTCGAACGCTGCCACGATCGACCGGCTCATCTCGAACCCCAACGCGATCGCGGTGTTGCTCTTCGTTCTCTGGATGTACGCGATGTCGTGCGTGTTCCTTGTCGGCGCCGAAGTGGCTGAAACGTATGATCTCGTGCGGCGCCAACGGGAGCAACGGGAGATCCTCGCGTGAGAGTGGGCGTTCGGAACCCGCACGCGGGCGGGACATGACGCCGCCGCCCCGCGTCGTCGATCTCCGGAGCGACACCGTGACGCGACCGTCGCCCGCCATGCGGCGGGCCATGGTCGAGGCGGAGGTCGGTGATGACGTGCTCGACGGCGATCCCACGACCCGTCGTCTGGAGGAACGGATTGCCGACCTCGTGGGCATGGAGGCCGCGCTCTTCTTCCCCTCGGGCGTGCAGGCCAATCAGACGGCGGTGTGGCTCCACACCGATCGGGGAACGGAGGTCCTTCTCGAGGCGAACGCGCATCTCGTGTTGTACGAGATGGCGGGAATTGCCGGCCTGGCCGGCGCGCAGATACGACCGGTCGCGACGCCGGACGGTCTCCTGACGCCGGAGCTGGCAAGAGACGCTTGGCGCCCCGCATCCCCCCATGCGCCGCGCATCAGCCTGGTGGCCGCGGAAAACACTCACAACGCCGCGGGTGGCAAGGTGATGCCCATCGCCGTGTGGGACGGGCTGGTGGCGCTGGCGCGGGAACGGGACGTGCCGCTGCACCTGGACGGGGCGAGGCTCTGGCACGCCGCTACCGCGCTCTCGGTGCCTCCGGCGCGGGTCGCGAGTGGTGCGGCGTCGCTCATGGTCTCGCTGTCGAAGGGGCTCGGGTGTCCGGTGGGCAGTTGTCTCGCCGGCAGTGCGGCGTTCATCCACGAGGCGCGGGAGGCACGTCGACGGTTCGGCGGGGCGATGCGACAATCCGGGATTCTGGGTGCGGCCGGGCTCTTCGCCCTCGAGCACCATCTCGATCGACTGGCCGAGGATCACGCGAACGCCGTGGCATTGGCGAATGCCCTGGCCGGCCACGAGGCCGTGCGTCCGCTCACTCCGGAAACCAACATCGTCATGTTGGATCTCGTCGGCGACGGTCTTTCGGCTGACGCGGTGTTGCCCCGTCTGGCTGTGGAGGGCGTCTTGCTCGTGCCGTTCGGCCCCACGCGACTGCGGGCTGTCACCCACCTCGACGTATCGGCGGACGATGTGACCTGGGCGGGGGAGACGATCGCCCGGGTGTTGGCCACGAATCGGACAGGGGGCTGATCTCCATGCATGTCGTCGTTGTTGGTGCGGGGGAAGTCGGCTACCACGTGGCGGATCGACTCGCTGGACTCCAGCACGACGTCGTCGTCGTCGACGTGGAGCCCCGGCGTCTCGAATACGTTGCCAATCATCTGGACGTCGCGGTGGTCGAGGGAAGTGGAACGAGCATGGCCACCCTGGAGGAAGCCGGCACTCGGAAGGCGGCGTTGTTGCTTGCCGTGACCAACGTGGACGAGGTGAACCTCGTCACGTGCATGAGTGCGCGCGAGGTCGAGGCGCTCACGACCGTCGCACGGGTGTCCAACCCCACGTTCTATCGTGATGCCCGCAACCTGCGACCGGCGGCCTTCGGCGTCGACGTGCTGATCAATCCCGAGCGGGAGCTGGCGCTCGAGACCGTTCGCCTCCTCAAAACCACCGCCGCGACCGACGTTGCCGTGTTCGCCGGTGGGGCGGTGCAGCTGCTGGGCTTGGTGGTGGCACCTGGGGCACCCGTTGCCGGCCGACGGCTGGTCGATCTCGCCGCGGAGCATGGCGACCGGCCCATTCTGACGGTCGCGGTGGAGCGCGACGGGGCGACGATCGTGCCCAGAGGCGACACGGAGATCCGCGTCGGTGACCATTTGTTCGTGGCGACCAAGGCGGAGGAGGTGCCGACGGCACTGGAGTTAGTGGGGTATCAGCCCGCCACGGTTCGACGTGTGATGGTCACCGGCGGAAGCACCGAGGCGTACTACCTGTCCCATCTACTGCAACAGCACCGGGTGCAGACGACCCTGCTGATCGGGGACCGGCAGCGCGCCCAGGATCTCGCCGAGGAGCTCGACAAGGTGCTCGTGTTGCACGGCGACGCCACGGACGTCGAGCTGCTCGAGCTCGAAGGCGTCGGCGGCGCGGACGGGTTCGTCGCCCTGACAGAACATGACGAGATCAACATCCTGTCCTCGCTCGTCGCCAAGCGCGCCGGCGCACGCCAGGTCATCACGCTGGTCAACAAGCAGGACTACATCCCCCTCGCCCGACACATCGGCCTCGACGCGTCCGTGAGCCCCAGGCTGTCCGCGGCGAACGCGATCCTGCGTCATGTGCGGCGGGGCAGTGTGACCCGGGTCGCGACGTTCGAGGGGAGTGATGCCGAAGCCATCGCGTTCACGGTCTCCCCGACGTCACCGGTTGCCGGGAAGTCGCTCGCGGAAGCCGGCATCCCCACCGGCGCGATTGTGGCTGCCATCGTCCGCGGGACAGAGGTGGTCGTCCCGCGAGGGCAGGACAGGATCGAAGCGGGCGATTCGGTGATCGTCTTCACCCTGCCGGAGGCGGCCAAGGCCGTCAGCGAGTACTTCCCGGCGTGAACCTCCGCGAAGTTCTGCACGTCATCGGAGCCCTCCTCATGTGGACGGCGGGGACCATGCTGCTCCCGACGGTCTATGCCGCCGGGGAAGGGCTCTTCGTGCCGTGGATGGCGGCATCACTGGGCACGGCGGTGCTCGGCCTTGGTCTCTGGCGCCTCACCCCCCGGGAGATCCGAATCAACCCGCGAGAGGGCGTGGCGATCGTCGGCCTGGGATGGACCGCCGTCGTGCTGGCGGGGGCCGTGCCCTTCATCGTGACCGGCACCGCTCCCACCGTGGCCGGCGCCGTGTTCGAGTCCGTCTCGGGCTTCACGACGACCGGTGCCACGATCTTTCCGATCATCGAAGATCTCCCGCGGAGCGTTCTCCTGTGGCGGAGCATCAGCCACTGGCTCGGCGGAATGGGAATCATCGTACTCGGTGTGGCAATCCTCCCGCTTCTCGGCATGGGTGGGGCACAGCTGTTCCACGCCGAGGCTCCCGGAATTCCGAGCGACCGCCTCCGGCCGCGGATCGCATCGACCGCACGGCTGTTATGGGGTGTGTACGCTCTCCTCACGGCAGCGCTCGCCGGACTCTACCTCCTGCTCGACATGGACCTGTTCGAGGCCGTGAACCATGCGATGAGCTGCCTGGCCACCGGGGGGTTCTCGACGCGCACCGCGTCTATGGGTGCGTTCTCGGCCGCGACGCAATGGGTCACGATGCTGTTCATGATCGTGGCGGGGACGAACTTCACCCTCCACTATCGAGTGCTGAGCGGACGGCTCGGTGCGTGGGTGCGTGACGAGGAATGGCGCTGGTACGTGGGATCGATGGCTGTGGCGTGGGCGTTGGTCTTCGTCGCACTCGGTGTCTCCCGGGGCGGGTGGGGCGTGGACGCGGCGCGCCAAGCCATGTTCAATGTGACCGCGGTCCACACCACCACCGGGTTTGCGACGGCCGACTTCGGGTTGTGGCCCGCGTTTGCCCAAGTGATCCTGCTGGGGCTCATGTTCATGGGTGCGATGGGTGGATCCACCGGAGGAGGCTTCAAGTCGGTCCGGGCCGGCGTCGTGCTCAAGCACGTGGCCGGAGAGATCCGCAAGGTGCTGCATCCCCGCGCCGTGGTGGTCACGAAGCTGGGCGGACGCGCGGTGCGGCCGGAGGTCCTGCACAACGTTCTGGCGTTCCTCGCGCTGTACATCGTGACCCACGGGATTGGCACGCTGCTGCTGGCGGCCATGGGTGAGGATCTGGTTACTGCCCTCAGCGCGTCCTTGGCGGCCATGAGCAGCATCGGCCCCGGGCTGGGTGAGGTCGGGCCCGCGTCCCACTACGGAAATCTGGGCGGTGCTGCCCATGTGGTGCTGTCGCTCCTGATGCTGCTTGGGCGGCTCGAGTTCTACACCCTGCTCGTCCTCGTTTTCCCCAGCACGTGGGCGAGCTGGGGAGGGACGGAGTAGCAGCGTGGCACGAGCACCGGCACTGCCGAGTGCCGGTCGAGTGGGCTACCTTTCGAGTGCCCCAGGTCCGGGGGGCCCGTGCGCGCGAACCGCGTCAGGACCGTGCAGGTAGCAGCGCTAAGTGATGTCACGGGTCGCTTCGGGGTGCCTGGGGCACTTATCTTCTATCCCCAATGACGTATCTCGCCCTCGCCCGGAAATACCGACCCACGCGGTTCGTCGACCTGGTTGCCCAAGCGCATGTCGCGGCGGGTTTGAGCGGTGCGGTTGCACGTGACCGCGTGGCCCACGCGTACCTGCTGACGGGTCCCCGCGGCGTCGGAAAGACGAGCGCCGCCCGCATTCTGGCGATGGCCCTCAACTGCGAGGCACGAGGAAACGACGGCGAGCCATGCGGCACGTGCGAGTCCTGTCGCCGCATCTGGTCTGGTGGAGCGAACCTCGACGTCGTCGAGATCGACGCCGCGAGCAATCGTGGCGTGGACGACGCGCGGGACCTGCGTGAGCGCGCTTCCTATGCGGCGAGCGGTGCCGGGCGGTTCAAGGTGTACATCATCGACGAAGCCCACATGCTCACGCGGGAGGCATGGAACGCGCTCCTCAAGATCCTCGAGGAGCCACCGCCCCGCGTGGTGTTCGTTTTTGCGACGACGGAACCGCAGAAGATCGCCAATACGGCGGCCCCGGTCCTGAGCCGGGTGCAACGGTTCGATTTCCGACGGCTCGGACCGACCACGATCGTACAGCGGCTCCAGTTTGTCGCGGAACAGGAGGCGATCGACATCGAGCCCGAGGCCCTGCAGCTCATCGCGCGGATCGCGCGCGGCGGGATGCGCGATGCACTCTCGATGCTGGATCAGGCGGTGGCGTTTGGGGAGGGTCGAATCTCGGCCGCGCGGGTCCGGGGAGCGCTCGGCCTCATCGACGACGAGATGTATGCCGAACTGCTCGATCTCGTGGCTGGTGGCGACTCGGCCGGAGTGTTCCCGTACGTGGCCCGACTGGTGGAGGCAGGCGTCGACCTGGCGGAGTTCATGGGCGGCGCCGGGGAGGTCTTGCGGGCGTTCCTGGTGCGCCTCCTGGGAGGTGAGCCGGAGGGCGTAACCGAGGTCCTCCGGGAAGCCATCGATCGACATGCGTCGGACCATGCGGCGGGCGACCTACTGCGGATGCTCAAGCTTCTGAACGACGCCGAGGCCGCGATCCGCCGGAGCCCCAATGCCCGGCTCCAGGTGGAAGTGTTGCTCCTCCAATGGACGCTGCTTGATCGCACGGTGGTGCTCGGCGACATCCTGAACGCCCTGGGTGACGTCCGGCCGGCCAAACAGGGTGTGGCGACCAAGGCAGTGCCGTCGCGTCGCCGAACGGCACCCCCGCGGGACGACGCGGTGCCGACGCCCACGCCCGCCCCCCCGAGCGAGACCGGGCGGGCCTCGCGGGCCCAGCCGACGGCTGCCGTCGAGGGACCGCTCACGATGCAGCACCTTGGCGACCACTGGCCGGCCGTGTTGGACGAAGTCTCCCGGCGGCGACGGATGTTGCGGGAGGCGCTCACCGACGCCGTGCCCGTCGCACTCGACGGCGACGAGCTGGTCATCGAAGTCGGGGGGAGCGAGGCCCATGTCGAGGGGTTGGCGCGGAGCGGCGCCGTCGTGGCCGGTGCGATCGAGGCGGTCGTCGGCCGGAGGGTACGCACCACGTTCAGGTCGGCCGGGTCCGAACCGTCCACGTCGGCGACGCCGCAGGTGCGGCGTCTGGACGACGCCTCGGATCGGGAGCAGCGACTGCGGCTCTACCGGGAGAAAGATCCGGCCTTGGACGCCGCTGCCGAAGCGCTGGATCTCGAACTCCTAGAGTAACTTGCGAGGCCTCTGGGGGTAGGGTAGCTTGCACGTTCGGGTCGGGAAACCTAGAACTTTCACCACACACCTATGGCTGATCTTTCTCAGCTCCTTCAACTTGGCCAGCAGATGCAGGGGCGGCTGACCCAAATGCAGACGGAACTCGCCGAGCAGAGCGTCACCGGCTCGGCCGGTGGCGGTATGGTCAAGGTTACCGCGGACGGCCGGGGACAGGTGCGGTCGGTGTCGATCGACCCCGCGGCTCTCACCGATGCCGACGTCGAGATGTTGGAGGATTTGGTGCTCGCGGCGGTTGCCGACGCGCAGCGTCGTGCGGAGGAGCTGTACCGGACCGAACTGAAGAAAATCGCAGGCGGGATGCCGCTTCCGTTCCAATTCCCGATCTAAGCCGTGGCGGCGATCGAGGATCTGATCGGCGAATTGAGCAAGCTCCCGGGCATCGGGAGAAAGACTGCGACGCGCCTCACGTACTTCTTGCTGAAGCAGCCGCCCGAGGCCGGTCGACGGCTGGCTCGCGCCCTGGAGGCCGTCGTCACGCGGGTCGGCCCCTGCTCGGTGTGTGGGAACCTGGGAGAGACGGATCCCTGCGTGATTTGCGAGGACACGCGTCGCGATCGCTCGACCGTGTGCGTGGTTGAAGAAGCATCGGACATCGGGGCGATCGAACGGACCGGGGAGTACCGCGGCGTGTACCACGTACTCGGCGGTCACTTGTCGCCCCTCGACGGCATCGGCCCGGACGACCTCCGCCTCGACGGGCTCCGCGCGCGCCTGTCCAACGGCTCGTCCGTCCGCGAAGTGATCGTGGCGACCAATCCCTCGATGGAGGGAGAAGTGACGGCGACGTACGTGCGGGGAATCGTCGAGGCACAGAGCGTGCGCGTGACCCGCATCGCGTTGGGCCTGCCGGTGGGCGGCGACCTGGAGTATGCCGACAACGTCACGATCGCACGGGCCCTCGCGGCACGGCGCGAGATGGAGTGACCATGAGCCGGCGGGTGCAGGTGTTGGTGGTGGGCCTTGGGGTCGGGGCGGTCGTCGGCGCCGTGTTGGCACAGCAGTCGGTCGGACGGCATCGCCGCGCATTGTTCAGTGGCCGCCCGCTGCGGCGCCTTTCGGCGTTGAGTTATGTGGGCAAGCATCCCTCGGTCGAGGCGGTTCGCCTGTTGCACGACTACCTGACGTGGGAGCAGCATCCCATGTTGCGCCGCCGCGCGGAACGGATCATTCGCCGCATGGAAGCGAGACTCGCTGAGGTGAAGATCGGATGACTGGTGCGGGGACGTGGTCGCTGGACGAGCACCACTATCGGCAGATCACCGCGCATCTGACAGCACTCCTGAAGGAGTCGAACGCGCGGTGCGCGCTGCTCGTGGATCGCGCCGGGCAGCTGCTCGCGAGTACAGGGGAGCAGCTCTCGTTCGACCCTACGGCGTTCGCGTCGCTGACCGCTGCCGATTTCAGCGCCAACGACCAGCTCGCCAAGATGATCGGCGAGCCGGAGTTTGCGTCGCTCTTCCACCAGGGGGAGCACGAGTCGATGTATCTGGCCGACGTCGCGCGGCGCGTCATCCTCGTCGTGCTCTTCGATGAGCGGACCACGGTCGGGCTGGTGCGGCTGCGCGTCAAGCAGACCGTGGCGGATCTCGCTGCGCTGTTCGAACAGATGTTCCGTCGAGCGGCATCGGCGGAGGCCGGTGGGCCGCAGGAGCGACCCGGCGGCCCGCTCGCGGGAGCCGAAGACGAGATTGACAGACTATTCGGGGATTAGGCGGAGGCTCGTTCGACCATGTCAATGATCAACTACGCCTCCCGCGAGATCAACTGCAAGCTCGTGTACTACGGGCCGGGGCTGGGTGGTAAGACCACGAACCTCGAACACGTGTACACCAAAGTCTCCCCGGAAACGCGGGGGAAAATGGTGTCGCTCGCCACCGAAACCGAGCGGACGCTGTTCTTCGACTTCCTGCCCGTCGACATGGGGACGATTCGCGGGTTCAAGACCCGCTTCCATCTCTACACGGTGCCGGGACAGGTCTACTACAACGCGTCGCGCAAGCTCATCCTCAAGGGGGTCGACGGCATCGTGTTCGTCGCCGACAGTCAAGTCGAGCGCATGGAGGCGAACGTC
The DNA here is from genome assembly GCA_039591075.1 of Gemmatimonadota bacterium. Taxonomy (GTDB): domain Bacteria; phylum Gemmatimonadota; class Gemmatimonadetes; order Gemmatimonadales; family GWC2-71-9; genus JAOTVV01. The sequence goes on from JBDHEI010000003.1 coordinate 48,558, forward strand.
GAGTCCATGCAGAACCTGTACGACAACATGGCGGAGTACGGGTACGACCTCACCAAGATCCCCTTCGTCATCCAGTACAACAAGCGCGATCTCCCCAACGCCGCACCCATTCGCGAGCTGCAGGGGCAGGTTAACCCCGGCTGGGAAGTAACCGAGGCGAGCAAGCAGAAACCCATGCCCGATCCGCGGCACGCCGGCGAATCGCTCATCGAGCAGCGGGACGGTGTCTGGATTCAGCGGGCGCCGTATTTCGAGTCGGTGGCGATTACCGGAGACGGTGTTTTCGACACGCTCAAGGCGGTCGCCAAGATGGTGCTCCGTACGCTGAGCTGAGGGGTCCGCGGTGATCTGGACCCTGCCCAACATCCTCACCGTTGCGCGCATCGCGCTGGCGCCGGTGATTGCGCTCCTGCCGTTCATCAGGGGATACACGCCGAAGCTCATCGCCTTCGTGGTGTTCCTCGCGGCGGCGATCAGCGACATCTACGATGGGCGCTTGGCGCGCGAACGCGGCGAGATCACGGACCTCGGCAAGCTCCTCGACCCGCTCGCCGACAAACTGCTGCTCGTGGCCACGCTGATCCCGATCTACTGGATCAGCCGCTATCCCATGCGACAGTACGAGATCCCATGGTGGGGGAACCTCCCCCTGTGGGTCGCGCTGCTCCTGGTAGGCAGAGAAGTCGTGATGACCGTGTTCCGCCAAGTCGCCAAACGCCGCGGGGTGGTGATCGCGGCAGCCAAGGCTGGGAAGATCAAGACGATCGTGCAGGACGTCTTCATCGGTGCCACGATCCTGTGGTTCGCGTGGAAGGACATGCGTGCCGCGTTCGGATGGCAGGGCGGATGGCTCGGCTCTTTCTGGGAGCAGTTCCACGGTACCGTGGTTGCCATCACCCTGGCGGGAGCGGTCCTGCTCACCGCCTACTCGCTCGTGTACTACGTGTATCGATATCGCAGGCTGTTTCGGGGAGCGTCGACCGCGCAGGGCACGTCGCACGATGGAGCTTGAGATCGTCACGGTCGGCACGGAACTCCTTCTCGGTTTCACCCTCGACAGCAACGCCGCAGACATTGCCCGCGCCCTCGCGGCCGTGGGCGCCCGCGTAACGCGCCGCGTCACCGTGGGGGACGACGAACGCGCGATTCGCGACGCGGTTGCGGGCAGTCTGCGCCACACGAAGCTGGCCGTGGTGACCGGCGGTCTGGGTCCCACCAACGACGACGTCACCAAGACGGCCGTGGCGCGGCTGTTCGAAGCGCCACTCGAGCTCGACCAGGCCTATCTGGAGGCTCTCGAGCGGCGTTTCGCCCAGTTCCGGCGCGGGCCTATGCCGTCCAGCAACCGCTCCCAAGCGGAATTCCCGCGCGGGGCCACCAGAATCCCGAACGCCCGCGGCACCGCGCCCGGCCTCATTCTCCAGGGCCCACTCGGCACGGTGGTGCTGTTGCCCGGGGTTCCCGCCGAGATGCGGCAGATGCTCGGCGACCACGTCGTGCCCTTCATCAAAGGGCTGATGAGCCAGGAAGGCCGCCGCGGCCGGCCCATTAGCTCTCACACGCTCCGCACGACAGGGGTCACCGAGTCGGGGCTGGCAGACGTGCTAGCTGGCCTGGACCCCGGGCTCGAGGGTGTGAGCCTGGCCTATCTGCCGGGCTGGGAAGGGGTTGATCTGCGGCTCACCGCCGGGGCGGTAGATCGGGGGGAGGGGGACGGCCCGCTGGTCCGGGCCGCTGCCCTCATCCGGGAGGTCCTCGGAGACCGCTACTACGGTCCGGGGGAGACCGATCTCGCCGGCGTGGTGCTGATGGGTCTCCGAGCCCGAGGGTGGCGCCTTGCCGTGGCCGAATCGTGTACCGGGGGCATGGTCGGATCCCGGCTGACGGCCATTCCAGGGGCGTCGGACGTGTTCGTTGGTGGGATCATCGCCTATGCCAACGAGGCCAAAGCCCGGGATCTCGACATCCCGCCGAGTGTGTTGGCCGCCGAGGGCGCAGTCAGCGAAGTCGTGGCTTTGGCGATGGCCCAAGGCGTTGCCAAGCGGTTTCACACCGAGTCGGCGATCGCCCTGACCGGCGTCGCAGGACCGTCGGGCGGGACCCCGGGAAAGCCGGTCGGTACGGTCGTGGTCGCAGCCCGAGTTCTCGAGCGGTCGGTGGTGAAGACCCTACACCTCCCCGGCTCGCGCCAAGAAATACGGTCCCGCAGTACGCAGGCGGCGCTCGACCTGCTCCGGTTGCTCCTTGCCCGGCCGTAGGGGTGGCGCTTCCCGGCCCGTCGGATTGGCAGACATGCGTGGTACGGTTCTTGTCCTGAACGCTATAATGGAAGGTTCTTGAAAGCAGGCCAGTAGACCAGTCGAGTGACGAATGAGCCGAAAACGAAGGAAGTCAGTGCAAGACGGCGAGGCGGCGGAGGAGACATCTGCGCTGCAGGCCGACGAGCCGGTGAGCGACAATTCGGGTGTCGCCGAAGTGGCGGCCTCCTCGGATGAGTCGGACGAAAGGGTCGAAACGGTCGATGCGGCGGAAGCCGTGAAGCGGCTCACGGTGGAGCTGGAGGAGCAGAATGATCGCTATCTGCGTCTGGCCGCCGAATTTGACAATTTCCGCAAGCGAGTCGTTCGTGAGCGCGCCGAGCTCAGGCATCGGTCGCAGGCCGAGTTTGCCCGCAAGCTGCTCGAGGCGCTGGACGATCTGGGGCGCGTCGTGGCCCTCGAGGCTGCCAATGCCACCGTCCACGATGTCATCAACGGCGTGCATCTCGTGGAGCAGAAGCTGATGCGGGAGTTGGAGCATGCCGGTTTTCAGCGCGTCGGTGCGGAAGGCGAACCCTTCGATCCGAACCTTCACGAAGCCGTAGCGGCCCGACCGGCCAGCGGAGACGGGCAGGCCGGAACGGTAGGCTCCGTGCTCCAGCCGGGATATCGGCTTGGCGAGGTGCTACTCCGTCCGGCGCGGGTCGTCGTGTGGGTCGAAGGAGACCACCGGGCCGAGGAGTCGGCCGCGGACGCCTAGGATCTGACCGATGCCGCCCGCCAAGGACTACTACCGCGTGCTGGGGGTTTCCGAGAAAGCCCCCGAAGCCGAGATCAAGAAGGCGTATCGGCGGCTTGCCAAGAAGTACCATCCGGATGCCAACCCCAGCGACGACTCCGCCGCCGAGCGCTTCAAGGAGATCGGCGAGGCGTACGGGGTGCTGAGTGATCCGGAACAGCGCAAGAAGTACGACACCATGCGGAAGTACGGTGCGTTCGCACCCGGCGGCGGCGGATTCGGCCGATCGTCGCGTGGCGGGTCGGTACGGATGGAGGACGTCGACTTCGGGGGGTTCCCCGGATTTGGCGGACTGGGGGACCTCTTCTCCTCCATCTTCGGCAAGGGAAAGCGATCGGCCGGCGCCGAGCCGATCGAGGTGGCGGCCGAGATCCCGTTTCGCACGGCGGCGCTGGGGGGCAAGGTCCCCGTCACGGTGGCCGTGACGGAGGCTTGTCCCGTGTGCGGTGGCACGGGGGCAGCAGCCGGGGCCAAGGTCGACATCTGCCAGGAGTGCAAGGGACGGGGTACCGTCACGTTCGGGCAGGGCGGGTTTGCGGTCACGCGGCCGTGTCCGGCCTGTCGCGGCCGCGGCAAGATCCCGAGCCAGGCGTGCGGGCGATGCACCGGGTCCGGGGAAATCGACGTGAACAAGCGGCTGCTGGTGACGGTGGCGCCCGGCACCGATTCCGGCCAAAAAGTACGCCTCAAGGGGCAGGGACAGCGAAGCCCGGACGCCGGCCCGCCGGGTGACCTCATCGTCACGTTTCAGGTAGCGCCCGACCGGTTCTTCCGTCGGGAGGGCCTCGCCGTGCTCTGCACGGTGCCCGTCAACCTGGTGCAGGCGGCGCTCGGCGCCAAGATCAAGGTGCGCACGATCGACGGTCGCCGAGTGGTCCTCAACATTCCTCCTGGCACGCAGCCGGGACGCCGCTTTCGTATTCGCGGGCAGGGCATTGCCAAGGGAAACACGCGGGGCGATCAGATCGTCGAGGTCACCGTGACGATCCCTGAGGACCTCACACCGGCTCAGGTCGAGGCGCTACGGCAGTTCGCCGACTCAGCCGGCCTCAAGCACTAACCCGCCTTCACCGCCGCAGCCAGTGGTCCACGCTGTCGGGCACGATCTCGCCCAGCCGGCTTGCGACGAATGTCGCCGCCGGGCCGGGCTCCGACCATCGGACTACTTCCCCCGTCGTCGGCGAGAGGGTGAAGCAGGCGAACCGGCTGCGCGCCCCCCCCTCGCTTGCGAGCGCGTGGATCCGGCCGCGCGGGTCCACGGCTAGATCGTTCACGAAGACCTCCTCATGCCATTCCCAGGGGACTCGCCATCGGATGTTGCCGTTGGCGTTGTACAGGGTGAGGTACCGGTCGGGAACGGCATGAATGACGCCCCCCTGCGCCGCCACCAGGAGGCCGGTGCGCGTGGTGGGATCGAACAGCGCGAACGTCTGCAGGCTGTCACCGTTGATCGCGACGAGTCGGGCGTTCCTGCCCTCCACCACGATCCGTCCATCGGGCAGGACGGCAAACTGGTGCGGAGCGGTCGCCAGGGTATCCACGCGGAGGCGATCGACGACCCCCCACTGCGCGTCGAAGACGACGATCCATGCCCCATCATCGTCGACGTCCGAGACGTACCACATCCCGTCCCGTTCCTGGATGTGATGGGGACTGTGGAGGGTCTCCCCACCACGAGTGTGAACGGCTCCGGTCCGGCGGTCGCGGAGGATGATGGAGGACTGGCCCTGCCGAGTGATGGCCAGCACGGAGTCGCCGCCGGCCGTCACGGCGCGGCCGTCGACGAAGATTAGGTCTCCAGAATCAGACGGCCCGCACGCCGTGAACAGAGCCACGACGAGCGGGCCGCCACGTAGCAGCCTGCCGATCATCAATACTTAGGCTCCGATACTCACCTGGAGCACAAGATACGCAGGAATCAGCAAGTCGTCGAATCCGTCGATCACCGCTCCGACACCTTCGAAGAGCTCGCCCAGGGCCTGGGCCTGCTCGGCGGTGAGCGGATTATCGGCGCCATCGGTGAACACCGGGCTCTCAGGCGTGCCGGAGATCTTCACCACGACGTTTCCGCCATGGACGACCGAGCCGGTCAGGCTCGTGGGGGTGGCCTGGACGGACAGGACGACTGAGTTACCGCCATCGTACACGGTCAGCTCGTAGGTGCCCATCTCGGATTGCGGATCGAGGTTGGCCGTGACCGTGAGGCCCACGCCCTTCGACGGAACGTCGATCGCATACGACAGGTGGAATCCGTCGACCTGCGACCAGGTGTGCGACAGGGAGAAATCGACCTGGGTCGTCCCATCTGACAGGTAGCCTTCGGCCGTGAAGGTGAGGCTGGAAGTGGTGACCACCGCGCTGGCCAGATACTCCAGATACGTGATCCCGTTCACGACGGCGAGTGCGCCCAGGCGATCGGCCGCGGGGGTCCCTTCGTCGGTCAATTCGAGATACCCGACCTGTGTGAGCGGATCCACGGGCAGGTGGAAGATCGGATCGACTGCGTACAGGATGAGGCGGATGCCGTTTGCGGGTGCACCGGTGCTGTCCGGGGCAACCTCGTATTTGCCGGTCGAGGCGTTGTAGACCAGCGTCTTGCCCAGGAGGTCGGCCGGGAAGATCACGGCCGGCTGCGTCGGGCTCAGGAACGGCGCGACCTGCGTGAGGAGCCGGAACTGCTCCGGGATGGGCAGTCCGTCAGCGGTCGGCATGGCCGGGGCGACCGGGGCTGCGCCGAAGTCCGGCATAGCGGTGGTCAGCAGGCCCATCGCCTCGATTGCCGGGTTTCCGTCGAATGGTCCCAGCGCTTCGAGCGCGGCCTGATTGGTCTGAACGGCGTCGAATTCTCCGGGCGCAGCGGCATCACCGCACGCGCCGATGGCCAGTGCAGTCGCCACGAGCATTGCGCAGGCTCGGGCGGGTCGGGAACCGTGTTGTGGACATGAACTCATCATGACAGACTCCAGTCGTGGTATCTAGGGCGGACGTTGCCAACAGTGTACGCTTTCATCGGTCATTTTCGCTGTGACGGGCTTCACGTCGAGTGGTGGACACACATCACATTGGGTGCGGGACTGCAGATGTGGGGTATCCTGTGCCACGAGAGGGGCGCATGCGGGTTCACTACACCGATCAGTTCGAGGTCCCGCTCCCACAGGGCCACCGATTCCCCATGCTGAAATACCGGCTTTTGCGGGAGCGGCTCGCTGCCGATCTCGTGGTGGAGGTCGAGAGCCTCGTGGTCCCCGATGCCGCCACTGACGAAGACCTGACCCGTGTGCACAGTCCCACGTACGTGACGCGAGTGAGGCGGGGAACGCTGAGCCAGTCGGAGGTGCGGCGACTCGGCTTTCCCTGGTCGCCGGGCCTCGTCGAGCGGTCATGCCGCTCGGTAGGGGGAACCCTCGGCGCGTGTCGGAGGGCCCTCACCGATGGGGTGGCGGTGACCCTCGCCGGGGGGACGCACCACGCCTATCCCGATCGGGGCGAGGGGTATTGCGTCTTCAACGACGTCGCCGTGGCGATTCGCACGCTTCGCGCGGAGGGACGTATTGGGCCCGTCCTCGTGGTCGACCTGGACGTCCACCAGGGCAACGGCACGGCGGCGATTTTCCGCGACGATCCGACTGTGGTGGTGCTGGACCTGTTCGCCTCCGGTAACTACCCGTTCGCGAAGGAGAAGGCGCGTTACGCGATGCCGCTACCGGATGGCATGGCCGATCGCGAGTATCTCACGGTGCTCGAGACGGCGCTCCACGACGTGCGGCGGTCGGCTCGGGTGGACCTGGTGGTGTACGTGGCGGGCGCTGATCCGTACGTCGATGATCGACTGGGTCGGCTGGCGCTCAGCAAAGAGGGTCTCGCGAATCGTGATCGGCTGGTGTTCGGAGCGTGTCGCGCGGCGGGGCTGCCAGTGGCCGTGACTATGGGCGGTGGATATGCGCGACGGATTGCCGACACAGTCGACATCCACGCAACCACCGTACGCTTGGCGGGCCAGATCGCGGCACGTTAGACCGGGGGGTGGGCGGCGACGTCGGCGCGTGCCGGTGCGCTGCCGTCCGGCGGGTTTCCTTGTCCGCCCCGGAACCTGCGCACCGCCTGACCGAGCGCGTCCGCAGTTCCCACGAGCACGACAGTGTCACCGGCGTGGAACCGGAAATCGGGGTCCGGGATGTGGTGGGTCTGTCGATCGCGGATCACGGCGATGACCGTGGCCCCAGTCGTGCGGCGCAGGCTCAGGCTCACGGGATCCTCGTCGACCGCCTCAGCGTCGTCCTCTACCATCACCGTTTCGACGTTCACCTGCACGCCGAGGTGCCGCAGCGCATCGAGGCGCAAGTCGGGAAGGGAGAGCCCTCGGAGCATCTCGTATTGCTCGCCGCGGACGGCGTGGACCTCACGCTCGATGACGTTGGCGGGAATGCCGAGCAGCCTGAGGACGCGACTGAAGATCTCGAGGGCCGTCTCGAACTCTTCGGGGATTACCTGATTCGCTCCGAGTCGCAGAAGCTCTTCGATCTCGGTGATGAGGCGAGTGCGGACGATGATGCTGACGTCGGAACTGAGTTGCCGCGCCACGGCGACACCGCGGCGGGTGTCGGCCGACGCACTGATGGCAAACACGAGGGCGCGCGCGCGATCGATCCCAACGTGCTCGAGCACGTCGCGCCGCGTGCCGTCCCCGAAGAAGATCGGCTGGCGGTTGATCCGGGCTCTCCGAACGATCTGTCCGTTCTGCTCGAGGATCACGTAGGGGATCTCCGCGGCCTTGAGCACGCGGGCGAGGTTGTGACCGATCAGGCCATATCCGACAATGATGACGTGATCGCGAAGAACCGACACGGCCTGATACTCGTGTGTCGTGAGCTGGAGGGCGGGCTGCCGTGTCCACCGACAGATGCGGTCGGCGATCGGCGCGGCGCCGGCGATGAGGAACGGCGTCGCCAGCATCGAGACCACCGAGATGGCCAGGAACACCTGATAGATGTCATCGGCAAGCAACCCCACGCTGCTTCCGACCACCGCGAGGATGAATGAAAACTCCCCCACCTGGGCGAGTCCGATGCCGCTCACGATACTCACCTGAAGAGATCGGCCCAGGGTGCGCGTTGCCGTGGCACCCATGAATGCCTTGAGCGCCACGATACCAATGGTGAGCAGCAGCACGAAGGCCGCGTTGTTTGCGATGAACGGCAGGTCCACCAACATGCCGACCGAGATGAAAAAGATTCCCGTGAAGGTGTCACGGAACGGCATGACGTCGGAGAGAGCTTGGAGGCCGTATTCCGATTCGCTCACGACCAGACCGGCGATGAACGCTCCGAGCGCGAGTGACAGACCGAACATGGCGGTCACGTAGGCCGCACCGAGCCCGAAGAACATGATGGCCAGCGTGAACACCTCGCGGTTCTGAACTCCTACCACGTTCTCCAGCACCCACGGGACGACAAATCGCCCGCCCGCGACGAGGACGCCGACGACCAGGAGGCTGACCAGGGTCGCACGGAGCACGGCGGTGATCCCCTCGTCCGCGCCGCCGAGCAGGGGCGTCAGCAGCATGAGCGGCACGACGCAGAGATCCTGAAACAACAAGATCGCGACCACCACTCGCCCGTGCGGTAGATCGAGCTCGCGCCGATCGGCGTAGAGCTTGAGCACGATGGCGGTGGAACTGAGCGCGATCAGCATGCCGAAGAACACTGCCCGCTCGATGGCGAGACCGATGGCCATGGCGAGCAACCCGCCCAGAATGGCGGTCCCGACCAACTGCACGCCGCCGCCCTGCACCACGGAGCGCCCCAACCGGATGATCCGGGAGAGGGAGAGCTCCAATCCGATGGTGAAGAGGAGGAGCACGACGCCGAGCTCCGCCAGGCCGGCGACCTCTTCGGAATTACGGATGAACCCCAGCGCGTGGGGGCCGATGGCGAGTCCGGTGAGCAGGAATCCGACGACCGTGGGGATACGGAACCGCTGCGCCGCGGCGACCACGGGAATCGCGAGCGCCACCAGGATGACCAGGTCCCGAAGCAAATCGAGCTGATGCATGTGGGAAGTATAGACGGGTCCGGCCGGGCTACCAGTACCCGGACTACCGCCGAGGGTTCGGGGGGCTTAAATCCTCATGGTCGAAGCGACCGTGCACCGGTTGCGACCCGGACGGGAGGATGCCATGACACTCGCGCGCCGTTGGACCTTCACGCTCGATGCCGAGTTCGGCCATCGGAACATCAGTCCAGAGGTGAAGACGCTCGTCGCGGACTCCGGCGTCACGACCGGCATCGTCACCCTGCAACTCACCGGATCGACGGGGGCGCTCACCACGATCGAGTACGAGCCCGGGGCCTTGGCGGATCTGCGGCGTGCCCTGGACTCGATCGCGCCGCCCACGGACGAGTACGAGCACAACGAGGCGTACCACGACGGGAACGGGTTCTCGCACGTCCGATCGGCGATCCTGAAGACCAGTCTGGCCATCCCCGTGATCGACGGACAGCTGCAGATCGGGACCTGGCAGGAAGTGCTGCTCCTCAACCTCGACAATCGGCGGCGGACGCGGGAGGTCGTCGGTGTCGTAGTCGGCGAGTAGGCGCGGCTAGGTACGGTCCTTGGTCCACACTTCGACGGTCCCCCGAGGGCCGACAAACGCGTTCGCCGCCCACCCGGTCAGTCCGACGATCACCGACGCGAAAATGGCGCTCCCCAGGCCTTCCAAGTGGAAGGCCGGCATGATCCACGCCACGAGCATGACCATTGCACCGTTCACCACAAAGAGGAACAGGCCAAGGGTGAGCAACGTGATGGGAAGTGTGAGGAGAATGACGATCGGCCGCACGACGCCGTTGACGATCCCGAGCAGGACCGCCGCGAGCCACAGAGTGAAAACGCCGTCGAACCGCATGCCCGCGAGCAGGCTGTCGGCCATCCAGAGGCCGAACGCCGTGATGAATACCCGGGCAATGAATCCGCGCATGCCGATTGCCTGGTGAGGGGTCGAAGCAACTCGCTGGTGCAACCTCGTCATGCACCCCGCGACGCGTCAAGCCACGCTGCTCACTCGGCGAAGGTCACGCGGTCCACCATTACCACGCCGTTTTCCAGCGTCTTGTGTACCGGACAGCGGCTCACGATCTGTTCGAGCCGCGTGCGCTGGGCGTCGTCGAACGAACCTGCAATCCGCACCCTGCTCGTGACGCGATCGAGATATCCCTGCTTGTCGTCCCCGCAGTCCTCGCAGTCGTCGGCATGGACGCGACCGTGCTCGTAGGTGGCCGAGACTGACTTCAAGGGGATTTGCTTGTGCCGGCAGTAGAGCGCCAGCGTGACGAGCGTACAGCCAGCGAGCGCACCAATCAGCATCTCGTACGGGGTTGGGCCGGCGTCGTCTCCGCCGGCTTCGGTGGGTTCGTCTGCGCGCCAGGTGTGGCGCCCGTTGGAGATCGTGACCTGCAGTCCCGAGGTCAGCTCAGCAGTGATCTGGGCCATGGTGTGCACGTCCTGCTCGTGCGGGGTATCGGGTCGATCACCGGACCGTCCCGAGTGGGGCTTCAGCCGAAAAGCGGCAACTTGGCGTTCAGGGTCGTGAGCACCTGCGGTGAGACGTGCGTCTGGATGGCGTCTCCAACGATCCGGCACAACTCGGTCGCCCGGCCGTCGTCGAAGTCGGCAACGGCGAGGGTACGCCTGACGGCTGACGGGGTGGCCATGACCAGCATCTCGCCGGTCCCGTCGCCCTGGAACGGAGCGTGCCCCATCCAGTCGCCGATGTCGGGAAAGGCCGAGGCGATTGTCGTGAAGGTCCGCATGTCGAGGGCCATGCGGATCGCCACGAACAGCGTGCCGAGGCCCCGACGGGCCTGTGCCTCATCGATGGAGAGTCGCTTCGTCACTTCGTCGACTAGGTTCACGGAAACTCCTTAACCGATCACGCCGCCGCCGAGGAGGCGGGTCCCGTCGTAGAGGGCTCCCGACTGTCCGGGCGTAATGGCCCGCACCGGCTCGCGCAACTCGAGCTCCAGGAGTCCCCAATCGGGCCGCGAACTCGCGGTCACGCGGGCGCGCGCCGCTCGCGCTCGGTACCGAACTTGAATATCACAGGAATCGCTGGGCTGCAAGGGTTCGGTCAGCCAGTTTACCTCGCCGAGCACGACCCGGCGGCCCAGCAGCTCGTCGGCAGTCCCGACGACCACCGCCCGCTCGTCCGGCTCGATGGCCACGACGAACATGGCTTCGGAGAACCCGCCGGGGAGCCGTTTCCGCTGCCCGAGCGTGTACTGTGCGTACCCGTCGTGCTCTCCCACGATTTCCCCCGCTGCCGTGCGGATCGGCCCCGGCGAGAGCGCGGGGTGGTCCACCGGCAGATGGCGCCGCAGGACGTCGACGTAATCCCCGTCGGGGACGAAGCAGATCTCGACCGATTCCTCCTTGTCGGCGGTGACCAATCCGAGTCGCCGCGCGATGGCCCGGGTCCCCGTCTTCGTGCGCTCGCCGACCGGGGTCAGCATGCGTGGCACGACGGACCGGTCGATCCCCCACAGGAAATAGGTTTGGTCCTTGTTGGGGTCGCGCCCGCGGAACAGGGCACCGTCCCGCGAGATGGCGTAATGGCCCGTGGCCACGTACTCGCACGCGAGCGCGTCAGCGTGCGCCAGGAGGTCCTGGAACTTCGTGAAGGTATTGCAGCGGACGCACGGGATGGGTGTGCGACCGCGGGCGTACTCCGCGACGAAGTTCTCAATCACGCGACGGCGAAATCGATCTTCGAGGTCCAGCACGTAATGCGGAATCCCGAGCCGGTCGGCCACCGCCGCTGCGTCGGCGATGGAGTCCAACGAGCAGCACGGGCGGTCGGGCACGCTTTCGCCGTAGCAGAAGAGCCGCATGGTAGCACCAATCACGTCGTAGCCCTGCTCCACCAGCAGCGCGGCGGCCACCGAAGAGTCGACACCGCCCGACATGGCGACGAGCACCCGGCCCGCGCTCACCCGCCGTCCTCCCTGAGCGCCCGGGTCAGGACCCGTACGCGATCCATCACCTCGGGCAGGACGGCTACGACACGGTCGACATCCGCGTCGGTGCTCGTGGCTCCGAATGAGAAGCGAACCGACCAGCCGGCCAGGTTGGGTGCGATCCCCATCGCCGAGAGAACGTGGGATGGCGTCACGGTCCCGCTGGCGCATGCGGAGCCCGCGGAGCAGGCGACACCAGCCCGGTCCAGGTGGAGGAGCATGGCGTTGGCGTCGGTTCGTGGAAACGCGACGTTGGCCACATGTGGGGCCCGGGGGGCAGGGGGCCCGTGGATGCGGACCGTCTCGTCCATCGCGGTGATCGTCCCCTCGAGGCGGTCCCGCAGCGCCGAGGTGTGGGTGGCGAACGCTGGCTGCTCGCGCACGGCCAGCTCCACGGCCACGGCCAGTCCCACGGCCCCAGCCACGTTCTCTGTTCCGGGTCGGAGACCCCCCTGTTGGCCCCCGCCGTGGATGAGGGGCTCGACCGCGTCGGGATCCGCCACCACCAGAGCCCCGATGCCTTTCGGTGCTCCGATCTTGTGTCCCGAGATCGACACCAGGTCCGGCAATGGGTCTGGGAGCACCCAGGACACCTTGCCGAGTGCCTGCACGGCGTCGGTATGGAACGGCACGCCGGCCTCGCGGGCGCGGGCAGCGATGGGGTGGAGATCCTGGCATACGCCGGTCTCGTTGTTCACCCACATGACGCTCAGTACCGCGACCGTCTCGTTTAGTGCCTCGTCGAGGGCGTCCAAGTCGAGCCGGCCGCTGGCGTCGACCGGGAGCACGACGACGGATCCGCCGAGGCCCTCGATCGCATGGGCCGCGTCGATGACCGCCTTGTGTTCCGTGGCGCCGACCGCGGCGCGGAATGGTCGCCCCCGAGCGCGGGCTCGGAGCGCGCTGCCCAACACCGCGAGATTGTCGGCTTCGGTGCCGCCAGACGTGAACACCACGGCTTCGGATCGGACGCCGAGGGCCGTGCCGATCCGTTGCCGAGCGTCGGTCAGCGCCGCGCGGGCCGACCGACCGATCCGGTGGGCGGAAGACGGGTTACCGAACGCGGTGTCTGACAGAAACGGCAGCATGGCCTCGCGCACCTCGTGCCGCACCGGAGTGGTGGCGGCGTGATCGAGGTAGACCACAGTCGAGGCCTCGGATTGGGTGGACATGGCGCCTGAAACGTACGGGGAGGGCGGGGGCGGGGGGTAGGGCACCCGCTCCGCGCCGGCGTCACATCGAGCGAACGCCCATGGCAACGACGTCGTCGATTCGGACGGTCTCGTGCGTGAGATATGGCTCACCATAGGCCGCGCGAATGAGGCTCCCGTACCTCGCGCAGTGCATGCGGACGTTCTCGTAGACGTCCCCGCCGGCGGGGAAGATCTCCCCGGCCGCCATCCGTCCGTCGAACTGCGACCCGTAACAGCGAATCGCCTCGAGTTTCGTCTCCAACTCGTCGGTGATGTCGACGACGAACGTGGGCTTCACGGCGTCCTCGCGGTAGGCGAGCGTGTAGAGAATCTTCTCCGGTCGGTGGGCCTCCCCTGCTGCCGGGTAGTTGGCGAGCCCGGCCAGGTAGGACGCGTCCCGGCACAGCTCCGATGCGATGCGGTGGTCGGGATGGCGTCCGATCGGGTAGGGAAGGACCACTACCCGCGGGTGGATGCGGCGGATCAACTCGACGACCACTCGGCGGGTCTCGTCGGTGTTGTGCAGTCCCGCGTCGGGGAGGCCGGCGTTCAACCGGATCGCAGCCCCGAGCACGCTCGCGGCGGCGTCGGCCTCCGACGCCCGCACGCTCTGGGACCCGTGCGTGCCGGTTTCCCCTCCGGTCAGGTCGACGATGGCCGTTCGATATCCCTGGCGTGCGGTCTTGACGAGCGTCCCACCGCAGGTGAGCTCGACGTCATCTGGGTGGGCACCGATGGCTAGGAGATGGCAGGGTTCAGACATCCGTCCTCGTCACTCGTATCGTAGGGCCTCGATCGGATCGAGCCGGGAGGCCCGGTTGGCTGGCAGCAATCCGAACGCCAGGCCAATTCCAACCGACACCGCCGTGGCGGTCACGGCGCTCCACAGCGGAACGCCGGTCTCGAATCCGAGCATGCGCTTGAGTACTTCGCCGGCGGTGAGACCGACCACGATCCCGATGGCGCCCCCCACCAGGGTGAGCGTGGCCGCCTCGATGAGGAACTGCCACAGGATCTCCCGGCGGGTGGCCCCGAGGGCCTTCCGTACGCCGATTTCCCGAGTTCGGCTCGTGACCGAGACCAGCATGATGGCCATCACTCCGATGCCGCCTACCAGCAACGCCACGCTCGAGAGAACGATCATGACCAGGAAGAACACGCCGGTCAAGCGATTGAACACGTCGAGGATCTGATCGGACGTGATCATGTCGAACGTGTTGGGATCGCCGGGGCGCAGACTGCGCATGCGCCGCAACTGCACGGTAGTGGCGTCCATGGCCCGAGCCACCGTGACGCCCTCTCGGGGCTTCACCAGGATGATGAGGCTATTGGTCTCGTCGTACCGAAACGCCCGCTTGGCGGTCTCGAACGGGACGATCGCCGAGATTTCCTGGCCGGGAGGCTGGAAGATGTTCTCGGGCTTCCGGTACACCCCAACCACTCGGAGCGGCCGTCCGGCGATCCGCATGGTCCGCCCCAGCGGGTTGATCTGCCCGAAGATGTTCGCCACGGCCTCTTCTTCGATAATCACGACGGGGGCGCCACTGCGCGCCTCCGTGGAGGTGAAGATCCGGCCGGCGGTGATGCCGCCACCGAGGATCTCCATGAAGCGCTCGTCGGCACCGTAGACCACGGTCGGCTGGGTGCGCGATCCTTCGTATTCGAGCCGCTCGAACACGCCAACCCAGATCGCCGAGTAGTGGATCTCCGGGAGGCGTGCGATCGCCTCCGCTTCCTCGGCGCGGAGTACCGGTCGGATCCGTACCTCGCGCGGGAGGGCGTCAGGGTTGAGCGGTGTGGACGAGAAGAACCGCAGAATGCGGAACGTCGTGGGTCCGACCACTTCGAGCGTGTTGAAGATCTGTCCTCGGATGCCCTGAACGATCGAAGCCATCGACATGACGGTCGCCACGCCGATGATGATACCCAGAATGGTGAGCGCCGACCGCAGTTTTTGCGAGCGGATCGCGTCCATCGCCATCACGGCGCCCTCGGTGAGATTAGTGAGGCGCATGGGCGCGACCTTAGGCCGCCCTGCCGGCGATCGCGTCCCGCAGAGGTCGCTGGTCAGTGACGCTCGGCACGGTCATTCGAACCTGAGGGCGACGATCGGATCGAGGCGTGCGGCGCGACGGGCGGGGTAGACCCCGAACAGGACGCCCACACCGATCCCAAGGCCGAGAGCCACGGCCACGGACCACAGTGTGACGCGGCTCGGCAGTGGCGAGAGGATGGCCACGACTTCGGCCAGCCCCCAGCCGGTGAGTATCCCGAGCAGTCCGCCCATGGTTGCCAGGCAGATCGACTCCATGAGGAACTGCCGCTGGATATCGGCGCGGCTCGCCCCCACGGACTTGCGGATGCCGATCTCGCGGGTGCGTTCGGTTACGCTCATCAGCATGATGTTCATGATGACGATCCCGCCAACGATTACCCCAATCGCGACCACGGCGGGCACCACCGTGAAGATGATGCGCGTGAGGCTCTTCCAGAAACTGATCAGTCCCTCGGCGGTATCGATCGTGAACGTGTTTGGCTGGCCCGGCCGCAACCGCCGAGCGACCCGCATCGCCTCCTCCGCGCGTTCCATCGCGCTCGCCACCTGATAGGCCTCGGGCATCTTGACCGAGATCACGGTGGTGTGGCGTCGGCCGTACGTCGTCTCGAACAGCGTGATGGGGAGCATCACGAACCCATCCCATGACTGTCCGAGCACGGTACCCTTTTTGGCCGTGACGCCCTTGACCACGACCTCCTGTCCCCGGACGCGGATCTTGCGACCGATGGCGAGGTCGATCTCGTCGAACAACTTGTCGGCCACGTCGAACCCGAGTACGGCGACTCGGCGACGCTCGTCGATGTCGAGGTCGATGAGCGCCTCGCCGGCGGCCATCTCATAATCCTGGACCATCTGATACGGCGCCGTCACGCCGAACACGGCCACGTCGCCGACGGTGCGGTTCCTCCAGGTCACGTCTGCCAGCGGCGTGGGCCAGCCGGACTGGAGCGCGATGGCCTGGGCGTCGGGAATTGCCCGCCGAACGAACTCGACCTCCTCGGCGCGGATGATCGGCCGGCGTTGCAGCTCGCGATATTCCTCGTCGTCGATGAATCCCACCGAAATCGGCGTGCGTCGAATCTGGAAGGCGTTCTTGCCCACGATGGCCCCGGCCAGGTTCTCCCGCACGTAGGCGTTCATGCCTTGGATCACGGCCACGACGGCCACGAGAAAGGCGACTGAGACGATGATGCCGAGCAGGGTGAAGAACGATCGCAGCTTGTGCGCGGAGATCTCGCGCAGCGCGAGTCGAAGTCCGTCGAAGAGGGGCATGATCCGGAAGCTACGACGGCCGGGCCGGCAAGCGAAGCATCCGGCGTCGGACGTTGGGGGAAGTGAGGCTCACGGACGGCTGGGCAGGACCACGTGACATGGCACTACTCGTGCCGCAGCGCCTCCACCGGGTCCAGGCGCGCCGCCCGCGCCGCCGGGTACAGGCCGAACGCGATCCCGGTGAGCGCCGACATCCCGAGGGCCGCCACCACAGAGATCAGTGGCACCTTGGCCGGAAGCGGCGTGAAGGTGGCGACGCCGAGGCTGATGAGGCCGCCGACGAGCATACCGATGGCGCCCCCGATGACCGTCAGGGTTGCTGCCTCGACCAGGAACTGCCAGAGGATCTCGCGTCGCCGTGCGCCCAGCGCCTTCCGCACACCGATCTCTCGGGTCCGCTCGGTCACGGAGATCATCATGATCGCCACCACGCCGACGCCACCGACCATGAGACCAACACTGGAGAGCGCGATCATAACGAGGAAGAACATCCCGGTCACCTGGTTCCAGCTGTCCAACAGCTTGTCTTGCGTCACGATCGAGAACGTGTTCTCCTCTGCCGGACGCAGCCCGCGAGCGGCGCGCAGGGAGCCGGTGACGTCATCGATCGCATCTTGGACGCTGACCTCAGGCGACGGCGAAACCAGGAAGTTCATCCAGCCACGCCAGTAGGGTACGTGCTTCTCGAATGCGCTGTGGGGGATCACGACCTCCGGTCGGTTGCCCTCGCCGAAGATATCCGGTGGCGGGATGAACACGCCGACGACTTGATACGGTACGCCGGCGATCTTGATGCGCTTGCCAATCGGGTCGAGCAGCCCGAAGAGCTCGGAGGCGAGTTTCTCGTTCACGACGGCGACCCGGGCGCTCGCCGCACTCTCCACCGTCGTAAAGGACCGGCCCGGGGAGATGTCCCCTCCGCCGACCTGCACCCACTGGGGACCGCGACCGCGAACGGGAATGGACTCGAGCTGGCGGTTTCCGTACTCGACGTCCGCGGACGACCCCTCGTCGACGACGATGAACCCGATACTCTCGAGCTGACGAATCCGCTCGGCCTCGGCGACGGTGAGCGGCGGGTTGCGACGCCAGGGGCTCATCTCGTCGGAGCCGTCGGAGACCTGAATACCCGCCTGGAAGTATCGGAACACGAAGAACGTCCGCGGGCCGAGCTGGTTGAAGATGTCTTCGACGCCCCGGTTGATCCCGGTGATCATCGAGCCGATGACCATCACTACCATGACACCGATGGCAACGCCGAGAATCGTGAGTGCCGCGCGCGCTTTGTTCGCTCGGAGCGAGCTCAGGGCAATCCCGACACCTTCAAACAGAGAGGTCACGGCCTACTCCTGACGGATGGCATCGACGGGATCGAGTCGGGCGGCACGACTCGCGGGATACAATCCTGCGGTCACGCCGACCCCACCGCCGAGCAAGATGGCAACCACCACCGACCAGGGAGCGACACGCGCGGGCAGGAACGTGGTGGCCTGAACGATGCCTGCCAGACCGATGCCGGTCGCGATCCCGATCGCCGCACCGACGGTGGCCAGGGTGGCCGACTCGACCAGAAACTGACGCATGATGTCCCGGCGCCGAGCACCGAGCGACTTGCGGATGCCGATCTCGCGCGTTCGCTCGGCCACCGCCATCAACATGATGTTCATGATGACGATGCCGCCTACCACGAGGGAGATGCTCACCAATCCCGGCAACGCCATCATGAGAACGCGGTTGATCTTGCCCCAGAAGTCCAGCACCGCGTCAGCGGTCTCGATCGAGAAGTTGTTGCCATCGGAGGGCCGGAGGTGTCGTCGGCTCCGCATGATCGCTTCGGTCTCGGCGATGGCGACGTCGAGTTCCTCCAATGAGCCGGCCCGGACGAGAAGGGCGTCGACCACGCGTGCGGGGTTGACGATCCGTTTGATCGGTGAGAGTGCGGGTGCCACGGCGAACTTGTCGAGGGAAATCCCAAACAGGTTCCCCTGGGTCTCGACCACGCCGATCACCCGGTAGGGGATCCCGCGGATCCGGACTTCTCGCCCGATGGGATCGCGGGTCTCGAACAGGCGCTCTGCGAGTTCGTGGCCGATGACCATCACGGGCTGCCCCGCCTGCGCCTCCTGAGGGCTGAAGGGGCGGCCGGCTTCCAGATCCCAGTTCTTGATCTGGAAGTAGTCCTCGGTGGCGCCGACGACCTCGATGTCCTTGGCGATCTTGCCGTCGTGCGAGAGATCGGCGCGTGAGCTCGACTCCCATGCGGTGACGACCGGTAGCGAGAGCCCTTCGACCACGGCACGGGCGTCTTCGAAGGAGATCCGCGGCCGACGCCGCCACTCACGGCGGGTTTCCCGCGAGACGTCCCCCATCTGTACGCCGGGATACCGGCGCAGCTGGAACGTATTGACGCCCAGCAGCGTTGTCGCGAACCGGTCGGTCATGTAGGCGTTCATGCCCTCCACGATCGAGACGACCGCGATGAGGAACGTCACCCCGATGAACACACCGATCACCGAGAAGCTGCTCTTCATCTTCTGGGCCCAGATGACCTGGAGCGCCAGCCGAATCGCCTCACGAAACGGCATGGTCTAGGCGGCCTCGCGCACCGAGTCGGAATGCACCACGCCGTCCAGCAGCGTGACCACGCGATGGGCGTGTGCCGCGATGTCGGCTTCGTGGGTCACCATCAGGACGGTCTGACCCTGCGTGTGCAGCTCTCCAAACACCGCCATGATTTCCTGGCTGGTCACCGAATCGAGGTTGCCCGTGGGCTCGTCGGCGAGGAGGATGCTGGGATCGTTGACCAGGGCCCGAGCGATGGCCACGCGCTGACGTTGACCACCGGACAGCTCGTTGGGGCGGTGGTGCATGCGGTCGGCCAGTCCGACGCGCTCCAAGGCCCGGCTCGCCACCCTGCGCCGCTCTCTGGCACTCGTTCCGGCGTAAATGAGGGGCAACTCCACGTTGTGAAGAGCCGTCGCCCGGGGCAGCAGGTTGAACGTTTGGAAGACGAAACCGATCTCCCGGTTCCGGACACGGGCCAGCTCGTCGTCGCTCATCCTCGAGACTTCGGTCCCGTTCAGCCAGTACTCACCCCGTGTGGGCGTGTCGAGGCAGCCGATGACGTTCATGAGGGTGGATTTCCCCGATCCGGAAGGTCCCATGATCGCCACGTACTCGTTCGTCTCGATCGCGAGCTCGATGCCACGCAACGCGTAGACGGTCTCGGCATCCATCCGGTACTCGCGCGTCAGCCCGCGCAAGCTGATCAATGGCTGCCCAGCCATCAGGGCCTCTCAGTCGTGGTTTCCTTGACCGGCCGCAGCCGGGTACTGTCGCGGAGATCGCGAATCGTCTGGTACGGCCCCGCCACGATCGAGTCGCCTTCAACCAGCCCATCGATCACCTCGAAGTACTCCTCACCAGCAATGCCGACCTTGACCGGCCGGAACTGGGCGATCCCCCCGACAGCCACGAAGACGCCCTCCGTCTCTTTCTTGCCCTTCGTCGTATCCTGGGGGGCCGTTTCGGTCGATATCGCCTCATGCTCACGCACCGTGAGTGCGATGATGGGGATGCTCAGCACGCTGTCCCGCGTGGCCGTGATGATCTTGGCCGTCGCGGACAAATCGGGCCGGATCTCGGACGGGGGGTTATCCAGGGTGACTTCGACGTCGTAGTCGACGGCCTGGTTCGTCGCCCCCGCCTGCGCCGCCACGCCCTGGACCGCACTCTTGGAGATCTTGGTCACCCGACCGATGAACGTCGTGTCCGGGAACGCATCGATCGTGACCTCGGCCGAATCGGCCAGGTGCAGCCGAACGACGTCGGTCTCGTCCACCCGCACCGCCACCTGAATGATGCTCAGGTCGGAGATCGTCATGAGCAGCCCGGTCTCCGGGGAAAAGGTTCCGGGAACGGCCACCTCACCCTCTTCCTTCGCGAGCCGGGTGACCTCGCCGTCCATCGGTGCTCGCAGCACCGTTTTGGCGAGCAGCTCCTGCGCGTTCTGCAGCGCCGCCCGCGACTGCGCGACCTGGTACTGGGCCGACGTGTAGACGGCTTCGGCGACCTCGAACGACGTCTGCGACTGCTCGAGTTGCTCGTCGGAGACGAGGTTCGGGCTCTGCCGGCGCAATTCCTGGGCGCGGTCCCAAGCCCGTTTGGCCTGGTCGCGGTTGGCTCGGGACTGGAGCGCCGAGGCTTCGGCGGAAGACAGCAAGGCACGCGCCTGCGCCACCTGGGCCTCGTACTGCGACGGTTCGATGCGCAGCACGAGATCGCCCCGCTTCACGAAGTCGCCTTCCTGCACCAGGATCTGAATGATGCGGCCCGTGATGTCGGCGCTGATGTCCACCGAGCGCTGCGGCTCGATCTGTCCGCTCGCGGTCACGGTGGCTACCAGGTTGCGCCGCTCCACCGCCGCAATGCGGACCGACTCCCCGCGGTCCCGCCGACCGGCAGCGTTCAGGGCGATGAGGGCCGCGACGGCTACCGCGCCGCCGCCAAAGATCAAGAGTTTCTTACGACGTGACATGTCGAATCCATTCTCTAGCGCAAGGGCCGTCCCACGGCGTTCTCGAGGGTTGCAATCGACCAATGGTATGTGTAGACGGCATTAATGTAGTCGGCCTCGGCACGCTGCGAGGCGAGCTGCGCGTCGAGGAGCTCAAAGAAGGTCCCGGAGCCGACCCGGTAGCGCTCCGTGGCCAGCCGCAGCTGCTCGGCGGCCGCCACGCGGTTGTTCTCCTGGATGCCGAACGCTTCGAAGGCGGCTACCAAGGCGTAGTGCGCCTGGCTGACATCGGTCCTGACCTGGAGCTCCTTGGAGCGCACGGCCTCCCGCGCGTCGTCGGCGAAGGCCGATGCCTCGGCGATTTCCAGCGGCCGCCCGAACTGGGTGAAGATCGGCAGCGATACCGTGAGGCTCGCCGAGAAGGGCTGCCGCGTGAAATCGAACGGGAACACCTCGTTCTGCTGTAGGATGCCGTCTCGAATGGCGTCTTCCGCCGCCGGTGTGAGGGCAAAGACCGAGCAATCGATGGGCGTCAAGCCCGGGTTGAGCCAGTTGGTGTTGGCGAAGTCGCATTGCTGCACGATGTCATTCGCGTCGGCCTGAGCGTTCGCCAGGGCCGAGTTCACCAGCGGATCGGTATTGGTGAACTGCTGCGTGAACCCGCTCCACCCTGCCGACAGTGACATCGTCGGCAACCACGTCGACTTGGCTGCCCGCGCCCCGGCCCGAGCGGCGGTGGCCTGCGCCTGCAAGGCCAAGAGGTCCGGATTCGCCGCCTCGGCCTCGCCGAGCAGGTCGCTGAGCAACCATTCGGGTGGCACGATCGGGAACGTGTCGGGGAGGGTGACGAGGGTCGGATCCTGGGGGGCCGGCACCCCCATCAGCTGGAACAGCCGTAGCACCTCGACCACCACGGCCTGCCGCGCCTGAAGCTGCTGCACCTCAGACTGCCCCTTCGCCACTTCGGCCTGCCGCACGTCCAGGATCGTGTTCTGGCCGACCTGGAACCGGGCCTGGGCAAGGCGCAGGAACTCGTCGTTTCGCGTGACCTGTAGCTCGGCGAGGTCGACCTGTGCCTCGGCCTGCAACACCGCGAGGTACTGCTGCCGGACGCCTGATTCCAAGTTGATCTCCGCCCCAGACAAGGTGGCCTCGGCCGCGCGGTGCCGCGCACTGGCCACGCCGGGCTGCATGAGCGTGCGTCCCGACAGCTGCATCGACAGGCTGACGCCGTAGCTCGAGCCGATTGTCGATGACTGCTGCACGAACTCCTGGGCGAGGAACGTCTGCGAACCGGCGCCGCGATAGGCCAATGATCCGTTGACCGACAGGCTCGGAACGAACGACGCGTAGGCATTCCGCACTCCCCAGCGGGTGGCCGTGAGGTCGTTCTCCGTCTGGCGGAGCAGCGGATTGTGCTCCTGGGCCGTCGCGATCGCCTCGGCCAGGGTCAGCGTCTGAGGGGTCGAGGGAACGGGCTCCTGTTGCGCCCACACGGCACTCGAAAGACCCAGCCCGAGCGCCGCGAGCAAAAGCGTAGCTCCACGTCTCATTGCGTCTGCCTTCGGTTTATGGTCGTAACCCTACCGCGCTCCCGTACGCCCGCATCACCCAAAAGTTTCAATCCGAGACAGCGCGACGACATGGTTCGGGACGGCCTATGCAGGAGGGGTAGGTGGCGGTGCAGCCCTAGCCTACCGGCGGGCCTGGACGCGAATCACCGTGAGGTTGCGGGTTGGGATCACGAGCTTCATGAGCCGACCGTCATCGTCGTACCAAAGCTGACGAGTTTCCGCCGACGAGCTGACTGTCACGTGGTGCAGGACCAGCCGGGCCGATCCGACGGTGGTCGGCTCCGTGCCGTGATCCACGACGCGCAGGGTCTCGCCCCGCACCCCGCTCAGGGTGATGCTCCGTGTCGCTCGCGCGGCCGCGCCGGGCGGAATGGCATGGGCGGCGAACACGGAATCGTCCATCACGAGGTGCCGTTCCCGGGCCGGGTATTCCCTGGCGGACTCCCCAGCGCGGGTCAGCGTCCGGACCGTAATCCGCCGCGCCCCCAGCCCCATGACCACGCGGACCACCTCGCCGTTCCCGACCTCGTACCGCGACATCGTGGGAACCGAGTCGGCACCGAACTCGACGATCGCGTCGACCGAGGTCTCCGGTCGATCGGCGGGGTAGAGCACCGTGCTGGTGACCGTGAAACCACTCAGGCCGGGAGCGCCCGAACTTCCCCGAAGCAGCACGAATTCCTCCCGCCCGATCGTCGTCGCGTCGCGAGTGATGAGCAGCACGCCCCGATCCAGCTCGCGCTGTTGGGCGGACAGCTCGGCGGGCGCAGCAACGGCGGCGGCGATCACGAGGAGCGTCGCAAAGGTCGATGAGTCCGAGAGCGGCTTGGTCATGTGGTTCGAAAGATACGCGAAGCGACCCGCTCGTAAATGAGGTGATAGAGACGCTCCCCTTTCTCGACCGATGCGAGCGAGGGTCGGCCCAGCGATCCCGGGCTCCGCGCGGGAATCGAACTGCGTCCACCGCGCTGATAGCGGCGGGCCACGGCGGGCGTTGCGTCGAAGTCCTGGGCCTGGGCGAGCTTCACTAACGCCGGGTCGACGTAGAGGAGCAGCGAGGTGTCGATTTCCCCTCCGTGCACGACGCGCCAGGTATCGGACCCCTCTTCGGGCAGTGGCACCGAAAAAATGTCGACGGTGCGGGCCCGAGCCTCGCGCAGGCTCAGGGTACTCAATGCCTCCTGATGCGGATCCGGTCCGTGTGCGGTCAGAATGATGAATTCCCGCACTCCTCCAGTTTCCCACGAAACCACGAGATCGTTGATCAAGCGGTGCAGGGTCTTGAAGTGGAGCGACCCGCTGCCCGGAAAGGGACGCGCGGTATCGGCGTTGACACCATATTCTATGGTCGGTGCGCGCAGCACGCCGAACTCGGCTGAAAGGTCATCGGCGAGCCGCTCGACGATGATCGTATCGCACCCCAGTGGGAGGTGCGGGCCGTGCTGTTCCGTCGTGCCGACCGGCAGGATGAGTCGGGGGTCGCGGTCTAGATGCGTACGAACCTCTTCGGGGGTGAGGTGCTTGAGAAGAATGGGGCGTCGGTGAGCGCCAGTCGATTCGCTCATTGGGAACTCGCGGTCGCCGCGGAGGCCGTGGCGTTGGGACTGTGGAGTCGGGAGCCGCACTTCCTCGTGGCGATTGCGGCTGTCATTGCCAGTGTGGTGGTCGCGGCCGCGGCTGCCCGAGCCCGTCGCTTTGGCGGGCTGCTCACGGCGGCCGTCGCCGTAGGTGCGGCGGTGGCCGTGTTCAGCAATGCGCTGCAGACGCGGGCAGTCGAACGCCGGTGGCCGGAAGTTCGCGAAGGCTTGATCCAGCAGGCCAGCCCCCGCCTGGACCGTAGCCTGGCGGAGGCGGTTGACGTGGCCCGGGGCCTGGCGGCGCGCGGTGCCGAACTGGCGGGAGAGCCCCGCGCCGAAGCGATGCGCCGGTTGCAGGCGCTGGGCGACGCCCGCGGGCCGGAGCGGAGCGTCGTCGTGTTCGACGAGGCGGGGCGGCCGTGGGTGTGGGCGGGCACCAATCGTCTCCACCTCGACCCCAGGCCGGCTGAGCTTTCTGCACACATCACTCCATTCTACGTCATTCTGGAAGCCAGTCGCCAGGTGGGCGATCGCGTGAGTGTGGGCCGCGTCCTGCTCGCTGCGGACAGTGCGGTCCCCGATCGGAGCGGCACGCTGGCGTGGCAGTTTGCCTCCGAAACCGGGTCCGCCCTGGAATTCTACTACCCCGGTACCGGGCCGTTGGGATCCGACGTCTTCGACTACTGCCTCCCCACTTGCGCCGCGCAGGCGGAGCGGCCGCCGCCGGACACGCTATTCAGCGTCCGTGCGATCCCACCGTCCCAGGGAGCGCGTAAGCTCGAGATCATGGAGCATGGCGGTGAGTGGGTGGGACTGCTGGCTACCCTCACGCTGTTGCTGGTGACCGTGTTTGGCAGCCGCCCGGCCCGATGGGGTGGGATACTGGGACTCGCGGCGCTGCTCGTCCTCACCCCCGTCGGCGAGCGGATCGGGCTCTCGCCGCTGTTCTCGCCCGCCACCTACTATCTGGAGCTCCTGGGGCCTCTGTCGGCCTCGGCGGGAGCACTGCTCCTGTTCGCGGCCGTCGCCAGTATTGCGTTCCGGCAGGTCGGGCGGCGTGGGATTCCGGCGTCGGTACTCGGGCTGCTTGCCGCAGGCCTCGTGGTGGCAGCCAGCCCGTTCCTCATGTGGCGCCTGGCCTCAGGGATCAGCCCCCCGGCGACCGAGATTGGGCTCGGGACGTGGTTGGGGTGGCAGCTGACGCTGCTCACGGCGGGCGGGGCACTCGGACTGGGCGCGGCCCTCCTGCTGGGGCGGCGCCCGTCGGCGCCGTCGTGGGTGTCGTGGGTCGCCGGTGGGTGGGTGGGAGTCCTCGCGGTGGTCGGGCTCGTGGTCTGGCAGCCCGCGGGGAACTGGCCGCTGTGGTACGGCCTGCTGTGGATGCCGGCGGTGTGGCTTGCCGTTCAGCCGGCTTCGCGCGCGCGGCAGCTCATGACTATTGCGGTCGTAGTTGGAGCCGGAGCCGGGTTGCTCACCTGGGGTCAGGTGATGCACGGCCGCTTGCTGTTGGCCGAACGCGATGCCGAGCGGCTGGAGGGCGGGGACCCCGTCGCGATCGGTTTTTTGGAGCGATTCGGGGCCGCCCTGCTCGAGCAGCCGCCGCCTAAGAGCGCGGCCGAGCTGTACTCACGCTGGCGTCACTCGCCGCTCAGCCAAGACGATTACCCCGGGGTGTTGGTGGTCTGGAGTCCCGACAACCGGATGTTGGCCAGTTTGGAGCTCGCCCAGCTGGACCTTCGGCTGCCGCTTCTGGCTGCCGTCGCCGACGTGGCCCGGGACAGCGGCCAGGCGGTGGTTCGGGCGCTCGAGCTCGAGCCAGGGGTGCATTACGTCGTGGCGGCCCCGTTCCCAGACGGCACGGTCGTCACGGCGGGTGTGGCCCCGCGGTCACAGGTCATCCCGCCGGTCGCCGTCGGGCGGTTCCTCCGCGGCGAGCGCCGTCTGGTCGCGCCGTACGTCATGTTCTTGGGTGAGCCCGTCGAGACAATGCCGGAGGGCACGGGGCTGCAGTGGCGTCGCGATCGGTGGGTCGTCCGCGGGAGTCAATCGCTGATGCGGCCGGAGGGCACTCGGCACCTGCATGCGGTCGTGCCACTGGGCGACGTATCGCAGCTCGTGGTGCGGGGTGCGCTGTTGATCATTCTCGACGCTGCGTTCCTGCTCCTCCTGGGACTCGTGGGGCGCGCGGTGGGTGAGGAGGTGCGTCCGCCTACCTGGCTCCCCGATCTCCTGCAGTTCCGGTCGTATCGCGTCCGGCTGCTGATCGCGCTGGCCGGATTCTTCGTGATCCCCACGGTGGGCTATGCAGCGTGGTCGGTGAGCCGGTTGCGGGTCGAGGCGATCCGAAGCCGGGACCTCCTCATTCAGCAGACGTTGAGCGATGCCGCTGGCACGGCGAGGGCCTTTACCGGGCTGGCTCCCACCGATGCCGGACCGCGGCTCGACGACCTGGCGGATCGGTTGGGTGCCGACCTGATGTGGTACGCAGACGGCAAGCTCACGGCGACGAGTGCGGGGATCTTGGAGCAGCTGGGGGTCTTGGGGGCATATCTACCGGCCGAGATCTTTCTCGCCCTGAGCGAAGAGGATGCGCTCGAGGTCACGGCCGACGCGTCCATTGCGGGTCAGCCAACGCGCGTGGGGTATCGGTCGCTAGGTGGTCTGCAGGGGTCAGGGTGGGTCCTGGCGGCTCCTCGGCTGGTGGAGGTGACCGGCATCGAGCGGGAGCGGCAGGACCTCGCCTTCGGGCTGCTGCTCACGACGCTGCTCGGGCTCGGGGGCGCTGCGGCTCTCGCGGCGTTGGCCGCCCGGTCGCTAGCCCGGCCGGTGCAGTCGCTCGAGGCCGCAGCCCTGGCTGTGGGGAAGGGCTCCCCCGTTCCGCCGTTCGATCCCGGGGTCCCCTCGGAGTTCGTGCCCGTGGTCGATGCGTTTCGGCGGATGGCGCGGGACGTTGAGGCGAGCCAGTTCGCGCTGGAAGCAGCGCGTCGCCGGACCGCCACGGTCTTGGGCAATGTGGCCACCGGTGTGGTCGCCCTCGACGGTGAGCTGCGGGTGACCATTGCCAACCCCAGCGCGCAGCGGCTCCTCGGCAGCGCGCTCGAGCCCGGGATCGGCGTCGCACCGGCCACCGCAGAGAGCTGGCGTCAGGTGTGGGAGTGGGTGGGGTGGTTCCTCCGCAGCGGGGACGAGCACGCCGAGAGCGAGTTCGCCGTCGAGACCAGGCGGATTCGGGTGCAGGTCGCAGCGCTCACGGCCGATCCGCGCGGCTGCGTCGTTGCGCTCGATGACACGACGGAACTGGCACAGGCCGTTCGCGTGCTGGCGTGGGGTGAGGTGGCCCGGCAGGGCGCGCATGAGATCAAGAACCCGCTGACGCCAATTCGGTTGGGTATCCAGCACTTGCAGCGGGCGCGCCGGCACGGCCGATCGGATTTCGACGCGACGCTCGAGCGCACCGCGCAGCAGATCCTGGCGGAGATCGAGCGTCTCGATGCCATTGCCCGGGCCTTCGCCCGCTTTGGCGCGCCCCTGATCGAAACCTCTCCCGTCGTGAGTGCCGACGTCGCCGCGATCGCCCAGGACGCGGCAGCGCTCTACGGGTTGGGCAGCACTACCGACGTGCGGATGCTATCTGACGGACCGGTCATGGCGCCCGTGCGCAAGGACGAGGTCAAGGAGGTGCTGATCAACCTGATCGAGAACGCGCGGAACGCGAGCGCCCAGCGAGTGGAAATCACCGTGGGGCGCGAGGACGACGGCGTTCCGTTTGTCCGTGTCCGCGACGACGGGGACGGGATCTCGCCGGATCACCTCCCCCTGGTGTTCGAGCCGCACTTCTCGACCAACACCAGCGGGACGGGACTCGGGCTCGCCATCTGTCGACGACTGGTCGAATCATGGGGGGGAACGATCGCGGTCGAGAGCGAGTTGGGTCGTGGGACGACGGTGACCATTCGGTTTCAGCCCGGCTGATGTTGCGGTCTAGCCGTTGTCGTCCCGGCAAGCCGCGGGACGCGCGCCGAGCGCCCCGCGCGTCCAGATGAGAATCACCCCGGAGTAGGTCTCTCCGTTGATACTCGGCCTGAATTCGCTCGCCGCCTGGAAGCCCCGACGGATCTCCACGCACTCCACGTCACCCACATCGATGTAGAACGTGAGCGGCGGCGTCACCACCGTTCCATTGATGACGTACAGCGCGTCGGACATCGAGTGGCGGATCCTCGTCCGCGTCTGGTCCTGACGGCCAGTCAATCGGACGCCGGGGACGGCCCCCTGCAGTGCCTGTAGCACGTCGCCTCTGGCGGGAAGCTGGTCGCGGGTAATGACGGTTGAGCCGAGGTGGTGCGGAGTCTCCAATCGTTCGGCCGTCACCTCGACCGGCTCGAGTGCGACCGACAGCGGCGCAAGTCGGAAGTGAACGGTGATTGAGGAGTCGGGAAGGAGGGTGTAGTAGGGTGTGGTGATTGGATTGTAGCCGATGATCTGGGCCGACACCCTGATGAGGCCGGGAGCGATGCTCCCGAGCTGGTACGTTCCCTGGTCGTCGGTTCCCGCGATGGCCTCGGACCCGACCACCGAGACCGAAACGTCGGCGATTGGGAGGCCGGTGATTGCGTCGACGACGTTGCCGGTCACCGCCCCGGTCTGTTGGGCCTGTGCGCCGCCCGCAAACGCCAGGAGGGCGATACTGGCCGCGAGTCGGAACCCGGTGCTGCCGTCAGCTCGCATGCGGGGAACACCTTTGCCAAGGTAGCCCGATGCCCCGGGCGCGGACCAGCGCCCTCCGGTCAGCGTCCGCCCCAGACCCCCCCACTCCTCTGCCTGAATATAGGGCGGCCCGGTCCCTCGACGTAAGGATGGCTCACGCCGCCTTCTGGTCCTACCCGCTGGGCGGTCGATTCGGTCCCGGATCGAACGACCTTGGGCATGCGTGCGGCGTTCTCGACATCGATGGAACATCGGCCCGGCCCAGGTGGTTGTACTGATGCGCCGACCGGTACCCGACTGCGAGGACCCGATGCTGATTCGACGACCCGATCCGATTGCCGGACGTGAGATCACCGACGAGCGTGTCTACGTACACCGGCGTCGTTTCCTGGAAACGATGGGTCTGGCCACCCTTGGACTCGCCGCGCCCGGGTCCTTGTGGGCCGGCGGGCCGCCGCGGGCGCTCCAGAGCGACGAGCTCACCTCGCTCGAAGACGTGCTCAGCTACAACAACTTCTACGAGTACGGCACCGGTAAGGACGATCCGGCCAAGAACGCCCACACGCTCCGGACGCGCCCGTGGACGGTCGATGTCGAGGGGGAGGTCCACGAGCCCCGCACGTTCGGCATCGAGGACCTGTGGCAGCGGTTCACGCCCGAGGAGCGCGTGTACCGCCTGCGCTGCGTCGAAGCCTGGTCAATGGTGATTCCCTGGCTGGGAGTCCCGCTGCGGGATCTCCTGAGCGCAGTCCGACCGACGTCCCACGCCAGATACGTGGAATTCACCACGCTGCTCGACCCCGAGCAGATGCCTGGGCAGCGGCGTGGGATCCTGCCCTGGCCATACGTGGAGGCGCTGAGGTTGGATGAGGCGATGCACCCCCTCACCATCTTGGCCTTGGGGCTTTACGGCAAGGCACTCCCCAATCAGAATGGGGCGCCCGTACGGCTGGTGGTACCCTGGAAATACGGCTTCAAGAGCATCAAGTCGATCGTTCGGATCCGCCTCGTGCGGGAACAGCCGACTACCACCTGGAACGTCGCCGCCCCGAGGGAATACGGGTTCTACGCCAACGTGAACCCGATGGTGGATCACCCGCGGTGGACCCAGGCACGCGAGCGGCGCATTGGTGAACTCCGCAAACGCCCCACCCTGATGTTCAACGGCTATGCCGATCAGGTCGCTTCGCTCTATGCCGGAATGGATCTGCGCCGAAACTACTGAGACGCCGTGACACCGGGAGCCTTCGTTCGTCGCATCGCGCGTCCTCTCGTGTGGGTCGGGGCCGCGGTGCCTGGTGCGTGGCTGCTGCTGGACGCCCTGACCGGCGGGCTCGGCGCCAATCCGGTCGAATCGGTCACGCATCGGACCGGCTTGACGGCCCTCACGCTCCTCGCCCTCTCGCTCTCAGTGCGCCCCACGCGTGATCTGTTGCGTTTCGGCGCGCTGATGCCGCTCCGGCGGACCCTCGGCCTCGCCGCGTACACCTATGCGGTGGTGCACGTCCTCACCTATGGAGTGGACCAGACCTATCTGTCCGGGCTCGGGGTCTCGCCCGCAGCGATCGTAGAGGACGTGCGCGAGCGTCCCTACGTGACTATGGGTTTCCTCGCCTTCGTGCTCCTCACGCCGCTGGCCGTGACGTCGACGAGCGGGTGGGTAAAGCGGCTGGGCGCCACGCGGTGGCGGTGGTTGCATCGGCTGGTGTACCTGGCAGCCCCGCTCGCGGTGGTGCATTTCCTGTGGCTCGTCAAGGCGGATCTGCTGTTGCCGAGCCTCTTTGCACTTGCGGTGGCGGTGCTGCTGGGGTATCGGGTGGCACAGAGCCGTCGAAAACGGACCGCGCGGATGTCGGGGCAAGGTGTCCAGCCCCCGTCCCAGGTCGAGGTGGCGCCCGGGGAGATCTCGATGCGTGGTGAGGAACCGAGCCAATCGTGAAATCCGTGGTGTTCGCGCTTCCCGCCGATCCGCTGCGCAGCACCGGGCGCCTCCCCTTCAGCCGTCATCTCTCGGTATTGGGCCTGCGGGTGCACTTTGCATCGAACAGCGCCGAGGTGCTGGCGGCAGTGGATCGCTCCTTCGGTGCGGTCGCCGGTCTCCTCCCGCCACTCGCCGCCAAGGCTCCCGTCGCGGCTCGTGTGCGCCTCTGGGTGCGAGCGGGTGTGAGAGGCGAATCCAGCCCCCTCCGGGTCGAGTATTGCTGGCCGAGCCGTCGCAGATTCGCGCTCAGGGCGGAGGGCGGTTACGGGATAGCCGACATCGACGGTCACGAGGCAGCCGCCGTGGTCACGCCGGCGCTAGTCGAGGAGGAACTCCTGTTCCGATCGGCAGTGGTTGAGGCGCTCACCCTTATGCTCGTGACCCACCAAGATCGGTATCCCGTCCACGCCGCGACGCTGGTCCGGAACCAGTCTGCCGTCTTGCTGGTGGGGCCGTCCGGTTCCGGGAAGAGCACGGTGGCCTTTGCGGCACTCCGGCGGGGTTGGCGACTGCTCGGCGAGGAGGCCGCGTACGTCCAGTTGAGGCCGGTACCGTGCATCTGGGGGTTACCGCGTTCGGTCGGACTGCCGCCCGCGTCCATCGACTTCTTCCCCGACCTGCGGGACCGCGCGGTCCAGCGCCTTCCCGGTGGGAAAGACAAGGTGGTGATCCCGCTCGGTCCCTCCGACCGGGAAGTGGTCGCGATGGTTCGGAGTGGGGTGGTCTGTCTCCTTGAGCGCGGCGCTGGTCCGGCAACGCTGAGTCGCGTGTCGCGGGACGAGATGCACGAGGCGCTCATGTCAGGGTTGGAGCCCGGTTTCGATACCGATCCCGATGCGGCGCTGGCCGTCGCCACGCACCTCGCGCAGCCGAGGGGGTGGCGCCTATGTCACCGGGATGATCCGTACGAGAGCGTCCGGTTGCTGGGCCGGTTGGGTGAGCTCGGGGGAGGCGAGATGGAAGTGGAGAACCTCCCCTAGCGGGCGGATCGCACGCTCAGAGCCCGCTCCGCGAGAGAAGTCCACCGACGCTCGGTGTCTGCGCTCGGTCCCGTGACGACCTCGTTGTGCAAGAGGTCCCGGATGTCCCGATAGAATGACGTGGAGAAGGTGCCGCGGAACATCATGGCGAGGTCCCCGCTGTCGACCCAATTCCTCTTGTGACCGAGTTCCTCCTGCACGATGTTGAAGAACTCAGTTCCCGGGAGCGGGTATGCGACGGAAACGCCGATGTCATCCGGCCGTTCTTGGCGCACGAGGTCGCGCGTCTGAAGGATGTCATCCCACTCCTCGCCGAGATATCCCAGTTGAAGGAACCACCCGGTTCGAATTCCCTGGCTCTTGAGTGCCTGCGTCGCGCTGCGCACCTGCTCGACCGTCGTCCCCTTGTCCATCGCGTCCAGCACGTGCTGAGCCCCCGATTCGACCCCGATCCATACCTCTTCGGCTCCCGACTCGCGAAGCGCCTTCACGACAGACGGGGTGAGGAGGTTGGCTCGCGTTTGCATCATGAAGGGGGTCTGTGCCTCACGCGCAGCGAGTTCCTCGGCGAAGCTCGTGATCCAGTGTTCGGTCAACCCGAAAATGTCGTCGGCGAACCAGAGGTGGTCAGGTGCGACGTCCTGTTTGAGCAGGCGAACTTCCTCGGCGACGTCGGCCGGACTGCGTTGGACGTACCGGGTCCCGAAGATCGGCTTGGCGCACCAGTTGCACCGGTAGGGACAACCGCGCGATGTGACGACGCTCCAAGAGAAGCGCCCGTGGCGCTGCCGCCACGCGGAGCGGTAGCGGTCGACGTCGACGAGATCCCAGGCCGGGAACGGCAGCGCGTCGAGGTCCTTCAGGTACGGGCGTGATGGTGTGGACGTCGGGACCGGCCGGTCCGCGCCCCCGCCCGGAAGCACCAGCCCCGGGATTCCGGAGAGGTCCGAGACCCCGGCTTCCCACGCGACCAAGACATCCTCGAGTGACCGTTCCGGCTCGCCGATGAGCGCGACGTCCGCCCCGGCGGCGAGATACTGCTCGGTGTGGTCGGTGGCGTCCGAGCCGTTCACCACCACGGGGATGCCACGGAACTTGGCGGCGGCGATCATGTCGAGGGCTGCCTCGCGCATGCGAAGCGTGCACATCTTTGTCAGGAAGTTGAAATTGTCTTCGACGATCGCGACGGCTGCAGGGCGGATGCCTTCCAGCGCACCGGCAAATTCTTCCACACCCGCCGACAGCATGGCATCGAAGAACCGTACGTCGAACCCCTTGTTCCTCAGTGTCGCGGTGACGATGAGCGTCGCGAGCGGTGCGTACGGCCGCATCTTCTGCACCTGTTTCTCGTCGTAGCGCAGATAGTACGAATGCGCCAGGAGAATCGGGCCGAAGCGGTTGGGGATGCTCATCGACGGGCTCGGTGTCGCCAAAGGGAATTCCCCAGTCTAGGGTCTCGCAGTGGACTTGTACAGGGTCCCGAACGGCGGCCGAGTCGGATTCCTGGTACCAGTCGTCACGGTGGCGACGAACCACGCGCGGGCGGGTCCACGATCCCCGTGCACATCCTTCTGTGGGTCGACCTGCCAGGGTTAAGTTGGGATTCATGACGGATTTGCTGCTCACCCACGGGTACTTCCTGCTCGAGGATGAAAAGGAGCAGGAGATCATGAAGCCGTACCCACCACTCGGCCTCCTGTATGTCTCGGCCTACTTGAGGCGCGCCGGGTTCGACGTCGAGGTCTTCGATAGCACGTTCGCCACGCCCACAGACCTCGCGAACCGGCTGGAGTTTGGCAGCGGCGTCCTGGGGGTCTACACCAATCTGGTGACGCGCTCAGCGGTTCTGCGGATCGTCGCGAAGGCGAAGGCATGCGGCTGGGTTGTCGTGCTGGGTGGACCCGAGTCGGCCAACTATCCCGGGGAGTACCTCAAGCGAGGTGCCGACGCAGTCGTGGCCGGCGAAGGAGAGTTGACGATGGCCGAGCTCCTCCCGGCGCTTGCCCGGAGGGGGGCACACCGACTACACGACATTCGCGGTGTGGCGTTCCTGGACGAGACTGGGCAACTCGTGGTCAGCGAGCCCCGCCCCCAGATCGCCGACCTGGACGAGCTGCCATGGCCCGACCGGGATCGCATCGACATTTCACGGTACGTCCAGGTTTGGCGCGAGCACCACGGCCAAGGGAGCGTCAACCTGATCACAGCCCGGGGATGTCCCTACAAGTGCCGGTGGTGCTCTCACGCCGTGTTCGGCTTCACGCATCGTCGCCGCAGCCATATTGACTGCGCTGACGAGCTCCAGCAGGTCGTCGACGCGTACGCGCCCGACCAGGTTTGGTACGCGGACGACGTGTTCACTATTCACCATCGGTGGCTCTTCCAGTACGCGAGCGAGCTGCGCCGGCGAAACCTCCGCGTTCCCTTCGAAACGATCTCCCGCGCCGACCGCATGATGAAAGAGGAAGTGCTCGCGACGCTCGCTGACATGGGATGCTGGAGGATCTGGATCGGGTCCGAGAGCGGCAGCCAACGGCTCCTCGACGGGATGGAGCGTGGCGTGACGGTGGAACAGGTTCAGTGGGCAGCGCGAGCGGCGAAACGGCATGGTATCCAGGTCGGGATGTTCCTGATGTGGGGCTACGAAGGGGAGACGTTCGAGGATATCGAAGCCACCGTCGAGCACGTAATGCAGGCGGCCCCGGATGTGTTCTTTACGACCGTGGCCTATCCGATCAAGAACACAGCCTACTATGCTGACGTGGAGGACCGCGTATCGCTGCCGGCTGACTGGGCCGACGTGACGGATCGCGACTACGCTATCGCGGGCCGTCGCCCGCGTGCATACTACGGGCTCGCCGACCGATGGCTATCGAGTGCCGTTGAGGCTGCGAGAGCCAAGACCGGTGACCCGGCACGAGCGCTGGCGGCCTCGGAGGACGCAGCACGGGCACGCCAGGCCCTCCTGACGTGGCCCACCTCGTGACCGACCACCTACCCGATGACCCCTTTGACCTTCTCGCCGCCGAATACGATCGGCAGTTCACCCATACCGAACTCGGCCGGCTCTACCGGGGCGCCGTATGGCGCTGGCTCGACCGCGCGTTCCACCGTGGCGACCGTGTGCTCGAGCTGAATTGCGGTACCGGCGAGGATGCGGTGCACCTCGCTCGGAGAGGCGTGCTGGTGCACGCCACGGATCGTTCTCAGGCAATGCTCGACGAGTCCCGGCGCAAGATTGCCGAGGCTGGACTCGGACGGCTCGTGACGTGGGAGCGGGTCTCGCTCACGGCTGACGCCGACCCTCGGATTCCGGCTCTCGACCGCTACATGCCTGAAGCCGTCTTCGACGGGGCGGTGTCGAGTTTTGGGGGGCTGAACCTCGTCGCCGATGTGGAACCGGTTGCGACGGGGCTTGCCCGGCTCCTGCGGCCAGGCGCGCGGGTCGTGGTGTCGGCCATGGGCCGGTTGGTGCCGTGGGAATGGGGGTGGTACTTGGCTCAGCTGCGCCCCCGCGAAGGATTCCGCCGCTTGCGCTCCGACGGGGTGACGTGGCGGGGCTGCCGCGTGTTCTATCCGTCCGTCGCGGCGGTACGCAGGGCCTTCGCGTCGGAGTTCGAGTGTCGTGGCGTCGGCGCGATCGGCGTATTATTGCCGCCACCCTATGCAAATGCATGGGCCGCACGTCACCCAGCGCTTATGACTCGCCTGGACGCCCTCGAGCGGCGGTGCGAGCGTTGGTGGCCGCTTTCCCGGTTGGCGGATCACTACATCATCGAGTTCGAGCGGCGTGGGAGTGACTGACGCCCGGGGGTGGGCGACCGTGCGTTCGATCCTCATGATGGCGCTCGCCGGCGCGCTGGTGCGCTGGGTGTTTGGGCTCGCCGAAATGCCGTGGGTGGACGCTCCTGACCAGCTGGCGTGGGAGCTTCTGCTCGACGAGGCGCGTGACGGACCGCTGCGCTTCGATCAACTCGTCCATTATCCGCACGAGGGCGCAAGCGCCCTGGTGGGCCTGCTGGCCTGGCTCCTGCCATCGCGCGTGGCCGGCCTTCCGGCGCTTTCTGCGGCCGCGCTGATCGTCGATACAGGCAGCCGAGCCGTACAAATCGCGGTCGTTCACCGGGTGTTCGGTTCCACCGTCGGGAAATGGTTCGGCTGGTGGACGGTCGTGACGGTGCCAGGACTGCTGCCCTGGGGGACTGCCGGCTTCGGGTTGCACGGACTCGCGGCGTTTTGGCCATTCGTACTCATGGTCCTGGCGGCGCGGCGGGTGGGCGTGCAGCCGGTGCCAGTCGGACTGGTGCTCGGACTGGCTGTCGCGTGGGCCCTGGACTCGCTCGTCGTGCTCGCTGCGGCGGTGACGTTCGTATTCACCTCGGGGCGGCAGGGTGGGCGGCTCCGTGCCACGGCGCTCGTCGTCGTCGCAGCCTTGGCAGTCCTGGTGCCCTGGTGGCTCCTGTGGACGCAGCTCGACGTGGGGTTTCAGTTGGAGAAGCTCGGACCGCTTTCGGTGCGGGGGATGTCCCCGAGTGTGGTCAACCTGCTGTGGGCCCCCGTACGGTTCCTCGCGGTGCCGATTGTGGTGATCCCCGGGGCGACGTGGCTGCCGACGGTGGGTGGGCCGGTGGGCACGTATGCACTCCGACTGGTCTGGACTGCGGCGTGTGTGATGGGCACGAGTCTGGTGGTCAGCCGGCGGGCGGAGCCGGCCGCAACGGTCGGCCTCTTGGTTCTCCTGTGGTTCTTCGTGGCCTATGCGGCGTCACCATTCTACGTGGCGTCCCCGCTGGGAGGAGACTATGTGGCCTACCGGCATCTGGCGTTTGTCCTGCCACTCTTGGTTGCGCTCGCTTGGCGAGGAGTCGCGGACACCGCCCGGTGGCGGCGATGGTTCGCCGTAACCTTGCTGGGGTTAGGTGTGCTGGGAGCACTAGGTCAGGTGGGGCAGCCGCAGGGAGCGCCGACGGTTCCGCCGGTGCGAGCCGCTGGCTGGGTCCTGGGGCGGAAGCTGGGTCATGATGTGCCGCGGCTATCGCGGCTCGCGGCGCGCATGCCGGACGATGATCGTGCCGAGCTCGAGCGCGGATTTGGATGGGGGCTCACGGCGACCGTCCTTGGACGAGGCTCAACAAGGGGAGAGGAGGGTCTCCTCGAACTGGTCGAGCTCTTAAATGCGTTCCCGGCGGCGGTGCGGCCCGGCTTGATACGAGGTGTGGTAGATGCCTTCGATCCTCGCGCGACGCCCCGTCTCGAGCCCGCTCTCCAGGCCGCGCTCCTGGCTCGGCTGGGGTCGGAAACCGACCCTGTCCGCTAGCCTGCGAGTCCGGGGACGGAGGTCGACCACACGTCGAAACGTGACGGGGGACGCATCCCCCGGAGCCGTGCCCAAAGGGGACGCAACTCGTACTGCCACGGGTACCGGACACGATGGCGTCGCCACCGCAGGCCCAGCGCGTCCGATGCTTTCCCCAGCCGCTCCGGTGTGAGGAATTCCACGAACGGGAACCGCATCAGCTCCTCGGCCAGCGGCCCGAACGTCACGGGAGCGGCCTTTCGTTTTTCCTCCACCATCGCGACCCCCCACACCTCCCTAGCGTAGAACGGGGAGTCCACGATCAGGAGTGTTCCGCCCGGTCGCGCGACCCGACACGCCTCCCGGAGCGTTGCCTCGAGGTCGAGGGCGTAGTGGATCGATGCATTGAACACTACGAGATCGAACCCTGCGCTGGTGAGAGGGAGGGTCTCGAAGGTGCCGGCGATCCGTGGGAACATGGCAGGCAGGTGCGCAGCGTAAGCTGCCGCAGCGCCGAGCCCGTCCACCGTATCGGTCCGAATGTCGAGAGCGATAGGGCGATGACCCTCGAGTGCGCTGCGGTAACACAACCAGCCGTTGCCGGCTCCCAGGTCGAGTATCCGTAGGGGGTGGCTGGCGCCGCTGCGTGAGAGCCAGTGGCGTGCCACATACGCGAAGGAGCGTGCCCGAATTCGCCACTCGTCAGCTCGGGGACCGGTCCGCAGGAACGGGAGTGCGAGCAACTCCTGTACACCGCCCGCGCCGCGACCCTCTCGTGCACGCTGGGTACCGTACGCCAGGCGGAAACGCCTCAGGCTCCCGGTCACGGGACGCGCGGCAGGACCACAGTCTGGTGGAGGTCAAATGCTCTCACGTTGCGGCTCCCGAAGCGGGATCAGGCGGCGGGCGAACTCCAGTTCACGGGGGCGGTCGTATCGGGCGGTCGCGTAGCGCCACGACGCCAGGTGCTGGAGGATCCACTTCCCCCAGCGTGGTGTCGACCAATCCTGAACCGTGGGGAAGCGACAGGAGAGCACCCTTGCGAAGTCTTGGACGCGTTCGCGCAGCGCCGGGGTGAGCCACGGGGCGTCTTGGTGGCAGACGTACCGTACCCAGCGGGGGTCGGCCCACCCCTCGGGGGTGGTCGGAAGGAGTGGCCCGCCGGGGCCGTACTGCTCCAGGATCGGGATTCGTGCTCCCGAATCGTCCAATCGGCTCTGTTCCCCGCTGAGCTGAGGTGTGGGGCTGTAGAAATAGAGGATCACTTCGCATGCGGGGTGAATCCGCTTGAGTTGTTTGATGAAGCGGAACGTGTGCTCGATTTCCCCCTCCGGGTCCTCCGGTCCGCCGACTACGAAGGAGAATTCCGGGATGATGCCGAAGGCCCGACAGCGCTCAGCGACCTCCAGCGTGTGCTCGACCCGCGAGCCCTTCCGCATGGCACGCAACATTTCGTCGCTGGCCGCTTCGGCCCCGATGTACGCCATGCGAAGCTGGCTCGTGCGGAGCAGTTCCCATGTTGCTGTTGAGAACCCCGCCAAGGTGTCCGCACGGGCATAGCACCACCACGGAAGGCGGTGCCGTGCCAGCACCTCGAGGATCGGTATGCTCGTGACCTCCCGGTCGAAGAAGTTGTGATCGTAGTATTGGACGGCATCCGCACGATACCGAGTGGAGAGGAGCTTCAGCACGTGATCGAGGCGCTCCGGGCCCTGGAGGTGGGTCTTACCGCCGAACATGGAAACCACGCCACAGAACTCGCAGCGAAAGCGACAGCCGATGGCAGCCTGATGGACGGCCGTGCGCCGGCCGAGGAAACTCGGCCGGAAGTAGGTGTCGACGTCCTCGAGCGCGTCATAGGAGTAGACGGGGTACGTGTCGGGTGGACGAAACGCCCGGGCGGGGTTGTGGACGATCTCGCTGTCGCGCTTCCAGGTGAGTCCGGTGATCGCGATGGCGGCTGTCTCCCGAGTCGAGTCGCTCCGGCGGCCGACGTCGGATGGCGCGATGTCCGGGTGGGCCTCCAGCAGCCGGTGCAGCGTGTCCTCGCCCTGGCCGCGCACGACGTAGTCGACATATGGTGCGTTGATCGCCGAGTCGGGGTACAGCGTCGGGAAATAGCCTCCCCAGGCAATCGGCACATCCGGGCGCGCGCGGCGCACGGCGGTCGCGATCGCGATGGCAGGAGCCACCTGGGGGCCCGGCATCACGGTGATACCCACCAACGCATGCCGGACGCCGGTGAGCAACTGGAGCACGGTCTTGTCGGGGTGGGGATCGACGTTCCCGTCCACGATGCGGTATTCATACCGTCCTTCCAACACCGCGCCGAGCGCCAGCAGCGAGAGCGGCAGTCGCACACCCCGGGGCTTTGCCATGGAGGGATTCACGAGCAGCACCAATGGCCGGGTCATGCGGACGCCGCCGGCACCGCACGGTACGCCGTCATCACTTCGTTCCCGAAATCCCGGTGATGCGCTGGTGTCACGATGAACCCTGCGGCCGCGAGGCTGGTTAGCAACGTGGGCTCATCGCCATCGCTCGAGAATACCACGAGGGCTTCGCCACCTGGTGCTAACACGTCTCCCAACCCCGCGGCGAACCGGTGCAACACGTCGGGGCTCCTCCAATGTCGTTCGCGCGGATCACGAGGAATTCCTCGAAAAAACGGCGGGTTGAAGGTCACAACGTCGAACCGCTCGCCCATGACGGGTCCCCACAGGTCCCCTTGACGGACGGCAATGCGATCCTCGACGCCGTTGAGCAGCGCGTTGACTCGTGCGCATCGCACGGCCACCGGGTCGGTATCCACCGCGACGACCCGCCAGCCGAGCCGAGCGAGGAACACAGCTCCCACGCCGCTCCCCGTGCCCAGGTCGAGCGCTCCTGTCCGCGCCGCGTCGCGTTCACGGGACGCAATGCAGAGATCGATTGCATCTGCCAGGAAGCGGCCGCTGCGAAAGACCACTGGGTTGTGCACGCCGGGTAGCACGAGGAGGGGCACGTCCTTCACCGTCTCGAGCACGGCGTGGCGAAGACGGCGTCGAAGCCACGGACGTCGCAGACGCTGGCCCAGCCGGACCAATGCTCGTCGCACCAGCTTACCGACTCACCTGTCGAGCGGCGCGCGGTGCTCGCCGGTTTTGTGGGGTTGGGATATCATTGCAGGGGAAGGGCCGCCCGGGCTGAAGTTCGTGTGCGCGATCCGCTTCGAGGACTGATGACTGAATTGATTCCGCGCCCGGCACCGAGTCAACCCCGCACCGCGCCAGGGCCGCTCCGGCCGCGAGTCGACCCCATCACCTCACTGCCGATCGTGATCTTGTATCCCCACAACCGCTGCAACTGCCGCTGCGTGATGTGTGATATCTGGGAACTTCGCACCACGGAGGAGCTCACCATCGAGGAAATCGAAACGTGGATGCCGGAGTGGCAGGCGGTTGGCGTGGAGCGTGTGGTGCTGAGCGGAGGCGAGCCGCTCATGTATTCGGCGTTTGATGCTCTTGGCGAGCTGTTCCTGACGGCCGGGATCGGCGTGTCGCTGATCAGCACTGGTCTGCTCCTCGAGCGGCGGGCAGAGGCGGTCGGGAAATACTGCGACGATGTCATCGTGAGCTTGGACGGCCCACCCGAAGTGCACGACCGCATTCGCCGAGTTCCTCGAGCGTACGAGCGTCTGGCACGGGGCGTTGCGGCGGTCCGTGCTGTGGCCCCGGGGATCTGCATTTCCGCCCGCTGCACGGTACTACGCGAAAATGCCGGAACACTCACGAAGACGGTCGACGCGGCCAAGCGTCTCGGGCTCGAGCGGCTGAGCTTTCTCGCGGCCGATGTCAGCAGTGAGGCTTTCAATCGGCCGGGCGGTTGGGCGCCGGACCGGGCCGCGGTAGTGGCCCTCGATGGGGCGGGACTGCATGCACTCAGAGGGGAGCTGGATGCGCTGGCCCGCGACTATGCCGACGATTTCGCCTCCGGTGTCATCGCCGAGAGCATCGAGAAGCTGGAACGCCGCCTGTACCACTACTTCGCGGCGATCCTGGGGAAGGGAGCGTTCCCCTCCATCGAATGCAATGCGCCGTGGGTGTCCGCTGTGGTCGAATCCGACGGAACCGTGCGGCCATGTTTCTTTCATGCTTCAATGGGGAGTGCGCGGGAGGCCGGGGGGTTCGAGGTGGTGCTCAACTCGGACGAAGCCGTTGCATGGCGCCGCGGGCTCGACATGAGTCGCAACGAGATCTGCCGACGCTGCGTCTGCTCGCTTGCGCTGCGGCGAGGGGCCGAGCCTGCCAGAGCGGTGTGAAGGTCGGGCCGCGCGAATGAGGATCGCCCTGGTCGTGCCCGGCGGTGTGAGTCGCGACGGCGAATACCGCGTCATCCCGTCAATCCTCTGGCTCATCGAGCGGCTCACACGTCGACACGACGTGCAGGTCGTGACCCTGCGCCAGGAATCGCATCCGGCCTCCTGGGTGCTGGGTGGCGCAACCGTCCACAACGTGGGGACGAGGTCGTGGCGTCGGCGGGCCGTTCACACGTTGCTGCGACTCCACCGATCGACACCCTTCGACGTCTTCCACGCCCTGTGGGTCCGCGGACCCGGTGACGTTGCGCTCGCGGCCGGTCGGCTGTGTCGGCGCCCGGTGCTCGTGCACGTGGCAGGTGGCGAGTTCGTGTGGCTGCCGGAGATCCGATATGGTGGGGCGGGGTCAGCGTGGTCGAGGTGGATCGCGGGGACGGTCGTTCGATGGGCCGACCGAGTGACGGCCGCCAGCACCCCCATGCTCGAGCTAGTGCGATCCCACGGCGCTGAAGCGGAGCGGGTTGCTCTGGGTGTGGACACGGCCTTCTGGACGGTCATACCGCCTCGGCCCCGCCCGCGCGACCGGCCGGCGCGTCTCGTCCACGTGGGCAGCCTCAACCCCGTGAAGAACCAGGAAACGTTGATGCACACCGCTGCCCTGCTCGCGAGTACCGGCTTGGTGTTCCATCTCGATGTCGTGGGCGAGGATACCATGGGAGGCGCCGTGCAACGTCTCGCCGATCGTCTGGGCATTGGCGCACGAGTGACGTTTCATGGGTTCTTGCCACAGCATCGTCTGCGTCCGGTCGTGAGCGCAGCCGATCTCATGGTGATGTCGTCGCGTCACGAAGCCGGGCCGGTGGCGGTGCTCGAGGCGGCCGTCGCGGGTGTTCCGACCGTGGGAACGGCGGTGGGACATCTGCACGAGCTGGCGCCCCACGGGGCGCTGGTCGTGGACGTGGGCGACGCGCCGGCACTGGCGCGTACGATCGGGGCCGTGCTGGACGATGACGCGCGGAGGTTGCAGCTCGCGCGTTCCGCACAGCAGGTGGCCGTGCGCGAGAACGCCGACTGGACGTGCGCGCGATTCGAGGCGCTCTACGGCGAGTCACTCGCGCCTCGCGCCCGCTGAGGCCGGCGCATCACGGAGGCCTGTCGCAACTGACGCCGAGCACGGGTCCCTAGGAAGAAGGCCAAAGGATCCGTCAGTGGATGACGGCGAATCCCGCGAAAGGGTGTGTCTTCGAAGCCCCAAGCATGCGCTTGCATGACGGACCGGTAGACGCGTCCGGACAACTCCCAGAAGGCCTCGCAATGTGTAGGGCCATACAGGGCCGCACGATAGCGCGCACCACGGTGCAGCGGGGCCATTGTCGTGGCCTGGGTAGCATAACATGCGAGCGCCGCCCGCTTGGCCTCGGCCACCGGTCCGAAATCGAGTATGCAGTTCGCGAGGATCGGGGTCAGTGGCACGCCCAGTTCGTAGGCGCGGACGACCTGGTCCGGTCTGATGACGTCGGCAACGGCCTGCGCGACCCACAGATGGTCAGGATGGAAATCCACGCACGACGGGGTGTAGACGATCTGCGCGGAGGCGATTAACGGCACAAGGCGGTCCCGGACGTCGGGGCGGTTGCCCGTTCGCTCGGGGAAGTGCAGTGAGGTCACCAAGCGGACTCCGAGCCGCGCCATCGCATCCCTCAACTCCGCAGCCCGCGTGGCGGCGTACCTCGCAGTGTCGCGGTCCGATGGGCGGGCACCTCCCCCGTCGGTGACCACGATCACGTGAACCTCGGCTCCGGATCGTTGGTGCAGGCGGATTGCACCGCCCGCGCCCAACGTTTCGTCGTCCGGGTGTGGGGCCACGACGGCCACGTGGCGCACGGCTTGCCAGTCCGGCTGCATGTGTGGGCGTATGCCCCAGTGCCGCCGCGTGAGGCGAAGTACTCCCCTCCATCCGTACTCCAACGGCAAGCCGGTACCGTGCCGGACCGCCGCAAGGGTCCGGCCGATGATTCGCCGGGCGTCCACCATCAGAGGATGTCGGAATCGCCAGGCATCATGAACCAACTGGAGGGGGAGCCAAAGGCCGGGCGCACTTCGGCGTGGGCGAG
Organism: Gemmatimonadota bacterium; assembly: GCA_039591075.1. GTDB lineage: Bacteria > Gemmatimonadota > Gemmatimonadetes > Gemmatimonadales > GWC2-71-9 > JAOTVV01. Next base: position 92,192 of record JBDHEI010000003.1, read on the forward strand.
AGGGATCACGACCGCAGTGTAGGACCGCCGGCGTCGCAGGAAGCCAAGCTCGTCCAGGGTTGCAGTGAGGGAGAGCTGCTCTGGGATATGCGCCTGCATTGCCGAAGCGCCTGCCGCTCGGAGTTCCGTGAGTGCGGCCGTCAGCAGGGCGTGGCGGGCACTGGCATCTGCGGGGTGGGTGAAGAGGTCACCGAGTTGCGCGACCCCGCTTGGTGCGCTCGGGGCTCGATACGCGACGTACCCCACGGGGTGGCCCTCACGTCGCGCGAGTGCCAGCCGATACGGTCGTCCCGAAGACTTCGCGTACCTGTAGTTAACCCACGTGCGGTTTCGCACCACGGTGACCTGGTAGTGTGCCGAGAGGTCGGCCCATATCCGGTCGAACTCCTCGCCCGGGGCGTCAACGGCTTCCACGGTGACTTCTTCACGAGCGCGTGACCGAGGGACCGTGAACCGTGACCACACGCGTCCGGCAACGTCGGCCAACGGCGCCGGCACGCCGTGGCGTCGGAGCCACGGGCCCGGATCGAGCGGTCGCACGAAGAGGTGGAGAGATAACTGCGGCGCGAGGCCAAGTTTGCGCCGTTGGGAACCCCAGTTCTCGTTCTCGAGGCCGTAACAGCAGTCGGCACCGGCACTCCTCCAATCCGCGAAGGCCGCTCTCCCGACGGAACCGAGAACGCCGCGACCGCGAAAATCTGCTCTGGTCAGCACGTCGCACCCGTGAACGGCGGTGACGATGCGGTCATCGATCTTGACATGAACGGGCGTGCCGGCGAACTGCCCCACGATCGCGCCCTCCGACTCGGCATACCACGCCATGCTTCCCGGGGCAGGACAGGGGGACTCGAACAGCTTCCAGCGATATTCGGCCGGTGTGCGGGAGGTGCGAAACACCTCACAGGCCAACGCCGCGGCCTCGCGCTCGTCCCCATCGCGGTATGGTCTGACCGTCCATGTCGGCTCACCCATGGTCTTTGATCTCCAAGGACCGCACTGGCCTCAGCTGCGCCGCTTCCACGTCATCTGCCCCGTGACGAGCCGACGGACACGTTCCAGCGTGATCCGAAGGGCCTCCATCGGGGGGTGGAGGTCGTCCCCGTCGTGCGGCCAGAGCCGTAGCAGAAACCACCGGGCACGCGCCTGCCAGTCCGGGAGCCACATGAGCTTTGCTTCGATCGAGCGTTGGAAGAGCTGCATCGCGCTCGCGGGGTCTGTGCGATCGACGAAATGCCTAACGGCAGCCGGTGCCTCATCCCGAATACGTGCACGGAACGCGGGATCCAGCGTGCCCGGCACGAGCTTCTCGACCAGCTCCAAGCTCGGGAACGCAAAGGCGGCCGCGTCAGAATCCTGGAGTCGTCGGGCCAAGGCCGTCCAGTCCAGCGTCGCGCGCTCGACGTCCGCGCGGAGCATCTGCGCCAACTCGACCAGCCGGAGGAGGGAGGTTATCTCGAAGTGGTTTGACGCGTGCAATGCGAGGTGCGCCGCGAGCAACGGCTGCGCGAGCACCCGCACCTGGACTGGTCCGACCCGCCATTGACAGAGATCGTCGGGCCGAACGGGATCGAGGCTCGCGGTCACCCCTCTCACCATGCGGCGGTCGAGCGTGAGGTGCAGGTCGACTTCCCAGGGGTTGTCGCAGTGCGTGAGCTCGAGGGAGAGCGGGACTTGGGGCCCGGGGGCACTCCACGTTTCGCGCCCTCGGACAAGACCAACTCTCGTGAACCCCAGGTCGCTCAGGACCCTCCCGATGACGGGTAGTGCATCCCGTTGGATGAGAAGGTCGATATCGGCCATCGGGCGCGTGCCCGGTTCCGGGAAGTACACTGAGGCCGTGTGCATGCCCTTCAATACAGTGATGGGCACGCCTTCGCTGTCGAACCGTTGGAGCAGCACGTCGAGCTCGCTCCGCAGTCGCTCTGCCCGCCGCCTGCCGTGATCGAGATGAGCGGCAAGTGCCTCCGCCGTGGCGTCAGACGCTGCAAGCCGACCAGTCTCCATCCAGTATCCGAGGAGGGGGCCCATGCCGGCGGTGAAGGCCGCGATGGATATCGCCCGTGTGTCTGCGGCACCATCCTCGATCGCTGCACTGCTCTCGGGCCTGCCGATCAGCACCGATGTCACTCGTGCTAGCTCGGCCATGGCCGACGCGAAACGCTCTCCGGTCATGTCAGGCCACAGGAATCGCGGATTCCACGAGCGGCGAAACCGCCGCAGGCGTTGCTCGGTGGAGGTGTCGATCACCTCGCTAACCTAGCGGCGCCGACCGGAGGGCGGTATCGTAGGCGACCCGTCCGTGGCGCCGATACTGGATAGGACGGACCACTCGGCGCCGACGGGTGAGACCAGGTCGGCAATCCTGTCTGGGGATCGGTCGGAATCTGTGGTGCTTCTCGAACGACTCCGTGAGGTTCCTCGAGAAACGACCGGGTGATCCACCCACCGCTCGGGATCTATGTGGCGACCAGGGCGCGACTTGTCTTGGGATCACGAATGGAAAGGAGCAAACGTGCACCAGGGTAGATCAGTCGGATTGGTCGGGCTTGCAGCGATGGCGCTGTGCTGGACGGCGGCCTGCGGGCGCGGCGACGATCTCAGTCTCGCATTCTCGGCAGTCTCTGCCGACGAACTCACCGAGCACATCCAGGTTCTCGCCTCCGACTCCTTCGAAGGACGGAGCCCGTCCTCGCCCGGTGAGGAGCGGACGATTGCCTACCTCCAAGAGGGGTTTTCGAGCCTCGGTCTCCAGCCAGGCAACGGGGACTCGTATTTCCAGGACGTGCCCCTGGTGTCCATCACAACCGACCCGAAGGCCGCGACGCTGTCGGTGGCCGGTGGTGGACGAACGATCCAGCTTCGCTACGGCCCCGACTTCATGAGCTGGACCAAGCGCGTTGTCGACCGGGTAGATGTGCCGGCGTCGGACGTGGTGTTCGTCGGCTACGGGATCGTCGCGCCGGAGTATGGGTGGAACGACTACGAGGGCGTAGACGTGAAGGGCAAAACGGTTCTCGTCCTCGTGAACGATCCTGGGTATGCGACGCAAGACAGCACGCTCTTCACCGGGAACGCGATGACCTACTACGGGCGCTGGACCTACAAGTTCGAGGAGGCCGCCCGGCAGGGAGCCGCCGCTGCGCTAATGGTGCACGAGACCGAGCCGGCCTCGTACCCCTGGGAGGTGGTGACGGGAAGTTGGTCGGGCGAGCAGTTCGATCTGGTCCGCGCCGACAACAACATGTCACGGGTCGCCGTGGAGGGATGGGTCACGTCGGAAGCGGCGCGCGCACTCGCGGCTCAGGGCGGACAGGACTTCGATGCGCTGAAGGCGGCCGCGGCGACCCGCGCATTCCGCGCGGTCCCGATGTTGCTCCGGGCGTCCCTGTCACTGCGTAACGCGGTCCGTCGCTCCACCTCGAAGAACGTGATTGCGCTGTTGCCCGGAACGACCCACGCCGACGAGTACGTCATCTACATGGCGCACTGGGACCACCTGGGCATGGACTCCAGTCTGGACGGCGATCAGATCTACAACGGCGCTCAGGACAATGCGACGGGGACCGCGGGCCTATTGATGCTCGCCAAGGCGTACACGGCACTGAGCCAGCGTCCAGCTCGATCGGTCGTGTTTCTCGCGGTGACTGCGGAAGAGCAGGGACTGCTCGGCTCGGCACACTATGCAGCCAATCCGGTTTTTCCCGCGGACCACACTGTGGCCGCGATCAACATGGACGTCCTCAACGTCTACGGTCCCATGCGTGACGTCACCGTCGTCGGTCTCGGCCAATCGGAGCTGGACGGCTATCTCCGAGCCGAGGCGGCGCGGCAAGGGCGCCGTATCCGCCCCGATCCGAACCCGGCGGCAGGCTACTACTACCGATCCGATCACTTCAGCTTCGCCAAGGCCGGGGTTCCGGCCCTCTATGCCGATGCCGGGGTCGACCACGTGGAGCATGGAGAGGCGTGGACGCGCGAACAGATGGATGCCTACGAAGCCCAGCGGTACCACAAGCCGGCGGATGAATACGGCCCGAGCTGGGACCTTCGCGGGGCCATTGACGATCTCGATCTCCTGTTTCGGGTCGGCCATCGGCTGGCCACCGAGGATACGTTCCCGAACTGGAGCGATCGCAGCGAGTTCAAAGCCAAGCGCGATGCCATGATGGGATCGCGCTGACCGGTGAGCCTCCTGCTCCCGACGCCGTCGTCGGGGGCAGGAGGCCCGTGGTCACTCGCCCGCCGTTTCGTCGTGCGGATCGACCACGCCGATGTAGGGGAGTGCTCGCAGGTCTTCGGCGTGATCGAGTCCGTACCCCACCACCCACACGTTGGGGATGTCGAACCCCAGATAATCCACTTTCACGTCGACTTCGTGTCGCTCTTTCTTGCGCACGAGTGCGCACGTCTTGAGCGATGCCGGATCGCGGGTGGAGAGGAGCTCGAGCAGGTAGTGGAGCGTGAGTCCCGTATCGACGATGTCCTCCACCACCAGGACGTGTCTCCCCTCGATGCTCCGTCTGAGGTCCATCAGGACGCGCACGGCTCCGCTCGAGGTGGTACCCATCCCATACGACGAGACGGCCATGAACTCGATGCTGCGCGGCATGGTGAGGTGCCGAGACAGGTCGGCGAGGAAGATGAACGCTCCCTTGAGCACCCCGACGAGGGTCACCGGCTCCCCGGCGTAGTCGCTGGAGATCTCGGCTGCCAGCTCGCGAACGCGCCGCTGGATGTCGGCTTCGGAAATGAGGATCCGTGGAGTTGTCATCGTGTCCCGTGCAGGATGATGGAGGTGGTGGTCCGCCCGGATCCGGGCGGCATCGTCAGGCCGATGGTCGTCGTCGCGTCATCAGTTCGCAGCACGTCCACGTCGGCGCCCTCGAGCTGGCTGAGGGGCTCACCGTGAAGGCGGAGCCGATAGCGCCCGCCGCGCTGGCCCTCTACCGTGAGGCGCCACCGTCCGGCCGTCGGTGAGCCATCCCGTCGGAAATCCAGCACTCGGAGTCCCGTACTCCGCTGTCCCGGGTCGAGATCGGCCGTCGGCGGCTCGACGGCGAGTCCGCCGGTCCAGGAGAGGGCGAACGTCGTCACGGCTTCCGTGAGCCGCAGCGTACGGGTGATCTGTGTCTCGCGCTCGCCGGGCCGCACCTGCCCTCGGGCCTCCCCGCTGGGCGGGCTTGTGGACGCGCCGTGCGTGAGCGTACCCGGCGGCATGGACTGGACCAACAGGAGATCCAGCTCCGGCCCCTCCCGGGTGACCGTTACTGTCTGGCTGAAGGGGGTCTGCTCGATCTCCACGTGGAGAGTGGTGCTGCCCACCCGGAGGTTGCGTACGACGACGCGATCCCAGTGCGGTGGCAACTGCGGCGCGAGTGTGGCGCGATGCCCGAATGCATCGGGCTCCCATCCGAGGAGACCATGCATCACCGGTGCCACCAACATCGAAGTGGCAAAGAGCTGCTGCGGCACGGCCGTGTCGAGTGGACGATAGTACCGGCCGGAGAGCAATTCCGGATGGCGGCCCCGCGCCCAGTCGAAAATCATCTGCTTGAGGGCATGGATGAGCGGGTACCCCGACCAGGGACGGCGATAGGCATACTGACCCCAGATCACGAACCCCGTTACGAACGGCCACACGGTACCGTTGTTGTAGTGCATGGGATCGTAGAGCGAGCTTCCCGTCGACAAGATCCGTGCGCCCCAGTCGGCGCTTACCGAGTCCGTGGCCAGCTTGGTGAGAGTCCGGTCGGCCCGGTCGTTGTCGAGGAGCCGGAACGCGGCGGCCGTGGCGGGCCACACCGTGAGGTTGTCGTTGGTGCCACCGGACAGGAGGATGCCGAAGGCGTGATGTCCCTCCCGCTCCCGCCAGTACCGATCGTTGAGCGTGGTACTGGCGGCGGCACGCACCGTCCGAGCATCCCGGGCACGCGCCTCGTCACCGTAGAATTCGGCCAGCTCCGCCATCGCCTCCAGCGCCTGAATCCACACGGCGGCCAGATAGATGTCCTGATGGATGCCCTCGCCCAATGCCCCCACCTCAATGGCTCCCAGGTTGCCGGGCCCGTTCTCAATGATCCCGTCAGCGTCGGTGTCACGCGTGAGACACCAGCGATAGGCCTTGTCGATCGACGGCCACAGATCGCGGACCAGGGCATCGTCTCCGCTGGCGCGCCAGTAGCGCCACACGGCGACGATCCAGTAGGGCGTGGTGTCGGCGTGGTAGTACGCATAGGGGAAGTCGGTGAACCACGGGATGTGCGCGGCGGCCTGCGAGATCTCATGCGGGATCTTCCCGTCCTCCCGCTGATAGCGCGCCAGGAACCGCAGCCCTTGCGCCACCGCGTCCCACTGGCCGGTCGCGTCCATGGCGAACGAATTGATCGCGGCATCTCCGCCGAAGAACCAACCGAACCCCGGCCGGGTACTCGTGCCCGACGGCCCCCACCCGGCGACCAGCCCGCACCCGAGATCCGGGTTGCACACGAGCCCCTCCTCCAGGTTCCACGTTGCCCACTGGAACGCGAGGTCCAGCTCGTCATCCGGGGTGTCGATCTGCGTCGTGCCCGCGAAGAACCGGTCAACGTGCGCGCGCTTCTCGCGATACAGCGCCTCAGCATCGCGCAACAACCTGTGGTAGACGGCAAGGACCGTATCACGCTCGGCCGTCCCGGCGGCGATCGCGATGGGTACATACTCTGCGCGGGCCCGAACGGTGTCGACCGGGATGACGAACGTGTTGGGGGCGTCGGGAAGAGCGTGGGCCGGATGCTCCGAGGCCCGTGTTGCCCACGGGGAGCCGATAATGCCGTTGCGACGTCTCAGGCTCTCCGACTGCACGAACGCGCGATGGTCGGCGCTCCAGAACACGTACTGCCCGCCGAGGCTCCCCGGCCACGCGTACTGGAACACCATCTGGAAACTCGCCGTGATCTCGAGCGGGCGAAGTGTCTCGACGTCGAGCAGCACCAGGAGGCCGGGCACGTCAAGCGGAGCCAGAATGTGTTGCCGCACCGTGAAGGTCGCGTGCGTGTACGTGATGGTCGTGAGCTCGGGCCGGACCTCGACGGTTCGCGCGACGTCCGCCCCCCGAATGGGCTCCAGGTAGTCCGGGATCGTAAAGGCGAGCTGGAAGCCGTCGGCGAGCTTGAGCGGATGGACCCAGAGCTCGGCCTCACCCGTTTCGGTGCCAAGCCATGCCGCCGCGCGTCCCATAACTCCCAGGTATTGGCGCGGTCGCACATCGTGACGAAGCGCCAGCGAGGATTCCTCGATAGGGAACTTCGGGACGGCGGGGAACGTCCGCTGCCCCACGAGCGTCCCCGGCATCGTGCACCCCAGACAGATGGCCAGAAATGTGTGGCAGTGCCACGACCCGCGCGCGATCACCGTCGGGCGACCAACCGCGTGCGCGCTGCCTGAGGACGATGGCACGAGAGACGAGTGGCTAGGAGCGGTAGTTGCCGAACGTGAGCTCGATCCCGTAGTCCTGGGACCGCAGAAACGTGATGACCTCTTGCAGCGTGTCTCGCGAAGGGCTCGTGACCCGAAGCTCGTCGCCCTGGATAGCGATCTGCGCCTTCTTGAGTCCCTGGCCCTTTACGTCCTTCACGATTTGGCGGGCGACGTCGTCCGGAATGCCCTGCGTAAGCGAGATGAGGCGTCTGACGCGGCCGCCGGCCGCTGCCTCGCTCTCGCCGACCTTGACGTTCTTGAGCGGGACCTTCCGCTTGACCAGCTTGGTGTCCAACAGCTGGTTCAGGGCGTTGATCCGAAATTCGTCATCGGCTTCGAGTCGAATGACGGCTGCCTTGCGGTCCAACTCGATGGTACACGTCGTGCCTCGAAAATCGTAACGCTGCGCCACTTCTTTTAGTGCCTGGTTGACCGCGTTGTCGACCTCCTGCAGGTCGGCGCCGGTCGAGATGTCGAAGGAAGCGTTCGGGCTCATGGGGCAAATGTATTCGGCGGGACGCGCCCTGGCGAAACCCTGACCGGCCGATCAGGCATCGACGATGATCCACGGAAGCCGCAGCAACTCGTCCAGCTCACCTGGGTCGGGGGGTGGGATGACGCGGTCGTAGATCTTCGACTGGAGATCGAAGTGGTCGGTCACGAGCGGCTAGCGTCCACGCATGAGACGTTCGGCCCTGCCCGGCAGCACGCGGAACAGACGCGCAAACGCTCTCGCGCGACCGGGCAGGACCTCGGTCCGATCGGCCTCCAGGGCGGCCAGGACCGCGTCGGCCACTTCGTGGGGTGGCATCTTCGGGCCCGCACGACCGCGGGTCATCGCCGTGTCCACCATAGGCGGTAGCACTTCGACGACCCGTACCGCTGGCGCTCGCTGTTCGAGTTGGTACCGGAGCGCCTTGGTGAAGGATCGCACGGCAGCCTTCGAGGCGCAGTAGATCGGGGCGCTCTGCTTGGGCGCGAGCGCGAGGACCGACGACACGTTCACGATCGCGCTCTCCGGCTCTCGGCTGAGCAGGGGGATCGCCAGGGCCGAGAGCTTCACCAGCGCTGTGAGATTCACCCCGATCTCGTCATCGACGTGCGTCAGAACGGTCTCCTCGTCCGTCTCACCGTACTTGTCGTTCCGCTGGATTCCGGCGTTGTTGACGAGAATCGAGAGCCCGCCGAGTGCGGCCCCGGCTCGCTCGATCAATTGCCGGAGCTGATCCTCCCGCCGCACATCGCAGGTTGCCACCTGCAGATCCGGTACGCCGCGCGCCGCGGCATGGAGACGATCCGCGCTGCGCGCCGCAATGAGCACTCGATTACCCCGTGACGTGAACGCTCTCGCGAGGGCGAGACCGATGCCCGCACTGCCACCCGTGATCAGGACCTTGTGATCGGACAGTCGCATCGCTCGTTCTCGTGATCGCCCGTCGCACACCAACGGCGGATGCGGTGGCGGGCGGAGCGCCGCCACCGCGTCGCGGCCGTGGAATGAGCACGGCTACCGTCGCCAGACGGGCAGCCGATACTTGAGTTCGATTGGCGCTCCCGTGGCTTCGATCCGCTGTTCGAGCGCCGGGAGCTCGACTTCGATCACCTGCTTGAGCTGGTCGTAGATCGCGCTGAATTCCTCCAGGGCGATCTCGTAGTTGCGTCGATGGGTCGCGGTCGGACCATAGGTGGTGGACCAGTGACCCCCAATGACCCCTTGAAGCCGCCGAATCAGACCGGGCATCTCCGGCTCGTTTCGGTCGGCTCTGGTCCGGTCACCGGTGAGGTTCTCCCGCAGGTCCATGAGCCGGAGTTCCAGCGCGCGGGTCTCCATTCTGAGCGCGGGATCCGCGCCCGGCCATGACTCCACGGCTTCCTTCAGCCCACTCAGCCGGTCCGCGGCCTCCGAAGCGGCGGTGTTCGTGCCCATGACCGCCCGTTGCAGGGCACCGGTCTCGCGCTGGAAGGCCAGCACCACCGCACGGTCTTGCGCGGGAAGCGAGCCCAGCCCCAGTGGCTCCACCTCGAACGGTGTCGGTGGCACCATCTCGCTCACGACACCGTCCACCCACTGCTCGAGGCTTACTGTGTAGCGGCCCGGGACGGCCATCGGCCCGCGCCCTCCGCGGCCACCCCGCTGGGTGGTGAATCCGGGGTATCGGAGATCCCAGGTGGCGCGATGGATCCCAGCGGCCGTCGAGCCATCGATCCGACGGACCACGGCGCCATCCTGATCGCGAATGGTGAGAGTGACCGCGGGCTTTTCCTCGCGGTCCTCCGCTCGCAGGTCGTCCCAACTCGGGTAGAAGACGTCCTTCGACTCCTTGACGAGCTTGGCCTCTTGCGCCTGCCGCTCCGCCTTGCGGGTCTTGAGGGGCTCCTTGCGGTAGTATGTAAACGTCGCGCCGTACGGCGGGTTAGGTGCGGTAAAGAAGTCGGCACCTTGCGATGCCTTTTCTCCGCCGCCGAGTGGATTGGTCTGGGCGTACCACTGGGCCGTCTTGACCGCGAAGATCTTGGCCGTCTGCTGCAGCAGGGCATCGCTCACCTCCCGGAGCGGCGTGTAGTCGTCCAGCACGAAGAACCCGCGCCCGAATGACGCCGCGACGAGGTCGTTCTCTCGGCGCTGGATCTCCAGTTCCCTGATGGCGATGGTCGGCATCCCGCCTTTCAGTTGAATCCACTTAGCGCCGCCGTCAGCCGTGAAGAAGATGCCGAACTCGGTCCCGACGAAGAGCAGGTTCGGGTTCACGTGGTCCTGCACGATCGTGTACGTGGAGCCTCGCTCGGGTAGATCGCCGGTGATGGATGTCCAGGAGCGGCCCCGGTCCACGCTCTTGAAGACGTACGGCTTGAAATCGCCGCGCTTGTGGTTGTTGAAGACCGCGAACACCGTGTTGGGATCGTGCAGCGAGGCCTCCAGGTCGTTCACGTACGTCATCTCTGGCACGCCTCTGACTACCTCGATCTTGCGCCAGGCCTGACCCCCGTCTTCGGTGACCTGAATCAGTCCATCGTCCGTGCCGGCGTAGAGCAGTCCCTCTACGCGCGGGGACTCGGTGAGGGCAACGATGGTGCCGTAAAACGACGTCGAGGCGTTCTTGGCCACGGCGTCGACGCCCCATACCCGCCCCATCACGGACAGACGATTCCGGTCCATGTTTCGGGTGAGATCCGGACTGACGGCACGCCAGGTGTCGCCACGGTCGTCGCTGCGGAAGAGGATCTGCGCGGCGAAGTAGATCCGGGTGTGGGAGTGCGGACTGATCAGGAGAGCCGAGTCCCAGTTCCACCTGAGCGGCGGCCCCTCCTTTGGCTCCTGGGGTCGGATGTCGATTTCTTCGCCGGTGCGACGGTCGAAGCGGACCAGCCCACCGTACTGCCACTGGGAGTAGACAATGTTCTCGTCTTCCGGGTCCACGGCGGGATCGAATCCGTCGCCACCGACCGTAATGAACCAGTCGCTGTTCCGAATGCCGTGGACATTGTTGGTGCGCGACGGGCCGCCCTGGGTGTTGTTGTCCTGTGTGCCGCCGTAGACGTTGTAGAACGGTGACGCATTGTCCAGGGCCACCTTGTAGAACTGCGTGAGGGGGAGATTGGGGAAGAACCGGTAGTTCTGCCCGCGGTCGAACGTCTCATACAGGCCGCCGTCACAGCCGATGATCAAGTGGTCCGGGTCGTTGGGATCGATGTAGAGGGCGTGGTTGTCGACGTGCTTCCACTGCTCTCCCAGTCGCTCGAACGTCTTGCCGCCGTCCTCGGACACCATCATGCGCGTGTCCAGGGAGTAAATCCGGTCGAACTTGTGCGGATCCGCGTAGATCTCTTGGTAGTACTGCGGACTGCCGCTCACATACCGGCCCTGCCGCTTCCAGTGCTCGCCGCCGTCTTCGGATCTGAAGAACCCACCGGCATCGCCGGCCGCTTCGACGATGGCGTAGACCACGTCGGGGTTCTGTGAGGAGATGGCGAGGCCGATGCGACCCTTGTCACCGCTGGGCAGTCCCCGATTGATCTTCTTCCAGGTCGCGCCGGCGTCGGTCGACTTGTAGACACCCGATCCCGGCCCGCCGTTGATGAGGGTCCACACGTGGCGACGCCGCTGGTACGCCGACGCATAGAGCACATCGGGGTTCTTCGGGTGGAACACCACGTCGCTCACCCCGGTGTGATCGTCGATCTCCAGCACCTTCGCCCACGTCTTGCCGCCGTCGGTTGTCTTGTAGAGACCCCGATCACCGCCGGGGGCCCACAGCGGACCCTGAGAGGCGACGTACACGACCTTGGAGTTGCGCGGATCGATGAGGATTCGGGCGATGTGCTCTGAGGCCTTGAGCCCCACGCTCGTGAAGCTGGCACCGCCGTCGACCGACTTGTACACGCCGTCGCCGTAGCCGACGCTCCGCTGGCTGTTGTTCTCGCCAGTGCCGACCCACACGGTCAGATGATCGTTGGGATCGACCACGACCGTGCCTATGGAATACGAGGTTTGCTTGTCGAAGATCGGTTCCCACGTCACCCCGGAATTGGTGGTCTTCCAGACGCCGCCCGATGCGACGGCCACATACCAGGTGCTGCGCTTCACCGGATCGACCGCGATCTCCACGATCCGACCCGACATGAGCGCGGGACCGATGTCGCGGAGTTTGAGCCCGGAGACGAGCGCGGAATTCAGCGCCAGCGGCTTGTCATCTTCCGATTCTTGGGCGGCGGCGGGTCCTGCAAGCGTCAGTGTCAGAACGAGCGTAGACACGAGCGTGAGCGGTGTTCTCATCTTCCCCTCCCCGAAGAGACTCTGCTGCGGGACCTGCGCTGCGGGGAAGCTACGTCGCGGGTCGGACGGACGGAACACCGCGCCGGTGTGTGGAGGGTGTCAGAGGCCGAAGGTCACGCCCAAGGCTGCCACGGTCGCCCGCCCATCCGCAAACTGCCCCTGGTACGGTGGACCAGTGATGATCCCTATCTCGATGCGGGCCGACGGTCGCACGCCGGCCGATGTCAACCACATGCCGAGCCGAGCGTCGAGCCGAGGGCGCCAATCGAGCTGCTGGTCGAACTCGATGTCGGCCGCTATGAAGAACCGGTGCGGCTCGACGGACGGGGCGTCGAGTTCCACGCCGCCACGCACGCTGTTCCGGCCGTGATCCGGAGGGTCGATCCGGAACGCCCAGCGGCCGCCGGCGTAGATTCCCAGCCACTCTGCAGCGCGCCAGTACCCAAGCACGTCCAGGGCGTCCCGCGCGTAGGGAACGCGCTCCACGGTGAACCGTTGCATGTATTCGTCCCCGAGATGCGCGCTCGTGTGGTAGTACCGCGCTCGGAGCCAGTGCCCGCCCCGCTGCAGCACGACGGGGACGGTAAAGACCCAGTCGCTGGAGATGAGATCGCGTTCCTTGGTTTCGAGATTGAACCTGGCCACCACGCCGGCCTCGGCGCCCACCACCACCATGCCCCGCTGACGATCACCGAGGATGCGGACTACCGGCACCGAGGCTCCGATCGCCGTCTCGCCCTCGATCACCTCGCCGAAGCGGGTTGGACTCCGGAACGGAAGGATCAGCCTGGCAGCCAGCGTCGGCTCGAGCGGTCCTGCCTTGGTCCGCGGAAGCGATGACCCGTTCGGGAAGAGCCGCCGCCCTTGCTGAGCCGTCCCGCTCGCCGGGAGAGCCACAGTCACGAGTGCCACAACCACCAGCGACCACAGCGAGGCTCGACGCCCCGCAGAGCTGGCCTGCGGCCGGGTGACCGCCTCCATCCGGGATGCTCCCAGGCGCTTGCCCATCCGCCGGGAGCTGCTCAGATCCAACCGCCCGCTCGGATGCCGACACCCATGACCACAAGGAGGACCGCAAGCACCGTGACGCCAATGATGTGGTAAGCCAGGGTGTTGAGATTCTCGGGTCCCAGACGCGGCACCAATCGCACCCGTGCGTGCACCGCGAGCGCAAGGGTCAGCGCCAGGAGGATGAGCTTCGCCCCGATGTGGGCAGCGAGCGGCGAGTCGAAGGCCAACCACTGGGCCGGGTCGGGCAGATATCGGTGTGCCAGCCAGAGTCCGGAGGCGATCTGCACCAGCAGTGCCGGGATACCCAACCGTTCGAACCGCGCCTCGAACGCTGCGATCGACGAAGGGTCTCGACGCCTCAGCGCATCGGGGAGCACCCCGAGCGCCAAGACGAGATGGCCTCCCGTCCAGATGGTCGCACCCAGGACGTGAACGAGGATGATGAGCTTGACGTCCATGGGTGGTCAGTTCCCGGCGTAGAGGTCGATGATGGCGGCAGCAGGCAAGAGACTCGGGCGAGTGACCATTCGCTCAACCCTCCGTGGTCCGGGATCGGTGGCGCATCGATCTGCAAACGGCCTCGATGCCATGGTCGAGGCCGCGTGCCGTGGGGAATCTAGTGGGATTTGCCGCGGATGGGTGCGGGCAGTGGCCGGCTAGTCGAACAAGTCGTTCCCCGAGCCCGGTTCATCAGTGGGTTGGCCGCCGCCATGGCGGCACTCGCCCTCACCCGGTCGTAGCGAACAGCGCCACCACCGCGCCGGCGGGGTCACGGATGACGCAGTATCGGCTCGCCGCGTCCATGGTCTTCGGTCCCGCGATCACCGAGCCCCCGAGGCTCCGACACATTCGGATGCTCTCGTCCAGGTCGGCGACGACAACGTAGTTGAGCCACTGAGGAGGGAGATCCGCATTTGGTCCGCGTGCGTTGCAGATACCAGCGACAGGCCCGCCGTCAGAAGACGGAAGCATGTTGAAATCGTCGTATCCGCCCATGTCCACGGGTTCGTGGTGCCACCCGACAACCTTGGCATAGAAATCCCGCACCGTCGCCGCGTCCGGCACGGTGAGATCGGTCCAGGCAATCGTGCCCACTCGAGGTTTCTCCTTCATCGTTCTTCTCTCCAGACGTGCAGACGGTGTGTCATTGGATCCAGGACGGACGTGAGGTTGCCGCCCCACGAGGGCACTGGGTGGGATATGCGGACCCCAGATAGGACGCGCAAGGGACGGCACCGATCCCACAACGCATGTCGGTGACCTCAAGATGATGCTTCACTGTATATGGTGTGAGGAAACTCGCTGTCCACAATTCCACATGGCGTGGAAACCTCATGCCGTGCCCCATCCGCCCGCACGATGGGTCTCCACAATCGCCGCACACGCCCACCGCGATCCGAAGAAAGCACGGCGCTTGCGTCGAGCCAGCGCTGCGGTAGTTTGAGCCACTTCTTAGGTGACCTGATCCCTCCCTCCGGCCACCTCACTGGCAGGTGTCGAGCATCGGAAGGCCTTCGATGGCGGATTACACGCCGCTGGGATTGGAGAAGATCGCGCGCCAAGCGGCCAGCGATCTCTCGTTGATCCGATGCCCGCGAGATAGCGTGGTGATGCGGGTGGTGGTGAGCCGGGCGGAACGGGTGGACGGTGTAGAATTGGAATCACGCGAGTTTCGGTCGCGGCCGCCGGATGCCGAATGGCGGGTGACCGAGCTGACAGTCGAGTGCCCCGCCTGCCGCCGCTGTGCCACCGGTATTCGTCCTGATCCTGGCTCGGTGCAGCACGCGCCGATCACATCCCGACCCGCCTCCGACACGGCACGGGCCCCGCTGCGGGCCTAGCCTGCCCCCAGTCGGGACAATCCATCCCGCACCCTCGTGAGCCACGGGCCGACGATGGCCGGCTCACCCGCTTCCCACAGGCGTTCGGCCATCCGGTAATAGAACACGGCCTCCTCGCGATTGCCCTCGGCCTCGGCGATCTCCGCGGCCTCGATCGCGCCGCGCGCGGTATAGAACCCGATCCACGTGTGTGGCGGCGTAAACGAGCGAAACAGTGCAGCCGCCCGGTCGGAGGCCCCGGCTTGGCGGAGGATCTGGGCGAGGTGGAAGCGGAGCGCGGGTTCCGGATCGGCTTCGCCGACGTACCCCGAATGGATGGTCCAGAGATCGTACGCGCGGGCCGCCTCGGTCTGGGCGCGCTGCAGGTCGCCGCGGCGCACGGCGATTCGTGCCTCGAGATCGGCCGTCAGCGATCCGGTCCAATCCCACGGGGTGTCGCCGCGCGGCAGCGCACCGAGAGCGCGCTGCCACACGCGGGCGCGGGCGGTGTCGCCGAGGGAAGCGTGGTAGGCCCCGACCGCCCAGCCCGTGGCCCACACGTCCTCCTTTGTGTCTAGATAGGCCGCCAACGACTCGGGTGGGGCGAAGGCGGCGAGCTCGAGTGCCGCGCGCCCGGCCGCGGCCGGCTCGCCCACGCCGAGCAGCGTGGCGGCGATCACGAAGCGGTTCGCCGTCGGCCGCACCCGGTCGAGCTGCCCGGTGCGGATCAGGGAGTCGGCAGCCACCACCTTGCCCTCGGCGAGCCACAACTGGGCTCGTGCCACCCCACCCATCTGTTGATGGAACACCGGCATGGTATCGTCCAGCAGCTGGTCGACAAACCGCTCGGCGAGCTGTGGCCGCAGGCTTCGGAGATCGCGCAGTACGGTGGCCACGGTGGGCGCGGGTGTCGCGGCCAGCATTCGGAGCAGTCGGTCCCGATCGGCCGCCGGCTCCTGGAGCACCCGAATCGTCCCGAGCCGACCCTGCACAAAGGGGCTCAGCGTGTCGAGCGTCCGGAGCCGCTCCAGGGCGGCCCGCACCGTCTCGTTGTCGTTCGTCAGCATCCCCAGCCACGCGAGTTGTGCGTAGGCGCCGATCGATGACGAGTCAATGCGAGCCGCGCGGCGGTAGACGTCGATCACGTCGTCCAGTCCCTTGTCCATCTGCCAGCCGTCGCGCAGAAACGCGAACGCCAGACCACCCGCGGCATCCACATCGAGCGAATCGATCTCCAGAATCCGCTCGTACAAGGCGGCTGCCTGCACGCCGTCGGTGGCGTCCATCGCCCGCGCGGCTTCAACCCGCAGCCGGTTGCGCGGCGTCAGCCGATCCCGGTGGCGCATCGCCGCCTCGATGATGGGCGTGAGTCCCACGAATGGCTGTGCGTCGAGGAACAGCACCCACGACCGGATCTCGAACAGCTCCATATTGGCGAGCGCAAAGGTGGAGTCAAACCCCACGGCGCGGCGCGCGGACTGCTCCGCCTCGCGGAACAGCCCGCGTCGCTTGAGGCTCTTGGCCTCCAGATACGCCTGCAGCGCGTCGATCGAGGTCGTGGCGAAGCTCTCGATGACCGGCACCGTTGGCAGGGTATCTCGCTTCCACAAGTTGGCGACGACCTCGATGGCCAGGCGGTTGACCGCGTGGGAGAGGCTCTCGGCTGGCGCCGACGCGTCGACTGTCGCCACGACGGCTCCGGTCGTGTCGTAGATCCTGACGCTCGCACTCACTTGACCGCCAAGCGACGTGATGGAGCCGAGCACGATGTACGGCGCGGCGATCCGGCGTCCCAGCTCGAGCGCCTGGGCGAGTTCTGGAGCATCCAGCGGCGCACCCTCGGACCGCCCCAACGGGCGCCAGAGGCCGGCCGGGTCGGCCACCGTCATCCCCACCGTGCCGTCGAGAGCGGCTGCCAACAGGTCGGCCGCGCCCTCGCCTAGCGCGCCGGCGTCGGTTCCCGACGCCCGGAACGGGAACACGGCCACTGTCACCGGGCGCTCGCCGGCCTGCGCCTCCTGTACAAGAACCCCCCGCACCAGGAACGCGCCGATCAGGAGTGCGCCAACGCCCACCGCGGCGAGCGCGACGCGTGCCGTCCGCTTTCGGACCACGCGGAGCGCCCGCATCGAGCGCCTCACCGCGGAGGATTCGGCATACGCGGCTGCCTGGAACTCCGTAGCGGTCGCGAACCGGTCGGCGGGGGCGACCGCCAACGCCCGGCGGATGGCCGTCTCCAGCGCGGGTCCGACCGAGGAACGCACCGCCGTGAGGGAGCGCACCTCGGCGGTCAGCTGCCGAGCGAGGATGGCCTGAGGCGTGGGTCCGGTGTGCGGCGGCTCGCCGGACAGCATCTCGTACAGCACGCAGGCCAGCGAGTAGACATCGCTTCGTCCGTCGATGCGTGCCTCACCGCTCGCCTGCTCCGGGCTCATGTACGCCGGCGTGCCGATGGCCAGACCGAATTGCGTGAGCCGCTCTCCACCACCCTCCGAGATGGCGCGGGCGATCCCGAAGTCGGCGACCATGGCGTGGCCCGACTCCAGCAGGATGTTCTCCGGCTTGATGTCGCGGTGCACGATGCCCATGCTGTGCGCGTAGCTCAGCGCATCGGCAACCTCCCGCGTGATCTGGAGCGCCTCGTCCAGAGGGAGCTGGCCCTCGCGGGTCATTCGGTCGCGGAGCGACTCCCCCTCTACGAACGGCATCACGTAGTACAGGAATCCGTCGGCCTCACCGGAGTCGTGCAGCGCGAGAATGTGGGGATGGTGGAGGCGGGCCGTGGTCTTGATCTCCCGGAGGAACCGTTCCGGGCCGAGCGCCGCTGCGAGCTGTGGCCGCAGGACCTTGATAGCCACCGGTCGATCGTGACGTAGGTCCTGCGCGAGGTACACGGTGGCCATGCCACCGCTGCCTATTTCGTGTTCCACTGCGTAGCGGTCGGCCAGGGCCGCTTGCAGTCGCTTCAGGGAGTCGGCCACCTACGCCTCCGGCCGCGGGATACCGAAAGAGTAGACGGAGGCCCGGATGCGCGCCAGGTCGAAGGCGCGCCTGCGCGCCCCGCCACCGCGCCGCCACTGTCGATCACCGTGCGCCGTCACGTGCGGCCGTCTCATCACCATCGCGGGATGAACCGCGGTACCCGCCGAGCATACTCGTCGTACGCGACGCCGAACCGGTCCCGGAGTTCACGCTCCTCCAAGATGATCAGGGGAACCATGGATGCGACGGTGAGAACCACCACCACGTATCCACCCCGGTAGTTGGCGACCAGGGCATAGCCGACCACGCTGAGCATCACCTCGACGTAGCGGGGGTGGCGGAGCCGGGCGTAGACCCCCTCAGTCAGGAGCCGGCCCGGGTCGCCTCCCCTGAGTTCCGGGATGCCGGAGAGGATGCTCATCGTGAGCTGCCTGCGCCGCGTGAAGCCGAGCGCCAGCGCACCCGCAAACACCGCGACACCGACCGCGACGAGCGCCCAGCGCGTTCCGAAGTCGGCGCCGAGAAGGACGCTGCGCGCATGGAACAGCAGCCCCATGGACGCGATCCATGGCACTGCGAGGACGGCATAGGTCCACCCGGGGCCAAGCCGGCGCCAGAACCGGACGAACGGGTGGATCACGAACCAGACGAACACCGCAGGCGGCACGGTCACGATGAGCAGCACCGCGAGCACGTAGCGTAACGTGTTCACCGTCAGACCGAGTGGCGTCGTGCCGGAATCTGGAGCGAATCGAAGAGCCTGCCCGATGCGGCGGCGACGTCGTGCACGGCGCGATCGAACGCCTTCCGATTACCCCGGGAGGGCACGCGGTACCCGCTGATTTTTCGGACGAACTGCAGAGCGGCTGCCTCGAGTTCAGCGTCGGTGGGCGGCCGGTCGGGCTGTCGCAGTCGTTTGATGTTTCGACACATTGGTCTCTCGCGCGAAATGAGTCCTGCCGTGAGGCATCGTCACCGTCCAAGATACGGGATTAGCCACGCGACCCTCAGGGTCGCCGATCATCCTCCGAGCCGCTCGAACCGTGCGGCCTTGGCGTACACGGTGAGCCGATCGCCGCCAGGTCCCTCGACCTCACAGGCGGTTTGCACCGCTTGAGTCGAGGGCGTCCCGAACACGTACGGCTGAGTCACGTCGAGGAGGCATGGGCTCACCGGCGTGTAGTCGGTGCCGTTCGGATGAGTCCAGACGAATCGATTCAGGGTCCCATCCGTTTCGACCGTGCCGGCGGAGTAGAGCTCGGAGATCACGATCGTGATACGCGTGGTGTCACCGTGAACGCTGTGTTCGGCGAGGAGCGTGTGCGGTGTGCGGTCACCTCGCACCACGTACACGTACTCGATTCCTCTCCTGAGTGTGACCGCTGCGGTTCGCGTGTCGCGGCTCAGAACCACGACCGCCGAGTTCGAGTCGGGACTGGCGATTTGGTCGAGAGCGAGGTCGGAGCCGGCGATCGTGTCACAGGCCACGACGAGCGTCAGGCTGCCGGCGGCCAGCAGGGCGGCGGCGATCGGCCACGCGAAGCGTCTCACTGGCTGGCGTGGGCGAGGAACGAGTCGATCAGGTCGGACAACAGGGGAAGCCGGCGTCGGTGGGCCCGCCGCCACCGAATCGGTGTCACGTCCATCGGCGAGAATCTCAGGGAAGGGATGCGCCCAGTTGCCCGTTCATCGGGAGCAGGTCCAAAATGCGGTGCCCTTCGGCCTCGATCGTCTCCCCCCGAGTGAAGCCCACGGGGTGCCGAAATTCGGGTCCGTCGAACACGAAGGTGTGGTACTCACCATGCTCGCCACCCGGGTCGAGATCATCGGAGCACGAGATCTCCGTGACCAGGTCGGCATCCAGTTCCTTCCCCAAATGCCCCACGGCCGACATGTCGAGGTTGACCGAGATCACGAGCGCCCGATAGCCGCGTTCCACCACCTCCCACGCGACCTCGACGGACGGATCGCCCCACAGCGGCTCGACGTACTCGAGACCGGTGGCCCGCACCCGTTGCTCGTACCACTCACGGATATCGGTGAGGTGTACGTTCCCGAACAGGACGCCGGTGACCCCGCGACGCTTGAGGGTATCGAGCAGGTCGTGGAACACCGGCTCGAACGAGTGGACCGGTGTGGGGGCGGCAATCAACTCGATGCCGATCGCCTTCGCCTGCGCGACGAGCAACTGTTTGCGGAGGCCGTGATAGCGAACCCGTCCCGAGGTGCCGTCGTACATGGCGGCCAGCAGCTGCACATCGAGGCCAGCTCGCCTGGCGCGGTCGAGGGCGAGGGTCGAGTCCTTCCCGCCGCCGGTCATCAGGGCGTACGGCATGCGGGAAACTACGGCGCCGGATGAACGGTCGTTAGGGGCGGGGTTGACTCCCCCTTCCTCCCCGTGAGTGTTTCACCGTCGTGAGCGATTCCTTGGACCGGAAGAAGAAGAAGCCGGACCTCTCCGTCGTCTGGCGCGAGGCGCGGGAGATCGTCTGGGCGCGACGCAGGCGTCTGGCGCTTGGCGGCGTGTTGATGATCGTCAACCGCATGGCCGGCATGGTCATGCCCGCCTCCTCCAAGTGGCTCATCGACGACGTCATCGGGAAGCAGCGGAGTGATCTCCTCCTGCCGCTCGCGGCCGCCGTCGGCGTGGCCGCGGTGGTGCAGGGGAGCACCTCGTTCGCCATGTCGCAGGTCCTCGGGGTCATGGCGCAGCGGGCCATCACCGACATGCGGAAATCCGTCATGGAGCACGTGAGCCGGCTCCCGGTGCGCTACTTCGACTCCACCAAGACGGGCGTACTCATCGCCCGCATCATGCAGGACGCCGAAGGCATCCGGAACCTGGTGGGGACCGGCCTCGTGCGGCTCACCGGCGGGTTCGTCACGGCGGGCATCGCGCTCGCGGTGCTGTTCGTGCTCAACTGGACACTTACGCTGTTCATCCTAGTGATCCTGTCAACGTTCGCTGCCGCGATGACCATTGCGTTCAAACGGCTCCGGCCGGTGTTCCGCGAGCGGTCCAAGATCAACGCCGACGTCACCGGGCGCCTGGGTGAGTCCTTAGGCGGGATCCGTGTGGTGAAGGCGTACACGGCGGAGCGCAGCGAGGCGCACACCTTCGCCAAGGGCGCGCACCGGCTGTTCCGCAACATCGCGCAGACCATCACCGGGATCTCGGCCATCACGTCGGTCACGACCGTCATCGTGGGCGCGGTGGGTGTGATCATGATCATGGTCGGCGGCCGCGCCATCATCGCCGGATCGATGACGCTCGGCGATTTCATCATGTACGTGTTCTTCGTGGGGCTGGTGGCTATGCCGCTCGTGGACATCTCCGAGATCGGCACCCAGATCAGCGAGGCGTTCGCCGGGCTGGACCGGATTCGCGAGATCCGCCGCACCGCGACGGAGTGGGAGGAGGACGCCGTCCGCGAACCGCTCGGCGCGATCGACGGCGAGATCACGTTCGACGATGTGTGGTTCGAGTACGATACCGACGTGCCGGTGTTAAAGGGGGTCTCGTTCCGGGCGCCCCCGGGCACGACCACCGCGCTCGTGGGGTCGAGCGGGTCCGGCAAGAGCACGCTCATCTCGCTGGTGATGGCGTTCAACCGGCCACAATCGGGCCGGGTGCTCGTGGACGGCCGCAATCTCAACGCGATCCGCCTACGTGACTTCCGCAGCCGGCTGGGCATCGTGCTCCAGGAGAACTTCCTGTTCGACGGCACCATTGCGGAGAACATCGCGTTCTCGAAGCCACACGCCTCGCTCGAGGAGATCCGTGAGGTGGCGCGGGTCGCGCATGCGGGCGAGTTCATCGACGAGTTCGAAGACGGGTACGACACCATCGTCGGCGAACGTGGAGTGAAACTCTCCGGTGGGCAGCGGCAGCGCCTCGCCATTGCACGAGCGATCCTCGCCGATCCGTCGATTCTCATTCTCGACGAGGCCACCTCCAGTCTCGATAGTGAGAGCGAGGCGCTGATCCAGGATGGGTTGCGGCGGCTGCGGCAGGGGCGCACCACGTTCGTCATCGCCCACCGCCTCTCGACCATCCGGAGCGCCGATCAGATCCTGGTGCTCGAGGGGGGCAAGATCGTGGAGCGAGGCACCCACCAGCAACTCCTGGCCAAGCGCGGCCGGTATCGCCAGCTCTACGATCGGCAGTACATGCTGGAGCACGACCGGTTCGTGAATCCGGGCGAGGATCCCGTCCCCGAAGACGAGGAAGCAGTGGTGGCGCGCGGCGAGGCCGGGGGCATACCGAGGAACTTGTAGGCGGTTAGGCGGTTAGGCGGTTGAGCGGTTAGGCGGTTGGCCAATCCCAATCCAGCCGCCTCACCGTCCCCCGCCTATGGATTCCTCCCCGCCCGGTGCCGGGCTAGCTTCCATCAATGGCCTCCACGCAGCAATACCTGTATCTCGTCCGGGTGGCGCCGGAGCTTGCGACGAAGGCCCGCGGCACGCGGAGGCGGTTCCAGCAGCAGCTCGTGCGGAACCTGCGGGACGCGCTCGCATCCGCCGCCATCGAGGGCCAGGTGGAGTCGCGCTGGAGCCACCTGCTTGTCGAGGCATCCAATCGCACCGCCCTCCACCAACTCTCGGCGGTCTTCGGCGTGAGCAGCGTCTCGGAGATCGAGGCGCGGATCGAGCCGGGCCTCGACGAGATCGTGCGTGTCGGAACCGATCTCTTCGGCGCCCGGGTCCGCGGGAAGACCTATGCCGTCCGCACCCGAATCACGGGCAGCGTGGGGTTCACCTCGCGGGATGTGAAAGTGCAGCTCGGGGCCGCTCTCAATCCCGATGCCACGGTCGATCTGGACCGCCCGGACGTCACGGTGACTGTCGACGTACGGGACGGCCGGGCGTTCCTGTATTCCGGCAAGACCCGTGGCGTGGGTGGACTTCCTCTTGGGGTCGAAGGTCGGGCTGTCTGTCTCATCTCCGGTGGGTTCGACTCGGCGGTGGCCGCCTGGCTCATGCTCAAGCGTGGCGTGGCGCTGGACTACGTGTTCTGCAATCTGGCCGGCGAGGCGTACGAGCGCGCGGTCGTCTCGGTTGCCAAGGTGCTGGCCGACGCCTGGAGCTTCGGCGACCGGCCGCGGATCCATGCGGTGGACTTCGAGGGGCCGGTGGCGGCGCTCAAGGAGGCCGTGCAGCCCAAGTACTGGCAGGTCGTGCTCAAGCGGCTCATGTACCGCGCGGCCGAGGCGGTGGGTCGGGAGATCGGCGCGGAGGCGATCATCACGGGGGAGTCAGTGGGGCAAGTATCGTCGCAGACGCTGAGCAACTTGCGTGCGATCGATGCCGTGGCCGGCCTGCCCGTATTGCGGCCGCTGGCGGGCCTCGACAAGGAGGAGATCATCGCGCGGGCGGACCGCATCGGGACCGGCGTGCTCAGCAAGCATATCCGCGAGTACTGCGCCATTCTGCCGCATCGGCCGGTGACGCACGCTAAGCCCCGCGCCGCCGCGGACGAGGAGTCGCGCGTCGATCTGTCGCTGCTCGCCGATGCCGTCGCTCGGCGAAAAGTCCTCGAGCTGCGAGGCCTCGAAGCGGTGGACCTCGTCCAACCGTACATCTTCGCGTCGGGCATCCCAGACGGCGCGATGGTGATCGACTGCCGCGAGCCGCACCACTATCGGGCCTGGCATTATCCGAAGGCCGTCCATCGCGAGCTGGATGACCTCGCCACGCGGTTTCGCGAGCTCGATAAGACCCGGGTCTACGTCCTCTACTGCGGCTTCGGCGTGCAGTCGGCGTATGTCGCCGAAGTGATGCAGCGTGAGGGATACGAGGCGTACTCGTTCAAGGGCGGCATCCGTCGACTCATGGCCTACGCGGCGACGCGGGGCTATCCCGTGCTCGCCTGACTCCCGCCTTCCCTTCAATCGATCACCAGGGTCGACCTCTCCAACGGCTTGCCAGCGACGCGTATTGCCCGATGGCGAACGAGGGCGGCTTGGAGTATGATGGGCGCACCCGACCGCACGACGCTTTGACGATCACTGGACGGTGTGCATGACCGCAGCTGCGATGGCCCGCGACGCGACCAGACCGCCCCCGCCGACCGCGTACCGATGGGTTGTGCTCGTCGTCATCAGCCTGGCGATGTTCGGGAACTACTACGTCTACGATGCGGTGAGTCCGATCGCCGACCTGCTGAAGGAGCAACTCGGCTTCTCCGATCGGAACATCGGCCTGCTGAACGCGATCTACAGCGTGCCGAACGTCATCATGGTCCTCGTGGGCGGGATCGTGATCGACCGAATCGGGGTCAAGAAAGCGACGTTGCTGTTCGGGGTCCTCTGCTTTCTGGGGGGCGCGATCACGGCGGCCACCGGCACGCTGGCGGTGATGGCTGCAGGCCGGCTCGTGTTCGGCATCGGCGCCGAATCGTTGATCGTGTCCGTCACGACGGCCATCGCGAAGTGGTTCAAGGGAAAAGAGCTTTCATTCGCGTTCGGTGTGAATCTCACGATCGCACGGTTGGGATCGTTTGCGGCACTCAACTCCCCCACCTGGGCCAAGCCGGCCTTCGAGAACTGGCAGTGGCCGCTCGTCATCTCGGTGGCGGTGGGCACGTTCTGCATCATTGGCGGTGTGGTCTACTGGATCCTCGAGAACCGCGCGAACGATCGATACGCGATGGGGCAGGCGGGCGAAACGGAAAAGGTCGTGTTCGGCGACCTCTTCCGGCTCCCCGGCTCCTACTGGTACGTGGTGCTCTTGTGCGTGACCTTCTACTCGGCGGTGTTCCCGTTCCAGACCTTCGCCGTGAAGTTCTTCATCGAGGGCCACGGCACGACCCGCGAGTTCGGTGGGTTCCTCTCGAGTCTGATCACCCTGTTCGCCATGGTCTTCACGCCGCTGTTCGGGCTCTTGGTGGACCGCGTGGGCCGACGATCGCTGTTCATGATGTTCGGCTCGCTCCTCCTGGTGCCCGTGTACCTGATGATGGCCTACACGACCACCTCGCTCCTGATCCCCATGGGCATGATGGGCATCGCGTTCTCGCTCGTGCCGGCCGTGATGTGGCCGTCGGTCGCGTACCTGGTGGACGAGAAGAAGCTCGGCACCGCGTACGGGCTCATGACGATGATCCAGAACATCGGCCTCGCGGGCTTCAACTTCTTGATCGGCTGGGCCAACGACTACTCGGCCGCCAGCGTCACCAACCCCGGAGGCTACGCACTGGGCATGTGGATCTTCTCGATCCTCGGGTTCCTCGGGTTCCTGTTCGCGTGGCTGCTCCGGCGGGCCGAGACCGGACCCAAGGCCCACGGGCTGGAGACGATCACGGTGCGATCGAGCGGCGAGGTGTAGCGGCGCTCCAACATCGTGGATTCGGTGGCGGGTACCATGCAACGTTAGTCGTTCACTGGCTGGGGTTTGCCTGATCCCTCGTCGAATGCGCCTCGCAGAGGCTCGGGGATGGGGGCGGAATCAGTCTGGTGGCGTCACCAAGGGTGCCACAGCAGCCCACCCGTGAACAGCAGATCGTGCTGGGTCTTGCCCCAGTAGCGGTTAATGGTGTCACGGAGCTGGACGTCCACACTGAGGCCGAAGGCCTCGAACGTGAAGCCGCCGCCCAGGTCCCCCCCCCAGGTGAATCCGTTGGACGGCAGAACGGCTCCCACTTCGTTGGGTTGCGTGGACTCGCCGAACCCGTAGCGCTTCCCTCCCACACCCGCTAGCACATACGGCTTGATGTGCCACAGCTCGAGCCGGGTGGGAAGCACGATCTGCACCGACGTGAACGTAAGCGTCATCGGCACGTCCAAGAACGTGTTCACCACCTGCGGCGGCTCAAACAAGACCCGGGGCTGCACGATGCCGTGGGTCGCCAGCAGCCACGTGTCGAACGAGCGGAGGATCTCGCCCCGCACCAGTGCCCCGTTGCCGCCGAAGCCCACCTCGACGCCCAGCCCCGCCACGAAGGCCCGGCCCAGTGACCCAGTGGTCCATTCCACGGGCCCGTCGCCGGCGAAGTTGGTGAACACCTCGTAGAAGTAGTCATCGGGTGCCACCAGACCCGCCCTCGGGAACAGCTTCACCACCAGGCCGTCCTGGGCCTGGACCGGCCCCGGCAGCAGAAGTGCCGAGCAAGCCGCGAGAACAAGTCGGAGTGGTGCCCTCATGGTCTCATTTCGGGGGTGAGTCAGCACAGAATGTACTTGAGCGATGTGCTCCAGCCAAAGTGGGGTGGATAGGCGGGCGACCCTTGCGATCCCGTATCGGAACGTACGAGAGATTCGGGGCGGCTCACCCCGGGCAAAAAAGTCGGGTTTGGGACGGAGTCTGGCTCGGCGTGTGAGTACTTCACGGTTACTTAATTCTTCACGGTTGTTTAATGCCCAGTATTCAACCTTCATTCACCCGTGAATCGCGACGTTTCACAACGGTAGTTCGGGCCTTGCTGAGATCCGATGTCCGCCGCCCACGACTTTGGCGGCCTGTGGCGGATCGATCATTACCAACAGGGGAAAGGTGGGGGGGAATGATGATGAAGAGATATGGTTCGCTCCTAGTCGCCGTTGCGTGTGTGGCTGCCCTGGCCGCGTGTGAGGGACCAGCAGGACCGGCAGGATCGGCAGGGGCGACGGGACCGGCGGGACCGGCAGGACCGGCCGGCCCGGCAGGACCGGCAGGTCAGGACGCAAACGCGAACTGCACGCAGTGCCACGTAAGTGGGGTGGCAGGTAGTGTGGCGCTCTTCGTGAAGCAGGTCCAATACGCGCAGTCGGTGCACCGTCTGGGCGGCAACTTCGAGCGGTCGACGACATCCTGCGCGCCCTGCCACACTCACCAGGGCTTCCTCGAGAGGGTCGCGTCGAACGCCTACACGACCGCGGCCGACATCCCCGATCCGGCTCCCATCAACTGCCGGACGTGCCACATGATCCATGACACGTACACGTCGGCGGACTACGCCCTCACCGCGACCGCCCCGGTTCCGCTCTATAACTTCGATTACGTCGCGGGTACGGAAACCACGGTGGACTACGGTGCGGCTGCCGGTAACCTCTG
This sequence comes from Gemmatimonadota bacterium, assembly GCA_039591075.1. GTDB lineage: Bacteria > Gemmatimonadota > Gemmatimonadetes > Gemmatimonadales > GWC2-71-9 > JAOTVV01. Next base: position 119,264 of record JBDHEI010000003.1, read on the forward strand.
CGCCCGCTGCCACCAGGCGCGCAAGCTGAGCCCGGTTCCCGTGATCGACGGCGCGGACGTGACCTTCACGTCCAGTCGCTACGGCGTGCACCACGGGCCGCAGGCCCAGGTGCTCGGCGGCACCAACGCGTTCGAGTTCACCGGCACGCAGACCATCGGGGGTGGGCCGATGTCACACGGAAACCCATCGACGAACGCGAAACTGTGCGCCACGTGCCACATGGGCGCGGCGTTCGGTGAGCAGGCCGGCGGTCACACCTGGAAGATGACGTACGGGTACCATGGCAGCGACGTCGACAACGTCGCGGGCTGCAACAGCACCGGATGCCACACCAACTTCGTGGACTTCACCGCGTTCGGCGATACGCCGGGAACGGTCCTCGGGCTTCTCTCACAGCTCGATACGCTTCTGGTGAATCGCGGCATCAAGTTGGAGTACAGCCCCGGCTACACGATCCACGACCTCAGCCCCTATGCGGTCGCGGGAACGTATCCGGCCAACCTGGCAGCGGCGTTCACCAACTGGCAGCTGTTCGCCGAAGATCGCAGTCTGGGCCTCCACAACCCGGCCTACGTGAAGGCGGTGCTACAGAACTCCATCGAGGCCGTCAACGCGCTCCCGTAGCGCGTAAGCGTTCGACCCTCATCTGGGCACCTGCTCTGGAGCGATCCGGGGCAGGTGCCTGGTTTTTTGTCCGAGGCGTTATCTTTCCCGCCCATGGGCCGACAGGTCTGTCGGTTCTGGCAATGATGCCCAGCCCCGTGGAACTTCACCGACGAATCGACGATGGTCACCAAGCCGAAGCATATCCTGCCCCTGCTGCTGTTTGCCGCCGCGTGCGCTCCCGCGTCCACCCCTTTCACCGACGCGGACCGTGAAGCGGTCGCAAAGGAGGTGACTGCGGTGCTGGCGGACCTGACAGATGCCATGAACAGCCACGACGGTGAGCGGGTCGCCGCTTTCTACACCGACAACCCGGACTTCCTCTATCTGGGATGCACTGACTTCATCACGGGCGGCGCGACGTTTCGTCGGATGCTAGCTCCGTACTATGGGCCTGGTAGCGACGTCACCTTCGAGCAGCAGATCGTCTCCATTCAAGTGCTGTCCCCGACCGCGGCCGCGGTCTCTCAGCGAGGCAGCTCCACGAAAGTGGAGGCGCTCTTCTGGACGCAGATCCTCGTGAAGACAGACGGACGCTGGGCTATCACGTACGAGCACGAGTCCTGGCCCGGATGCGACCCTCCCACGTCTCCCCATCCCTATACGGTCCCGAGTGACTCGGCTGGACTCTTGCCGGGGGGAATCGCGAAGTAATCCTCGGCGGGCTTCGAGAAGAGGGCCTTCAAGTATCGAGGTGGCCCTCGAAGGGAGGCTACTCAGCCGAGTGCCCGACTCACAGGTTCCCTGACACCCCAATGGTGATCTGGGTCGTCCGCTGGCTGCGGAACTGCCCCAACGGCGACGGCCCAGTCAGGAAGCCCACCCCGAATCGCAGCGCACGGCGGCCGCCAACTTCGGGGAGCCACACGCCAGCCTGAAGGTGTACCAGCGGGATCCAGTCGGTATCGGTTTCGAATTCCACATCGGCGGTGCCGAACGGGAGCAGCGCCCGGGTGCCCTCGGTGCTGCCGAGTTGCATGCCCGCGCGCAGCGTCCACCGGCCCGAGTCTTCGGGATGGACGCTATAGGCCCACCGCGCCCCAGCGTACGCTCCCGCTATCGGAAAGAGCTGAGCAAACACGAGCGCGTCAACGGCATCGCGAGCGAAGTTCATACCCTCGACGTCAAAGCGGCGGGCGTACTCGTCACCCAGGTGGCTGCTCGTGTGGTAATAGCGGAGGCGAAGCCAGTGGTGGCCGCGATGCCACACCAGGGGCACGGCGAACACCCAATCGGTGGCGATCATCTCGCGCTCGGTGAGCTGCAGGCCAAATCGCGCAAAGGCCGCCCCCTCGATGCCGAGCACCACCGCGTCGCTGGTCGTGTGACCGGCGAGGCGCAGCATCGGGAGCCCGATCCCGAGTGACAGCTCCGCTTCGACCCCGTTTCCGAACGCGTTGGGGTTGTCGGTCACGAAGACCAGCTCGGCTTTGGCCACTGGATCCCGGGGTCCGGAAAACAGGGACGGCAGCAGGGCCCGGTCCGGGAACAGCCGAGGGGAGTCCTGGCCGAGCAGTAGTCCGGGGAACGGCGACGAGATCAGCACGGCCGCCATGGCACAGCGAATCGCGCGTGGGACCACACGCATGGATTGGCTCACGCGAGGCAAAGTTGGCGGCCCAACACCAACGGGTGGCACGTCGCTGCAAACGGTGCCGATCGGCTCATGGCTATCGCAGAGCGGTGAGCGCGGACCGAGCCCACGTCACCTCGCTCGCGTAGTTCCGGTCGGCGAGGTCCACGAAGCGCTGTAATGCCGTGCGTGCCCGCTCGAGATCGCCGCGCGCGAGGTGGACGCGGGCGAGATTGAACCAGGGACTGGCGAGCTCGGGCCGCTGCCGCGTGGCCCGCTCCAGGTACTGGACCGCGCGCGCGGTGTCCGAGCGCGAGAGGAACAGCACGCCGAGGTCCGCCAGGCTCTCTGCGTGCGTCGTATCGCGCGCCACCGCCGCCTCCCAGAAGCGGCGGGCATCGTCCAGCTGCCCGCGTTGCCGGCTCATCTGGCCCAGGACGTACAGGATTTCCGCATCGGCCTCCGGCGGAGCCGTCCCGGAGAGGCTATCGCGGCCGTACAGCTCGCCGATGTACTGCGTGACGGTGGTGATGGTGGCGCGGGCAAACTCGTTCTCGGGTGCGATCTGGAGCGCGCGGCGGAGCGAGGCCACGGCCGGACCGAGCGATCCGGCGCGATAGGAGGCCTCGCCCAGCTTGTGGTGCGCCTTTGACGAGCGCGGCACGCTGGTCGTGGCCCAGCGGAACAGCGTCAGGTTGTCGGTCCAGGCGGCCGAGTAGCGAACCGTTTGGACGGCCAGCGCAATCACGACCGCTGCACCGGCCGCCACCGATATCGCTCGGTACCTGCCGGAGACCGTCACCAGCGCCCAGGCCACCACGAGGCAGAACGCCACACTCGGCAGATAGAGCAGGCGCTCGCCGAACACCGTGCCAACGGTGAACGGCAGGTTGGAGGACGGGAACAGGGCCAGCACGTACCACAGGACGGCGAGCGGGAGGATGGTTTTGCGGACTTTGTCCGGCGCCAACGCTCCCCCAATGAGCCCGAGGATCACGACGGCCGCGATGAGCCGCCAGTCGGTGAGCGACTGGACCAGCGGGATCGCATCGTAGGAGTAATCCGGTGAGAGCGGGAACGGCGCGACGAGGAGCCGCAGGCCGTACGCCACGACCACGAGGGCGGTGCCGACCCGTTGGCCGAGGGGAATCGCGACGAGTGGGTTGTCGATGAAATGCGTGGGCACGCCGAGCCCACCGGCCACGGCGAGGCGGGCGAGCAGATAGGCGAGCAGCACGAGCACGTACGCGAGGTACAAACCCAGCAGCCGCCGCCCTCGCGCGGGTGATCGCCCGCGCTCGTCCGCAGGTACCAGCCAATCCTGCGCCAGGACCAGGAGAATACCGACCGCCCCGACTTCTTTGGACAGCAGCGCGCCACCGTACGCCAGGATCGGTGCGGCGACTCTCCACGTCCCGCCTCGCCCCACGGCCGACCGGTGGGAAAGCACCATCGCGAGCGTGAACACGGCCGCCAGGAGGTCCTTGCGACCGGCCACACTGGCCACCACCTCGACGTGGATCGGGTGCACCGCGAACAGCACTGCCCCGACACCTGCGGCCGTCATGGAAAGCCGCCAGTTCCTGGCCAACCGAAACGCGAGGACCGATGCCAGCGCGTGCAGCAGCACGTTGACCAAGTGGTAGCTCCACGGCGCGAGTCCGAAGAGCGCGTAGTTGATCGCGTAGGTCACCAGTGGGAGCGGGCGGTACAGATAGGTCTCGACCCCGGCGCCGGCCCAGGCCGTGGTGGTGAACATCTCCGGGATGGAGGCGAGCGACCGGATATAGACGTTCGCCACCACCTCGATCTCGTCGTCGTACACCCAGCCGAATCCTACGGTATGGGCGTAGAGGCCGATGGCGACGACGAGGATGACGGCCTCCCAGAACGCCTGCCGTTCCGTCCATCGCGTGACGTCTCGGAGCCCCACGCGGACTCCCGGCTTTGCGGTGCTCACCTCGCGTGGCGTGTTCGTACGTCCCCCTCTGGGTCGATGCCGACTCCCGCTGCTGGCCCGTATACTAGGAGCCTCGGCAACACAACGCCACGCACCGCAGCGGATCGCCTACCACCACCCCTCTCGCCATGCAGTACCGTCGAGCATGCTCGCCCGCGTGCGCTCGGCGGCGGTGCTCGGCATCGACGCCTACCTCGTCGATGTCGAGACCGACATCGCCAACGGCTTGCCCTCGTTCACAACCGTGGGGCTCCCGCAGGGAGCGGTGAAAGAGGGTAGGGAACGGGTGGGGGCGGCACTCGCCAACTCGGACTTCGTGTTTCCCCTCAAGCGGATCACAGTGAACCTCGCGCCGGCGGACGTCCGCAAAGACGGCTCGGCGTTCGATCTCCCGGTCGCGATTGGCATTCTGGCCGCTACGGGGCAGCTGAACGGCGATCCGACCGGCCAAGCCCCCTCTAATCC
>JBDHEI010000004.1:0-191081 GCA_039591075.1 Gemmatimonadota bacterium
GCTGCTGGCTCAACCGCACCGCCGTCAATTTGAACTCGAGACTGTACTCGCGGATCTTCCGTGGCCTAGCGCGTGCCATCTCGACACCTCCCCTGGTTAGGTGAAAGTGTCTACCAAAATGAGGGAGGTTCCCTCGGCTGGTCCATGCGCTTGTTAGACCGCTTCCTGCTGACGGTTCATTTGTATGAGTACAAGAAGGCCACCACCAGAGCCGCTGCCAATAAGGGAGAAGAACCGAACCCGATCCCCTCGTACGAGCCAACGATGCTCGCCCGGACGCTGTGCGAACCGCGGCGGTGGGGGCTGTGATTCCCATCCCTCAGCCAGGCTCTCCTCGACCAATTGGCTCAACGTCGCCAAGGCCTGGGGTGGATCGAACCACTGGACCGTCGTCATGTGCGCATCGCCGCCTGTAACGATTGCCGCCCTGACGTCGGGTACGAACGGCACGCTCGCTGGGTAATCGGTGGGGCGAGTCGGCGTTGGCTCCCAGACACGCGACTGGACGAGCGCATGCTCTCCCGCCGCGTCCCCGCGCACCTCCACGCGACCGTCAGGGTTCCGAACCATCTTGAGCGGTACGCCGAACGGTGCTCCAAGGTCGATCTCTCGGTCTCCGCGCTTGACTGCATCGCGGATGCGAGCGAGTGCTTCATGGTCAGGCTTCATGCGGCTCACCCGTGAGGGAGGGAAAGCGGTCTAACTCATAATGGACTGAAGTGCGTAGCTCATTATCGGACCCGTCGCCCGCAGTGTATCCGCGCTCGGTCCACGGTAACCGACATCGAAACTCCCCAACAGCACTGGTTTGCCCGAGCTACCCAAGTACCAGGTGCGCGATGGGCTGCGGCGGGCCATGGGGCCTAGTATGCGCGTTGAGGATTCCGGTGGCCAGACCGGCGGGCCGCCGGGTCAGAACAGATCGGCTGGGCTGCGGACGCCGAGGCCGGGTCTCTCGTCGCTCTCCGGTTCCCGGTACAGCCGATACCGTCGCGCTGCGTTCGGTGGGCGACTCCGTCCGGCTGGAATATGGCTTTCGGCCCATCCACGAGGCGCTGGGCCGGCCATAAGTACCCTACGGAGGACTAGTTGCGGGACTCGTGGAACCGGAGCGCGGGCCACGGGTACCGCCATCCCAACCGGTACGCCCTTGCGATCATCCTCCGGACCCGTCAGAATCAACCGACACTCGTCTCAACCAGGAGCCCTCCCCATGCAGAAGCGCTTGATCCCCACCCTCCTTGTATTGGCGGCCCTGCCCGTCACGGCGATGGCCCAGGAGGAAATGCAGCACGAGAAGATGGAGCACGCCGAGATGACCCATGAACACGGCGTGGGCATGGCGTCCATCCAGCCCCTGTACGACCAGTTCAAGGGCTGGCTGATCGCCTCTGCCGAGCAGATGCCCCAGGAGCACTACGGCTTCAAGCCGAGCGCCGACGTGCGCAACTTCGGCCAAATCATCGGTCACGTGGCCAACGCGAGCTACATGTTCTGTTCGGCCGCGCTCGGCGAGGCTGCCCCCAGCATGCCCAACCTCGAGGAAGTGACCGCCAAGGCCGAGCTGGTCAATGGCATCAAGGCGGCGTTTGCCTACTGCGACAAGGCGTATCAGATCCCCGAGGAGAATGCGATGGAGAGCGTCACGTTCTTCGGGCGCGAGGGGAGCAAGCTCTGGGTGCTCAACTTCAACGCGATGCACGACGCCGAGCACTACGGCAACCTGGTGACCTACATGCGCATGAAGGGCATGACGCCACCGTCGAGTCAGCGCGGAGAGATGTAGAAGCAGGGAAGCCGCACCCACGATGCGAGAGGGCGCCCCGCGGGGCGCCCTTTTCGTTTTCGCCGTCCTGCGGCCGCGGTAAGTGGTCCATCTCCGTTGCCGGGCAGATCACTGGCGGCACACTGTGGTGCGGGCGGGTCCCCACATCCCCTCCCGCCAGCCGCGCGCAGCCATCATCTTAGTGCCATGTCGGACCCTCTCGACCGACTCCGCGCGGCACTCGCCGATCGCTACGCCATCGACCGCGCGATTGGCCGCGGCGGCATGGCCACCGTGTATCTCGCGAAAGATCGCAAGCACGAACGACAGGTGGCCATCAAGGTGCTGCATCCCGAGCTGGCCGGCCACGGCTACCATCCCGAGCGCTTCCTGCGGGAGATTCGCACCATTGCCGGCCTCACCCATCCGCAGATCCTGCCGCTGCATGACTCCGACCAGCGCGACGGGTTCCTGTACTACGTGATGCCCTACGTGGAAGGCGGAACGCTGCGTGACCGCCTGCGACGCGAGCAGCGACTGCCGATTGCGGACGCCACGGCCATCGCGCGTACCGTGGCGGGGGCGCTCGACTACGCCCACCGCCGCGACGTCCTGCATCGGGATGTCAAACCGGAGAACATCTTCCTGCACGAGGGGCAGCCGTTGGTGGCGGACTTCGGAATCGCGCGCGCGATTTCGTCCTGCTGCGACGAGCTGACCGCCGTCGGTCTGGCGGTGGGCACACCAGCCTACATGAGCCCGGAGCAAGCCCACGCAGAGGAGCAGATCGATGGGCGCAGTGACGTCTACGCCCTCGCCTGTGTGCTGTACGAGATGCTCACCGGCCGGCCGCCGTTCGAGGGAGGGAGTGCGGTCAAGACACTAGCGCTCCATACTCTGGCCCCCGTACCACGGCTCCTTCCGCTACGCACCGAGGCGCCCGCACGGCTCGAGGCAGCGATCACCCGCGCGCTTGCGAAGGATCCGGCTCAGCGGTACGGGTCGGCCGCCGGATTCGGCCAGGCACTGGAGGAAGCCCTCGCCAGGTCCCAAGGCCCCGCAATCGACATCGGCACCCGTCCATCCGGGCCCACCGTTGCCGTCCTGCCGTTCGTCAACGCGGGTCACGATCCCGGGACCGAGTACCTGCGCGAGGGCATCACTGACGAGTTGATCAACGCCCTTGCAAAGGTGGAGGGTCTGAGCGTGGTCTCACGCACCTCGGTGTTCGCGCTCGAAGGCGAGCGGCGGGACGTGCGTGCCGTGGGGGCGCTGCTCGGTGCCACGGCGGTGCTCGAAGGTACGGTGCGCGCTGCAGGCGACCGGCTTCGTATCACCGCTCAGCTCAGTGATGCGGCGACCGGGCGGCTGCTCTGGTCGGAGCGGTACGACCGCGAGATGCGCGACGTGTTCGCGATCGAGGATGAGATCGCCGCGACCATCGTATCGACCTTACGGCCAACCCTCGTCCGCGACGTCGAGGAGTCGGTGCCGCGCCGATATACCGCGAACGCGGAAGCTTACAGCCTCTATCTCAAGGGCCGCTTCCACTGGAACCGCCGCACCACTGAGGCGATCGCTACCGCAATCGAGCACTTCGAGCGGGCGATCGCGCTCGACTCGGACTACGCGCTCGCCTACTCGGGTCTGGCGGACTCGTATGCACTGCAGCTGGACTACCGCGGTGTTCCCGTGGCCGAGGGGATGACTCGGGCCAAACGAGAAGCGCGGCGGGCCCTGGAGATCGACGACACGCTGGCCGAAGCGCATGCGTCGCTGGCCTGGGTCACGTTCATCTACGACTGGGACTGGGACGCCGCAGACCGGAGCTTCCGCCGTGCCATCGAGTTGAAGCCGGGCTACGCGACGGCGCATCAATGGTACGCGTGGCTGCTCGCGGCCCGCGGACAGATGGACGACGCGCTGGCTGAAGGACGCATGGCGCTGGAGCTGGACCCGATCTCGGTCTCGGTCCGCCGTGGGCTCGGATGGCTCCATCTGTACGCTCACCGGTCGGAGGCAGCCGTGCGGCACCTGCAGCGCGCCGTGAGCATGGATCCGACGGCGACCGAGAGTTACCGCATCCTGGCATACGCGCACCTGCAACGTGGTGCACACGACGCGGCCGCCATCGTAGCGCGGGAAGCCGTGGCGCTGGCGCCGGATTCCGCCTACGCGCTGGCGACGCAGGGGTACGTGGAGGCGCTGAGCGGCCGGCCCGAAGTGGCGCGCCAGGTCCTCGCCGACCTCCACATACGGGAACGGACGACCTACGTCTCCCCGGTGGCCTTTGCCACTCTCGCCATTGCACTCGGCGACGCGGACGACGCGTTCCGCTGGCTCGATGCCGCCCACGAGGAGCGCCGGGGCTGGCTCGCCTATCTAAAGGTAGAGCCGGTGTTTGACCCGTTACGCAACGACGCGCGATTCGCCGAATTTATTCGACGGATGCGGCTGGACTGACTACCGGAACGGCCGCCAGGCGGCGATCTCGTCGCGGCCGGGATGCGTCGTGAGCGCCCGCTTACCGGTCCCGTCGGCGTTGACGATCCAGATATCCGTCTGACCATCACGCACCGACGTGTAGGCCAAGTACCGGCCGTCGGGAGACCACATGGGCCAGCGGTTGTCGAATTCATCCACCACCAGGCCACGCTGATCGTTCCCATCAGCGTTCATCACCCAGATCCCGCAGCCGTCACCGCCACAACGATGAAACGCGATGGACACGCCCTCCGGTGACCAGGCCGGCAGGCAGTCGAACCCCTCGGCATCGGTGAGACGGGTCTCGTTGCGGCCATCAGTATCCATGACGAAGATCTCACCGTTGCCGCCCTCGTCGCTTCCCGCTGGGGCCGCGAGCTGGCGGCAGAACGCGATGCGCGTGCCATCCGGCGAAATGCGCGGTGACGCATCGTACATGTCGTTAGTCGTCAGCCGGCGCACGTTGGAACCGTCGGCATTCATCACGTACAGCTCACGCTGAGAATGGCCCGCCGTGGGCGCGTGCCGCCGTGAGCCAAACACGATCCGCGTACCGTCCGGCGAATAGCTCGGGCCGCTGTCACCGGCGGAATCGGCGGTGAGGTTCACGATGCCTGTGCCGTCGGCATCCATGACGTACACGTCACCGCTGCCAGTCCAGTCGGCCGAAAAGGCCAGGTGCTCTCCGTCCAGCGACCAGTCGAGACTGTACTCCGTGCCTTCGTGGTTCGAGATGTTGCGGAAAGAGGCAATGTCGATCGTGGTCAGGAAGATGTCCAGGCCGTTCCCATCGCGGTGACACAAACGCCAGCTCGTAGGTCGGCGGTGGCGACGTGCGGCCGCACGCCCCGATGCCCACGAGCAGCATGCAGAGCAACCGCGTCTTCAGCGCTGAATGGTGCATTGAGGAGAACCCCCTGGATGGGTAGGCGGAGCGTAACGCGATTCGCTTACGCAGAGTCCCGCCGGGGACGGAACGGTCCCGTGACCTCGACGCGAACGGGATACCCGTCGAGTTGATCGGGAATGCGACTGCGCACGGTCTCGCTCGAGTCCGTCACGAACACGCGGATGCAGAGGTCGCCGTCGCATCGCCCGAGCGCCGTGCCGATCACGCCGGGCAACGCCATCAGCGAGTCGGCATGAGCGGCGAGCACTTCCTCGATCGTTCTGGAGGGCACGGTACGCTCCTCGTCCCGGGTGTGTGGTCCGGTGCAGCCCAACGCGGCCACGAGCAGGAGCGCCACAATCACGTGCGGTGCTCGGCGGTCCCGGAACGGACGGTGGTACGCGCTGTGCCCCGTGGTCTCCGCAATCGCTGACAAGCTCCGCTCCAGAAAGACGGTCCGCAGGCCCCAAGATGGACGCCGTGGCCTCGCCCGGCAAGACGCGCGAGGGAAACCTTTGGGTTTCCAATGGTGTTCTTGTCAGCAGGGGTCGGAACGCGGGATTGGTTGACCACGGTAACGGAAGCGATACACGCACATGTCACAGGGGATGGTTGGCGCGACGGATGGAAAGGCCGTCGACGAAGCCAACACGGTTAGGCGAACAGCGAAGGACGAACTGTATTTCTGCCCTGAGGGGAACGTCGCCTCCCCGATGACGCGGCAGGACTTCTCACCGGAGCAGCGCAACGCCCTGAAGGCATTGCACCGCCTCGACAAGCGATGGAACTGGGTGGTTCCGCTCCACTTCGCGATCTGGCTCGGGGCGGCGTGGCTGTCCATCAGCTCTGGCTCCCTGGCCGTCAGCATCGTGGGCTATCTCATCGCAGGTCTCTCGCTCAGCACGCTGTCCGTGCTGGGTCACGAGGCGTCGCACAACCTCTTCACCCGCAATCCGAAGATCGACCGCTGGATCGGGTTTCTGGTCGGTGCCCCCATCGTGTTCTCCGCGTCCGGGTACCGGATCATGCACCCGCTGCATCACAAGTACGTGCGGGACGCAGGGGATCCGGACAACATCGAGAACATCACCACCAGCTCGTTCTGGCTGCGATGGCTCTATGTCTTCGTCTTCTTCCTCGCCGTGTATCTCTATCTGGTCCTGGTGCCGATCAACGCCGTGATCAACGCCAAGAAGAACGGCGACCGGATGCTGGTACTGCTCGAGTGGCTCGCGATGGTCGGCATCGTGGCGCTCGGGTGGGCGCTCCTTCCCTCGGCATGGATGGTGGAGGGCTGGCTCCTCCCGCTGATCGTCGCCGGTCAGGTGGCGAACGTCCGTGGGATCGCCGAGCACGGCATGACGACCTCCGGGAACGAGTTGACCGATACCCGCACCGTGACGACGACACCCGTGCTGTCGTTCCTCATGTGCAACATCAACTACCACCTGGAGCACCATTTGTACCCCGGGATTCCGTGGTACAACCTTCCCAAAGCGCACCGGATACTGCGGGAGAACTATGGGATGGCGGGGTCGTCGGTCTATACGTCGTACCTGACGTTCCTGGCCGACTTCTTCAAGGCCGTGGTGCACGGGGTGGTATCGGAACGCCGACTCGTCCCCGCGCACATCCGCGAACACGTCTGCGTGTGAGAATGCGGGCCCGGGGACCGATGGCGTGCTGGGCTCGAATCGGAGTGCATTCTCGAATGTGCGATCTGCGGCGGCGGCTGTGCCCGGTCAGCCGGTACCGCTCCCAGACCCATCCACTGGATGATCCAACTCGAGCGCCATGGTCACGAAGCGGATGCCGCTCTCGATCCGCTCCGGTTCCAGCGCCCTGAATCCGAACCGCGCGTAGATCTCGACCGCCCCTGGGGCAGCGTGGACCGTGACGCGAGTCAGGTCGGGAACGGCCTGCCGGCAACGGGCAATCGCCCGCCGGAGCAGCTCTCTCCCCACACCGCGCCCCGGCTGCGTCACGAACAGCATCGCCACATGCTCGGAGTGGCGCATCTCGATGAGCCCGACGAGCTTCCCGCGCTCTTCCGCCACCAGCACGAAATGGTCGGCCTGCAATCGTTCTCGCACCCGATCGGCGGAGGCGTATCGGAGAAATTCCTGAACGCCCTCGTCGGCATAGCCCGGTGCAACGGCATGGTTGAAGACCCGTGCCGCGAGGTCCGCGACGGCCTCCTCCTCGCCGGTCCGCATCGGCCGATACACGAACTCACCCATGGCTGGAAACCATTCCCCGCCCAGCGTTCAACGGCTCAACACGCAATGATCCACCTTCAGTGCCGTACCACGAGGTCGACCACGACGGGCCGGTGATCCGAGGCGACCGGCTCGTCAATCACGCGTTGGCTCAACACCTCGAACCGATCGACCGGTCGAAGCAGGACGAAGTCGATCTCGCGTTCCGGCGCGTACGAAGGGAACGTGAATCGGTCGTCGCCCTTGGCGACGATGCGCCACGAACTCGCCAGGTGAGTCATCACCGTTGAGCCCGGCAGCGAATTGAAGTCGCCTGCCAAAATGGTGGGAATATCTCCCCGGCCGAGCTGGGCCTCGAGGCTGGTGGCCTGGGCGAGCCGCTCCTCATCCGTCCGGTAGAAGTGAATTCCCACAAACCGAAGCTGCCGCCCGGTCGTGGGTGACGTGACCGTAGCACTCAGGGCCGTCCGCGGCTCCGCCCCGTCGGGCAGCCGGAGGTTCGACGACTCGGCAATCGGCCATCGAGACAGCAACGCCATGCCGTATGCTCCACCCTGATACGGCATGAACGCGCCAAACACGTGGTCGAGGGCCGTGTGACGTCCCAGCACTTCCGCCTGATCGACGGCGTCGGTTCTCGTGGTCACGCTGTCGACCACCTGGAGCGCCACGAGGTCGGGGTCGAGGTCTCGGATCAGCGCCGCAAGGCGCTGGAGGTCTACAACCTCGTCCATGCCCTCGCCGTGATGGATGTTGTAGGCGAGCACTCGCACGGTGTCCGCCGAGGCTCCCGACAGGCGCCGATGTCCGGTCGCACACCCCACCACGAGGGCCGCCACTGCGGCCACCACGATGGCTCTGGTCAGGTGCGGCATGTGGTCAACCGCTACGCTCCTGAATGAAACGAATGCTGTTGCGGTCAGCGTCCTTGACGTACATCTCGCGGTTGCCCCACGTCTGATCTACCGGGCCGGTGTCGATCGGTACGCCCTTCGCAACGAGTTCCGCATGCAGGGCATCCGCATCATCCACCACCACGTAGACCGCGCTGCCCGGTACCCCATCGCCCGAATGTGAGGATAGGTGCAGCCACACGCCATCACGCGTGAGGCCCATGTAGCACGGGTCCGGTGTCGTCGCGGGACGGTACGCGAATCGCCGCTGGAAGCCGAGTTGGTTGCAGTAGAATTCTTCGGCACGCGCGGAACTGCTGACATGCAGAACGGGAATGGCAAGCTCGAGCAGCTCACACCTCCTGACTCTGGCTAGGAATCGGTATCGCCGGCGCTAAGACTGGGACTCCCGCACCGTCATGAGCCTGATGGACCCACGAGATCAGCATCCTCGTCGGGCGGCGGGGGCGGTGGATCCCCGGAGTCGTCTCGCTCCTCCACGTGTTGATACCTGACCTCCGAGAGTTGCTGGGCGTTGGGATGAACGATGGACTGCAGCGTCAGGGCGTGGAACGCCGCACCACTCCGGCTCAAACCGCGTCGTCTATAGTTGATCCAGCCTCGCGATTCCAAACGGAGCAGCACACGGTCAACCAGTGCGAGAGCAGCAAGGCCAAGGATCACCCAGAGTAGCGGTCGTAGTACCACACCGGCGAGGCCCACGAGCGGCCCCAGCCATGATGTGCCACTGATCGCGTCAGCCGCGGACCCGGAGGCAAGCCTCACGGTGTGCAGGCCTGAGCCGGAGAGGCTTCGGACCCGCCGGGCAAGGTGATACCCCACCCGGCCGCGCTGGCCGGCACGAATGCCGTTGTGGTGGGCGCGGCAAGAAGACGTGACGACCTCGCTGGCTGGGCTCCCAACGAGAGCGGATCAGCAGTCGTCCATGTGTAGGTTGTCGTATCGGCCCTGGTCCCGTCGTCAGACACGCCGATCACGTTGAAGGTCGCCGAGGGCGGCAACGTCAGGCACGCTGATGAGGCGATGACCAGGCCGAGGTCCAACGACCAGAAGCCCCCAGGCGTATGCGGCTGGTTGCCTGGAAACCCGAGAACGTGCACCGGCTCGCACCGGCCCATCTGACAGGTTCCGTTCACCACGAGCAACGCGATGCCGGCCCGGGGCCCGGCCGGAGAGGAGCAGGCGAGCGCGCCGAGCAGAAGGAGAAAGGCCTTCGCACCCGGGCTCGGGGGAGGGGGAAGCGAAACGGAGAGAAACGTTGCACGCATGCACGTCCCGTGCGACTCGCGAGTGGCGTGAGAGCAACCCTACGCTAATCATACCCTCGCTGATGCTGACCGTCACCCGTAGAGGCAGGCACCAGCACACGTCAGCGGAGTAGCCGATCGCTCCGGGCCGCGAGATAGAGTATCCCCCACACACCAACCACGAAGTAGGCGCCTAGGAACACCCAATACTCGAGACCCGGTACCAGGCGGTAGCCTGGCACACCGCGCAAGAGCACTAACGCGGCGGCGATGGTCGCAGCCCAATAGGTCGATATCCCCATCACGGCTGCCGTGGTCACGAGCGCCCAACGCTTCTTTAAGACCAGTCCAATCAGAGAAACGAGCATCAACGGGATGTAGGTGAGGGTATCGCCGGCTCCGAATGCTCGGTTCACCTCGACGCCAAATTCCGTGACTTCGTCGACGGACTCCTGCAGGCCGAGGCGGACCGCAAAATCGTATGCAAAGAGGGATGTGGTTTGTCCCAACGCAAGTACGATCACGGAAAGGGCGAGAAACCCGCTGATGATCCAAAACCCTGTCGGACGCCGGCTTGTTGGCATGGTGAGCTCACTGCGTGCGTATTGGGCGCAAAATGGATCCGCCGCGCTGCTTCGGGTGATCGGCCTGGGGATCACGTCCCAACCACCTAACCGCCTCAGACGTCGAACACCACCTCGGCAGTCCACATCCCGTCCCCCCGCTCCACCACCAGCCCATGGCGTGTCACCGCCTTTACCTCCGGCTGATGCTCGTGGTGTTCCGGGTCGAATGGCTCGCCGAGCAGCGTGCCATCGACCGCGGACTCCGTAACGGAAGCGAACTCGAGATCGGCGGGGAGAAACCCGTCGGTGGCGTGGAGGAAGAGCACCTCCCGCAGAAACCCGAGAAACAGCTCGGCCGGCTCGACGGCGGTGACCAAGAGGGCCCGGCGCTCACGGGGCTCCACCGGGGACTCTCCCGCCAGCAACCAGCGGAGTACCACGAGCCCGTCCATCAGCAACGCGTCCAGCGACTCGGCCTCGAACGCGACCTTGATGTCAGCGGTATGCGGCAGGAAACGGTACGCCATCTTTGGATACCGATCTCAAGAGATGGGGTGTGGGGCCCGGGTGTCCGATCCCCATGGTAGACCATGGCACCCTGGTTTACCATGCCGACCCGCGCGGAGGCCCGTCCGGATGCCCTCGCCCGCGATATCTCGGCTGCCGTATCTGCCATCCGCTGCGCGCTCACCCTGCTGGACGCTACGGCGTTGAACGGTGCGGAACGGGCGCTGCTTCAGGCTGTCGACAACGAGCTCGGCCACCTCGCTCGGGCCGTGAGTGGGACGTCCAACGCGAACGAGCCCGGTGCCTATCTTCAATAGGTCTCCCTCGCCCCCGTCACAGTCGCCCTCGCGGCGACGGCGGCATCCCCCGACAACACCTCTATGCCGGTGCCCGCCGCTCCGGCCGACCGGCGGACGATGCGGACGCGCTTTCCTTTAGTACGCAACAGCCCCGCCAGCCGACTTCCCACCTGACCCGCCCCAAACACGACGTGGAAGTCCGTCATTTCTTGTTCTCTTTCCCCCAGTCGCTGTTACCGCGCCACAAGCGGCGATGGTCCAGCATCCACTGGCTCACCGACATGAGCCCGTCGGGGAAGTTTCCGTCGTCCGCCAGGGCCTCGCCCATCGACGCGGTCTTGGCGCTGGCGTTGTCCGCCCAATGCAGCGCTTCGGCCTCGAGCGTCATCGGGAGGATGGGGCTCCCGAACTCGAGCCGACCGTGATGTGACAGGATCAGGTGCAAGAGAATGTCACGCTCGGTGGGCGTGCACGGTGGTGGCGCCTCTTCGGTCAGACGACGGTCCAGCATCAGCGCGCCCAGCACCACGTGCCCCAGCAAGCGGCCCACCTCGGTATGGTCGAACGCCCCGTCCCAGCGGTACGCCTCGAGCTTGCCGATGTCGTGGAGCAGGGCACCGGCAAGCACGAGTTCCTGGTCGGCCCCGGAGGCCCGCGCGATGGTGCGCGCGATAGCTGCCACCTCGGCGGTGTGCTTGAGCAACCCGCCCAACTGCGCGTGATGCCCGAACACGGCCGCGGGGCACTGCTCGTAGCGTTGCCGGAAACCGTCCTCCTCGTAGAACAGATCGACCACCGCCCTGAGACGAGGCTTCTCGATCTGACGGCGCCAACTGTCGAGGACCTCCCAATACCGATCGATCGACGCGACGGACGGGAGGAGCAGCGTGAAGTTCACGGACGCGCTCGGCAGATGCCGGATCGACACCACTCTGAGTTGCCGCCGTTCGCGATAGGTCGCCACTTCGCCCACCACCTGCACCACGTGGCCGCGTGCCAGTCCCGCAACCTCTCCGGCCCGCTCCGACCAGAACGGCTCGGTGGCGATCCGGCCGGTGGCGTTGCCAAGCGTGAGAATGGTGAACGGATCGCCGCTCGCTTGGGTACGGACCTCGACGTCCACGACCAGGAACGGATCCTGGACGCGGCTGCCGACGGTGAGGGTCGGGATGTCGAGCGGAACGGTCGAGGGCATGGATGGAAACCTAAGACCTTGAGCGAGCCGGAGCTGTCACGGACGCGGGGCCCGCCGCCAACGGCCTAGACTCGGCAGGTCGCGGTCGGGCTCGTGCGCCGGGTGCATCACCGATTCGTACGATTGCTTTGGCAAGAGATGCTCCAGCGAGTTGGCATAGTACTCCAGGAGCGGGCGCTGTTTGGGGAGCACGACGTACGTCTGCCCGTGCCGCACCACCAGCCGTCGCATCCTGAGCGTGCGCCACGCTCGATCCAAGATCATGTCGGGCGTGCGTTCGGGATGAACGAGATTCGCTCCGCGGCGGAGCAATTCGTCGCGCAGCGCGTCGATGCGCTCCAAGAGACGGTCGCGATCGATGGCCGTCTCTCCCACCGCCAGGATCGCCGCGGCGACCAGCGGTACCGGCGTGACGGGGATGATGTCGGCGATGTGCCCGAGCATCTCGTCGCCGAGCGCCTCGATCCGGGGGAGACGCTCCTCCTTGGGGAGGTCCAGCGTGCCGGGTTTGGCGGCGAGCCATGCCCGCAGTGAAACCGGTGTCCCGAACGTGACATGCACGCGCCCGTAGCGGCGCAGGTTACCGGTCACGAATCGCAACACGTTCCACGACAGATAGTGCAGCACCCCGACCAGCTGACGAATCCGGCCGGGCCGGTCGGTGCGCTGCAGCAGCTCGTGGGTGAGATGCCGATCCTCGAGCACGCGGTCGTAGTTGAGTGCGACGGGAACGAGCTTGATGTCTCGCCCGCTACCGCCTGCGCTCCCCAACTCGGGCAAGGCAGTGGCGATGTGGTCCAGCAGTCCGATCTTGGCCGGACGGAACCGCCCATCTCGGCTCAGGCCTCCCTCCAAGAAGATGCCCTGGGTTATGCCGTTGCGGGTGATCAGCTGCACGTATCGCCTGAGCACCGTGTGGTAGAGCGTGTCCCGGAAACCGCGGCGCACGAAATACGCGCCGAACGACTTGAACACGTATTCGAGCGGCCATACCCGCGCCCACTCGCCCACCGCGTAGCTGATGCTCACGGCCCGGGCCAGGACGTAGGCGACCACCACGTAGTCGGCGTTGGAGCGGTGGTTGACGAGATACACCACCACGTCATTGCGGGGGATGGACTGGATCGCCTGCCGATCGACGTAGTCGCTCTCCACCCGGTACAGGAGATTGATGAACACGCGGGCGAAGTTGTAGCCGAACTTGTAGTAGGAGAGCACGTTGAACTGCGGTACGATCTCGTCGATGTACCGCTCGACGCTGGCACGGACCTCGGGCTCCTCCTTGTGGTGCTCGGCGGCGTGGGCGCCTATGGCCTGTTTGACCACCGCGTCGTGCAACAACTCCTCTCGGATGGTGCGTCGGCTCACGAGCTTGTAGCGGTCGAGTCGGACACGGAACTGATGCACGGCGCGCAGGACGGCGCGGTCGAACCAGTGACGGATGGCCCGGCGCGTCCGGCGGACGGTCCACAGCGTGAGGCCGGCGGTGAGGAGCGCCGCCACTCCCAGGAGCAGCCAATCGAGCAGGGAGAGGATCAGACCTCCTCGGGGAGGACTCCGGTCTTCTCGTACTGGTAGGCCATGGCCTTGAGCCGGGCAATGCGGACGGCCATGGGCGGGTGGGTGGCGAACGCGTTGGCGAACATTCCCTGCTTGGAGCTGAGTTTGCGGCCCATGGGGTCGGCAATGCAGAGGTGCGCGGTGCCCCGCTTGATGGCCTTGGTGGGGGCCGCCGCGTTTTCGATGGTGCGGAGCGCCGACGCCAATGCTGCCGGGTTGCGTGTGAACTGCGCGCCGGTGGCGTCGGCCAGGAACTCCCGCTTGCGGCTCACGCCGAGTGCCAGGAGTTGCGAGACGAGCGGTGCCAGCAGGAGCGTGATCAGCCACACGATGAGCACCACCAGGGCCAGCGGGCCCGCTCCGCCTTTCTTTCCGCCGCCTCCGCCCCCGCCGCGTCCACCGCGCCCGCCGCGAAACCCGCCGTACCGCATGACGCGCCACGCACCGTCGGAGATGAGGGCGATCACCCCGACGAGTGCGGCGAGCAGGGTCATCAACTTGACGTCGTAATTGCGGATGTGTGCCATCTCGTGCGCCACGACGGCCTGCAGCTGGTCACGGTTGAGCGCGGTGAGCAGACCCTCGGTCACGGCCACGTGGGCGTCCGTTTCCGCGATGCCGGTGGCGAACGCATTGGGGTCGGGGTCCGGCACGATCCAGATCTTGGGTCTTGGCAGCCCCGAGGCGATCGCCATTTCCTCCACCACGTTGACCAGCTGCTTTTCCTTGTCGCTGCTCGCCTCCAACAGCTGCCACGCACCGGTCGCCCATAACACTTCTTTCGGGCCGCGCTTCCATGCGAGCCACGTCATGCCGACGCCGAGCAGCGTGGCGCCGATGCCGAACCAGGGAATGGTGTGGTGGTACCCGTCGGGCGGAGCGCCGCTCGTGCCCAGATAGTATGCGAGATCGCCGCCGAACCCGATCCACGCAAAGAACGCGATGAAGATCGCTACGAGGACGGTCGAGCGGCGGCGATTCGCACGTTGTTGCGCAAAGAGATTCTGTTCGCTCACTGCTTGGGCTTGAACGACAAGTCGACCTTGGGCACCTCACGCTCCTTGTCGTCGGCCAGCTCCCACAGTTCGACCTGTTCGGCCCGCGCCAGGCCCGCGATCAGGTTCCACGGGAACTGCTGCTGCTTCACGTTGTAGTTCGTGGCCGTGTCGTTGTACAACTGCCGCGAAAACGCCACCCGGTTCTCGGTCGACGTCAGCTCTTCCTGCAGCTGGCCCACGTTGCCGGTGGCCTTGAGGTCGGGATAGCGCTCGACGACCACGTTGAGTTTGCCGAGGGCCGATGACAGCGCGGCTTCCGCGGCGGCCAGCTGCTGCACACCGCCCGTCGGGCTGGCGTTGGCCTGGATCTTCACTGCCTGGTTGCGCGCCTGGATCACGGCTTCGAGCGTCTCCTTCTCGAATTCCATCGCTCCCCTCACCGCTTCGATCAGGTTCGGGATCAGGTCGTGCCGCCGCTTGAGTTGGACGTCGATCTGCTTCCAGGCGTTGAGCGTCTCGCCCTTGAGCCGGATCAACAGGTTGTACGCCGAGATGCCCCAGATTACCACGACGGCGAGGAGAATGAGGAAGACCCAGGTCATGATGTACTCCGAGTTGCGGTGTCAGGTCACGGCAGCATGCGGCTGCTACGCGTGGTGCTCGGTCCGTTCGGTTGCGGCCCGCGCGGCCGGCCGGGGCGCCAGCGGCCGCGACGGCGAGAGCAGCCGGTGTATCGCCAGCCGTACGGCTTCGGCGACGTGCCGCTGCAGCTCGGCCTCGCTTGCCAAAGCGTGATCGTCGCGCACGTGCAGCTCGATCCCTTCCGTCACCGGGAGCCGGCGCCACGTGGCCGACGACCGTTCGGCCTGCTCGGGGGGTTCGGGCGGCGGGACGCGCAGCACCTGCCCGGCCCGGCCACGCGGTTGCTCCTTGCCAGCATACAGCGGGAGCACGGTTGGAGGTGGAAGGCCGGGCCCGAGGCTGGCCGCCACTCGGCGCTCGAGCACGTCGCCCGTCGTGGTGCGCAGCTCCTCGGCAATGGCCGCGAGCGTGCCGCCTTCCATCTGGCGGAGCTTGATGGCCAGGACCTCGAGCAGATGGCGGTAGCCATAGGTTGCGGCGGTGCCACGCCCTTCGGGCGACGCCACCAGGCTGCGCGTCACGTAGAAGCGGATGGTGCGTTCAGAAGGATGCGCACTCGCCGCAGCGTTGATGGGTCTCACGCCGGCGGCGTCGAGCATGGCGGCGGTGAGCGCGGCCAGGTCGCGGAGGTTCCAGGGCGCCAAGCGGCGGTACTCTCTCAAGTTGAGGAGAGGATCGCGCTCCGATCCTCCGCCGAGTGCGGCCATGGAGGTCTTCCTTCCCTTCGCCCGTCAGAAACCGACAGCGAGAAGCATGCCTAGTATGGACGCGCGCCCACCGACCGGCAAGGGCTGATCCCAGGTGCGTGGTTTCGCCCCCGGCTGCACCAACTGGAGTACGACCCGTGGCGGCCGGTGGACCATCGTGCGGCCATGCGAGGCAGCACACTGTTGGAGTTACTCATCGCGGTGGTAATCGTCGGCACACTGCTCGTGATTGCCGCTCCGCGGTTCTCGGCATGGGGCGACCGGCTCGCCGCGGAGCGGGCGGCGCGTGATCTCGCGCTCTTCTACCATCAGGCACGCACCGCCGCGCTGTTCCGGGGCACCCGCGTTCGTCTCGAGTTCGACCAGCGCACGCTGCGTGCGGTGTTCGAGGGCGTGACCGATTCCACGTTCCTCGAGCCACCGGGACCTGTCCGCCACGGCGCGACCCTCTCGGCGAGCCGCGCCGTGATCCGTATCTACTCCAATGGTCTGGGTCTCGGTGCCGCCAACACCAAGCTGGTGGTTCGCCGCGGAGAAGCAGCCGAGTCGCTCACGACCTCTCGGCTAGGGCGGCTGAAGCGCTGGAACTGACGCTGGTACTCGAACGGCTGAGTCAGGTTAGCCGCGCGTCCGTTTCCAGCGCATAACCGGACTGTCAGCGCCGGGCCAGACCGACACGCTGCGCGGCGCGTGTGGTGCCGATGCCTCGCCCACAACGCGCAGGTCGTGGATATCGATCTTGAGCACGCGTGCCGCCGCGCCCTCGAAGGGGTGGATCACCACGTACGCCGTGCGACTGTCGGTTCCCACCGTGGTGGTGACAGGGGTGCCCGAGGTCTCGATCCGCGCCAGCACGGTGCGACGCCGCACGTCGGTGATCACCACTTCGTGCGCCGCGGGACGGATGATCAGCATGTACCGACCATCCGGTGAGCGAGCCATCGAGGTTCCGGTGTCCCCCACGTCGAGCGACGAGAGCAAGGTGAACGTGAGCCGGTCCACGTAGCGCAGCTCGCCCGAGTTCCCGCACAGCACGAAGACGATGGCCCCGGTCGAGGACACGGCGATATCGGTGGCGTCGCACCGCGGGCTGAGCGAGTCGCCAGGCACTGATACCCTTCGGACGAACCGCCTGAGCTTGCGGTCGATCTCGCTCACCACGTCGCCGTTGCACAGCACGAACAGCCGATCGGTGGTCTTCTCGGTGGTAACGCCGCGCGCCGCACCGTCGCATACCAGCACCGGCTCGGCGAGGGTAGCGAGATCGGGACCCAGGAAGTGGAGGGTGCTCGGCGCCGGTGTGTTGGGTGCGGAGTCGCCGGTCACCGCAATGACCGTGCGGCCGTCCGGCAGCACGCGCACCAGGCCGGGCACGCCACGGTAGAAGTCCAGGCGGTCGAGCATGACGCCATCGGTGCGGCGCGCACGGGCCAAACTCCCGGCGTTGGCGGTGCGCTGCGCGAGATAGATCGTGCTGCCGTCGGCGCCGAGCCAACCACCGAGTAGCTCACCGCCGCTCACCGTGAGCGTGTCGGCGACCCGGAGATCCGCGTGATAGACCAGAACGGTGCCGTCTTCGCCGGCCACGGCCAGTCGGCGCGGCGGGGCGCTGCATGCCGTCACGGCCAGGAGGAAGGCAGCTCCCGCGACGCTCGACGGGAAGAGACGCGACGCAGGAGAACCGGCGCGTTGGGGCGACGCACGGTGGGTCGAACCGCTCGGGTATTGCATGTCGTGAAAGGCACCGTGCCGCGGCACGGGAAATCGGTCAGCTACCGGGACCGCCCCCGACGCGTCGGTCGGCCTGTTGCTTGAAACCCTCGATGCCACCCGAATGATCGAGGTACTCCTGGCGCTGCGTTGCCATCTGCGCGTCGTACACTTCCAGGAACTTCCGCTGCAGGGCAAGGGCCTGCGCGTCGTCGCCCTGCATCTGGGCCACGGAGCTGCGGAGCATCAGCGCCAGCAGGTGATTGGGCACCGCGGCTTCGATCGAATCTGCCCGCGCGCGTGCCTCCTCCTGGTTCCCCGAGACCGCGCTCATCAGGCCCACGTGATAATGGGCGTCCGGATCGAGCGCGCCGAGCAATCCGTATGCCTGGACCGCCATCGGCGCGAACTGGTTCATGCGGGCCACGTCGCCCTGCTCGTGCGCCCGCATGACCATGTTGAACAGCGAGTCCGCCTGCTCGCGCGGCGACATGTTGCTGATGTCAGGCGCGGCACCGCGGGTGGCGCCGGACGGCACTCCCGACGTCGCGGCGGCAGGCTGCGACGAGCGCCCGACGCTGTACGCGACGACCGCCACGACCATCACCACGGCCAAGGTGACCAGGCCGACGAGCACTGGGGGAAACGATCGCTGCGACGTTTCTTGCTTGGCGCCACACGCGTGGCAGAATCGTGCGGATCCGCTCAAGGCGGCGCCGCAGCTGACGCAGGTCGGTCGGGTTGTGTCGGCCATGGGACCAGGTCCACTTGGAGATTCGTTGACGAACGCCTCGTTGGGCGGCAAGTAATATAGCAACCTCGAACGCTCGGAGCGTGGCGTGACTCGCAGGTGGCTCGTGGCAGTGCTCGCTGTTCTGATGGTGGGTCTCAATCCGTCGACCACCTCGGCACAGACACCTCGCACGGTCACCGGCACGGTCCGGTCGGCAGTCGACAGCACGCCCGTATCCGGGGTTCGCGTGCTGGTGGTAGAGCGCACCGTGAGGGGGGAGACCGACCGGGAAGGCCGATTCCTGCTCACCGGGCTCCCCACACTTCCCCTCACGCTGGTTTTCGACCGTCTCGGGATCGCTTCGGACACCGTGCGCCTGCTCCCCGCGGTCACCGACCTCACCGTGTATCTCCAACCGCAGCCCGTGATGGTCCGGGCGCTCGTTGCCGAGGGCGCGCTCCCGGCGCGGGAGCGATTTGAGCAGTTGGCGCAGCCGAGCACCGTGACCATCGGTCCGGCGGAGCTCAGGGCCGCGCCGGCCATCGCTGAGGCCGATGTAGCGCGGACGGTTCAACTGCTCCCGGGGCTCGTGGCCAAGAACGATTTCTCGGTCGGGCTCAACGTGCGCGGTGGGGAAAGCGATCAGAACCTCATCCGGCTCGACGGGACGACCGTTTTCAATCCGTTCCACCTCGGGGGGCTCTTCGGCACGTTCGATCCGTCGGCTGTGAGCCGTGTGGATCTCATCACCGGCGGCTTCCCGGCGGGGTTCGGAGGACGGCTCAGCAGCGTGCTCGATGTGGAGTTGAAGCAAGGCAGCCGAACCGAGACCGAGGTGAGTGGGGCGGTCTCGGTGCTGTCCGCCAAGGCGCTGGTCGACGGTCCCCTGGGGAACTCCGGCATCACGTACCTCGTGGGAGCGCGCCGCACCTATGCCGATGCGTTCGCCAGCACCTTCTCGGATGACGAGGTCTTCAGCTACTACTTCGCCGATGCGGTAGCCAAGCTCACTGTGCCGATCGGGGCCGGCGCACTCCGGGCGTCGGGCTACTGGGGGCGTGATGCATCGGTGTTCGAGTGGATCGCGCCGGAACCCGGGCGCGACGGGGCCGACCTGGGGTTTCACTGGGGGAACCGCCTCGCCGGGATCACCCTCGTGTACCCGTTCGGCTCGGTGCAGCTGGAGCAGCACCTGGGCGTGAGCGCCTTCTCGACCGGGCTGCGTCTGGAGCCCGACGTGCTCGATGTCGCCAACACGGTCGTGCAGCTGGCGGCCCGGACCAGCCTCGCCGTGCCGCTTGGCGTCGCCCACGATCTCAACGTGGGGGTAGGAGTCGAGCGACATCGCATGGACTACCGGTTCGAGAGCGTTGCTCTCGAGACGCAGATCCTCGACCTCGGCTATCGGCCAACTGTCTGGTCGGCGTTCGTCGACAATCAGTGGCGACCCAAACCGTGGTTGCTGCTGCGTCCCGGCGTACGGGTGGAACACGTGTCTGGCGGAGCCGACTTCACGGGGGTCTCGCCTCGGGTCGGGTTCAAGACGTTTCTGTCGCGCGATCTCGCCCTCACCGGATCGGTGGGCCGCTACTACCAGGCCGTGCACTCGATCCGCGACCAGGAGGTGCCCCTCACCCTGTTCGATTTCTGGATCGGCGCCGACGATCTCACGCCCGTGGCCCGGTCCGACCATCTGGTCCTGGGACTGGAGCAGTGGTTCGGGCCGGCGGTCTCGCTCACCGTGGAGGGATTTCTCAAGTCGTTCGACGATCTCGTGATCCGCAACCGGGCCGACGACCCGCGCCAGCGGGGCGACGAGTTTCTCATCGGCACGGGCTACGCCCGCGGCGTGGATCTCCTCCTGCGCAAGCACGAGGGCAGAGTGCGGGGCTGGATTGCCTATGGATTGGCAAAGACCGAGCGCTCTGTGGGAGCGGAGACGTTCCCGCCCGCCCACGATCGGCGGCATACGCTCAACGTGGTGATCGAGGCGCCGGGTCCGTGGGGAAGCGACCTCGGCATTCGTTGGGGCTATGGGTCACCGATTCCCTACACGGGCATCACGGGTCAGTGGCTGCACCGCGAGTACAACGCCGAGCTCCACGTGTTCGAGAACCCGGAAGAGGAAGTCCTGGGCGGGCCCACCAATGGGGAGCGGTTTCCGCACTACTCGCGGCTCGACATCGGGTTCCGCTGGCGGTTCGAGGGGTGGGGCGCGGTGTGGCGGCCCTATCTGCAGCTCGTGAACCTCTACAACAGGCGCAACGTCTTCATTTATACGTTCGACTACACGACGGTACCGGCCACGCGGTCGGGGTACTCGCAGCTCCCGCTCTTGCCGACGATTGGCCTGGAGTTCGAATGGTGAGCCGGCGTGAGGTGGCAGCTGCCGCAGCGCTGATGGCCCTCGTGATCGGAGGCTGCGAGCTCGAGGATGTCACGATCCCCGGCGGCGATCCGGTCGTGATCGTGCATGCGGTTATGCGTCCCGACCTTCCCAACCAGTTCGTGGTGGTGGAGCGATCGTTCGACGGGATGGTGGACCCGACGTCGGAGACCGGCGCCATCCCCCCTAACTTCCCGCGTTTGCCCATCGCCGACGCGATCGTCGAAGTGACGAATCTCGATCTGGTTGGCGATCCGTGCGGGGGTCCGGTGGTGTTCGACGCGCGGCCACCGCTGCCCTACCTGCAGGTGTTCGGTGTGTACTGGGGTCCCCCGAATTGCCCCGCCATGCGGGCCGGTGACCGACTCGAGTTGATGGTGCGGACCACCGACGGGGAAACCGTGACAGGCGTGACGCGCATCCCCGGCATGACCGAGGCCGCACTCGTCATCGGCGCCGACTCGATCGTGCTCGCCGGCGACACCGTCCTGGGGTTCAACCGCGATCGTGACACGCTGCGCGTGCGCGTTGCTGCCACCGCCGGCCGGCTCCTGCAGGTGGGGATTCGCCGCGACGGCATCATCGGCGATGACGGCACGACCATCTTTGCCGATACGACGGCGGTCGCGGTTCCCGGCGACGCCATCGATCTATTCTTCACCCGCGACGGCACCGACGTGTTCCTGGGCGGCCGGCAGTACGTGGTGAGCGTGGCGCTATCGGACTCCAACTACTACGACTTCGCCCGGTCGCGGTCCAACCAGTTCACCGGCAGTGGATTCATCAATCATCTGACCGGCGGGGTGGGCCTGTTCGGGAGCGCCGTCGCCGCCACGGCCCGGCTCGCCGTGGTGAGTGAGATCGACGACCCCCGTGAGGGGGTCTACCGGCTCACGGGCCAGGTCGAGGGGGTGGACGTCGACGCCACCCTCAGTGTGTATCTCACCCGGCCGCTCGAGTCCGCCGACTTCTCAGCCTTCTTGACCGGGAGCTGGTTTGTGCGGGCCAGCGGACCCGAAGGCGCCCTGATCCACGTGGCGCGCTCCGTGCGAAAGAGCATCGACGGGCGGTTCGATCGCGATTCCGTGTCCGCAACGATTCAGGATACGGTGCCGGGCGGGCAGATCATCACGTATGTGCTGTCCGGCACGCGCGCTCCCGCGGCCTCCTTCCCCCTCCTGTTGGGTGAGCAAGGCGTGACCGGCGTACGCCCGCTCTCCACGCTGACCGCTGAGCCCCGGTGACGTCGCCAGGACTCACGAATGGCGTGTTTCCCTCTGCAAAAGGCGCTGGCGCGTCTCATCGAGCTGCGTTACTGTAGCCTTCATGACTTCGGATCCCGAAGGCAAGAAATCCACACGCTTCGACCCGCCCTGGAGCCAGATCAAAGCGCGGCAGATGGGCGAGCTCGTGCGTGGCGAGAGTCGATGGGATGTGCTATTGGAAACCGTGCGGGATCCCACCGTCGACGCCATCCGCGGCCGGATCCATTTCATTTCTGGCAACATTCACCAGCTGTCCGGTTGGATCTTCCTGGAATGGAAGGAAAAGGACATCGACACCCGGTTTTCGGAGTTTTCGGCCCAGGAGCTGTGGAATCTGTTGGGATCCCTGCAACAGTAGCAACCCAATCCAAATGAACAGCTGACGTACCACCGCAGCACAATTTGCGCGTTTTTCCTGCCTTTTCCACCGTAT
The DNA here is from genome assembly GCA_039591075.1 of Gemmatimonadota bacterium. Classification (GTDB taxonomy): domain Bacteria; phylum Gemmatimonadota; class Gemmatimonadetes; order Gemmatimonadales; family GWC2-71-9; genus JAOTVV01. The sequence continues at coordinate 22,520 of JBDHEI010000004.1, forward strand.
TCTTGGCAAACTTTGCATCCTTGATCGCCAAACGGCGCACATCTTGCACGATCTCCTTGACACCGTGGATCCTGCCGACTAGGGTTCACGCGCCCGCCGGGGGGTCCGTCGGGGAAAGAGGTCCAGATCTCGAGTCAACGGAGGAGTATTGATCGTGCCGCCGCGCAAGAACATCACCGTGCCTTCCCGCGGGGAGAAGCGCCCTATCCGCGGGAATCACCTCGATACCAAAGGGGCGAGTGCCCGCGACGTTCTGACGCTCACCAAGGATTTTGGCGTCGACTTCCTCCGGCTCCAGTTCACCGACATAACGGGGGTCAACAAGAACGTCGAGGTGCCCCAGAGCCAGTTCGAGAAGGCGCTGGAGGGCGACATCATGTTTGATGGGTCGTCGATTCAGGGCTTCGTCCGGATCGAGGAGAGCGACATGGTGCTCAAGCCCGACCTCGACACGTTCCGCATCTTCCCCTACGACGACGAAGGTGGACGGGTGGCGCGCCTGATCTGCGACATCTACAACCCGGACGAGACGCCGTTTCCTGGATGCCCACGGCAAGCGCTCACACGGCAGGTGGCGCGGGCCAAGAAGCTGGGCTACGAAATGATGGCTGGGGTCGAGGCGGAGTTCTTCATTTTCCACGTGGATGAGGTTGGCGACCCGGTGCTCGAGACCCATGATTCGGGCGGCTACTTCGATCTGGCACCTGTCGACAAGGCGGAGCCGATCCGGCGCCTCATCATCCACGATCTAGTTGATCTGGGCTTCGAGGTGGAGGCGGGCCATCACGAGGTGGCCGAAGGGCAGCATGAGGTGGACTTCAAGTACGCGGACGCCCTCACGACGGCGGACAACCTCGCGACCTTCAAGTTCATCGTGCGGAACATCGCCTACCGCCACGGCTTCATGGCCACATTCATGCCGAAGCCGATCTTCGGGCAGAACGGCTCGGGGATGCATACCCATCAGTCACTGTTCAAGAACGGCAAGAACGCCTTCTACGATCCGAAGGCGAAGTGGGAGCTGTCCAAGGTCGGGCTCAGCTACATCGCGGGTCTCCTCAAGCACGCGCGCGGGTTCTGCGCCATCACCAATCCGTTGGTGAACAGCTTCAAGCGACTCGTGCCGGGCTACGAGGCTCCCGTGAACGTTGCCTGGAGCATGCGGAACCGCTCCCCGCTCGTCCGGATCCCCGAGCGTCGCGAACAGGGCACCCGGTGCGAACTCAGGATGCCGGATCCGTCTGCCAACCCCTATTTGAGTCTCACCGTGCAGCTCGCTTCCGGGCTCGATGGGGTAGAAGGGGGGCTCACGCCGCCCGATCCGGTGAACAAGAACATCTTCGCGATGAGTCAGCGGGAGCGCCGGCGGTATCGGATTGATGAGCTGCCGCGGGACCTGCATGAGGCACTGGACCAGCTGGAAAAAGACAAGGTCGTGCGCGAAGCCCTCGGCGATCACATCTACAACATGTACCTCGAGGCCAAGCGCGTGGAGTGGATGGAGTATTCGAGCCAGGTGAGTGGCTGGGAGGTTACCCGATACCTCGGGCAGCACTAATCGACAGTCTCGGCGCCGTCCTGCTGGACGTCGACGGGACCCTGCTCACCGAAGACGGTGCCGTCCCCGGCGCTGCAGCGGTCGTATTTGAGCTGCGGCGTCGGGGCGTTCCGTTTCGCATCGTCACGAACATCACGCGACGCTCTCGCCAGAGCGTCGTGGACCGCCTGGGCGCGCACGGTATCGCGGTGCGAACGGACGAGATCTACACCGCCGTGTACGCGGCCGTGGCCTGGCTCCGCAACAGGTCCATCCGCCGGGTGGCGCCCTTCGTGACCCAGGACGCTCTGGACGATCTCCAGGAATTCGACCTGATCGGCGGCACCGCCGATCCTTCGGTCCCCCAATCCCCCGACGCCGTAGTGATCGGCGACCTGGGCGACCGCTGGTCGCACCGTCTCCTGAACGAGGCGTTCCGCTATGTTATGGACGGGGCGGCGTTGGTGGCGCTCCAACGGGGTCGCTATTGGCTGGGCCCGACCGGACTCGAGTTGGATGCTGGGGCGTACGTCGTCGCGCTCGAGTACGCGACCGGGCACAACGCGGTCGTGTGCGGCAAGCCGAACGCGGAGTTCTTCGACGCCGCGGTGGCATCGCTGGCGGGGGCGGCCGATTCGACGATCCGACGATCTGCCAATCGATCCACCGGCCCGATCGCGATGGTCGGTGACGACGTGTGGTCCGATATCCAGGGCGCGCAGCAGGCGGGCCTCGAGGGCTGGCTGGTGCGCACCGGAAAGTTCCGAGAGGACGTGTTCGCGGCGAGCGGCGTCACGCCCGACCGGGTGCTCGATTCGGTGGCGTCGCTGTGCTGAGGCGACGGGTGAGGTGTCATGCGTGGGATTGTGCTGCTGCTGTGTCTGGTCGGTCTGAGTGTTCCGAGCGCGGCGTCGGCGCAGGAAGGCGCGGGCGCCAGCCCACCCATCATCGACCGCATTGTCATCCGCACGCATAACGTCTTCGACTCGTCCGAAGCCACCCGAAACTTCCTTTTCCGTCTGGCCAACTCGCTTCGCATCACGACACGGCAGTCGGTGGTGCGCCACGAGTTGCTCTTCAGGGAGGGCGAACCGTACGACTCGGCCAAGGTTGCGGAGACGCTGCGGAACCTGCGCGGCCGCGGCCTGTTTCGGGACGTCCGTATCGAGCCCATGGCCAGCGATTCCGGCAATCAGGTCGACGTGCTGGTCGAGACGTTCGACGGCTGGAGTACGCAGCTCGTCATGAACGCGTCGTTCACGGCCGGCGAGTTCTCCTGGGCGCTCGGCGGGAGGGAGACCAACTTCCTCGGTGCCGGCGCGGAGGCCGGCGTCGTGTACCGGGACGTGCCGGACCGCACCGCGCTCCAGCTCAACGGCGCCCTCCGGAGGATCCGGGGCTCGCGCTTCGAGGCGGGCGGGTTCTGGGACAACTTGAGCGACGGTGACTTCGGCTCGTGGTTCGCCGGGGCACCGTTCAGGGCACTCGGCGATCGGCATGGATTTCTGCTCCAGGGCTCGGCGGGACTACAACGGGTGCTGCAGTTTCGGGATGGGGACTCGCTCGAAACCTATCGACGACGGCTGTTCGTGCAGCGGGCTGAGGTGGCCGTCGCTCCAGTTGCCGGATCGGACGGCTTCCTGCGCGTCGGCGTGGGTGGACAGGTGCGGCGCGAGGAATTCCTGCTCTACTCCCAACCCGGATCGCTCGTGCCCGACACCGTGACCGGGACGGTCGGCGTGTTTGCTGATTTCCTGCGACCGCGGTTCAAGGTGGTTCGCAACTACAGTGGCTTTGTTCGCGACGAGGATATCGACTTGAGCACGCGCGTCACCACGGCGCTGTGGCTCGCACCGCGGGCGTTCGGCTACGAGGAAGACGGCATCGGTCCGAGCGTCCGTGTGCAGACCGGCCTGTCGGCCGGCAAGAACTTCGTGAAGCTGGTCGGGTGGGCCAACGGACTGTACACGTCGTCGGGGCTCGACTCGGGACAGGTGGGTGTATCCCTCACGGCGGCATCGCAGGTTATCCGCAAGAACGCAACGGTGATCCACTTCGAATGGGCGACGCGCCGTGGAGTCCCGCCCGGATTCGAGTACGATCTCGGACACGGCCAGGGACCGCGAGCATTCGGGCCCCACGCGTTCACTGGCGAGACAACCGTCTGGGGCTCCCTGGAGCAACGCGCGTTTCTCATCGACCAGTTCGTTGGACTGTTCGGGATTGGGTTCGCGGCATTCGTCGACTACGGTGGCGCGTGGTACCGCGATCAACCGCGGCGACTGGGAGGGGACGTGGGACTCGGTCTCCGCCTCGGATCGACACGCTCGAGCGGGCAGAACGTGGGGCGGATCGACGTGGGGTATCGCTTCGGCGAGGGCTGGCAGGGGAACCGCCTGGCGGTGAGCTTCGGGAGCGGGTTCGCCTTTTGATGGGAGCGCCATTGTGACCAACGCCCGTCCATTACTGGCCCTGTTGATGCCGTTGGCACTCGGCTCGGCATCCATCCCGGCCGACGGCCAGGGAGATCGCCTCGACCGGATCGGTTGGCTCGCCGGCTGTTGGGAACTGGAGGGGGGCGGCACGGTGATCGAGGAGCAGTGGATGCGCCCTCGCGGCGGATCGATGCTCGGGATGAGTCGCACGATTCGGGCGGGACGCACCGTGGGGTGGGAGTTGGTGCGCATCGAAGTGCGGGCGGCTCGGCTCGTCTACGTGGCGGAGCCCTCAGGGCAGCCGATGGCAGAGTTCGCCGAAGTGGCGCTCACCGACTCCTCGGTGAGCTTCGAGAACCCGTATCACGATTTCCCGCAGCGCATCACGTATCGGCGCCAGAGTGATGGCGCGCTGACGGCTCGTGTGGAAAGCGTGACCGGTGAGACGCCGCGCGGGTTCGACCTGGTCTATCGCCGCGTGGCGTGCCCGTGACGAAAGGATGCTGCGCTACGGCGACTGACCGGCCACCGGTGTGGGAACGGGTTGCGTGAACCCCGGACCCGTGCCGAGCTGTCCCGCGTTGTTCCAGCCCCAGCAGTAAGTGACGCTGTCAGTGGCGATACCGCAGCTATGGTATGCGCCGGCGCGAATGAAGGTAAAGGTGATGGTGCCGGTTACCGGCTCCGGCTGGAGTGCCGTCCCGCCGGTTCCACTCCCGACCTGTCCGAACTGATTGGATCCCCAGCAGTACGCAACGCCGTCGTCTGCCACACCGCAGGTATGCTCGTGACCGGCGCTGATCTCGACGAACCGGATGTTCCCGGCCACGGGGAGTGGGGTGGTCGAGCTGACCGGTGGGTCGACGCCAAGCTGCCCGAACGCATTGCTTCCCCAGCAATAGGCCACTCCGGTCGTCGTGAGGCCACAGGAGTGGCTTCCGCCAGCGCTCACGCGTTGGGTAGAGAGCAAGCCAGCGACGGCGGTCGGCACCGCGCGGTCGGTGACGGAGCCGTCACCGAGCTGCGCCTCGGAGTTCTCGCCCCAGCAGTACGCCACCCCGTCCGTGCCGACGCCGCAGGTGTGTTCTTCCCCCGCATCGACGCTGGCAAACGCGCTCACCGCCTCGACCGGTACCGGCGTCGTGTTGCACGGCTCGTTCACCGCCGGGCACTGGGTGGTCGCCCCCGTGACCCCGAGCTGACCCGAAAACCCTCCACCCCAGCACGCAATCGTCCCGTCACGTGCGAGCCCGCAGCCGTGCCGGTCCCCGACGGTGATGGCATCGAAGATCCAGGGCCCCGGCACGGGTTGTGGGGAGGGGTGAACCTGCCGGTCGAAGCTGCCTCGGCCGAGTTGTGCGCTCCAATTCGCGCCCCAACAGAACGCGCGCCCGTCCTCGGCCAGACCACAGCTCTGCGTGCCGCCGCCGTCGGTCACGACGAAGCGCGGTGACGCCTGCGCCAGTACCGGCGTTCGCGACGAGAAGATCGTGCTGTCGCCCAGCTCCCCCGAGCTGTTGGTGCCCCAGCACGCGATGAACCCGTCAACGGTCGCGCCGCAGGTATGAAACAAGCCGGGACCCACCCACACGAACGCGACTGTGACATTCACGTTCACCCGAGCGCTTCGGCCACCTGCCTCGGCAGTGACGGTGGTGGCTCCACCACCGACGCCGGTGATCACGCCGTCGGTCCCGACTCGGGCGACGCGCGGGTCGTTGCTGGCCCAATGGACCGGCTGGCCGGTGAGTGCTCGCCCCGATTCATCCAGCACCGACACGCTGAGCGAAACCGTCCCGCCGAGCGAGACGTCGACCCGCGTCGCAGATACCGTGACCTCGGCGACCGGAGTGCCGTCGCCCGTGACGTCGGCGCACGCGCATGCGAAGAGCGATGCGATGGCGGCGAGCATGCGCGATGTCCGGCCCGTCACCGGGGGTCTCCTGGCAAGGAGACGATCGTGGGCTCGAGGCTTCGCAGCCCGACGCCACCGTTGCCGAGCTGGGCTCGGAAGTTGTCGCCCCAGCAATAGACCTCGCCGCTGAGTACGACAGCGCAGGTGTGACTGTCGCCCGCGGAGATGGTCTGAAAGCCCTGAGCTCCCGCCACGCGCTGCGGCGTGGGTTGATCCACGCTCGAGCCGTTGCCTACCTGGCCCACCCCGTTCGCGCCCCAGCAGTACCCGGCCCCGCTTTCGGCGATCGCGCACGTATGCTGCCCACCAGCCGTGACCATCCGGAACCTGAGCGCCGAGGTGATGGGGAGCGGACGCGCAGCGCAGGCGAGCTCGGTGGATCCGCACGCCTCGGCTTCGGTGGACGTGCCGAGCTGTCCGCTGGTGTTGAGCCCCCAGCAGAGCACGGTTCCCTCCGTTGTGGTTCCGCACGTGTGTGTGCTGCCCACGCTGATCTGGCGAAAGCGGTGGTCACCGGTCACGAGCGTGGGTTGGGCGGCCGAGCGCTCTTCTCCGTTGCCCAGTTTGCCGGCCTGGTTGCTACCCCAGCAGTAGACTGCCCCGTCGAGCGTGACGCCGCATGTATGCGACGGACCGGCGCTCAGGCTCGTGAACGTGAGCCCTCCCGCGACCGGAACCGGCTGCCGGCTGCACGGGCCCTGACCGCACCGCTCCGTCGACTGCAGCACCCCCAACTGACCGCTCCCGTTGGTGCCCCAGCAGTATGCCGTTCCGCCTTGGTCGATCCCGCAGGTATGTGTGGCACCCGTGACCAGACCGCGGAGTGTCGGCATGCCCGAAAGACGCACGGGCAGGGGGTGGACGTCCGGATCCAGAGTCCCGAGTGCGCCGCTGCCGTTGTCTCCCCAGCACCAGACGGTACCGTCCAGATCCAGCCCGCACGTGTGGAACCATCCTGCGGCGATCGCGCGGAACGCGACGTCCGTTGCCACGCGTACCGGTACGTCTCGTCGGGCGAGCGTCCCGTCGCCCGCCTGCCCGCTCGTGTTCACGCCCCAACAATAGGTGCCGGCTTCGGAGAGGTAGCAGGTGTGGAAGCCCGTTGTGCTGAGTGTCGGCGCCCGGTAGCCGCCGGGCGCCGTGGGGTCGAGGTCACAGGACAGCGTCACGCCCACCATGAGCGTGAAGACCACGGTGATCCATCGTGAACCTCCCCGTGCGGCTCCCAGTGTCACGCGTGGCCGGCCATCACCAGGTCGTCTTCACCGCGGTGCCGGATGCGCTTACCATGAGCATCGTTCCGCCTCGGCCGACCTGAATGGTCTCGTAGTCGAGGTCGACGCCTACCACCGCATTGGCGCCGAGCGCTTCGGCCTCCATGGCCATCTCGTCGATGGCCGTGTCTCGAGCCCGCCGTAGCTCTTCTTCGTACGCTGCAGAGCGCCCGCCGACGATGTCGCGGATGCTGGCAAATATGTCCTTGAAGATGTTGGCGCCCAGGATGGCTTCGCCGGTCACGATACCGTAGTAGCTCGTGATCTCGGAGCCTTGGATGGTCGGGGTCGTTGTGATCAGCATCCGTACCTCGAAGGTTCAGTCCAGTGGGGTCGGAGTTTGGAGCGCCCGGGCGATCCCCCGCAGCAGCGCGCCGTCGAAGGTGAATCGCGGCAGATCGGCGATCGGACACCACACCCAGCGCAGGTCGTCCAAGGGTGCGTCCGGCTCCGCGATCCTGAAGTGGAACATCAGGTCGTGGTGCAGGTGGGCCGGTTCGCGTCGCGTCTTGGGGATCTCGTGCACGTCCACGGCTACGAGCGGTGGATCCGGGTGATCCGAGACGGGGATTCCCGTCTCTTCCAGCACCTCGCGTTGCGCGGTCGCGATCAGCGACGCGTCGCCGGGCTCCACGTGACCGCCGGGCTGCAACCACCGTTCCAGGCGATCGTGGTAGACCAGGACCACCTGACGCCCATCCGCAGAGAGCACGACCGCGCTCGCGGTGACGTGTCCCGGATCGTAGTTCACCCGATCGAACGGGACCGGCGAGCTGCGCAGCAGGTCGATCGTCTGCTCGAGGCTTGCCACCGCCCACGCGTCGGGTACGGGTTCGAAGGCCTCGACCAGCTCTAGGACGTCCGGCGTCGAGATGGTCATGCTTCGATCGGCATCACGCATTCGGGACCCTCGTTGGCGGGGCTGTTCACGTACCGGCTCACGGGATAGACGGTCATGGTGTCGGCGGGGAGCGGCCGGAGCAGCGCACCGAGGCGAGCCACATCGGACACCTCGGGGTCCAGCCACGTATCGTAGTGCGCCGGCGGCAGGATGACGGGCATGCGGTTGTGAATCGGCTCCACCAGGGGATTCGGGCTAGTGGTCAGAACGGTGAACGACTCGATGGGCTCGTGTCCCGCGTCACTCCAGCGGTCCCACAGGCCCGCCAGCGCGAACGGCCGGCCGTCATGCATGCGGATGTAGTACGGCTGCTTGATCCGGCCCAGCTTCTTCCACTCGTAGAAGCCGTCCACCGGCACCAGGCACCGCTGTCGACGGAACGGCAATTCGAATGCCGGCTTCCGGTCGACCGTTTCCGCACGCGCATTGATCATCCGGTTCCCAATCGTGAAGTCCTTTGCCCAGTGCGGGATGAGTCCCCAGCGCAAGAAGTCCAGCGATCGCTCCCCGGCACGTGCGGCCTGGCGCACCACGGCCGCATCCTGCGTGGGAGCCACGTTGTAGCGCGGCTCGATATCAGGCATCTGCAACAGCCTGAACACTTCACGGTCCAGCTCGGCGATCTGTGCCTGTGAGAAACGGCCGCACACGAGAAATCGTCGGTCTCGGTCTGAGGTCGCGGTCAGGGAATCGCTTCAAGTATACCGCCCGGTGTTTGCGACCGTGAGAAGCGGGACGCAGATTCTTGACGGTCATCTGCCGGAGTGATCCATGCGTCCCCAGCCAGCTGCATTCCTTCTGCTCGCCGCATCGCTCAGCGCGGCACCCGTTTCGGCGCAGGACACGGTGCGGTTCACCCCCACCGTCGGCTATCCCACGTTCGCGGTTCGCGAGCCGGTGCTGCGCGTGCAACCGGGCACCGTGCTCCTGTCGTCCACCAACTTCGGTCCCTACTACACCGAAGAGGGTGGGGCTTTCCCGGGAGAAGTGGGGCCCATCTATGTGGAGGGCGCCACGACGAACGATATGCTCGTGGTCAAGATCCATTCGGTGAAACCCAATCACCATCTTGCCGCGTCGCGGTTGTACCCGAATTTCGGCGGCCTCTCCATGGATCAGGGCAACCGCTTGGTGAACCAGCCCATCGAGCCGCGCCGCTACGTATGGCGGCTCGATCGCGAGCGAATGACCGGCACCACGACACTTCAAGGCAGCAGGCTCAAGGAGATCGAGGTCGACCTGCAACCCATGCTGGGCCGCGTGGCCGTGGCACCGGCCGGCGGCCAGGCGTTCACTGGTCTCTGGCCAGGCGACTTCGGCGGCAACATGGATGCGCCCGAGGTACGCGAAGGCACCACCGTCTATCTGCCCATCTTCCATGACGGCGCGTACTTCTACTTTGGCGACGGGCACGCGCGGCAAGGCCACGGTGAGGTGTCGGGTACGGGGCTCGAGACGTCGATGGACGTCGTGCTCGAGATCGATCTGATCAAGGGGAAGCCGATCGACTGGCCGCGGCTCGAAGACGATGAGTACATCATGGTGGCTGGCAGCGCCCGCCCGTTGATCGACGCGTTTCGGATCGCGCACGTGGAGCTGATTGAGTGGCTGGAGCAGGACTACGGGTTCGACCGGCTGGACGCGTACCTGTTGCTCGGGCAACTGGCGGTGAGCACGGTGGCCAACATCGTGGACCCGCAGTACACCGTGGTGGCCAAGTTCCCGAAGAAGTATCTGCCGAGGTGAGTCCGCGCGCGACATAGATTCTAAGTTGTTATATATTAACGAGATAGGATGCTCTTGACATTCCTTCCTTGTCTGTTAGTGTATTAGTAAACCAATACAGTCAGCCGCCACATGTTCGATCAGATCGATCCTCGCAGCCCAACGCCGCTCTACGACCAGATTGCCGGTCGTATTCGAGTAGCGGTGGCAGCAGGCGAGCTGCGACCCGGGGAGCATCTCCCCTCGGTGCGCCAGCTCGCCGGCCGGCTGCGGGTCAATCCGGCGACTGTGGTGCAGGCGTACCGAACGCTCGAGTCGGAGGGATTCGTCGAGATGCGTCAGGGATCCGGAACGTTTGTGCGGGAGATCGGTCCAGCGCGGCGGTCGGAGGAACGGAGTGAGCAGGCGCGCGATCTCGTGAGGGCGATGCTGGCCGAGGCGGGACGGCGCGGGCTGGCGGCGAAGGAGATCGTCGAGGCTTTCAACGACGAAACGGGGGCGGGAGTCCGATGAGCAACGCGATTGAGACGCGCGGACTGCATCACCGCCTGGGCAAGACGTTCGAGATCCGAGAACTCTGGCTCAGCGTCCCGTCGGGATCTATCTACGGCTTCCTCGGACCGAACGGTTCGGGGAAGACCACGACAGTGCGGTTGCTGCTCGGTTTGCTCCGACACGCGCGCGGTTCGGTGACCGTTCTGGGCCGGCCGATCCCGGGCGACACCCCGCGGGTGCTGGCGCGTACCGGCTACGTACCCGAGCGGCCGCATCTCTATGGCGTGCTCTCGGTGGGCGAGGCGATCCGCTACCATGCCGCGTTCTACAGCACGTGGGACCATCGGCGGGCCGACGAGCTGGTGCAGCGGTTTCATCTCGACGGGTCGCTCCGGATCAGCCGACTCTCGAAGGGCGAGACGGGCAAGCTCATGATGCTGTTGGCCCTCGCACAGAGCCCGGACCTGTTGGTGCTCGACGAGCCCACCGACGGGCTGGATCCGGTTGTGCGGCGCGACGTGCTGACAGCACTGCTGGACTACGTGTCGCAGCACGATGCGACGGTGTTCATCTCGAGCCATCTCGTGCACGAGCTGGAACGCATCTGCGACTGGGTCGGCGTGATGGACAACGGTCGGCTCGTGGCGGAGATGCCCATGCAGACGTTCAAGAACGGGATCAAGCGGCTGCGCGTGACGGACGCACCTTCACTGTTGAGCGACACGCCTTTCGTGGTGCTGTCGCGCGAGCCGGGCGACAGGTTGAGCGGAGGCGAGGTGTGGGTGGTCCGTGGGTGGCAGGATCCGATGGAGCAGTACTTCGAGGGGATCGGCGCCGCGCTCCGCGAGGTAGTGGACCTCGATCTCGAGGAAGGGTTCGTGGAGCTGCTGCGCACGTTTCGGGCACCGACTGGCTGAGGGAGCGACATGTTCCGGCAGATACTCTACACGCAGTGGAAATGGACGGGGCTCGGGATCGTGGCGGTGACGCTCGTGGCCTTTTCCCTCCCGATCCTGACGGTGCAGAAGTTGGGGATCACCGACCCCACGTGGCTCGACGCCCGCGTGCTCCTCGCAGAGATCGAAGCATGGAGCCGGATCTACCCGGCGCTGGCGCTCACCATCGGATTGCTCGCCGGGACAATGGCGTGGACCCACGATCATCGGAATAAGCACGTCTATGCGCTAACCCTGCCGGTGCCGCGGTGGCACTATGTGCTGCTGCGGTTCGGCGCTGGGCTCGCCATGGTGATGGCGCCGATCGCGGCGCTGTGGCTCGGCTCTGTGCTTGCGAGTGCGATGGCCGTGATCCCGCCGGGTCTGCATGCGTATCCACACGCCGTAGCGTTGCGGTTCGCCGTTGCCGTGGTCCTCGCTTTCAGCATCTTCTTTGCGATCTCGGCGGGCACGGCCCGCACTGCCGGCTACATCCTCACCATTGTGGGGGGGCTGTTCGTGACGCAGCTCCTGCTGGAACTGTCCGGTAGCAGCACCAACATCGTCATGCCGATATTCGATCGCATGGTCACGCTACCCGGACCCTTCGAGATCTTCACCGGCCGCTGGATGCTGATCGATGTGTAACCGCCGTCGGCGGACGGTCGTGGTGGCTTTCGCGATCCTCGCGGTCCTCGCCGAGCGACCACTCCGGGCCCAGGACACTGACGCCTACCGTTCCGTGGTGGAGCGACTGGCCGGGCGTGTGGAAGCGCTGACGCTGCTAGAGTCCCCCGCGCGACAGAATCCGGAGATCGGGCCCCTCGATACGCTCACCTACGGCACCATCTCGCTGCTGGTGCCACCGCCCCGCCGGGCGTTCGCCGACGAGGTGGGGCGCGCGGTGTGGGACACCATTGTCGCCTACTTTGGACCGGACACGAGCGCCGTCGCGCCGACCGTGGTTGCCCTGGTGCCGGCGGGCCGCCGTGTCCCGCTGGCTGCCACGTTCCAAATACCTCTGAGACCTGAACACCCTGTGGACTATGCCATCGGCTTTGTGCTGAATCAGGTGCGCGAGAGGGAAGTGGCGCGGATCGACCACGGCAGGTGGGGCGAGTGGTTCTCCCAAGCGGCGAAGGCGATGCTGTTTTGGCCCTCCGACCTGCGATTACAGGCGGCCTATTTTGATTTGGCCACGAAGCCATGGTCGGGGGTCCGTGATTGCTTTGCGGGTGACCTCGGTCAATGCGCGCGTGTCGCGTCGGTGGGACCCGACGATCCGGTCACGGGCCACTTCACGGTGGAGGAGCGCAGGAGAATCGTCGAGCGCGCCCGACGCGACGTCCTGCCGCTGCGTCGCTCGGCTGCAGCTGCGCGCTGCGTGGATGACGGTATCGACAGCGCGTGCGTGGAGCTGTTCCAGCAACATCCTGCCTGGATTCGCGAAGATCCGCTCTCGCCAATGACCCGCGCGACGCTGATCCACACCGCCCTCGACCTCGGCGGGGAGGGCGCGTTCGGGCGGCTCGTGGCGTCCGAGGGCGAGGATGTTCTTGCCCGATTGGCAACCGCGGCCGGGGTGTCGCAGGACACCCTGCTGGCAACGTGGCAGCGCAGGATCCTGGCCGAACGGCCGCAGTCCACGACACTCCCACGGCTCCCGGGATGGCTGGCATTCCTTTGGGCCGTCGTGTTCACTGTGGCCGCGACCAGAAGCACCAGATGGCACCGCGGATGAGGCGACTGGTAATGTACGGCGTGCTCGCCTGCGCGGCGATCGCGGTGGGACTGCTGCCGCCACGGGAGCCCGAGAGGCCGCGACCTCGGCCGCTGCCCCGCACGCTCGACCGCGCGTCGTGGCAACTCCGAACCGCGGTGGAGCGTTATCAGCTGCTCTCGCTCCGCGATTCGGTCGTACAGCTCGTGCAGGATGGCGCTGTCCCGTTCGGGGATTCCCTGGCGTTCCTGGTCGATCCCGAGCTGTCGGCGCACCATGACTCGGTGGTTCGGGCGCTGGTGACGCGGGTGTGGCGCCGCATGAGCCCGGGTAACGCACGCACGCGGATGGTGGTTGTGGTGGATGTGGACACGAGTGCGGCCTATCGTGGGCTACCGAGGTACCCGACATACCGGCTGCGGGTCGATCACCTGACCCCGGAAGCTACCGACGGTACGACATGCGTTGCCGGGATCAAGATCGGGTTGGGGGAAGCGCAACGGATTCGCGAAGGCCGTTCGCTGAGTCCCGCCGTCATTGAGCGGATTCGCGAACGTGCTGTCGGGGTGTGCGGCTTCTATGCGGCGTTCGGGAGGCCTGGCAAAGGGGTCCGATCCTGGCTGCCACCGCGCAATTACGTGCCGGCCTCGGAGGTTTCGTGGACCCGCGATCCGCTCGCGGTCCCTCACGACCCGCCATATGCCGGATGGGGGGGGGTTCGGGGTCTTCACTTCGCGCTCGTCGGCTGTGCGGCGGGTGAACGGTCACGCTGTGGGGAGATGCGCCGGCGCCTTCCCGGCGACGACCGGCTACCGGTACGCTGGGCCAACTTCGAGGTCGATGGGGTGGCGGTGCGTGCTGATGAATATGGCTCCTGGCGCGATCCACTTGGGCCCTCCCAGCGTTCGTACTTCGCCGCCATGGTCGCCCACTACGGCAGGGATCAGTTCGAGCGGTTCTGGACGTCCGACGCGCCGCTTGAGGATGCGTTTCTGGCAGCGACAGGTGAGTCCATCGACGATTGGACGATGCGCTGGACGCGTGCCGACTTTGGGACCCCGGCGCGTGGCTCGAAGCTGCGACCGGTGTCGGTATTCCTCTCGCTCGTGATTGCGGCTGTGCTTGTGGGAAGCGCTGGCCTGCTGTCTCACTTCCGGCAGGCGGCGTAGCCGCTCACGCACGGCTGCGGCCGCATGCGTCGGCTTTCGTGATTGCCACCTCCAGATCGGTACGAGACGCGGAGACACCCATGGTGGCGGCGCGCTCGATAGCCACCCGCAACTCTTCGATGACCGCCTCGGCCACGCGCAGTTCACCCTGCAGCGCGACTTGCCGCGACTCGACTTCGCTACGCTGCTGCGGGGTAGAGCGGGTGTGGCCGCCGTCATCCCTTTCCCCTTCCTCCAGCAGGCGGTCGAGGCGTCCGAGTTGGCGCGCCAACGCTCGGACGCGAGCCACGATGCGATCGGCACTTCCCACCACGCCGGGAATGCGGTCGCGCTCCGATCGCGGCAGGTTGGTCACGAGCCCCGCAATCACCGCACGCTCGCTGCGCACCCGCTGTACCGTGTCCACATGGGTGCCGAACGCCCCCGATCGCGATCCGAGTGTGCCAGAGGTCTCGGTCGACACGGAACCGCTGGGCGGGCTGTCACCGCCACGCAGGATGTCACGCGGCGTGTAACCAGTTGTCCACAGGCGACCGTACCGAAACGCCACGGGGAGCAGCCACAGCGCCGCGATGAGCGGTGCGAAATCCAGCGCCTTGTTAGTAGCGAGGTCGATGGCGAGCAGGGCGGCGTTGCCCAGTGCGAACACGGCAACGGTCCGCCGGAACCGGGCCACCGGCGTGACTGGCAGGGTCGTCATGGTGCGGATCGCAGCGCGGACGCCCGTGGCACGCGGTACGGCGTACCCGCCCGTCGTCTGCGGCCGGAGCAGTGCACAGAGTTCCCCAGCCGAGGCGTAGCGATCGTCCGGCTCCTTCGCCAGGCAGCGCGTCACCGCTTCGGCGAGGTCGGCTGGGCAGTCCGGCCGTCCCAGAGTGACCGACGGAGCCTCCTCACTAATCAGTCTCACGATGAGGCCCTGAAACGTGGCCGCTCGGAACGGCAGCTCGCCCGTCAGCATCTGGTAGGCAACCACGCCGAGCGAGTAGAGGTCGGACCGGTGGTCCACCTCCGCCTCCGCGCTTGCCTGCTCGGGACTCATGTAGTCGGGTGTGCCTAAGAGCATGCCGGTGCCCGTCAGGCCTTGGCCGTCCTCCGGTTGGGCTGCGCGCGCAATCCCGAGGTCGGTGACGAGTACGCGTCGCTCGTCGCCCTCGAGCAGGATGTTGTCGGGCTTCACATCGCGATGGATCATTCCGGCGCGGTGCGCGTGGTGCAGGGCACTGGCCGCCTCGAACAGAATTCGTCGCACCTCGTCGAGCGGGAGCTTCCCCTCTCGCTTGGCTCGTTGGCCGAGGGTTTCGCCGTGAATAAGTGGCATGACGAAGTAGGCGAGGCCATCGCTCTCACCCACAGTGTAAATCGGCATGATGTTGGGATGCCGGAGCTGCGCCATCGCCTCGGCTTCGCGCCGGAACCGTTCTAAGAGCAGCGGCGAGGCGTGAAAATCGTAGCGCAGCGTCTTGACAGCCACTTCGCGCTTCAGGCGCACATCGCGGGCGGCATACACCTCGGCGAACCCGCCCCGACCGAGCAACGTCCCGATCTCGTATTGGTCGCCCAGGGCGTGCCCCAGTCGTCGCCGATGCAGCTCCGCCCCGGACGACTGGGATGCAGTACCCGTGTCACCTCCACGAAGCACAACGGAGAGCCGCTCACTGCCGCACTCCGGGCAGTAGCGTCCCCGATCGGGAAGCTCAGCGTTGCAGACGGGACAGCGTTGGACGAGTTCAGCCATAGGTGTTGGGGTGCGGCTTGCGACAATTATACCGGATCAGCTCCTTCAGAGATCCAATCCTTCTTTGCGGTCTTGAGAAACCTCCAGGGTGGTGCGAGGTTACGGGTCCCACGGCGCCGTAGCCAAGTGGTAAGGCAGAGGTCTGCAAAACCTCCATTCGGCAGTTCGAATCTGCCCGGCGCCTCTCACCAGGCTCGGATATGCGAGCCCGTTCTGCGTCGGCGCCGCGCCGCTTCGGTCCACGGCGCTCGTCTATCGACTCGCGCCTTAGGATCAACTCTGCCCGGCGCCTCTCACCAGGCTCGCATGTGCGAGCCCGGTGCGGGGTGGTACTGGTTCTACAGCTACCGGTACGGACATGGCCTTGGACCCGCGGCACAGGAATACCTGGGCGACATGGTGGGTCGATTCGGCCGGGAGCGGTTCGAGCGGTTCTGGACATCCGATGCGCCGCTCGAGGAGGCGTTCGAAGAGGCGATGGGTATGCCGCTCGATCAGTGGACCATGCAATGGGCACGGACCTACATCGGCGTGCCGCGCACCGCAGGGCAACTTCCATGGGGCTCGGCCGTTCTCTCACTAGTGCTGGCTGCCGCGCTCGTGGGCGGTGCGGGGCTTTACGCCCAGCGGCGGCAGGTTGGTTAGGCGGTTAGGCGGTTGGGCGGTAAGTTCCTCCACAGAGGTCTGAGACGAAGTGGGTCGTCACGACGAAAGAGGACAACCCAACTCCGGGTTCCCATGTCCGATCCAACCGCCCAACCGCCTACCCGCCTAACCGCTGAACCGCCTAACCGCCTAATCGACGACTGCCTGTCGACGAGGAACGGGCATCTCTTCGTCGAACAGTGCGATACGACGGATCTGGTGAGCCGGTTCGGTTCGCCGCTGTTCGTGATCTCCGAAGACCAGCTGCGCCGTAACGTGCGCCGGTTTCAGGCCGCGTTTGCGAGCGGGTGGCCCGATGGGCCGGTCAAGGTGCTGCCGGCCGCCAAGGCCAACTGGATTGCTGCCGTGCAGCACATCCTTGCCAGCGAAGGCTGCGGTTGCGACGTCTACTCGGCCGGTGAGCTCACGGTGGCCCTACGGGCCGGCTTCGAACCCCAATACATCTCGGTCAACGGTGTGCCGAAAGACGACGAGCACATCTACCGATGCGTCCAGGAAGGTGTGCGCATCACGATCGACAGCGTGGAGGAAGTGGACGCCATCGAGCGCGCGGCGACAGCGCTCGACGGCGTCGCCACGGTGCGGCTGCGGCTCAAACCCGCGCTCGCCGGGTTCGTGCGACACAGTGAGTTCGTGGCAGAAGGACTCGTCCCCACCGACATTGCCGCCCTCGCCTACAAGGGCGGGCTCGCGTTCGACGACGCAGTGGCGGTCGGCCGCCGCCTGCTCGCGATGGAGCACGTCGAGCTGGTGGGATTCCACCAGCATCACGGCCGGCACCACCGGTCGCTGCGCTACTGGGAAGAACAGATGCGTGCCTTTGCCGCCGAGATCGCACGCGTGTGCGAGGCCCTGGGTGGATACCGTCCCCGCGAGATTGACATCGGCGGCGGGTTCGCGATTCCGCGGGATCCGTTCAATGCCGTGACTGATTACACCGAGCCACTGCAACTCGCCGTGCTCCACACCCTGTCGAAAGGGCTTTGGGTGTTGGGGCGCCGAGGGCGGTACGGCGTTCTGCGTCAACTCGTCGATCTGTTCGCGAGCAAGCCGAATGAGACGCCGGCCCCCAGCATCGAGGACTACGCCCGGGTGTGCACCGAAACGCTGCGGGATTCGCTCCACCGCGTGGGGATCGCCACCGAGGGGCTGCTGCTCGAGCTCGAGCCGGGCCGCTCGATCCACGGTGATGCCGGGATCCACCTGACGACGGTGCGGAGCATCAAGCGCATGACCCACCCGATTCGATTCAACCTGGTGGTGGTGGACAGCACCGAGTTCTGGCTCACGGGTGGGCGCTACGAACACCACCTGCACGACTATGTGTTCGCCAGCAAGACGGACGCCCCGCTCGAGGGCAAAGCCGACATCATCGGGCGGAGTTGCTTTGGCGATCGCCTGATGCCGCTGGTCAGGGTCCCCCAGGTTGAGGTAGGCGACCTCCTGGCGCTGCTGGATACGGGGGCCTACCAGGAGGTCTCGACGAGCAACTTCAATGCGCTGCCCCGGCCAGCCACGGTGCTGGTCACGGGCGATCAGGCGGCGATCGTCCGGCGGGCGGAGACCGAGACCGACGTGCTCCGCCGGGACATCCTTCCGGCACACCTGGGGAGGGGCTGAGCGGAGGAGCGTCTCTCCGCGCCCGGCTTCACGCCCGCTTCACACCAGCTTCATCGCCCGCTGGCGATAGGTGAGTCCTACTCTGCAAACACCCGTAGAAGGAGACGGCATGGCACTCGTAGTGCGTGAGGAAGTCCGACGGTCCGCGACGGACTGCCGCAAAGAGCTGAGCTGCCTGGCCGGAGACGGGACGGACCTGTGCCCGGTGAAAGATTGCGTTGCCGGCACGGTTCACTTCATCGAGTGCCGATCAGAGGGCTATTGCTCGTACAAGCAGGCGTTTGGTGACGCCCCTCTCTGTAGCTGTCCGGTTCGCAAAGAGCTGTACCGCGCGTACCGGGTTTGAGAGCCCGACAGGAGCAGGCGCCCATCTGGACTGCAGTAAACCGCATAAGTGAGATATCCCGTTCCGAAGGCCGTGGCCTTGGGCGGCAGCGAATGCCTGGGCTCGGTTCCCAATCGGGCCCACTGAGCAGCGAGATGCCGGATCGCGGAACGCCCTAGACTCCCGCTGACCAACAGGTCAGCTCCATGCGAGGCCTTTGTGGCTGGAATGCCCGGATGTGCTTCGGGTGCCAGCCGCGTTCGGCGTCGCGAGGGGCTACACAAGCGACGTACTGACCTCAGGGTCAGGTGGCGGTAGCTGCTCCAACCGCGCTGGAAGTGTTGGCTCCACTGACCGGAGCACCTACCCTTTGGCCTTTCGTGGCCGTCGCACCGGTCGTTGGCTCCGGGATAGAGCCCGACCGCACCCTCAGGTCGGTCCCCCAGAATCTGGCAGTTGACCAGATCTCTGTAACAAGTATCTTATCACCAAGATGAATAGCACTGAGGGGTCTGGCCGTCCTGGACCCACCCCAAGTGCGAACTCGGCCACGGAGTTCTGGGAGGTTTTGGCCCGGGCCCATGCCCTGGTTGAGGCCCGGGTGGCCGAGCATGCGAGCCGGCATGACCTGACACTTGCTGAGTTCGGTGCGCTCGAGGCGCTCAGCCGACAGGGCCCGATGTTGCTCGGCGAGCTCCAGCGCCACGTCCTGGTCTCGAGCGGCGGCATGACCTATCTGGTCGATCGGCTCGAGTCGAGGGGACTGGTGACTCGGCAGCCGAGTCCCACCGATCGCCGGGCGCGGTTCGCGGTGCTGACCGAAGACGGGCAGCGCCTGATAGACCGGATTGCCCCGGAACATGTCCGCGCCGTCGCCGACGCGGTCGGTGGTATGAGCGCCGCAGAGCAACGGCAGGCAAGCACGCTGCTGCGGGCACTGGGTCTGGGCGTGGCAGAACCTGAGCGAGCCGCCGCCGCTCCAGCCGCGGTACTGCCGGCGGAGCCTGTGGTGTTGACCCGACCGGCACCGGTGGCCGCACGCATCGAGCCCCCGCAACCCGCTCCACCGGAGGTCGCCCAGCCGGCCCCGGTCGAAGTCCCCCAGGAGCCCGAACCGGAAGAGCCGACCCGACCCGAGCCGGAGGAAGTTGCCGCGGGGGGGCCGGCACCGGCGTTGGCTCCGGAGGACGTGGAGTGGGTCGAGGCAAGCGAGCCTGTGCCGGACGAGGAGCCAGCGCTCTTGATCGGGCCGGAGACCACCATCCTCGTTATCGACGACGACCGCAGCACCCGGAGGGTGGCCAAGTCGGCCCTGGCGGGCCCGGGCCGCGAGATCATTGCCGTCGATTCGGCGGCCGAGGCGGAGCGGGCGCTGGCGCGACACGACGTGGCGCTGGTCGTTCTGTCACTCGTGCTCCCGGACGCCGACGGCCGAGCTGTATACACCCGGCTCAGCCGCCAGCGGACCACCGCGGCCATTCCCGTGATCATGGTGGCCTCCAAGGTGGGCGAGCGGGCAAGGGTGGAGTGTCTCGGGCTTGGTGTTGCCGAGTGGTTCGAGAAACCGATCGACGGCGGGGCGCTGGCACAGGCGGCCGATGCATTGCTCGAAGGCGGCTTGGTCCCGATCGCGTCGTCGGCGGATCCGGTGACCGCGGCCCTGAATCGCGCCGCGTTCGCCGAAGCGTACGAGCGCGAGGTCACCGCCCGGACGGACGATCCGACACCCACCGCACTCGCACTGCTCGATTTGGACGCCATTTCCGCGGTGAATCGTGAGCACGGCCGAGACATTGGTGACCGCGTGCTGCGTCAAATACGCGAGCTCCTGTCAGGCGTCCTCCGTGATACTGACGTCGTTGCCCGCTGGCGTGACGATGAGTTCGTGGTGCTCTTCCCGCAGTCGGATCCGGCGACCGCGACGCGCCTGCTCACCAGGACACAGGCCCTGCTCACCACGTCGCCGCCTACCGCACCGGACGGGACCGAGATCCCGATCACGTTCTCCGCGGGGATTGCCACGGCCAGCCCGCTTACCTCGATGGAAGAGGCCGTGGCCACCGCCGATCGCGCGCTGAGCCGGGCCAAGAGTGGAGGGCCGTCCCGCGTCGTGTCCGTCGAAGACGAGTCCACCGAGGCCCCGACCACCGTGCTCGTTGCCGAAGACGATCGGGTCACGGCGACCCTCGTGCGGCATCGGCTCGAGCGGGCCGGGTTCGAAGTCGTACACTGTGAGTCCGGTACTCTGGCGCTCGAGGCGGCGGAACAAGTGGCGTTCGGTCTCTGCATTTCGGACATCCGGATGCCCGGACTCGACGGCTTCGAGCTGGTGAAGCGCCTGCGGGCGTTGCCGCAGTACGAGGCCGTGCCGATCCTGATGCTGACGAGCCTTGGCCGCGAGGAGGACATTGTGCGTGCGTTCAGCCTCGGCGCCAGCGATTACATGACCAAACCGTTTTCGCCCGTGGAGCTTCTCGCCCGGGTGCAGCGTTTGCTGCGCCGCCGAGTCTCCTCGTCGCCGGCATGACCGAGCGCATCTGACCATGCCCCTGAACTTCGGCCTCGGTGAGCAGCTCCTGCTCTTTCTCGCAATCGGCATCGGGATCCTGATGCTGTTCGCGCTGGGTTTTGCTGGTTCGGTGGTGCTGCTCCGCCTGCACCATCAACGTCGCGCCGAAAAGTGGAGCGTGCTGGAAGCCAAGTGGGAAGATGCGATTCTCGAGATGCTGGCCGAGGACCGCGATCCATCGACGGTTCACGCGCTCGTGGCGGAGGGCGACGAACTGTTCTGCGTGAGCTACATCATGCGCTACGCCAGCAGGCTGTCCGGTCCTGAGCGCGAGCGGCTGCAGGAGCTTGCCCGGCCGTACCTGCCGCTGGTCGTGCCGCGCGCACAGCATCGGGACGCGCGACGACGGGCACGCGCCGTGCGGACGTTGGGTACGCTGGGGCTTCCCGAATATGGCGACATCGTCGCCGCCGCCCTCGGTGATGATTCGCCGTTGGTTTCCATGGTGGCCGCCCGGGCGTTGGCACGGGGTAAGGATCCCGACTACGTCGTACCGGTGCTCGACCACCTCGATCGATTCACAGCATGGAGCCCGAACTTCCTGGCATCGATGCTCGCGAGCATTGGCCCCGGCGCGACGCCCGCGCTACGGGTGGTGTTCGCGGACGCCAAGCGCCCGCCCGAGGTGCGCGCCGTCGCGGCCACGGCCCTCGGTTACCTCAACGATCTCGCTGGTGGTGACATCGCCGTCCAGGTGCTCGCACTGGCGTCGGACCGTGAGCTGCTGGCAGCGGCGCTGCGCCTGATCGGCAGAGTGGGGCATCGGGACCATCGCTCGGCCGTGCTGCCGTTTCTCACGGCGTCTGATTTCTACGTGCGGGCCACCGCTGCGAGCGCGCTTGGCGGTGTCGGGGACAAAGAAGACCTCGAGCTTCTCCGGATCGCGTGTGAGGACGACTCCCGGTGGGTCGCCATCCACGCTGCGCGCGCCCTGCGTGATGCGGGCGATATCAATTCGTTGCAACAGTTGGCTGCGTCGGGCGGGCCCCGCGCCACCCTGGCGTTGCAGGTGCTCTCCGAGGTGGGCGGATGACGGGGACGGTGGGCGTCGTGCTCGTGCTGCTCGCCGCGTTCAACGGTCTCGTGCTCGTGTATTTCGTCGTCCTGAACACGGTGTACCTCCTCACGAGCCTCATCGCGTTCCGGGACATCCGCCGCTACGTCGAGCGTCTCAAATCGCTGGACCTGGGAGAGTTGCTATCGTCGGAAGGCATTCCGCCGGTCACGATCATCGCGCCGGCATACAACGAGGAACCGACGTGTGTCGAGGCCGCACACTCCTTGCTCAGTCTCGAATACCAGCGGTTCGAGATCCTGTTCGTCAACGACGGGTCGCGGGACAACACGCTTTCGCGGATGCGGGAGGCGTTCGACCTCGTCCCCGCCGCGCGCCTGCCGACGGCGGACCTCGCCACCAAGCGGATTCGCAAGGTGTACCAGAGCAAGCGTCATCCCAATCTGTGGGTGATCGACAAGGAGAATGGTGGCAAGGCGGATGCGCTCAATGCCGGCGTGAACCTGTGTGTCACCCCGCTGTTCTGCGCCGTGGACGCCGACAGTTTGCTGGAACGCGAGGCGCTCACACGGATCGTCCGGCCGTTCCTGGAGGACCGGCGCACGATTGCCGCGGGTGGGGTGATCCGGATCGTCAACGACTGTACCGTGAGCGAGGGGAGCGTCACCGAAGTGCGATTCCCACGGAACTGGTGGGCACGGTTCCAGGTGCTCGAGTATCTGCGCTCGTTCCTCGCCGGACGCATGGGGTGGTCGGTGCTCGATGCCACCCTGATCATTTCGGGTGCGTTCGGCGTGTTCCGTCGGGAAACCGTGGTGGCGGCGGGCGGCTATGCGTCGCCCCAGACGTCCGGCGCGACTGTGGGGGAGGACATGGAGCTCGTGGTTCGGCTCCACCGGTACTGCCGCGAGCACAAGATCCCCTACCGGATCAGTTTTGTTCCGGACCCGGTGGCCTGGACCGAATGTCCGGAGACGCTTCGCGTGCTGGCGCGACAGCGAGACCGGTGGCAGCGCGGGATGGCCGAGAGCCTGATGCGCCACCGGCGCATGCTGTTCAACCCGCGCTATGGTAGGATTGGGTCCCTGGCGTACCCGTACTTCCTGTTTCTGGAAACCCTGGGCCTCCTGGTGGAGATCGTGGGCTACGGCGCCTTTGTGCTGACATTGGCCCTGGGTCTCGTTTCGTACGTGCACGCCGCCGCGTTTCTGATGGCGGCGTTCGTGTTCGGGATGGTGTTGTCCATTGCGGCGGTCGGGCTCGAGGAGCTGGGCTTCCGCCGATACCCCCGGGTGTCGGATCTCTTGCGGCTCTTCGTGGTGGCCTCCGTGGAGAATTTCGGGTACCGACAGTTGATTTCCTTGTGGCGGCTGCACGGGCTGATCTCGGCACTGCGGGGCGTGCAAGGCTGGGGAGAAATGACACGAAAGGGCTTTTCGCCTTCCGGGCCACAGGGACCCGACAGCAGCGCGGCACCGCTAGACCGTTCACCGTCCACACGGAGGACAGGTGATGGCTGACCGCCCGGCGCATAGCGCGGAGTGGGGTCTGATCTCCAAGGTGAGTCACGAGATCCGTACCCCACTGAACGGACTAGTCGGGCTCGTGGAGCTTCTGCTCGATACCGATCTCTCCGCAGAACAGCAGCGATCCGTCGAGCTCATCCGGGTGTCGGCCGGCTCATTGCTCACACTGGTCAACGACATCCTGGACTTCACCAAACTCGAACGCGATCGGATCGAGCTGGAGGACGTCGCCTTCGACCTCGGTCAGCTCGTCGATTCCGCAGTCCAGTTGCTTCGGGTACGGGCATTCGAGCGGGGGATCGCGCTGAGTTACGAGATCGCCCCGGAGGTTCCCCGTGCCGTCCGCGGCGACCCCAGCCGACTCCGTCAGATCCTCACCAACCTGATTGGCAACGCCATCAAGTTCACGAGTGAGGGCGGCGTCTTCGTGCTCGCCACGACACAACTCAGCCGCAGCGCTCGCACGGCGGTCCGCTTCGCGGTGCGTGATACCGGCATCGGTATCCCGCCTGACAAGCTGGAAGCGATCTTCGAGGAGTTCACACAGGCCCAAGTCAGTGTGTCGCGGAAGTACGGCGGAACGGGCCTCGGGCTCCCGATCGCCCGTAAGTTGGCACAGTTGATGGGCGGGGATCTCAAGGTGACGAGCGAGGCGGGGAAAGGAAGCGAGTTCGCATTCACGGTCTCGCTGAAGCAAATCGACGAGCGAATGCTGGAGGTGGTGTCGCCGGCCACAGTCCCACTGGACCGACTCCGCGTACTCGTGGTGGACGGGAACCCGTCGAGCCGTGAGTTCATTCGGCAGACCCTCGGTGAGGCCGGGGTCACGGTGCGCGTGGCCCCGAGCTTGGAGGAGGGCTACACGGAACTGCATCGGGCCAGGATCGCCGGTGAGCCCATGCATTTCGCCATTCTCGACGCATGGCTGGACCGACAAGACGGCTTCGAGGTGACCCGCCGCATCCGGAATGACCCCGACCTGTCCGAGACCCGCGTCATGATTCTCGCGGCCCGAGGCGAGCGCGGCCATGGTCAGCGTTGTCGGGAGGTGGGTGCTCAGGCCTACTTCACCAAACCGATATCCGAGAAGGAGCTGTTTGGCGCGATTCGTACGGTGATGGCGGCGAGCCTCGAGGATCTGGTCACGCGCCACTCGATTGCCGAGAGCCGACGCCGCTTGCGCGTGCTGGTGGCAGACGACAATGAGGTGAATCGCCAGCTCGCGTCGATCGCCCTGACGAAGCGCGGTCACCAGGTGGACCTGGTGGAGCACGGGGGACGGGCCGTCGAGGCGGCTGGGCGGAACCGGTATGACGCGATCCTCATGGATGTCGAGATGCCGGAAGTCGACGGGATCACCGCCACGGCCCAGCTCCGGAAGATCGAGTCGACGGTCGATACACCGATCATCGCGATGACCGCGCACACCGAGTTCCGCGGGTCCGACGCCTTTTACGGAAGTGGGTTCACGGCCTTTCTATCCAAGCCGTTTCGGCCCCAGGATCTGGTGCGCGTCGTGGAGGAACTGGGAACGGAGCGAGAGGCGGTGACGACGGCATCGGCAGACCAGACCGCACCCGTCGAGCTACACGAGTTCCGACGGGTGATGCGCGAGGCTGGCATCGAGGACACGGCCGACAGCATCCTCGGTGTGTTCCTCGCCGATGCACCGGGACGGATGCGCGAGCTCGAAGAGGCCGTCGGGACCGGAAATGCGGTGGCGATCCGGGCGGCGGCGCACGCTTATCGATCGGCGGCCGCGACGGTGCGAGCCGAGAGCCTTGCCGCGTTATTGAGTCACGTGGAATCGGCTGCGACGACCGCGAACCTGGATCACGTGAACGAGGTGCTGCCCCAGTTGCGCGGGGAGCACGAGGCGGTGATCGCCTACCTCCGGGACGTGGATACCCGGTAACGTCCCATCACGGGTCGTGCGAGAACCGCGGTCACGCCGCCGGCGTCATCCGTTCTAGGAGCGCGCGCGTCGCCTTGATCTCATCACGGTTGACGGTGTGGGCCATACCGGGATAGATCCGCACGTCGACGGTTCCGCCGAGCGCCTGGAGAGTGGATGCGCTTTCCGTGACCCGCTCGACCGGAATGTGCGGGTCCACGACGCTGCAGCCGAGCAAGACCGGCGTGTCGGCCAGGGACCCCGCGTACAAGCGTGGCGTGCCCGGTGGACCGATGAGACCACCGCTCAGTCCCACCACCGCGCCGTATCGCCGCGCGTTGCGCGCCGCGAACTCCAGCACGAGACGCGCGCCCTGTGAGAAACCGAGGAGCACCACGCCTTCAGCCGAGATGCCGGATCGATCCACGCGATCGAGCATCGCGCCCACGGTGCCAAGGGCGAACGACAGATCGGGCTCGTTGTCGTCGAAGGGCGCCAGAAAACTGAACGGGTACCAGGAACCGCGTGGCGCCTGGGGCGCGAGAAACGCGATGCCGGGAACCGCGATGTCCCGGGCCAGGTGCAACATGTCGGCGGCCGAACCGCCCCGGCCATGCGCAAGGATCACCGTCGCACCGGCCGCGTCCAGGGGCGTGCCGAACACGCCAACGTGAACCTGACCGAGGCCTGCCGGGTCACGCACGTACCTTCCTCCTCCGCGAGCATGCTGCTTGGGGTCGCTGCAGCACGCGAGCTAGAAGGCCCAGCTACCGGACACCGTGACGGCCACGTAGCGGTAGCCGGCTCCGCCGGTGGAAAAGCTCTGGAGGCCCGCGTTGGAGTAGAGTGCGGAGATGCCGACCTGCCGGCCGGGGGAGAGGTCGTACGCGGTCTGTAGTGACAGCCGGATCGTGGCGTGTGGATCCCACGTCGATGTGATCTGCTCGAGCCCCGGTGCCGCTTCCCCCGTGACGTGCCATGGTCCGCGCAGCGGCCGCCAGCGGGCGATCGCCTCGGCATGCAGGTACGAGTTGGGATCGAAGTACCCATCCTGGAGATTCTTTTCAAAACCAAAGGCGCGGACCCGCGCCGCCGCGATCCAGGAAGGTGTAAGACGACGAGTGCCGGCGACGTAGCCCGCGAGTCTCCTGTTGGCCTCGCTGCCTCGGAAGTCCGCGTACGAGAACCCGCCCTCCAACTGCCACAGACGCCAGGGTTCCGCGCGTAAGCTCGCGGCGCCTTGGGTGTACGTCACTCCACTGTCGATCATGAGCGCCGTGGCGTCGAACGCCGAGTGGCTGAACGTGAGGGAGCCGCCAATCGGGTTTCGCGCAGGGCTCGCGATGCTTGCGTGCACCGCCGGTTCGGTCACCGCGGCCGCGCCGTTCGATCCGGAAGCACCGACGCCGAGCCCGACGGTCCAGCCAGGCTCGGCGAGATACCGCCCCGTCGCCACGAGCCCCCACGCCTGGCGGTCCACGGTGGGCTCGTTCCAGGCCGCGTGCCGGTAGTAGCTGTCGAACCCCATCTGGAATCGTGGCACGACGGGATACGTGCCGCGGAGGACGACGGTCGCGATGCGTTGTTCGTCTGAGTCGGCCTCGTAGGTGAACGCCGGGCGAACCCAGGGTCCGATCGCCGCGGCGATCGAGCGACGCTCCTCGCCGTAGTCGCGCGTCCCGCGTCTGTCGGGCGGAATGCGCTGCAAGGTCTCGAGCGCCGCGGCGGGTCGCCCCTGCCAGCGAAGCGTTTGCGACAGCCCGATGAGGGTGGTGGGATCCCCCTCAGCCATGGCATCCACCGCGCGCCATCGTTCCTCGGCCCCGAGGAGATCACCCTGCCAGGCGGTGATGCGGGCTATTCCCTGGAGAGCCTCGATGTCGGCGGCGTTGGAGGCGATGAGGTCCGCGTAGATGGCGCGGGCCGAATCGAGATCGTCGAGCCACGCCGTCGTCTGCGCGAGCCCGAGCCGCACCGAGCGGTTGCCCGGCGACCGACGCAGCATCGCCTCGTAGGAGGCCACGGACTCACGGAGCCGTCCTGCCCAGGCCAGGACCCTGGCGCGGTCGATCTGGGCTTCGATGTGTTGCGGGTTGAGCGCAAGGATGCGGTCGAACAGGGCCAGGCTCGCGGCGTAGTCACCGTCCCACGCTACCATCAGCGCCATCCGATGGAGCGCCAGCGCGTCGGTGGAATCGGTGGCGAGCCGTTCGGCGTAGAGTTGCCGAGCCGTATCGATGTCGCCGCTGGTCCAGGCCACGTCGGCGGGGTGCTGCGCCCACCCGGTGGTCGTGACCGAGGCAAGCAGGATTGCAGCCAAGGACGCGAGCCGGAGCAGTCTCATCGTCCCGCCACGCGCTCGTCGAGTCGGGAGAACACTCGCTGCATCGCATCGAACACGGGCCGGCGTCGCGCCCGCCAGCGCGGCTCGTCCCACGGCTCCCAGCGGAACTGGGCAACCGGTGCGCGGCCGACGGGCCACTGCTGCCACGACCCGTCGGCGAAGCGGGCGGCGGCGACCATCCCGATCGACTCTATCTGTCGCGGGACGAACCCGTCGGCCGTGTCCGCAGTGCTCGAGAGCACCTGCAAGCTGCTTGGATCGACGACGTTGATGAGTGTCCATGGAATCCGGATCTCCATGATCCCCGATGCGGAATCTACCTCCCAGAAGCCGTCAGGCGCCGCCCCGGCCGGCAAGACACTCCGGTCGTAGCCCACGGCGGCGTATTCGGTCCGGTCGCGAGCGAACCGACGCCGGTTGATGATGACCCGCAGCGAATCGTACCGCGTGTCGTCACGGCGCTTGGTCCGGAGCGGCAGGTTGTAGTGCTGCAGGTACGGCCCGACGAACATTCCCGGCGGCGGGCTCGTGACCGGCGGCACGGTCACCGGCTCCTTGAGCACCGGTACCCGCTCGATCTGGAACGGGTTGGCGTTGGGGTCGGCGAGCACCCGTACCTCGTTCGGCGTCGCCACGATGGCGAACTCCACACCGATGGGCAAGCGTACGTCGGCCTTTCCGGGCCAACGAGTGGTTCCGGCCTTGCGGTCGACGACATCCAGTCCCACGAGGAGCGTGTCCGGCAGCCCGCGCCCGCCCGGATCGAAGCAAAGGTGGAGATACGTCTCGTCGGCGAGGGCGCGAAGCGCCTCCCCGTACAGGCCCGGCACAGTCTGCCACCGGGGGAGTCGGTCGGCGAGCGTCGATCCATCCAGGCGCGGCACGGGCTCGATGGCGATCACGCCGTACTGCTGCTCCGCGTTCAGGCGGCTCAGCCAGAAGCGGGCGCGGTCGCGCGGCAACTCGAGATCGATCACCACCCAGTTCTTCTTGAACCACTCGTCGATCCACGCGAAGAGCATACCACCAGCCATACCCACCTCGTGGATCAGAGCGGTTGACTCCGCGTCGATCCGCGCCTTCTCGGCCTCGGTATGGCCGCCGTGGTGCCAACCGGTGTCGGAGAGGTGGGCCAAGCCCAAGCTCGCAGGGACGCCGTACTCGGCGATCACGACCGGCATGTCCCGGTGGTGCTGCTTCAGTCGTCTGAGGTACCGGGCGTATCCGCCGCCCACCACGATGAAGTCGGGGTAGTAGGGATAGGCGTGATAGGACGCGAACACGCCGGCGCGGAACGCCTCGGTCGCCCGCATGAGGTTCGGGTCGATGGCGACGAGGTCATTGTCGTACTCCTGAGGTACGTACGTGGTGTCCCCGCCAAGCGATTTGCGAATCGCGAGCTCTTCGGCGACGGTGGTCTCGGTTGGGTGGGTCAACGGGTCGAGTGTGGGCCAGCTCGTGTAGGCCACCGGTCGCTGGTGCCGGTACGTCTCGCTCTCGTAAGCAATGATCCGCTCGGAGATCTGCGTGAGCCACACGTCCATGGCCGTCCCGCCCTCGATCGCGAGGTACGCGCCGTGCCACGAGGAGCGGTTCGGATGGTTGAGATTGAAGGTGTCGACCGCGAACGGCTCCCACTCCCGGCCTAGGATGTAGGCCAGTGTCCATCGGGATACGTCGGCGGTATAGAATCCAGACGTGTGTCCGGGTCGGGGAGCGATGTCCGCACGGCCATGGATCAGATCCACAACGTACTGCATCTCGTCCGAGAACTGCTCGTTCCAGGCCGGGTCGTCAAAATCGTGATCCGGGGGTAACTCCGCCCACACGCCGTGCACCAACCACAGTGGTCGGTCGGTATGCGTCCGGTTGTGCTCCGCGAGCGCCTCATAGAAGTGCGGTGGGTGAATCGTATAGACCCGAATCGTGTTGGCTCCCATCTCGGCGATCTCGGCGATCCAGCCCGCGTAGGTCAGCGAATCCGGAAACTGGCTCGGGAATCGGCCCGGCAGCGCGGCGCCAAGGTTCACGCCCTTGATGTAGAACGGTCGCCATCGGCCGCGGGCGGCCACCTCAAACCTGTCCCCGCAAGTCCGTGACGCCAGCACGAGGGTGTTGGGTACCTCGAGCGGGGCCCGGACGGGTGGTGTGCCCAGTCGATCGAGTTGCTCGCGCGCTTCGGCGTGATCGGGTGCGAGGGCGAGCACCTGGGTGAAGAGCCGGCGGGCCTCCCGCCCGTTTCCTCTCCGGGAGGCGACCAGCCCGATCCCTTGGAGCGCGTCTACGGTCTGTGGCGCGTGTTGCAGCGCGCGTTCGAACTGCCGGCGGGCCTCGACGAGCCGATTCCCTCGCAGATACCCGTATCCGGCACCGACGGTAGCACCGAGGTGCGCGGGGCAGCGCCGTAAAGCCTCTTCGAAGACTTCCGTGGCGTCGTCAATACGGTCGTTACGGTACAGCTTCCAGCCACGCGCGACCCTGGTGTCCGCTGCCAGCGGACAGGGTGTGTCGTCCTGAGAGGAGCAGGCAGCGGCAACGAGGAACACGGCGAAGGCCGTGGAGCGTAGGGCATTCATCGGGAAGTGCCGAAGCATAGACGTGGGTCCGGTGCTGGGCAATCACCGGCTTGCCCTCCGCCGAGTCTGGCCGTTAGCGTATGGGTTGACGGACGACGCGAGCGCTTGCGCCGCCGCCTTCCCCCCGAGCGCGGAGCACTTGGTGAATGAACTATCTATCGCCACGCAGCGGATTCGTCGCGGTATCGCGGATTCGCGGAGGTGCATCCGGACACTTGCCGTGGCACTCCTCGTTCCGGGAGTGGCCATGTGTCAGAGTTCGAGCATGACCGACCGTGGCCTGACCGCAGTCGACGGCGTTCTGGTGGGTCACGTGACCCTGACCGAGCGCCCCACGGGTTGTACGGTCGTCCTGCTTCCACCGGGCACCGTGGGAGGAGTGGATGTCCGGGGCGGTGCGCCCGGGACGCGCGAGACCGATCTCCTCGATCCGGTCAATACCGTCGATGTGGTCCACGCGGTCGTCCTTTCGGGTGGGAGCGCCTTCGGACTCGACGCCGCCTCGGGTGTGGTCCGGTATCTGGAGGAGCAGGGCATAGGATTCGAGACAGCGGTTGCGCGTGTGCCCATTGTGGTCCAAGCCATCCTCTACGACCTGGCCGTGGGCGACGATCCCGCGGTGCGTCCGGATGCCGAGTGCGGATACCGTGGGGCGAGTGCGGCAACCGGCGCACCAGTCGGTGAGGGGAGCGTGGGCGCTGGAGCCGGAGCGACCGTCGGTAAGATCCGGGGCCTCGGCCGCGCTATGCGAGGTGGAGTCGGTTCGGCGTCCGTCACGCTTTCCAACGGACTCACGGTGAGTGCGATCGTCGCGGTCAACGCGCTGGGTGACGTGATCGACCCAGCTACCGGTCGCGTCGTGGCGGGGGTGCGGGCCGAAAATGGATCGACGCTTGCCGACGCCCGGCGCCTGCTGCGTGAGACTGGCCAGGCACTGCCGGGGCCGGGCCAGAATACGACCATTGGTGTCGTGGCGACCAACGCGCGACTCACCAAGGCCCAAGCGACCAAGGTGGCGCAGATGGCGCACGACGGCATCGCGCGAACGATCTATCCGGCACACACCCCGTGGGACGGCGACGCCATCTTCGGTCTCGCCACCGGCAGCTTGGGCGGCGAGGCGGACGTTGCGACGATCGGGACGCTGGCCGCCGACGTCGTGGCGGAGGCGATCCTGCGCGCCGTTCGGGCCGCCGACGGCCTACCCGGGATTCCGGCCGTTTCCGACCTGCGCGGAGGCCGATGAGCGTTCAGCTCGTCCTGCTTCTCTCCTATGCCGCGGCGCTGACGCTTCTTGGACTCTGGATCGGGCGCCGAGTCTCCACGAGCAGCACGTTCTTCGTCGCCGGTCGACGGCTACCACCGGTGCTGCTCTTCGCCACCGTGCTCGCCGCCAACATCGGCGCAGGGTCCACGGTGGGTGCCGCGGGCTTGGGGTATCGCCATGGGCTGAGTGCGTGGTGGTGGGTCGGCTCCGCCGGTATCGGCACCATGCTGCTGGCGTTCTGGGTCGGGCCGCGACTGTGGAGGATCGCCCGCGCGCAGGGCCAGTACACGGTTGGGGACTACCTCGAGCATCGATATGGGCGGTCGGTCCGGGCGGTCATCGCGGTGCTGCTCTGGATGGGCACGCTCGCGATTCTCGCGGGACAACTCATCGCCGTGGCGTGGGTTCTGGATGTCGTGGCCGGTATCCCCAAGCCGGTGGGGTGTGTGATCGGCGGCGGTGTCATGATCGTGTACTTCACGGCTGGCGGTCTCCTCACCTCCGCGTGGGTCAATCTCGTGGAGTTGGTGGTGTTGCTGTTGGGGTTCGCCCTGGCGCTTCCGTGGGTGCTCGCGGATGTCGGTGGGTGGGGAAGCGTGGTCGCTGCGGCACCAGCCACCGTGCACGATTACTTCGGGTTCTGGGGCGGCGACGGATCGGGGTGGACCTACCTCGCGCTGCTCGTGCCGGCGTTCATCATTTCGCCGGGACTGATTCAAAAGGTGTACGGCGCCCGCGACGAACGGACAGTCAGAGTCGGCGTCGGCGCGAGTGCCGTGGTGCTCATGGTGTTTGCGTTCCTACCGCCCCTCCTGGGGATGATGGCCCGGGTCTATAGTCCCGATCTGGCCAATCCCGAGTTGGCGCTTCCCACCGTACTCGTGCAAGGCCTTCCGGCTGCCGTCGGCATGCTCGGGCTCGCCGCCGTGTTCTCGGCCGAAATCAGTTCCGCCGATGCGATACTGTTCATGCTCTCCACGTCGCTCTCAGAGGATCTCTACCGCCGCTTCCTCCGGCCCGACGCCTCCGATCGCCAGATCCTCCGCGTCGCACGGTTGGCGGCGGTCACCGGGGGGGGACTGGGCATCGCGCT
Source organism: Gemmatimonadota bacterium (assembly GCA_039591075.1). GTDB lineage: Bacteria > Gemmatimonadota > Gemmatimonadetes > Gemmatimonadales > GWC2-71-9 > JAOTVV01. The sequence continues at coordinate 55,259 of JBDHEI010000004.1, forward strand.
TGCGATCGTGTTGCCCTCGGTGATCAGCTCGCTGAGCGTGTTCTATTCATTGCTGGGTGTGAGCCTGTTCGTGATCATCGTGGCCGGGATTCATACCGCGCGACCGGGTGTCCCGGAGGCGTTGGCGGCGATCGCGGGCGGGGTGAGCGCGTCGGTGGGATTGCGCCTGGCCGGGGTACCGACCTCGGGCCTCTGGAATGCGTATACCCTGGGGCTCGCCGCCTCCGCTGCAGTGTTCGTGGCGGTGGCATTGGCACGGCGCAGAGCTACGTAGCATACTCCGGCAGTCGTGGGTGGGGTGTCTATGCGCTTCGCCTCGAGGAGGTGCCAGCCTGCAAGTCCGCGACTCGGCCGAGCGAGTCTATCGACTCAAGGCGGCGGTATGGTCCCTTCCCGGCGCCTTCATCGGCGTGATTGCCGGTGTATTCGTCGGGATGCGGGCCGGCACGAACCCCATCGTTGCCGCACTCATCGGTGCGGCGATCGGTGCCGTCGCCACCTATGGGAGCATCCGAGTGCTCATGCGAGCAGCCGGTTCGGCGATGCAGACCGTGTATGCCCCGTCCGGCGCGTCGACCCCGATCAAACGCGATTACTCCCTCGCGCAGTCCTTGGTCGCCCGGGGGCGCTACGGCGCTGCGGTCGCTGCGTACCAGTCACACGCCGTGGAATTCCCAGACGACCCGGTGCCCCCGCTCCAACTGGCGCGGCTCCTGGGCGGGCGCTTGCAGCGTCACGAGGAGGCCGCTGGCTGGCTGCGGCACGCGAGGACGCACTGCACTCTCACGGCCGGCCAGGAACTGATGGTGGCCCAGGAGCTCGTGCGGATCTATGTCGATGAACTCCAAGCGCCTCGGAGAGCGATGCCCGAGCTGTCGCGCATCGTGGCGGGGTTTCCCGATCTGCCGGCTGCAGAGACAGCGCGGCGTGAGCTCGAGGCCATGCGGGAACTGCTCGTGCAGGAACACGAGGGTCTACTCGATTTCACTACGGCGTATCTCGAGAGGACTCGCAAGGAGTCGGGCGGCTCGTCGGGTCCCTGATCCCCGCCCTACGGGCCGATCGGCTCCAGTCTGGCAGTGAAGTGCCGGAGCACCGGCGCCTCGTACGTGAGGCGCAGCCCGCGAAGGCGATCCCGCTCGGCGAATAGGCGACGGCATACGTCGACCACGTAGTCGAGATGGCTCTTCGTGTACACGCGTCGTGGCACAGCGAGCCGCACCAGTTCCAGTTCCGGCCAGGTGCCGTCCGCAGCGAACATCAGTCCCCCGATCTCGACCCCGCGAATGCCCCCCTCCGCGTAGAGCGCGCAGGTCAGCGCCTGGGCAGGGAACTCCTCCTGCGGGATGTGTGGGAGGAACCGCCGGGCGTCCAGATACACGGCGTGTCCGCCAACCGGTACGACGATCGGAATTCCCGCACTGCGGAGCGCCTCTCCGAAGGCCTGCACCTGCCCAATGCGATGCTCGAGGTAGCGCTCGTCAAGCACTTCATCGAGGCCCCGGGCAATCGCGGCCAGGTCGCGACCAGCGAGCCCGCCGTAGGTTGGGAACCCCTCGATGAGGATCAGCATGTTGGTGAGCTTGGTGGTGAGATCGTCGTGATTCAGCGCGAGGAACCCGCCGATATTCACCAGACCGTCCTTCTTCGCCGACATCGTGCACCCGTCGGCCAGCTCGAAGAAGCGACGCGAGATCTCCGCGACACCGTGATCGAGTCCACTCCGCACCTTGTTGAAGTAGGCGTTCTCCGCAAAGCGGCAGGCGTCGTAGATGAAGGGGATGTGGTGATCCCGGCACCAGGTTGAGACCTGCCGAGCGTTCTCGAGACTCACCGGCTGTCCGCCGCCGGAGTTGTTGGTGATGGTGAGCATGACCAGCGGAATTCGGTCCCGTCCCACGTCCGCGTACACCTTGTCGAGCTTGGCGAGATCCATGTTGCCCTTGTACTCCACCTCAACGGTGGGATCGTAGGCCTCGTCGATTACACAGTTGACCGCGACGCCGCCGTTATGCTCCACGTTGGCGCGGGTCGTGTCGAAATGGATGTTGTTGGGAACGCAATCCCCGTCGTTGACCAGCACAGTGAAGAGGAGGTTCTCCGCCATCCGACCCTGATGGGTGGGGATCACGTGACGGTAACCCGTGATGCGTCGTATCGTCTCTTCGAAGGTGAAGTAGTCCCGGCTGCCCGCGTACGATTCGTCCCCCGTCATCAGAGCGGCCCACTGGTGGTCCGACATCGCGGACGTGCCGGAATCGGTCAGTAGGTCGATGGTGACGAGGCGGGCAGGCAGACCGAACACGTTGTGGCCAGCCTCTTCGAGCGCCGCGTCCCGCTCTTCGCGGGTGGTGAACGGAATCGCCTCGACGGATTTAATCTTGAAAGGTTCCATGGTCGGCGTGCGCTCCGCAGTGAAGCTGCGTTGGAGTCAGGGGCAATCTAGGGTACGCTACCCGCCACGCGTCTAATGAACGAACAGCGGGCGCCGACGGCTTTCGATTGCGTCGACGCCCGCAGGTGACTCAGAACCCGCAGAGGGTTGTAGAGTCCGCGCTACTGGGACTTCTGCCGGAGATACTCGTAGAGGGCCCTAGCCTCCGCCTTGGTGGCCCCCATGTTCACCATGGGTGTGCCGTACTCGGCCAGGAGCTTCTTGGCCTCGGCATCGTACTGCTGCATCGAGTCCGGCCGCACCACCATGGCCACGATCCAGTCGTAGCTCCGTGTCGTGGTGATCCCCTTGAGAGCGGGACCAATCAACTTGGCATCGATCTTGTGGCAGCTCGCGCAGCCGCGGCTGGTGAAATATCCCTCGCCTTCCTTTGCCAGGGCCTGATCGATCGGACCGGTGGGCTCCTGCAAGGCTGCAGTTGCCATGGTCGTCGCGGGGGCCGCAGCCGCCTGCGTTTCTTGAGCGGGCTGGTCGGCCGTCTCGCCTGCACTGCATCCCACAGCCATCGCCAGCACCACCAGCACAGCACCATTACGGGCTTTCATGTTGTCTCTCGGCTCCTTGTCGTGTTCGAATTGGAGTTGACGATCCAACGGGCGCTACGCCACGCGTGGTGGGCTCGGCGCCAACGCCTAAAACTGCAATGGGGAACTGCTGATGTGAAGGCATGCGCGGGAACGCGCCGCCGGCCAGTGGCCGACGGCGTCTCCATCGGCTCACTTGGCGGGTCGGCTCACGCTCCAGACGTACGCGGCCGTGGCGCGGACCTGCTTGTCCGAGAGGCCACTCCCGCCCTTTGGGGGCATGACAGATCCAGTCGACGATTTGTCGGCGCTCACGCCTTTGAGGATGCTCTCGACGATCTCTTGAAACGACCCGTCGCTGTGGAGCCACTCCGGATCCGTCAGGTTGGCCCCCAATCCCGGAACGCCTTTACCCTCCGGACCGTGACAAACTTGGCAGAGACCCTGGCCCTTGAAGAGCTTCTGACCGTCGGCAACCATCTCCTTGGTGACTCCCTCGGGGAGATCGCTGGCGCCTTGTGCCGCCGCTGACGCCGTGCCGACCGCAAGGAGTGCGAAGACGACGGTGCCCATACGGGTGAATTGCTGCATGGTGACTTCCCTCCAATTGCCATCCCTATCCTAGAACGCCGTTGTGAGCCCAAGGGTCCATCTCGCCTCCTCAAGCTCCACGTCCCAGGTTCCCTTGGCGAGGACCCGGAAGTTACGGTGGAGCAGATATTCCACGCCAGCGCACGTGGTCTTGAGGGCCAAGTTGAGTCAGCTTTGTGCCCGGGGATGGTGCGTTTTGGTGTCGATGCCGAAGAGGGCATACAGCGGGCAGTTGTGTGTCAGGGCCGTGCCGCCGAGTACGAGGGCGACAACGGCTGCTCCGAGCGAGATGATGAGCTGCTCGTTGAATAGCGCGGCGACGACGAGCAAGATCGCCGCCAGGGTACCGCGGACCCACGCATCCGCCCGTCCGACATTAACTCGCATGGCTGCACCCGTCCCCTACACCGATACGTGAACATCGGGGCCACTCCATGAAGCCAGCGATAATGAAATGTGAAGGAGCGCTGAAGCCGTCAGTCTGCGGGTGTCTGTCGTGGGAGCGTGAGGGTGATGCGGAGCCCCCCCAGCGGGCTCCGATCGGCCAAGATCTGGCCGCCGTGGGCGTGGGCGATTGCCGCTGCCACCGTGAGACCGAGCCCGGCGGCCCCAGTTCGCGTGCGGGCGCTGTCTGTCCGATAGAAATGTTCGAATAAACTGGGCAGGATGTCGTCGGGAATGCCCGAACCACTGTCGTCGACCGTGATCCCGACCGTGTCCGAGTCGCCTTTGATGGTCACGCGGACGTCCGTGCCGGGAGGAGTGTGTTTGATGGTGTTGTCGAGCAAGTGATTCACCGCGATCGACAGGAGCTCGCCGTCCACCGGCGCACTCAGATCGTCGGTCCCGGCTTCGTAGCGGAAGACCCGCTCAGCATCGCGTATTTGCGCCTTTGACGTGGCACGCTCGACGAGTGAGCCAATGTCTCGTTCCCCGCGCTCGAGCTCCAACTCACCGGCCTCCAGTCGTGCGAGGAGAGCCAGCGACTCGCTGATCGACGTGAGGTAGTCCACGTCCTCCAAGACGCTCGTCAGGACGGCCCGGTATTCCTCTGGCCTGCGCTCGCCCCGCAGCGCGATCTCCACCGCTCCACGCATGGCGGTGAGCGGTGTGCGCAGATCGTGCCCTGCATCGGCGATCATCCGCCGCTGAGCTTCATAGGCCCGTTCGAGCCGCTGAAACGCGTCGTTGAGCACCTCCACCAGGCCCGCGAACTCCTCCATGTCGGCATAGGCGGTGATGCGCTGGCGCCCGCTAGGCTGGATGGAGCGAGCCTGCTCGGTGATCTCGAGGACCGGGGCCACCGTAGTGGCGGAGAGCCAGTTGGCACCGATCACCGTCGCCACGACACCGAGCAGTACGGTCCCGAGCATGAGGAACAGCACTTCGCGGCTCGCGTCGGCCAGGGGTTGGAGCGATGCCGCGACCTGGAGCACGTCGTTGTCGGGACGCCCGCCCCCCGGGACAGCGAGATAGAACGAACGGATCCTGCCGTTGCGCCATCGCTGGCCTGCCCACGCCGTGCCCCCGCGACGGGCGCGCTCGAAGCTCGCACGATCCAGCGGCAAGTCGGCCGCCAGGGGCGTGTTGGTCTGCACAATGACCCCTTCGGCGTTCCGCACGACGACAAAACGATTGACCTCCCGAACGAAGCTCGACCAGTCCTCGTGTTCGGGCTGGATCGCAATGGGGAGCCGCGAAGAGACGACTGCGGTCTGCAGGTGTGCCTCCGCTGCGATGTTCCGGTCCAACGACTCCTGGAGCACCCGACGCGCACCCAGGAACGCCCACAGTGCGATGACGAGGAGGGCTGCACAGATGGTGAGGGAAAACCGCACGGACACCGTGCGGCGCAGGGAGTACATCAGTCCGTGCTGTTCCGCTTCAGGCAGAACCCGACCCCTCGCACCGTCTGTATGAGACCGTCGAACCCGGCCTCACGCAGCTTGCGTCGCAAATTGCCGACGTGAACGTCGACAACGTTGCTCTCGGGGTCGAAGTGCATGTCCCACACTTTCTCGAGCAGCTCCGTGCGACGGACCACATCTTCGGGGTGGAGCATGAAATGCTCGAGCAGCTGGAACTCCCGCGGTGTGAGGTCGAGCGCATGCTCGCCCGCCCAGGCGCGGTGCTTCAGCCGGTCCATTTCCAGCGGACCGTATGAGAGGCGATCGAGTCGCGCTGCGCCGCCACGCCGCACGAGCGCGCGGAGGCGCGCGAGCAACTCGTCGAACTTGAAGGGCTTCGTGAGGTAGTCGTCCGCGCCAGCGTCGAGCCCCCGGACGACGTCCTCGGTCGCATCGCGGGCGGTGAGCATCAGGATGGGCGTGCTCCGCCCCTCACGTCTGAGCTCCGCCGCCACCTGGAGGCCGTTCTTCTTTGGGAGCATCAGGTCGAGCAGGATCGCATCGTAGTCGTTGATGTGCGCGAAGACGGTGGCCTCGTCACCGTCTTTGGCCACGTCGACGGCGTAGCCCTCTTCTCGGAGACCCATCTCGATGAATCCTGCGACCTTCCGGTCGTCCTCGACTACAAGGATCCGCATGTGGAAAACCCTAGCCCGCGCGAAGTAATTGGGCGCTTAAGCGACTGTGAACCACTCTTTATGAAGACGCATCGGCAAATCGTGGGATGTTGAGATGAAAGCGGGCACCGTGCCCGAGCTGACTTTCGACCCTTAGATCGCCGCCCAGCAAACGGGCCAGTTTTCGGGACAATGCCAGGCCGAGACCGGTCCCGCGTTCGGTCTGTTTGCCCGCCCGCTCGAAGGCCTCGAAGATGATGGCCTGCTGCTCGGGCGCGATGCCCTCGCCGTGATCCACTACATCGAACCGCATCTCGCCGTTGGACGCCCGGACCTTGACGTCGATCGTGTCGTCCTGGGGGCTGTGGCGTACCGCATTGGTCAGCAGGTTGATGAGGATCTGCCGCACCCGCTGAGGGTCGGTGCGGCAGTCGATGGTCCCATCGGGGCCGGTCACGCGGACGGCGATGCCTTTCCGCTCCGCCGCCGGCTCGACCGTTGCCACCGATTCCCGCACGATAGTCCAGGCATCGGCATCGATGAGCTTGGGCTCGAGCCTGTCGGCGTCGAGACGGCTCAGATCGAGCAGATCCTCGAGCAGGTTGAGCGCTCGCTCGGCCGATTCCTGGACCTCGATTGCCGCCCGCGGTGTGTCAGGAGCGGTCTTCCGAACCCAGAGCTCGGCCCAGCCGTGAACCGCCGTCAGAGCGTTGCGTAGCTCGTGGTTTGTCATGGCGTAGAACCGCTCGCGCGAGTCGTGCATGCCGCGGAGCTCGGCGAGCAAGCGCTCGCGATCCTGGTGAAACCGGGCGTTCTCCACCGCGACCGCGGCATAGGCGGAGAGCATGACCGCGACCTTCTCGTCCTCTTCGCTGAACTCCTCAGCACCGATCTTCTCGGTCAGATACAGGTTGCCGATCGGTCGTTCGCGACCGTGGATGGGCACCCCGAGAAAGGACCGCATGGGGGCATGTTGCTTTGGCATTCCGGTGAACTTCGGATGCTTCGTGAGGTCCTTGAGGCGGATTGGGTGCGGGTCCGTGATGAGGAGACCGAGAATGCCGTGGCCGCTCGGCGGTCCGCCGAGTCGTGACCTCTCGGCTTCATCGATGCCGCTGGTAATGAACCGCTCCAGGCGGTCACCATCCGCGTGCAGCACTCCCAGAGCCGCGAATCGTGACCCGATCACCGCTCGGGCGGACTCGACGACCTCCGTCAGCACCGCATCGAGCTCGTGCACCGAGGCAATGCGGATACCGGCGCGGCAGAGTTGCTCCGCGCGATGCCAGATCTCGCGGCGGCCCATGTCGGCACTCATGATCTCAAGCTAATCCGGCCTCTGAGCCTTCTCTAGCCCGTTTGTCGGAGATCCGGTTCCTGCGGCCGGGATCCGCCCGCCTTGTCGCCGACCTGGCCAGGTCGGTAATGTGCAGGCGTCTTCGCCGTGATTGGACCGTGGACCCAATATTGGTCGTGCTCCTCTACTCGTCGCTTGCCGCGGCCATGGCCGCGGTTGGGGTGCTTCCACTCCTCGGTCGGCGAAGGCTTCCAAGGCACTGGATCGGGTGGTCGAACGCGCTGGCCGCGGGCCTCATGCTCGGTGTGGCCTATGCCCTGCTGGTGAGCGCACGTGAACGTGTGCCGCTGAGCGGAGCGCTCGGAGCGCTGCTGGGCATCCTGTTCGTGAATCGAACCCACGCTGCATCCGGTACCAGCGAACTCGATCTCAATCGGCTGGACGAGACCAGCCCGGATTACGGCTACAAGGTCCTCCTCGTGAACGCGGTGCATTCGGCGGCAGAGGGGGTGGCCATCGGAGCGGCGATGGCGGTGAATCTCTCGTTCGGGGTATTCACGGCGCTCGCCATCGCCGTGCACAATGTGCCGGAGGGGACCGTCCTCGCAGCAATCCTCACCTCGCGGAGCGTGCGGCTCCGGGACGCCGCCGGCCTGGCCGTCGCGACCAATGTGAGCCAGGTACTCCTCGCCATCGTGACCTTTGCCCTCATCGCCGCCGCCCCGGGGCTCATGCCGTGGGCCTTGGGCTTCGCCGTCGGGTCGCTCATCTACCTCGTGCTCGCCGAGTTGCTCCCCGAGTGCTATCGGGAGGCCGGCAGCACGAGCATCGCGCTCGTCACGCTCGTGGCCATGGGCATGGTCGCGTTGCTCGTGAGCCTCGGCCCCGGGGGCTGAGTGCATCCCGTCATCATCGTCTTCCTCTACGGCCTCGTCACGGCGCTCGCGACGGGGCTGGGGGCGTTGCCCTTTGCGTTCGTGCGCCGGATCTCCCCGAGGATCACGGCCCAGTCGAATGCCGTGGCGTCGGGGCTGATGCTGGGCGCGAGTTTCGGGCTCGTCGCCGAGGGTACGCAGTACGGGAGCTGGCAGACGATCATCGGGGGCATGGGTGGGGTGCTCTTCATCCTCGTCACCCACGCGATCCTCAAACGCTACGATCTGGAGTTCGCTGGCGGCCGGGGGGCCGGTGCCCGCCGTGCGGTGCTGCTGATGGTGGTGATGACGGTCCACTCCTTTGCCGAGGGCGTGGCGGTGGGCGTGTCGTTCGGTGGAGGTATGACACTCGCGTTGGTGATCGTCATCGCCATTGCTGTGCACAACATTCCCGAGGGCCTAGCAATCAGCGCCGTGATGCGACCGCAGGGGACGAGCGTCCTAGGATGCGCGATGTGGAGCGTGATGTCGTCGCTTCCCCAACCCCTGATGGCGGTTCCAGCCTTCCTGTTGGTTGATACGTTCACGCGGATTCTCCCCTACGGCATCGGATTCGCTGCCGGGGCGATGGTCTTCATGGTGATCGAGGAACTGCTACCCGAAGCGTACGGACAGGATCAGCGGCACGGGGTTGCGGTCACTGTGACGGTGACGCTACTCGCCATGGTGATCTTCGCGCAGTATCTGTAGCGCTCTTCCGTGTGGGATGCGGTTCGCCGAGCAGCGCGGGTCAGAGACTGCCGTTGGCAACCGCTCGGACGATGTTGCTCTGCGAGATCACACCGAGCAGCTCGGTGGCGCTCGCGACGAAGAGCCGGTCCCCACGTCTGTCGACGACCGGTACCCATCGCACCCGCGCGTCGGCGAGCTGAATGATGGCGTATTTGAGCGAGATGTCCTCGTTCACGACGGCCAAATCGGTCTTCATGAGATCGGCAACCTTCATGTGCGGTACCTCTTTATCGAGTGCTGACCCGGCCGTGCACGGGGATGATGAGGAGCGAGCACGGTAACCGGTTGAGGAGCCGCTCGGTCGTGCTCCCCAGCAGCACTCGATCGATCCATCCTTTCCCGTGTGACCCCACGACAACGAGGTCGGCGGACCAATCCGCCACGTGGTCGGCGATCGTGCGCGCCGGCGCACCGCACTGCACGACGGGTTCGATTGTGCGGTCGACACCCAACGCTACTAGGGACGCCTCTGTTTCGGCTTCGGCGACCTCTAGGTGCGCGCACTCGTCGGGTTCGATACCGACATCCGGAATCGACGGGAGCGGCTCGACGACGTGCAGCGCGCGAATAGTGGCCCCAAACAGTCCGGCAAAGGACTGGGCCGCCATGATAGTCGCGGCGGCGGCGTCCGATAAGTCGGTTGCGACGAGGACGCGTGCGAACACGCTCGACGGCCCGGCGGCAACCAGGAGGGGTACGTCGATGGTGCGCACGGCGTGATGGGCCGTGCTGCCCCCAAGCCATCGCGCGGGTGCCGAGTGGTGCTTTCCTCCCAAGACGAGTAGACCGGCGTCGCGCTCCTTGACCGCCTGCGCGAGGATCCACGACGGATTGCCGACACGGATCTCCAGTGACTCCACGGCGGCCGGGAGGGCGGAGCCAACCACTGCGCTCACGGTATCCCTGGCGTGGGCGACGAAACGCTCGCTCATCAATCGATGCTCGTCGGAATCTCGAGCCCCGCGCGCGAGTCCCGGCGGCTCGCGGACCGCGTGCACCAGATGACAGGGCACACGTGCGGCTTCGGCCACGGCCCATCCGCATGTTGCGGCCAGCCCGCCAGCCGGCGATGCATCAACCCCGACAAGAACCGCGTGCCACGCCATAATGGGCCACTCCAATCAGGCCCCGTCGCGCATCCGTTTGATCGGCCCCGGGTCACCCGAGGCGAGAGTATGCCCCGACTCGACCTGCCGTCAAGCGCTCCGGGGCGATTTGGCCCAGGCCTGAAGCGGGATTCAGGCCGATTTCACCCCATTTTCATAGGCTTCTGCGTAAGGTGAGCCGTCATCCTTGATGGGTGGCCACTGCGGGAATGCCCTTTGAGGGAAGGGCCGGCGTTCGCGGCGCCGCCGCAGCCTGAGGGGTTTTGACGTCGGCCGCAGGCAAGACGAACGGGATCGTCGAGCATGTAATCCGGCAGAAAATCGGCAAAGCCCTGCGCCAGTCCGATTTGTGGTGCTTACAACCAGGCTACGGAGGGAAATCCCTTACCCCCGGTGCACGGGAGGGCACCGGGGGTTTTTTTTGTGCCTGCTAGGGGGCTCGGACATCAGGAGATGAGTTGAACGGTGGCCGCATCTTGGGCCACCCGGGCCGTCCAGCCGTAGCGGGTCTCGATCGCCGCGGCAAGGGTCTCGGCCGCCGTCGGTTCTCCGTGCACGAGATGAATCCCCTTCGGAGGTCCCTCGAACCCCGACAACCACTGTAGTAGTTCTCCCTGGTCGGCGTGGGCCGAAAGCCCGTCGAGGGTGTCGACCTGCGCCCGGACGGTCACGTCCTTTCCATGGATGTGGACCTCGTCGGCTCCCTCCTGGAGACGCCGTCCCCGCGTCCCGGCTGCCTGGAACCCGACCAGCAGCACCGTGGTCCGCCGATCCGACAGGCGAAGCTTCAGGTGATGGAGAATGCGCCCGCCCGTGGCCATGCCGCTTGCGGAGATGATGATGATGGGCCCGCGGAGATCGTTGAGGGCCATCGACTGTTCCTGGGACTTGGCCAGGGTGAAGTGTGACGGATAGAGGGGATGTTTGCCCCGATCCTCGACCCGGCGCATGTCGACGTCGTGCTCCGCGGTATGGCGGAGGTAGGTGCCCGTGACGTCGATGGCCATCGGGCTGTCCACATAGACGGGCAGGCGTGGTATCCGTTTGTCATCCTCGAGCTGGCGCAGCCACCACAGCAGTTCCTGGGTGCGCCCCACCGCAAACGCGGGGACGAGCAGCGCCCCTCCGCGCTCGGCCGCAGTGCGCACACACGTTGCCAGGTCGTCGTCCACATTGGGCGGGTGGGTGCGGTTGCCGTACGTCGATTCCAGGAGCAGGTAATCGGCGCGTGGTACGGGCTGTGGATCGTGGAGGATCGGCCGCCCCCATCTGCCCAGATCACCGGAAAACACGAGATGAAGCGGCGTCTGCCCCTTTGTGCTGTCGAGGACGACATCGACGGTCGCCGAGCCGAGGATATGTCCTGCGGTTCGGAACGTGGTCTCGATCCCCGGTGTCACGGCGAAGGTCATCCCGAACGGTTGTGGCACGAGCAACTCCAGGGCGGCCTGCGCGTCGGCCATCGTATACAGGGGCAACGCGGGGCGGTGACGCGAATAGCCCAGGTAATTCGCATGTGCGGCATGCTTCTCCTGGAGGTACGCGGAATCGGGCAACATGTAGTGCAGCAGGTCGGCCGTGGCGTGGGTGCAGTAGACCGGCCCCTGATACCCCCGGCGGACCACCAACGGCAGATAGCCGCTGTGATCAATGTGGGCGTGGCTCAGGACCAGGGCATCGAGCTTTTTCGGGTCGAAGGCGGGCGCTTCCCAGTTCCGCTGCCGGAGTGCCTTGAGTCCCTGGAACAGGCCGCAATCGAGGAGCACCTGCCTGCCGTTTGCGCGCACCAGGTGCTTGGATCCTGTGACGGTCCCGGCGGCCCCGAGAAACTGGACGGTTTTCGTGACGCGTGCCATATGCCTAGCTTGAGGAATGGTGCAAGTTGCCCGAATAGTAGATGATAGCCCCAGGGCCCGGAATAGTCGGTGGTGGTTGGTCGCTGCCGGGCTGGGGCCGGCGTCACACCGGGGACACCGATGTGGGATCGACTGAGGCACACACAGCGATGACCAGTCTCGACGGGCCGGAGTCGGGCGGGTCGTCGTTTCTGCAGGCGGCTGATGTGGCTGTTGGGAGCCGCAGCGAGCAGGAGCGCTCATCGAAGGAGGTGAACGACGCCCTGCTGACGCGTCTCCTGGCCGAGAGCCCCACGGCCGAGGTGATGCACGTGGTGCTCGCGGCGCTCATGGGCGTGCTCTTCTGGCCCCATGTCGCGCGCGTTGCGCTCCTTCTGTGGCTCGTGTCCATCGTAGCGGCGACCGCGACTCGGCTGTTCATTCGGCACCGACTGGTAGCGACACAGGCGGAGTACTCCTATGCCATCCGGATGCTCCGGGCCATCGTCGTGGTCACCGGTCTGGCGTGGGCCGTCGGTCCCGCCGTCGTTGTCGTTGACCTGCCGTTCGAGCATCTCGCGCTCCTCATGGTGGTGTTTGCCGGGTTCGTGGCGGGCGGGACGCATACGCTCGTGGCCGATGCCCGGAGCTTTTACGGCCTGACGGCCGCGTTGATGGGGCCGCTCGCCCTCAGCATCCTCGCGGCCGGGTACATGCGACTCCAAGTGATCGCATTCCTGCTGGGCGTCCTCTTCGGCGCTGGTGGAGTACTTGCGCGCCGCGGCCCAGTTGTCGTCCAGCGAGGCAGCGGCTCGGCAGGAGCGCAGTTTCTTAGAGGCTCTTGTTGCCAGCGCCCCCACCGCCTTCGTTGCCATGGCTTCCGATGGAACCGTCCTGGGCACGAATCCGGAATTCGAGCGCCTCTTTGGGTACTCGCCGGAGGAGGCTGTGGGAAGCCAGCTGAACGATCTCCTGGTCCCACCGAGTGATCTACGAGTGGCCCGCGCACTCGAAAACCGGGTGGCTGCCGGGGAGACGGTGATTGCGGAGGTCCAGCGCCGTCGCAAAGACGGGTCGCTCGTCTGGGTACGGGTGGCCGCCGCGCCCGTTCGTGAGGCCGTCGGGCGCGGCACGTGGTTTGTCCTCTACGACGACATCTCGGCGATGAAGCGCGCCGAGGCGGCCATGCGCGAGGCGGAGCAGCAGTACCGCGAGTTGGTCGAGTCGGCCTCGGATCTGGTGTGGCAGGTCGATGGTCAGGGTAAGTGGACGTTCCTCAACACGGCGTCGGAGCGGGTGTACGGGCAGGAACCCGAGTCGATGGTCGGGCGTCCGTTCGCCGAGGTGGTCGACCCGGAATATCTGGACCAGGATCTCGCGGCATTCGGCACGGTGCTGCGCGGAGAGGAGCTCCATGACTACGAGACGATTCACCGCCACGCCGACGGGTCTGTTCGCCACCTGAGCTACGCCGCACGCCCCGTGCGCGATGCGTCGGGTGCGGTTATCGGGGCCCGCGGGATGGCTAGAGACGTGACCGAGCGAGCGGCCACGCGGGTGGCTTTGGAGGAGGCGCGGGAGATGGCGGAGAACGCGGCCGCGGCCAAGGCGGCGTTTCTTGCCAACATGAGTCACGAGATCCGCACCCCCATGAACGGGGTCATGGGGATGACCGACCTGCTCCTCGATACGGAACTCACCCCGGAGCAGCGCCAATCAGCCGAGTTGATCCGGACGTCCGCGGAATCGCTGCTTCACGTCATCGACGAGATCCTCGACTTCTCGAAGATCGAAGCGGGCCATGTGACCTTGGAGGAGATCAGCATCGACCTCCACGCCCTGCTGGATTCGGTGGTGCGGTTGCTCGCGATGCGGGCGTTCGAAAAAGGCGTCGAGCTGATCCTCGACCTGTCACCGGCGGTGCCCCGCACGGTACGCTCCGATCCCAGCCGGATTCGTCAAGTGCTCACCAACCTCATCGGCAACGCGATCAAGTTCACGAGCCAGGGCGAGATCGTGGTCACGGTCAGCGTGGCGCCGGCCTCGGACGGTGAGCGAGAGATCCGGTTTTCGGTGCGGGACAGCGGGATCGGCATTCCCCAGGACAAGCTCGAGACGATCTTCGAGGAGTTCACGCAGGCCGACGTGTCGACGACCCGTCGCTATGGGGGCACAGGGCTCGGTCTGGCCATCTCGCGTCGCCTCGTCCACTTCATGGGCGGCGAGCTCATGGCGCGGAGCGACGACGTTCGCGGAAGCGAGTTCTGGTTCACGCTCTCGCTCCCGCAGGTGCCCGATCAGGAGACGGCCGCCGTGCATCGCGATCGAGCGGTGATTCGCGGCGCGCGAGTACTCGTGGTGGACGACAACGCTACCAATCGACGGATCCTCCGGAGGATGCTCGAAGCGGCGGAGGCGGTAGTGCACGAGGAGGAGATGGCCGACTCCGCTCTGGCCGCCCTGCGCCAGGCGTCGAGGCAGGACACGCCGTACGCGCTGGCAGTAATCGATGCCTACATGCCCGTCCGGGATGGCTTCCAGCTCGCGGAGCTCATCCGCAAAGATGCAGCGCTCGGGGACACCTGCCTGATGATGCTCACCTCGGCGGGGCAACGGGGTGACGCGGAACGATGCCGGGAGCGCGGCATCCGGGGCTACATCACGAAACCGGTCTCCGGCTCGGACCTGATCGAGGCGGCGGCGGTGGTCCTCTCGGGGAAGGGAACGGTCGACGAGGGCGCACAGCTCGTGACGCGGTACACCATCGAGGAAGCCCGCCGGCGTCTGCGCATCCTGCTTGCCGAAGACAACCCGGTCAATCAGGAGGTGGCCGCCAGGATGCTGCGGCGTCGTGGACACGACGTGGACGTGGTGGAGAACGGGCGCCAGGCGGTCGACGCAGTGGGCCGCGAGGAGTATGACGTGGTCCTCATGGACCTCCAGATGCCGGAACTGGATGGGCTGTCGGCTGCCCGCGAGATCCGCGCACTCCCTGGCGGTGGGGCGATTCCCATCATCGCCCTGTCGGCACACGCTCTCGAGGAAGAACAGGGACGTGCCCGCGCGGCCGGCATGACCGATTACCTGGTCAAACCCTTCAAGCCGCACGATCTGTTTGCTCTTGTCGAGGGATGGGAGCAGGCCGCCGAAGGGGAGTCCGAGGTGTTGCCAGCTGACTCGACCCGCCCCGCTGTCGACCTCGCGGCGTTTCAGGATACCATGCGCGAGGCCGGGGCGGCAGACGCCGTCGACGAAATGCTGGAGCTCTTCCTTGCAGATGCGCCGCAGCGAATGGCGGCGCTGGAGCGCGCCGCCGCCATGGATGACGTCGAGGGCGTGACACAGGCTGCCCACGCCTACAAATCGGCGGCCGGTACCATCCGAGCGACCTTGCTGCACGAACTGCTGGGGGCGCTCGAAAAGGAGAGCCGTGAGGAGAACGCCGGGCGGGTTGCAGATCTTCTCATACGCGTGCGAGAAGAGCACGCCGCGGTGATGGTATACTTGCGGTCCGCACTCGGGGAAACAGCCGGCACGGCCTGAGACCGGCGGACCGACGCCTCCGCGCCACTGCCAGGGTTATCGGATCCATTTCGCCACCGGGGTCCCCGGGGTGCACCGCCTGCATCGTTGCCCTCACCTCCCGTAGGGCCATAGGTTGGCATGGTCTCGGGTGTGTGCGGGCTCAGCCAGTATCTGGAGGTTTTCTGAATGAGATGGTCCTGGAAGCTCGGTCGTGTGTCGGGCATTCGCATCCAGGTACACTGGACGTTTCTCATCCTCATCGCCTGGGTGATCGTCGTGCATGTCGCTCGCGGGGCCAACCTGCCGGCGATCGTCGGAGGTGTACTGTTGGTGCTGGCGGTGTTCGCCTGCGTCGTTCTGCACGAGCTGGGTCACGCGCTCACGGCGCGACGGTTCGGGATCGGCACCCGCGACATCACGTTGTTGCCGATCGGTGGCGTCGCGCGATTGGAGCGAATGCCGACGGAACCCCGGCAGGAGCTGTTGGTGGCGGCGGCGGGCCCTGCGGTGAACGTCGCGATCGCCGCGCTCCTGTTTCTGGGGTTGGCTCTTGGGGGTGCCCTCCGACCGGTGCAGGAGATCGCCGTGGTCGGCGGCAACCTACCGGCGCAGCTCCTTTGGGTGAACGTCGTGCTCGTGGGGTTCAATCTCCTGCCCGCGTTCCCGATGGACGGCGGGCGAATTCTGCGCGCGCTGCTGGCCTACCGACTCGACTATGCGCGGTCCACTCGGGTGGCGGCGACGATCGGCCAGGGCATGGCGATCGTCTTTGGGTTCCTCGGCCTGATCGGTCCCAATCCTTTCCTCGTGTTCATCGCGATCTTCGTTTATCTGGGCGCTCAGGCCGAGTCGCAGCATGTCCAGATGCGGACGGCCCTGGATGGCGTGACCGTGGGCGACGCCATGATGACAAGGTTCCGGGTTCTCGAGGGAGGCAATACGCTCGGGCAGGCCATCGATGCTCTGCTCGCGGGAGCGCAGCAGGACTTCCCGGTCATCGAGGGCGACCGCATTGTGGGCTTGCTGACGCGAGCGACACTCGTCGCGGCCGTCAAGGACAAGGGCCCGGGCGTGCCCGTCGGCGACGTGGCCGAGCCGAATTGCCTGGTCGCGACCGAATCCGACGAGCTCCACGGGGTCCTGTCGCGCATGCGAGAGGCCAAGTGCCAGAGCGTCCCGGTGCTGCGGGGCAACACCCTGGTCGGATTGCTGACGCTGGAAAACGTCGGCGAGCTGCTCATGATCGGGTCGGGTCTCCGGGACGCGGCACGCCGAATCTACGCCGCAGGTGGCTCTTCGACACGAACGATGGATTGACGTAGCACGTTCTTCAACTACAGGCGCATGTCATGACGTCCTCCTCCTCATTGTGGCGACTACTCGAGCCGGGACGGTTCGAGAATCCCGAGAAGACACGCAGCGCGTGGATGATGCATTGGGTGCTTCTGGGAACGGCAGTCGTGCTCTTGCCGTTGTTTCCGCTCACGCCGCTGCTGACGGATCGACCCGGTCCGGTGTGGGCCCTTCACTCGGCGCTCCTCGCCACGACACTTGTTGCTCTGTGGCTGGTACGACGTGGCGCGCTTCGCGGCGTGAGCCTTGGGTTCACGAGCATGGCCTGGATCATCATCACCGTTGGGGCCGCGCTGTTCGGTGGCATCCGGGCTCCGGCCGTGCTGAGCTATCCGGTCGTGGTGGTGGCGGCGGGATACCTGGTGGGGCGCCGCGCGGCGGTCGTCTTTGCCGTGCTGGGAGCCCTCGCTGCGCTGGGCTTCGTGTGGGGTGATAGTGCGGGGGTCCTGCCCGAGGTGGCGGTCACCCAAGGACGGCTCTGGATGGGGGTGGCAGGCTCCCTGGCGGCCGTCACGCTATTCGTCGAGGTTGGTGTCTCCGCAGACGAGCAACGCCGGCACTACGCTGAGCAACTGGCGATGGCGCTCGAGGCTGCCCGGGTCGGGACGTGGGAGCTCGATCCCCGGAGCGGTGCAATGCGATGGGGAGAGGGCGCGGAGCGGGTCTTCGGTATCGACTCGGGTCGCGTCACTGGGACCTTCGATGTGTACCTCGGTCTCGTGGCCGAAGAGGATCGTGAGGCGGTCCACGACGCATGGCGCAGGGCGCGGAGCGGCGAGGCGGCGCTCGCTATCGATCACCGCATCGTGACGACGGATGGATCGGCTCGGTGGGTCGCGGTTCGGGGCCGACCGACCGAGCGCTACGACGGGAGTCCCGTGCGTCTTGCCGGCACCGTGATGGATGTGACGGCCAGTCGAATGAACGCAGAAGCCTTGAGGGGAAGCGAGCGGCGGCTCGCGGAGGCGCAGCGGCTGGCGTCGCTCGCCAGTTGGGAATGGGACTCCGCAAGCGGCACGGTGGTTTGGTCGGAGCAGATGTATCACCTCGTCGGTGTCCCGGAAGACACGCGGCCATCGCGCGCGCACCTCTTGGAAGCGTTTCATCCCGACGACCGCGGGCATGTGGAGCGGCTCATCGAGCGTGCCGAACGTACCGGGCAACCGTTCGAGTTCGAGCGCCGACTTCTCCACGCGGACGGCACGGTGCGGCACGTGGTGGGTCGCGGGGAGGCCGTCGTGGATTCCGACGGCCGGGTCCGCGGTCTGCGAGGGTCGATCCAGGACGTGACGGGCCGCAAGCGCGCAGAGAGCGCGCTCCGCGAGAGCGAGGAGAAGTATCGGATCCTGTTCGAGCACTCGCCGGTAGGGATCGGCATCGCCGATACAGAGGGACATCTCCTGGCGTTCAACTCTGCGATGCTCGAGCCCGGCGGCTACACGAGGGAGGACATCGAGCAGATCGAGACCGTCGCCGACTTGTACTACGATCCCGCCGATCGAGAGAGCGTCTTCCTCGCCCTCCGGGAGCAAGGCGCGGTCCGGCAACACGAGGTCCGCTTCAAGCGTAGGCGGGGCGGGTTCTACCACGGCCTGATGAGCACCCAGCCCGTGCTCTTCAACCGCCACCCAGCGCTGCTTTCGATCGTTCAGGATATCTCGAGCCGGAAACGCGTCGAAGCCGCGCTTCAGGATCGGGAGGAACGACTGCGCCAGGCACTGGCGGCGGCGCAGGCGGGCGCATGGCACTGGGACATGCAAACCAACGCCGTATCGTGGTCGGAAGAGAATTTCCGCTTGCTGGGGTTTGAGCCGGACTCGATGGAGCCCAGCTACACGCGGTGGCTCGAGAGCGTCCACCCGGCCGACCGTGCCGCGGCGCAGCGGGACGTCGAGGATGCGGTCGTCGGAAGGCGTGATCTCGACACGGACTATCGTGTGCAATGGCCCGACGGCACCGTGCGTTGGGCGAGAGACATGGGGCGCATCCGGTATGACGGTGATGGGAAGCCCATCGCCATGTACGGGATCCAGATCGACGTGACGGATCGCAAAGAGGTGGAGCTCCGGTTGCGCGAGAGTGAGGAGCAGCTCCGCATGGTGCTCTCGCAGATCGACGAGGTGGTCTACGCGGTCGACATCGACCCTGCACAGCCCATGGTCGGCACCGTGACCTTCGTCTCTGACCGGACCCAGCAGATCCTGGGGTATACCAGCGAGGAGTTCGTGCGCAACCCCGAGCTCTGGGGTCAGGCCATTCATCCGGACGATCGAGAGGCAGTCGCGGAAAGTACGGTGCGGGTCCTGGAGAGCGGCGACGGAGTGACCCGTGAATACCGCCTGCGGCAGCGTGACTCGGGGGAGTATCGGTGGATGGAAGACCGAGTGGTGCCGCAGCTGGACGCTGAGGGGCGAGTCACCCGCATGTTCGGAGTAGCGCGTGATGTCACCGAGCGCATGGAGACGCTCACAGCGCTCCGCGAGAGCGAGGGACGGCATCGTCGTCTATTCGAGACCATGGCGCAAGGCGTGGTATATCAGGATGCTGAGGGCGCGATCGTGGACGCCAATCCGGCCGCCGAGCGCATTCTCGGCCTCACGCTGGCGGAAATGCAGGGTCGCACCTCGGCCGATCCCCGTTGGCGATCGGTGCACGAGGATGGTTCGCCTTTCCCGGCCGACGAACATCCATCCATGGTGGCGCTCCGAACGGGAACGGCTGTACGCAACGTGATCATGGGCGTCTACCATCCCAAGACCGAGCAGCATCGCTGGATCGACATCAACGCGATGCCGGAGTTTCGCATGGGCGAGGCGGAACCGTACCGGGCGTACACGATGTTCTACGACATCACCGCGCGCAAAGACGCCGAAGAAGCGCTGCGGGCGTCGCAGGAGCGCCTTCACAAGGCCTTCGGGCTCAGCCCTGACGCGATCGCCATCACTCGAGCGGTCGATGGCCGGATCGTCGAGATCAACGAGGCGTTCACCGAGTTGTCCGGCTATGCCCGAGAGGAAGCGGTGGGGCGCACCGCCGCGGACCTTGGTTTTTGGGGGGACGAGGGGGAGCGTGAAGCCTGGTTGAACGAACTGCGGCAGTCAGGTCGCATGCGTCGGGTCGACCGCCAGGTGCGGGACCGCCTCGGCGTTGTCCACGACGCGCAGCTCTCCACGGAGTTCATCGAGCTCGACGGTCAGCGTCACATACTGTGGTACGCGACCGACGTTACCGAGCGGAAGCGGGCAGAGGAGGCCGTCCGCCGGTCCCGAGAGCAACTTCGTCAACTCGCGGCTCGGCTCCAAGCGGTTCGTGAGGAGGAGCGGACGGCCATCGCACGGGAGATCCACGATGAGCTCGGCCAGGCGTTGACCGGCGTCAAGATGGATCTGACCTGGCTCATTGGACGGTTTCCCAAGCACTGGAAGGCGGTGCGAGCGCGTGGGCAGGTGCTCACGACGTTGGTGGACGAGACCATCGATGTGCTGCGTGACCTGTCATCTCGGCTCCGACCGTCTGTGCTGGATGATCTCGGCCTTTCGGCGGCCGTCGAGTGGCAGGCGGCCGATTTCCAGCGTCGCGTGGGCAGTGGGGTCGAGATAGTGGCACACGTCGAGGAAGTCGAGATCAACCGGGACGGCGCCACCGCCCTCTTCCGCATCCTGCAAGAGGCGCTCACCAACGTGATCCGGCATGCGCAAGCGTCTCGGGTCGTCGTGGACCTGCGGACCAACGACCAGGCCATGGTCCTCGAAGTGCACGACGACGGGCAGGGCATTGTGGCACTGGACCTCGAAGGGACTCGGTCGCTCGGTCTCATCGGCATGCGGGAGCGAGCCACTGCGCTCGATGGCACATTGGACATCGAGTCCGGCGAAGGGACGGGAACGATCGTGCGAGCGAGGCTACCTCTGTCACGGGTCGGACGAGGAGAGAGATCCCCGTGATTCGCCTGGTGATTGCCGATGATCATCCGATCGTTCGCGAGGGATTGCATCGCATCGTCGCTGAGCATCCCGACATGACCGTCGTTGGGGAAGCGGCCGACGGCGACCGCCTCCAGGACCTCCTGCAGGACGTGACAGCGGACGTCCTCCTGCTGGACATCTCCATGCCCGGCCTGCCGTTTCTCGAAATGATGCAGCGTCTGCGCACGACGTATCCGCGCTTGCGAGTGCTTGTCGTGAGCGCGCACCCCGAAGACCAGTACGCGCTGCGAGCGCTCCGGGCCGGAGCCGCTGGCTATCTCACCAAGAACCACACGCCCGACGAGTTGGCGGAAGCCATTCGGCGCGTCCACCAGGGTGCCCGGTACGTGACGTCGACGCTGGCTGAAGCCTTGGCCTTCGAGCTCGATCCGGAGTACGATCGGCCCCTGCACGATCGGCTGTCGGAGCGGGAATATCAGGTGCTCGTGAGTCTCGGTGCCGGGAAGAGCCTCAAGGAAATCGCCGCCGAGATGTCCTTGAGTCCGAAAACGGTGAGCACGTACCGGGCCCGGGTCCTGAACAAGCTCGGGCTGAAGACCACGGCAGAGCTGATTCGCTTCGCCATCGAGCAGGGACTGACGGCCTGACCGGGTGACTCTCGGTATGTAAGGCATTCCCTACACGCGTCGGACTCGACCGACCGGGTCTGCTTCCCTCTTCGTACGACCCCACCCGTCCCGAGCTTACTGCGCGCCGTCCCGTCCGCACGGTATCCTCCCATGAGGAGGCCACCATGGCACGTCGGGTGGGAAAAACCATATGGCAACAGCAATAGGTGGGCGAGTGCTTCGCGTACTGATCGTCGATGACTCGGATGTCATCCGCCAGCGACTGGTGGCGATGCTCGCCGAGGTCGAGGCCGTCAACGTCGTGGGCGAGGCATCGGACGGTGAGACGGGGCTCGTGGTGGCGCAGGAGACGAAGCCCGATGTCGTCATCCTGGACATCCGCATGCCCGGACTCAGCGGCATCACGGTTCTGCAGCGCCTGCAGGAGTTCGATTCGCCGCCCAAGGTAATGGTCCTGACGAACTTCCCCTATGCAGCGTACCGCACACGCTGTCGCGCCCTCGGCGCAGCGTACTTCTTCGACAAGTCCACCGAATTCGAGGCCGCCCTCGCGGCTCTGCTGGTGATGGCCGCCAAATCGCGGTAGGGAGGCGGAGTGGAGATGCGCACCCCGTGAGCGCGGCCGACCTGGGAGTGGTGCTGGCCGCAGCGGTGCCAATGCTGGCGTGGTGGCGACGCAGGCCAACCCGAAAGGCGGCCCCGGAACGGTCGAGTCGACAGCTAGACTGGCAGGCCGTCGTCGAACTCGCGCTGGACCGAGATATCGTCGCCATGCTCGACGAAGCTGGGTGCGTCACGTACGTCAGCCCGGCAATCACGTCGGTGTTGGGCTACCCGCAGAGGGCAGTTGTCGGCCAGAGCGTCTTCGATCTGGTGCATCCGACTGATCTTCCTCGGGCCAAGGAGGCGTTCGTGGCGGGGCTCGAGCAGGCGGGCTCGGCTCCGCCGAGCGAACTCCGTGTGCGGCACGCCGATGGCTCGTGGCGGAAGGTCGAGGTGCTCGGCAACAACCGGCTCGCAGACCCCGAGTTCAGTTGCATCATGCTCGCCGTCCGGGACATCACCGAGCGCACGCGTTCCGCCGAAGAGCTGCGCAGGGCGTGGAGCCAGACGCAGCAGTATCTCGACCTCGCTGAAGTCATCTTCGTAGGGCTGGACCGTCAGGGCCAGGTGGCACTGGTCAACCGCAAGGGCCTCAGTCTTCTCGGCTACGAGCGCGAATCGGCCATCGTGGGGAAGCCCTGGTTTGAGACCTTTCTTCCCAAGGACGAAGTAGAAACCGATCGCGCGGAATTCGAGGCGGCGATGTCGGGCGACGGTGGCCTGCCCGAGTACTACGAGAACGCGATCGTGACCCACAGCGGTGCTCGCCGCCTCATCGCGTGGCACAACGTCGTCCTGCGGCACAGCAATGGAGTCCCGATGGGCACGCTCTCGTCGGGCGAAGACATCACCGAGCGCCGAGGGGCCGAGAAGGCGCTTCAAGAGAGTCAGGATCGATTTCGAGCCGTGTTCGAGGGGGCTGGGATCGGCGTAACCATCGTTGATCCCGAGAACATGTTCGTGAGCTGCAACGAGGCGATCGAACGGTTTCTCGGATACTCGCGGGATGAGCTTTTCGCGATGAGACTCGCCGACGTGAGTCATCCCAGAGACTACGCGGAAGTGCTCGAGCTCAAGCGACGGATGATTGAAACGGGACAGCCGGTGGGTGTGCTCGAGAACCGGTACCTCCGCAAGGATGGGTCACTGGTCTGGGGGCGACTGACCCTCTCCCTCTTGCTCGACGAGCAGGGTGATCTGCAATTCGCAGTGGCCATGGTGGAGGACATCACCCGACGGCGACAGTCAGAAGCAAAGATGCGCCTCTCCGACAGCATCTTGCAGTCGGTGGGAAATCTCGTAGTCGTGGCTGACGATACCGGGCAGATTCGGTACATCAGTCCGTCGGTGCGACGGATTCTCGGCTTGGATCCACACGAGTGTTTGGAAGATGGGTGGTGGCGTCTGACACTGAGCGACCCACAGGAACGAGAGCAGGAGCAAACCCTCGTGGCATCCAAGGCTGCGGGCCGTGAGCCACTCGGTGACACTCCGTACGAGCGAGTTGCGATGGACGTCCAAGGGCAGCAACGGCGCCTGGAATGGACCGACAGCCAGGGCCCGTACAATCTCCTCATCAGGGTCGCACACGACGTCACCGAGCGGAAGGAGGCGGAGGAAGCGCTGCGGGAGCGGGAGGACCGGTTCCGGGCGGTGGCAGAATCGGCTGTCGATTCCATCCTCGTCGCGGATGCGCAGGGACGCATTGTGTTCTGCAACCATGCGGCGGAGCAGGTCTTCGGTTACTCCCACGCTGAGATGCACCTGCTGCCGATCGCGAAGCTCATCCCGGATCCATCTACTGGGCCGACCGAGAGCGACCACGAGGAGCCCGAGCGGAATGTGGCGCCGATGGGCCTCCCGGGGAGCATCATCGAGGCGGTAGGACGCCGACGCGACGGGTCGACGCTCCCCGTCGAGATGTCGGTGGGATCGTGGGATGTGCAGGGACAGCAGTTCTTCAGTTGGGTCATTCGTGACATCACGGAGCGCAAGAAAGGAGAGGCGGCGCTCAAGCATTCAGAGTCGAGCTTGCGCGCGCTGATCGATCATGCGCTCTACGGTATCTATCGCTCGAGTCCCGAAGGGAGATTCCTTGCGGCCAATCCCGCACTGGTGGAGATGCTCGGCTACGACAAGGAGGCGGAGGTCCTGAAACTTGACATGGCCAGGGACGTCTATTCCCGGGCGGCCGAGCGTGCCAGACTTGTCAAGGAATTCTCGGGGGCCGATCGCATCGATGGCGTGGAGGTGACCTGGCGGCGCAAGGATGGGAGCCTATTTTCGGTGCGGCTCAGCGGCCGGCCGGTCCACGACACGAACGGTCGGGTGCAGTACTTCGAGATGGTGGCGGAAGACATCACCGAGCGTCGGGCTCTGGAGAACCAGCTGCGGCACGCGCAGAAGATGGAGGCCGTCGGCCAGCTCACTGCAGGTATCGCACACGACTTCAACAACATCCTCACCGCCATTCTGGCCAATACGGAGCTGCTGCAGGAATCGTTGCCGCCGGAGCAGACCGAGGTGCTCCAGGACGTCGATGAGATCGGCAAGGCCGCACGACGCGCGACCGACATGATCAAGCAACTCATGACGTTCGGCCGTCGCGAACAGCTCGACCGGTCACCGCTGGACCTGAGCCAATTCGTCCGGCAGGTGTCGACCATGCTCCGTCGCTTGCTTCCCGAGAACATCGAGATTCGCTTGGAGACTGGCAACGCCGGATTTGCCCATGCCAACCCCAGTGCGATGGAGCAGATTCTGCTCAATCTCGCGACGAATGCGCGCGACGCGATGCCGGCAGGTGGCGTGCTCCGGATCGAGACGCGTCACGCGGCCCTCGACGAGCAGTATCGCACGACGCACGGGTGGGGGGTCCCGGGCGAGTACGAGTGCCTGTCGGTGAGCGACACGGGGACCGGGATGGATGCCCGCACACGTGAGCGGATCTTCGAGCCGTTCTTCACGACCAAACCCCAGGGGCAAGGGACGGGTCTCGGCCTCGCAATGGTCTATGGATTGGTGAAGCAGCACGCCGGCTACATCAACGTGTACAGTGAGCCGGCGCTCGGGACAACCTTCAGGATCTATGTGCCGACCTCGACCGAAGAGCACGTGCTCCCGGAGCCCGCGGTGTCCGAGGGCATGCCGACCGGCACCGAGACCATTCTGGTGGTGGAGGATGAGGCCGCCATCCGGCGGTCGGTGCAGCGAATCCTGGAACGGCAAGGATACCGGGTGCTGACGGCGGAAAACGGCCAGCAGGCGACGGAGTTCCTGCGCGACCACGGGCCGAGCCTCGACCTCGTCATCACCGACCTCGTCATGCCCAAGCTCAGTGGCAAGCAGTTGTTCGAAGCTGCCCAAGCGCGGGGCTACGGCGTGAAGTTCCTCTTTACGAGCGGGTACTCCGAAATAGACGTCTCCAAGGTGCGACCGGAAGGTCGAGACGTGCCGTTTCTTCGGAAACCGTGGACGGTGGCGGAGTTGTTGAGCAAGGTGCGTGAAGCGATCGACCAGCCGCTCGCGGATGCGGAAGGTCGAGCCTGACGGGTACTGTTGCCTGCGTTTACTACCGCAGCCGTCCGCTCAGTCCCAGCACGAGCTGCGCACCCGCGGGGAAGGTACGGCCCGCCAGCGGATAGCGTCCCCCCGCCTCGACCCACACGGGACCCACCACCTGGACGGCGCCGCCGAGTTGCAGGGTCAGGATGCGCCGCGAGCTGGAGGTCTCGATGCCTTCCACGATCCAGTTCCGCCCCGCGAACCCGTCCAGCGTGGCCTTCAGCAGTGTCCGCGTGGAAGGGTTGACCCCTCCTTCGAGGAGGAATACGTACTCGCCACCGGGATCCTTGAGCGTCGTCGCATTGGCGAACCTGGCTCGATAGCCCGCCCATAGCTCCGCATAGATCGGGGCCGGCCAGAAGGAATGGCCGATCTCCCCAAACACCTCGAGGTCCCACTGCCCTTCGCCGAGGGGGACGATGGTCACGTCGAGTGGGGAGAATCCAAGCGGTGCCTTGGCGCCGACGCGCAGTGCGAGGGGCGTCGACGCCCCGAGCTGTACGGGTTGCCACCGGAGCCACGCCCGGACGTCGCCGAACCCTCGGCTGTGCAGATCCTCCGCCGGGCTCGAGAACGCGAGGTCGAGGAACGGGATCTGGAGCCACAGGTCGAGCCGTGGGTGGAGACCGACGATCACGTCGGTGAAGATGGCCCGGGAGTTCGAGGTGCCCTGATCGATGCGCTCCCGCCGGTTCCCCACTGCATCGAACTCCTGGCCGGTTCGCTGCCAGAACATCGCACTCTTCAGCCACACTTTGCCGGCCTTCCCCTGCGTCCACTGTGCCCACGCCGGACTGGCGTGGAGGAAGCCCGTCCCGGTCAGGAGAACGACAAGAACAACCCGGATCACAGATCCGGCAGCCGGGTGCTCGGGTGGAAAACGGACCAGGAAAACCAGAACAACGTGTAGGCGTCGGCGAGCCGCTCGAGCGCCGCGCCCTGAAGCGGTCCGGCCACCGCCACGCCGCGAGCATCCCATAGAGAGCCGGTCTCGACATCGCGCAGAACGAACCCACCGGAGTCGGCGACAACGAACGTGAATGGCTGTCCATTCACCGTACGGTCGAACCCGCGCATCGTCCGGTGTGCACCAACGTACGTCACCAGAATGGGGCGCCCGCCCACCGTGTCGTTGTGGGCCACGGCTGAGCCGAGGCTCGCGAGCGCCTCCAGGGGGTACGCGGCAGAGGCAGCGCCTTCATGCACCCCGAGCACCAACTCCTTTGGCGGCCGTGACCGATCCCACGTCGACGACGGAAAGAACGTCGTGGCGTTGTTTGGTTGATCGTACGTGCCGTACGGGTATCGGTCGTAATCTCGGGAGTAGCCGGTGTTCAACGTGACGATCGTAGTCTGGGGGTGCAGGCTCCTCCACGCACCCCACGTGGTCTCGACGATGGGGAGTCGGGTCAATTCGGCGCCACGCTCCGGACCGCACTGCGATCCCAGGAGCAGTTGATTCCAGAGACTCCGGGTGTCCCGGTCGAACATCATCAGGTTGTTCTCGTAGAGCAGTCCCGAGACTCCGAAGTTCCTGATCTGGCCATTCACTTCGGGATCGAACGCGAGCCCCGATCCGGTGAGCGGGCAATACGAGACGAGCACATCCTCGCCGCCGAGGGTGTCATTGACGAGTTCGTGCCACCACATGATCCGCAGTGGATAGGCGCGCGCCGCGCCGTTGATCTCGAGACCCAGCACCCTATCGTCAGCGCGGATCACAAACTCGGCGGCAGGACCCCCAGCGATTTCCGGATACTCGAGGGCGGGGATGCCGTCCGGGCCAGGTCCGCCATCGAAGATGGCCGATGTGGGAAGGCTGCACTGTAGGTCGGGCGGGTTCTTCGGATCGGGCTCGCTGGACTCCACATCGACGCAAGCCAGGTTCAGTGCGAGACCGCAGAACGCCGCCGTCCGGATAACCCACCGGGTGGCGTGGCCGGATTGTAGGTGGTTGGACATTGCTCTTCTCCCAACGGCCGCGGGATCCATTCGGTTCCCGCCACCCGTGTCATTCGCCCGCTATCGTCTGATCTTGGTATCGGGCTTGAAGGCCGCCCAGGCGAACCAGAAGTGATTGCCGTGGGGGACGGGGTCCAACGCCGTGCCCGTAAGCGGTCCAGCGATTGCACTCCCCACGATGGTCCAGGTCGAACCCGTCTGCCGATCGCGAAACAGACCATCACCCGCCGCCTCGAAGGTCAGGGTTCGCCCGCCCACTCGACGCCCGAAGACCCCACTCGATCCCACGTCCCTCCCGCCGGCGATATTCGCCGCGTCCACGGCGCTGGCGGTCCCGGGTGCCCACAAGACGACGATCGGTCGCCCGTCCATCTGGTCGTTCATGACGCGCCGCCGCCGGAGGGTCGTGAACGGATAGGCCAAACTCGTCTGGGAGGATGACATTGCCACGACGCGCTCCATGGCGGGCATCCGGTCGTCAGCGGGCTTCCGAAAGAAGCGACTCCACGGTGCGCCGTCAGGGTCGTCATAGCCCGTGTACGGGTTGCGACCGTACGGGCGGTCGTGGCCCGTCTCCCGCGAAAGCACACGGCCGTCCGGATGGCTGGACTTGAAGGTGGACCAACTCACCGTTGGCGCGCTGACCGGCACCAACTGGCCGCCTGCTAGCTCTCCGACGATCCCCTCGCCGGTTGCCTGCTGCCACCAGCTTTCGGTTTGGCGGTCGTACATCACGAGATCGGAGTGGCGCAGTCGTCCGGTGGTGCCGAAGTCGAGCACCAGCTCGTTGAAGCGGCGGTCGAACACCAAGGCCGTGTTACACAATGGGCAGTAGGTAATGGTGACCGGAACGCCGCCAACGCGATCGTTCACGATCTCGTGCCAGATGAGGATCTGCAGGGGATAGGCCCGCACGTCCGCGCCCATGGCGACGACGATCACAGGCTCGCGGTCCCCCAGCCATTGGTCGGCTTCCCGAGTAGAAACGAAGACTGGCTGGTCGATCGCCGGGATACCGTCCTTCGGAGGTCCGCCCGAGACGATCTCGTCGAGTGGGACCGTGTGCCGGGAGAAGTCAGTGCGCCATGTGTCGGCCGATTGGGCCAGGGTCCCGCCGGGCACCAGCCACCCGACGCCCAGGAGGCCAACGACCGACCATCGCAAGTAGGTATGCATGAACCACGCTCCCGTGACGATCTCGTGTCCTTCCGAGATGGAGAACGGGTGACCGCGTGCGATGGTTCCGATCGAGGATGCTGGAAGAAAGGGATTCCGGGGAGATCAGTCCTCGGCCGGTGCCAGACTCACGAGGATCTGCCCCGGCTTGGGCGCGGCAGGCGAGCGGGCAGTGAGGACCACGACGTCGCCGGATTCCTTGATGACGAACATGGGGATGGCGTCGTTGCCGTTGCGCGCGAGGAATGCCGCGAAATCGAATTCCGGCGTCAGATGCGTTCGCTTGACGACCGCCCCCGACTCGAAACGCCGTGTGATCTCGCCGTGCGTCGCGTCGGGCCCGAAGAGGAATCGGCCTCGGAGGTGCTCGGGGATACCGCGTTGGCGGCGCTCCCGCGCGGTGGCATCGGGCGGGAGCTGATACATCTGCGACCGATCGAACAGATCCTCGAAGTGAAGCGTGGCGAGAGCATTGACCTCGTCGTTGGGCGTGACGGCCAGGAACCGGCCCACGCCGTCCAGCTTGCGCTCGATCTCCTCGAGCCCCCCCTCCGTGAGCACGTTGCTGTAGAGGGCTTCGAGCCCCTCGCGACGGGCGGCCGTGACGTTGGCCCAATTGGAGTCGGCAAGTACCACCTGCGCTCCCTTTTCTCGCAGGACAGCCGCCACCTCCCGAACCCAGGGAGCGGCACCGATCATGAGCAGTCCCTGCGGGTTGGGTGTGGCAATGCCGAGGGAGCGCGCGATCAGGGGAGCGGCAATTCCATAGAAGCCCACCGTGCCGACGATGACGAGAAACGTGAGCGGCACGAGTCGTTCGGCCTGGGCGTAGCCGGCCTCGGTGAGCTGGAGGGCAAAGACCGATGCAACGGCTGCGGCGACGATGCCTCGCGGCGCCATCACGCCAAGAAACACGCGCTCGCGCCACGTGAGGCTCGATCGCCAGGTTGCGACAGCCACGGCCGCCGGACGCACGACCACGATCAGGGCGGCGAGAAACAGAAGGCTCCCCGCGCTCCAGTAGTCGGGGTTTTCGAGCGGTAGTCGGGCCGCGAGAATAATGAAGAGCGAGGCGATCAGCAGTACGCGCAAGTTCTCCTTGAATTCCACGATATGGCGCACGCTCACGAATCGCTGACTTGCCAGGGCGGCTCCCATGACGGTGACTGCCAGCAGGCCCGACTCGTCCTGAATCGTGTTGTCGACGGCAAACACGAGAATCACCAGCGCCAGCACGAGCGGGTTCTGGAGATAGTCAGGTGCCCAGTGGCGCCGGAGCACGACAACGACGATGGCGGCACCGATCAGTCCAGAGACAACGCCGATCACGCTCGCTTTCAGCATCCCACTCACGGCAGCGCCAATACCCGCCCCGAAACCGCCGGCTACGAGCGCCTCGAACACGAGGACCCCGAGGATTGCGCCAATCGGATCATTGACGATCCCCTCCCACTTGATGGTGGATCCGATCCGAGGGTTGGGTCGGATGGTGCGCAACAGGGGGATGATCACGGTCGGTCCCGTGACGACCAGCACGCCTCCCAGCAGCAACGCCAGGCCAAGGTCGAGGTCGAGCAGCAGGAGGCCGAACAGGGTGGCGAGGGTCCAGGTGACCACGACGCCGAGCGAGACGAGGTTTCGGACCTCGCCACCGATCTCGCGGAGCTCGGCGATGTCGAGGCTCAACCCGCCCTCGAACAGGATGATCGCGACCGCGAGCGAGACGACGGGAAAGACGAGGTCGGCGAAGATGGCGTCTGGATCGAGGAACCCGGTTACTGGGCCTGCCACGAAGCCGACCACGAGCAGCAACAAGATTGCGGGAAGCCGGAGCCGCCACGACAACCAGTGGGCAGCGGTCCCCAGGACCACGATGGCGGCGAGGCCGAGAAAGACGTCCACGCTCACCTCGTCCGGTCTTGGGTGGGTGACGGCCGGCGGTGGATGCCATGGGCCACGAGCATGACCGATGCGCGCAGGTGCGTCACTGCGAGGAATCCCGATATCGGATCCATTGTCAGAATGCGGGACCGGCGCCCACATCACCTCCTGCCACCGCGACGATCCCATCGCACCGAGCGCAAGGCCTGCCATCCTGGTCCCGCAGTTCGGCCGTACAGAAGACGAGGGTCTTGCCGACGCGTATCGGTCGACCCAGCACCTCGAACCGGTCCCCGAGGACCGGGCGAAGGAACTGAATGCCGAGTTGCGCAACGCCTGCCCGGCGCCCGGCGGTCTGGAGGTAACCCGCGAGGCCGATCACGAGGTCGAACACCCCCGCAATGACGGCGCCGTTCACGGCTTCGGTGCCCAACCCGCCGCGATGCTCCGGCCTGATCGGGTCCACCACGGCGCGCACCGTTCCCGGATCGTTCAGGTCGAGGCGGGCTCCCATATGGCGCATGCCCGGGTGGTCGTTCCACTGCGATGCGAATGTCGCGAGCTGGTCGGGATCGAGCTTGGGGAGGATGGGGGGTGTCTGATCACGTGTGGGCAAGTGAGCTCCCTCCATCGACGACGACAATGGCACCGGTGATCCAGGCGCCGGCGGGGCTGGCGAGGTAGACGATCAGGTTCCCGATGTCGTCGGGCGTTCCCCATCGACCAAGCGGAATACGTCGTCGCATCTCCTCGTCGATTGCATCGGTGTCAGTGTCACCGCCAGCGAACGCCTGCGTGGCGCCGTGCGTGGGCACCGGGCCGGGCGCGACCGCGTTCACGGTGATGCCGTCGCGCGCCCACTCGAGTGCCAGAGTCTTGGTGAGCGCGTCGACCCCGGCCTTGGCTGCGGTCGCGTGGGCCATCTGCGGCCACCCGCGGTAGTGTAACGTCATGGAGATTGAGATGATCCGTCCACCGCCCTGGCCGACCATCACAGGGTGAACCGCCTGGGAACAGAAGAAGGTTCCGTAGAGGTCGGTTTCGACGACCGCTCGCCAGCCGTTCGGGGACAACTCGGCGGACGGCGCGTAGAAGTTCCCGGCGGCGTTGTTCACCAGCACATCGATCCGTCCCAATTCGTCTACGATCCGCTGCATAGCCCCGCGCACGGAATCCGGTTCCCGAACGTTCATGGTCACGGGAACAATGCGCGTACCGTGCACCCGGAGCTCGGTCGCTGCCGCCTCGAGGTGCTCGGTCTTGCGACTGGCGATGGCCACGTCGGCACCGCTCTTGGCAAGACAGGTGGCGATTCCCCGGCCGATGCCGGTCCCGCCACCCGTCACGACGGCAACGCGATTGGATAGGAGGCCCGCTCGGAAGACGGGATCCTCTAGGGGTTTCGTGGTCACGATTCGTGCTCCTGTGATCTCAAATCGTTCGCGCGCGCGCGGCACGCGAGGTGGGCGTTCCCCTCCCGGATCCTAAGATACACGACCGTCGCGACGACGAGGGCCGGAGAAGATCCAGTCGGCCCTCTCGCGACGCTCCCCCTCGGCATAGCTTTTCTTCGTGACGAGCAGGTGACGCGGTTTGGCGCGAGGCCGGTTTCGGTCTCCGCGGCCACCCGTTTCTAACACCCCAGGGTACGACTGACGAGGAAGCCATGGCCATCGAGACCGTCAATCCCTCTACTGGCGAGCTTCTCGCGATGTACGAAGAGACCTCACCGGGCGAGGTAAGGGCATTGTTGGACGCGGTTGATCGAGCGTTCGCTGCGTGGAGCCAGACCGCGATCGAGCAACGGGGACGGCTTCTGCACCGAACCGCGGATGTGCTCCGAGCGCGCGGCGAGCACTACTCGGCGCTCATGGCGAGGGAAATGGGGAAGCCGCTTGCTCAGGGGAAAGCGGAGGTTGAGAAATGCGCCTGGGTATGTGAGTACTACGCGAAACACGGTGCCGACTTCTTGGCCGACCAGCCGGTCGCGACCGACGCGACGCGCAGCTACGTGTCCTTCCAGCCGCTCGGTACCGTTTTCGCCGTGATGCCCTGGAATTTCCCGTTCTGGCAGGTATTTCGATTCGCGGCACCGGCGCTCATGGCTGGGAATACCGGTGTGCTCAAGCACGCGTCCAACGTGACGGGCTGTGCGCTCGCGATCGAGGAGGTCTTTCGCGAAGCGGGGCTGCCGGCGGACGTCTTCCGCACGCTCGTGATCGGGGCCGGGCGCGTAAGGAGTGTTATCGAGGCGCCTCAGATCAAGGCCGTAACGCTCACTGGTAGCGGTCCCGCCGGTCGAGCCGTCGCGGCCGCCGCAGGCGCGGCTCTGAAGAAGACCGTACTGGAACTCGGAGGGAGCGATCCGTACGTGGTGTTGGAGGATGCGAGCCTGGACGAGACCGTCGACACCTGCGTCACCTCCCGGCTCATCAACAGCGGACAGAGCTGCATCGCGGCCAAGCGGTTCATCGTCGTGGCCAGCGTCAAGGAGGCTTTCGAGCGGCGCTTTGTGGAAGTGATGCGCGCCAAGACCATGGGAGATCCGTTTGGTGCCGTCGATGTGGGCCCCCTGGCACGCCGGGACCTGCGCAACGAGCTGCACCAGCAGGTGGTGGGATCGGTCGAGCGGGGGGCCCGGCTGCTCCTCGGCGGTACGGTACCCGACGGGCCGGGGGCCTTCTATCCGCCGACGGTCCTGGCGGATGTGCGACCCGGGACGCCGGCCTATGACGACGAGTTGTTCGGGCCGGTGGCGGCCGTCATCGAGGCACGCGATGAGACTGATGCCGTGCGCATTGCCAACGACTCGCCCTTTGGCCTTGGTGCTGCGGTCTTCACGTCGGACGCCGAGCGGGGAGAACGCATCGCCAGAGATCGACTGCACGCCGGCGCGTGCTTCGTCAACGCGTTCGTCAAATCCGACCCGCGGCTGCCGTTCGGCGGCATCAAGGACTCAGGCTATGGCAGAGAGCTCGCGGCTTTTGGGATTCGGGAGTTCGTGAACATCAAGGCGGTCTACGTGAAGTAGGCCGTCAGGGGTTGGTCGGGCGGACGTCCAATTCTGAAACCAGGGCCCGATCGGGAAGGTCGAGGGCGGCAATCACAGTAGTGGCGACGTCCTCGGGCTGGAGTTTGCGATCGGGATGCTCCAGTCCCATATCGGCCTTCTCGAAGAAGGGCGTTACCACCGATCCGGGGCAAATCGCGGTCACCCGAACGCCCTGACGCCGCACCTCGGCAAACAACGACTTGGAGAACCCCAGCACGGCGTGTTTGGCGGCCGAGTAGGCCGCGGCGTTGGGTACGGGGTTGCGGCCCGCGAGACTGGCGATGTTCACGACGTGGCCTCGACCCCGCGCGAGCATATCGGGTAGGAACGCCCGCGTCATGAGAAACGTCCCGCGGACGTTGACGGCGAATGTCTCGTCGAAGGCCGCCGTGCTCATTTCGACGACCGGTCCGCCGTGGCCGAGGCCGGCGTTGTTGACGAGGACATCGACCGGACCGAGACTGTCCCGGACGAAAGCCGCGAACCGCGTGACGTCCGCTTCGTCGGCCACGTCACACGCTTGCCCCACCACCGTGAACCCCGCCTTCGTGAGCTGCTGCACGACCGCCGTCACTTTGGCTCCCGTGCGGGCGCATACGGCCAGTCTGGCCCCACGGCTGGCCAGCCTGTCCGCGATGGCGCGTCCGATGCCCTCGGTGGCTCCGGTCACCACGCAGATTGCCTTGTCGAGATCCATGACCGTAAGCTAATTCCGCGGCGCAGTGGCGCCGAACGGGGGCCTATTCGACGGTCTTGCGGGGCCCGGATCTCCCGCGCATGTTCCGAGTCCCCCCGACCAGGAGGTGTGACCGTGAAGGTCTACACAGGAGATAAGATCCGCAACGTCGCGGTGGTCGGCCACGGCGCGAGTGGGAAGACGAGTTTGGTCGATGCGCTTGCGTTCGTGGCCGGCTCCAGTACACGGCATGGCTCGGTCCCGCAGGGGACTGCCCTCACCGACTACACTCCCGACGAAATCGATCGACAGTACTCCATCAGCCTGGCACTCGCTCATGCTGAGTGGAATGGCGTCAAGATCAATCTGATCGACACCCCCGGCTATCTGGACTTCATTGGCGACGCGCTAGCCGGCATGTCGGCCGCCGATGCCGCGCTGGTCGTGGTTAGTGCGACGTCGGGTGTCGAGGTCGGCACCGAGAAGGTATGGGAATACGCGAGCGAGCGTGGCCTGCCCCGACTGTTCTTCCTGTCGCTGCTGGACAAGGACAACGCCGATTTCGAGAAAGTGTATCGGGACATCAAGGACCATCTCACCCCCAAGGTGATCCCGATCGAGATACCCGTGGGCGAAGGGCCGGACTTTCACGGGATCATCAATCTGTTCTCCAGGAAGTGTCACCTCTATAAGAAGGGCACCAAGACCGGCGAGTATGACGAGGTTGATATTCCGCCCGAATATCAGGAGCGGTTCGACCAGTATTCGAAGGAGATGATCGAGACGATTGCCACGACCAGCGATGATCTTTTGGAGCGGTATCTAGGGGGCGAGGAGATCACGAGGGAGGAGGCAATCGACGCGATGAAGCAGGGCGTTGCCGCCGGAGAGATCTGTCCGCTGCTCTGCGGCTCCGCGACGCTGACGTACGGGATCAAGGCATTGTTGTCGAAGCTCGCCGAGCTGGTCCCCGCGCCGACAGAGCGTCCGCCGGTCGTTGCCGAGCGATGGGGAGCGGCCACGCCGGTGGAGCTCACACCGGCTGACGGGTCACCATTTGTGGCGCAGGTGTTCAAGACCGTGTCGGAGCCGCACGTCGGAGACGTCTCCTTTTTCCGAATCCACGCCGGGAGCGTGAAGAACGGCGCAGAGGTGTTCAACGCTCCCCGCAGCCTGTCGGAGAAGCTGAACCATCTGTCCATCGCGCAGGGGCGGGATCGGACAGAGGTCCCGATGCTCCACGTCGGTGACATCGGCGTCGTTGCGAAGCTCAAGGACACCCACACCAACGACACGCTCTCGACCGAGGCCTCGCAGGTGGTGTTGGCGAAGATCCCCTTCCCCGAGCCGTTGACCGTGCTGTCGATCCAGGTCAAGCAGCGCGGGGAGGAGGACAAGCTTTCGACCGGGTTGCACAAACTCCACGAAGAAGACCCGACCTTCCACCACCGTTACGACGCAGAGCTACGGCAAACGCTGATCGGCGGGCGCGGTGAGCGCCACCTTGAGATCATCGTTGGGCGTCTCGAGCGGAAGTTCGGTGTCCATGCCGAGCTTGGCCAGCCGCGTATTGCCTACCGCGAAACGTTCAAAGGGAAGGCCGAAGGTCAGGGGCGCCACAGGAAGCAAACAGGCGGTCGCGGTCAGTTCGGTGATTGCTGGATTCGGATCGCTCCCTTACCGCGCGGGTCGGGGTACGAGTTCGAAGACAAGATCAAGGGCGGTGTGATTCCGTCGAAGTACATTCCGGCCGTGGACAAAGGGATCCAAGAGGCAGCCGCGCGAGGCGTGACGGCCGGATTCCCGGTCGTGGACTTCAAGGTCCAGTGCTACGACGGCTCCTATCACGACGTCGACAGCAACGAGCAGTCGTTCAAGATGGCCGGCATCATGGCGTTCCGACACGTGGCGTCCAGCGCCAAGCCGGTGCTGCTCGAGCCCATCCTCGAAGTCGAGGTGTGGACACCGGAAGACAACTTGGGGGAGGTCATGGGAGACCTGTCCTCCCGCCGTGGGCAGATCTTGGGTAGTGAGCGTGACGGTCGGTTGACGAAGGTGCGCGCGTACGTTCCTGAGGCGGAGCTGTATCGGTACGCCACCCAGCTGCACTCGATGACCCACGGGCGAGGCGGCTTCCATTGGTCACTGTCGAGTTATCAGGAAGTACCGCCTGACGTCGCGGAGAAGGTCCGCGAGCAGCGGAAGCAGCAACTCGAAGAAGACAACGGCCGGTAGGGCACGCACCTAGAGCGGCCAGCAGGCCGCTCTAGGTGCGTTTCTTCTTTGCCCCCTTGCGATTGCCATTGCGGGAACGCTGCCGCGAACGTCCTGGCGACGGCTCGTCGCCAAACAGCGACATCAGCTCGTACTCCGGCTCGGCTGCGCCGACCGCGACCAACACCTCCGACCGGGCCTGCGGGTAGACGTAGCGCTGGCCGCGATAGTTCTTGAGCACGATCTCGTCGTCCGTGATCGACTCGACGTACTCCGGAAGCAGGGGGATCTTGCCGCCACCACCCGGGGCATCGATCACGAAGTGGGGAACGGCGAGCCCACTCGTCCAGCCGCGGAGGCCCCTCAGAATCTCGAGGCCTTTTTCGACCGTGGCCTTGAAATGCTCCACACCGGCGACGTTGTCGCACATGAAGATGTAGTACGGGCGCACGCGCGCGACGAGGAGCCGCTGCAGAAGCTCCTTCATGACGTCGACATCGTCGTTCACGCCGCTGAGGAGTACCGTCTGGCACCCTAGCGGAATTCCGGCGTCCGCCAGCATGCCCAGTCCCTTGACCGCAGCGGGCGTCAACTCGGCCGGGTGGTTGAAGTGCGTGTTGATGTACAACGGGTGGTGCTTCTTCAGCACTGCGCAGAGCTCCGGGGTGATCCGTTCCGGGAGATGGCATGGGATGCGGCTGCCGATCCGAATGACCTCGATGTGCTGGATCTTGCGCAGCCGGCCGAGGATCGCATCGAGTCGCCGATCCGACAACAGCAGAGGATCCCCACCCGAGAGGATCACGTCGCGGATCTCTTCATGCTCCTGAAGGTACCGGAAGCTCGATTCGAGCTGGGCCATGGAGATCTTCTCGGGGTCCCCCACCTTGCGGCGTCGGGTGCAGAACCGGCAGTACGACGCGCACACCGGGCTCACGAGGAACAGCGCCCGATCCGGATACCGGTGCGTGATGTTGGGCACCGGGCTGTCGCCCTCCTCGTTGAGGCTGTCCAGTACGCCATCCACGACTTCGAGTTCCTGCAGGTCGGGGACGTACTGCCGCCAGATCGGGTCATTGGGTTTCTGGATCAGGTCCACCATGGCGGGGGAGATCCGGAACTCGAAGTTGTCCACCGCCTGCTGAAGGCGCCCGAGGTCTGGGAAGTGCTCCGGCCCGAACCGTTCGACGAGCTGCTGGAGCGTGCGGACACCGCGGTCGTGGAGGAGCTTCTGCCATTCAGCCATGGTGTGCCATCTCTTTTGCGGGAGGATCGAGATGCTTGGTGTAGACGATCAAATCGTCCTGAGGCCCGTAGTACTGCACGATGTGCGCAGCCCGCGTGTACCCGATTGAATCGTAGAACCCCCGGGTCGGCCCGTAGTCGTCGCGGGACGACGTTTCCACCACGATCAGCAGCCCCTTCCGCATCCGGATGTTCCGTTCGGTGTGGTCCATGAGCTTGCGGCCGACCCCGTGTCGGTGCGCCGCGGGAGCGACGACGATCCAGTACAGGTCCCACGTTGCAGCCGTGCAAGGGGTCGGACCGTACAGGGTGAAGCCCACGAGCCCATCGTCGTCGAAGGCCCCGATCGCGTGGTAGTCGGTGCCGGGACGGGTGATGTGGTCGTCGAACACTTCGAGAGCCACGGTGATCTCGTCGGAGCGGAAGACACGCGTGGCCTCGACCATCGCGCGGACGCGCTCCCGGTCTTCCGCCCGCAATGGGCCGAGCGTCACGGTCGTCTCGGCGGTGCTCATGCGAGCGAGACCTCACGCGTCGGGATCGGCACGGCCGGGCTTTGCCTCCGCCCACCGCGAGCCGCCTCGACGATCTGGAGCACCAGTCGGTCGTAACTCCAGCCACGCGCCCGGGCCATGTTCGCCAACCCCGCGTCGGCCGAGAGGTCCGGGTTGGGGTTGACCTCCAGGACCCAGGGATTCCCATCCGCATCCACCCGAAGATCGACCCGCCCGTATCCCCGACCTTCGACAGCCTGCCACGCCAAGGCCGCCATCTGCACGATGCGGTTGGTGAGGTCGGCATCGACGTCTGCAGGACAGACCGGTTGGGTCCCGGCGAATTCCGGGCTCGCCTCGAGCCACTTCGCGGCGAACGAGACGATCGGCCAGGCGCCGGCCGGGAGGTCGGTGAAGTCAATTTCCGACAGCGGGAGGATACCGTCACCGACGAAGCCCACCGCCAACTCACGGCCGGCGATGTACTGCTGCACGATGGCCGTCCCATGCAGCTCACGCACCAGCGCCACCCGATCGCGGAGGGCGGATGCGCTGGTGACCACCGATCCCTGCTCAATCCCGATACTCGCGTCTTCGGCGGCCGGCTTCACGATCGCCGGGAGCGGGAAGTCGTCGGGCACGGCCGCCACTCCGTCCGGGACGTGCCAGCGCGGAACCGGCACTCCCCGCGACGCCAGGAACGCGTTGAGGAGCGGCTTGCGGTGACACACTGCCATCGTCCATGCCGAGCATCCGGTGAAGGGAATCCCCGCCAGTTCCATCATCGAGGCGACGTTGACCTCCAGGCGACTGACGCCTCCGACCCCCTCGCACAGGTTGAACACCAGCTCGGCCTCCCGCACGGAGCTGAACCACGCGAGGTCGGGCTGCACGGAGACGTGCGTCACCTCGTGACCCGCCGTCGCCAGCACACGGCTCACCGTGGCGACGGATGCGAGCACGGCCCGGATGTCCTCAGGACTCCAGCTCTCGGCGCCGCCGTCGTAAATCGCCGCGATCTTCAGTGCGTGGCTCCTGAAACGGGTTCTGCTGCGAGTTCCCCACCGGTGACCCGCCGCCAGGCGATCCGCACGGCCGACTGGATCAGGTCGTCGTAGGTCATCCCGGCCGTCCACGCTGCGCGCGGGAAGCAGCTGTTCGCCGCCGGGTCGGGGATGATGCCGGGCAGGGGATTGACCTCGAGGATGTGGGGAGCGCCGCCGGCATCCAATCGGACATCGACGCGCGCCCAGTCGCGACAGCCCAGGGCGTGGTAGGCGGCGAGGGCGGTGCGACGCACCGCGTCGGCGACCTCCTCGTCGACCGCTGCGGGGCATTCGAGCACCTCGAGCGGCGTGTCCGGCACGTCCCACTTCCACTTGGCCTCGTAGCCCATGATGGGGAGTGCGCCGGGCGGCAGGCCCTCGAACCGGTAGCGGATGAGCGGCAATGCCCGCGCCTCGAGCCCGTTGCCCATGACGGCGACGGTGAACTCCTCACCTGAGAGGAACGCTTCCACGAGCACGGGCTGGCGATAGGCTTCCAGCAGATGCCGCGCGCGCTCGACCGCCTCCGCCGGGGTCCGCGCGTAGTTGGCCTCCGCTATTCCTTTAGAGGAGCCCTCCCAGGCGGGCTTGAGGAACGCCGGGTAGGGATGCCCGTTCCGCAGCACCGACAGGTCGGCCTCGGAGTCGATCCACGTGAACGGCGGCGTCGGCACCCCGCGCTGCCGAAAGACCTCCTTCGCCCGGACCTTGTGCAGCGCGATCGCGAGCGTGAGCGGATCACTCCCCAGGTAGGGAATGCCGAAAAACTCGGCCATGGCCGGGACATGCGCCTCCCGGTTCGGACCACTGTGGCCCTCGGCCATGTTGAAGATGAAGTCCACCCGTGCGTCGCGGAGCTGGCACGGGAAGTTGCCCACGGCCTCGAGGGGCACGACCTCTCCGAAGACCTGGAGGGCGTTGCGTACCGCCGCGATCGTCTCGGCGTCATCCCACTCGACGTACTCGTCGGTGAGTGGTTCGAAGGTGGTCCGGTGGTCGCCACCGTGATCTGCGACGACGTCTTCCGGACGTTGGTTGAACGCGAGTGCGATGCGCATCGAACTCCAAGACGGAGTGTGTGTTGCGCAACACGATAAAGAATGATGAACGGATACGCAATAGTTTTTTCGACGGCATCTTGCCCGCGACACCTCGCAAAGGTCTGCTCGACTCTTCGCGAAGCCGTCGATCAGGACCCGGCGAGCTTCTTTTCGGAGACCGGAACGTCTCTGGAGGGAGTGGGTCGACGGTACTCGCGGAAGCTGAACGGCACCGGGTGCTGCTCGTCGGTGGGGAAGGTGTGATCGCTGATGAGTAGCCAGTCGGTCTCGGGAAATTCCGGGAAGAAGGCGTCTCCGTCATAGGTCGCGTGCACAACGGTGAGGTAGATCCTGGAGGCGTGCGGCAGGGCGAGTCGGTAGACCTGCCCACCACCCGCCACAAACACCTCCTCCTCGTGCCCAACCAGCGCCAGGGCCTCGTCGAGACCATGGACGACCTCGACGCCGGCCGCGCGGTACCCGCGGTTGGAGGTGATCACGATGTTGCGGCGCTGCGGCAATGGGTGGGTCAGGGTCTCGAAGGTCTTCCGACCCATCAGCACCGTGTGGCCGGTCGTCAGAGTCTTGAACCGACGCATGTCCTTGGGCAGGTGCCAGGGGAGGCTTCCCCGGGATCCGATCACTCGGTTCTCCGCCATCGCGGCGATGAGGGAGACGATCACACCGCGACGGGCGCCGCGATCCGGGGATGCGGATCGTAGCCTTCGAGCGAGAAGTCCTCGAACGAGAAATCGAAGACCGACTCAACTGCCGGGTCGAGCCGCATGGTCGGGAGCGGTCGGGGATCGCGGCTCACCTGGAGTCGGGCCTGCTCCAGGTGGTTGGTGTATAGGTGGGCGTCTCCGAACGTGAGGATGAACTCGCCGGGCTCCAGCTCCGTGCTCTGGGCGACCATCAGCGTGAGGAGCGCGTAGGAGGCGATGTTGAAGGGGACGCCCAGAAAGACGTCCGCGCTCCGCTGGTAGAGCTGGCACGAGAGCCGCCCGTCTGCCACGTAGAACTGAAACAGGATGTGGCACGGAGGGAGTGCCATCCTGGGAAGGTCGGCGGGATTCCAGGCGCTGACGACATGTCGGCGCGAATCCGGATCGCGTCGGATCTGCTCGACCACCGCGGCCAATTGGTCGATCGTACGACCATCGGGAGCCGGCCACGACCGCCACTGCGCTCCATAGATCGGCCCCAGGTCCCCGCGCTCGTCCGCCCACTCGTCCCAGATCCTTACCCCGTGCTGCCGAAGGTACCCGACATTGGTGTCGCCCCGCGTGAACCACAGCAGCTCGTGAATGATCGACTTGAGGTGCACCTTCTTCGTCGTGACCAGCGGGAACCCCTCGCCGAGATCGAAGCGCATCTGGTGGCCGAAGATGCTCAGCGTCCCGGTTCCCGTCCGGTCGGCTTTCGGATGGCCGTGGTCGAGGATGTGCTGGAGGAGATGGAGATACTGTCTCATGGCCTCTCGAGCGGAACGGGTGGGTGTTTCCCGACGCCACCAACCTCCCCCCGAATTATCGCCGATTGGACTCGCCAAGCAACTCCAAGCGGGACTGCCCCCACGACGCGCGACGTTCGAGGTCGCGAAGTGCGGACGCAACCGCCTCGGGGATCGGGACCGCCTGGGGGCCGACCTTGAGTCGGTCGACCGGGTCGTCGGTTCCGCCGAGGATCACCCCCGGGTTGAGCACGCCCCGAGGGTCGAACGTGTCCTTGACCAGCCGAAACAACTCGAGCACCTCGTCTCCATACATCCGGGACACAGCGGCAGCGCGAAGGCGACCGTCCCCGTGCTCGCCGCTTGGTGTTCCTCCGAGGTCCAGCACCAGGCTCGTCACCCTTTCGAGCAGGTCGCGAAGCCGCGCAGCCAACGAAGTGTCGGTCGAATCGACCAGCGCGTTCACGTGGACGTGTCCGTCGCCGGCGTGCCCGAACGCCACCACGTCGATCGATACCGCGTCGGCAATGGCGCGAACGCCGGAGAGGTAGCGGCCCAGGTGCTCGACCGGCACGCACCCATCTTCGACGATCTGGAGCGAGCGGGTGGTGGTAGGTAGCCTGGCCAAGGCCGGGCTCGCCGCGTGACGGATTTGCCAGAGTCGGTCGTGTTCGTCTCCAGTCAGGGCTTGCTGTATCAGGGTGCGGGGTCCCGCCAGGGCCGCTGCCCGATCCAGGATCTCTTCGAGCTCGGTAAGCGATTCTGTCTCAAAGTCGACCAGGAGCACCGCATCCATTCCCTGCACGGCATCGAAGCCCTGAGCGGCAGCGAGGACGAGGAAGGTTGTGTCGAGCAGTTCGAGTGCCGCAGGCTCGAGGGGGAGAAGCCCGACGACCAGCTCTCCCAGCCGCTCGATCCGGTCGACTCCTATGAGGAGGCCACCGACCGCTGTCGGCACGGGCGCGAGTCGGAGGTGCACCTGCGTGACGACGCCGAGTGTTCCCTCCGACCCGACGAGGAGATCCAGGAGATCGCCAGACGCGAGATAGGCGTCGAGGGCATAGCCCGCGGAGTTCTTGCGCGTGCGGGGGAAGCGATGGGCGACGGTGTCCGCCGCCTGCGTGATGCGAGGGTGGACCCGATCGGCGAAGCGGGCCACAAGCGGTTGGGCATCTCGGCGAGGCCGACTCTCGTTGTGCCCGCGGACCAGGTGGATCACGTCCCCCGTCCCGGTCACGACCTCCAGCCCGGCGACCCACGGTCGAATGGAACCGTACCGCACCGATCGTGCACCGGCGGCGTTGGTGGCCACCATGCCACCCACGGTGCAGAAGGCGCCGCTCGACGGGTCGGGCGGGAGACGGAGTCCATGGCCTCTTGCCACCCGATCGAGTGCCTGCCAGGTGGCAGCGGCACCCACGACCGCCGACCCGTCGGCGACGGTGAGGGGCTCCGTGAGCCGGCACAGGTCGACGACGATCCCCTCACCCACGTTGTGGCCGGGAATACCGCTTCCGGCGCCCCGTGGGATCAGCGACCAGCCGTCGGTGTTCGCGGCGGCCACGATGCGGACCACATCCTCGAGGTCCGCGGGAATGGCCACCCCAGCCGGAACGATGCGGTACGGACCGGCACCTTCGCTGTAGGCCGCGCGTGCCGGGAGGTCGGTTCGGAACGTTCCGCGGTACCCAGGGGGAGCGACCGGGGTGGACGGCACGGGTCCTGTCAGTCTCGGGCTCGAATCAGGTAGCTGGCGCGGCCGGGATCGGCACTCGGGACCAAGCGGCTCCCGCGAGGCGACGGAAATACCAACGGACCGCCGCGTTGCTCGGGGCCACGATACGAGACATCGTGATCGTCCGCAGCA
The DNA here is from genome assembly GCA_039591075.1 of Gemmatimonadota bacterium. Taxonomy (GTDB): domain Bacteria; phylum Gemmatimonadota; class Gemmatimonadetes; order Gemmatimonadales; family GWC2-71-9; genus JAOTVV01. The sequence continues at coordinate 98,964 of JBDHEI010000004.1, forward strand.
CCTCGGGACGGGTGATCTTCACCTTGTGATCGGGGTCCAAAAGTCGGTCGTCTCGCTCGGCGAGGTGCAGTGTCTGGACCGCGAAGTACAGAGAGGTGAGGCAAAAGAGCCGGATCCCGTACTGCCGGTGCGAAAGCAGTGTCGAGTACTCCAGTGCATCGAGCAGGTGGGACTTGGCCTTCGCAATCAGCAGGTGCATCACCCGGAGGGCCGCCACGGTGTGGCGTCCGTCGTGCAGCTCGTGCGGCGTGATGCCCGCGAGCTGGCACAGCTCCTGGGGCACGAAGCTCCAACCGCGCCGGCGGTCGTCGGCCACGTCCTTGATGATGTTGGTCAGTTGGAGCCCCAGTCCAAAGCTCGTCGCGCGAGCCGTGAGCCGGTCGTATCGCGCGCGGCTCCACACGCCGGAGTGGAGGTGGAACAGCTCGGTGAGGAGGTGGCCGACGGTGCCGGCAACGATGTAGCAGTACCGGTCCAGTTCGGCGACCGTTCCGAGGGCCTCTAGCTGCGCGGCACGCGCGGCGCCCTTGCGTCGGGCGAACTCGGCCATCCCGCGACTCATCTCCTGCACCCAGGGCCGAATGGCCACCTGCTGTATCTCCGGGAGCCGGCGGAACTCGTGCAGCACCAGGTCGGCGTGGTGCGCGAGCTGCTCCTCGTCGCTCGTCGGATCCGGAAAGGCCTCCTGAACCACCTCGGCACGATCTTTCGGATCCCCGACTGCCTGGCCGAACGCGAGCAGGAGCCGCTCCTTGGACGGCGGATCGAGGGCGGTGCTGTCTTCGATGGTGTCCGCAATCCGGCAGAGGAGGTAGGCCACGAGCACCGAGTGGTCGAGGCCCGGGGGCAGCAGGCGAATACAAATGGCAAAGGTACGCGACACCTTGGGTAGCATCGCATCACAGAACGCCGCGCTGTGCTCGGGCGCCGCCGTCGATACGGTCATGTGCCGGAGCGGCGGGCCGACCGCCATGTCCTCAGGGACGGCAGCATGACTTTCCATGAGAACAGGGCGCGCGGATCTTCCGTCTCGCTGAGGATGCCCGCTGCGACCCTGCCGAGCGACGGACTGCGCTGCACGCGTCTGGCCACGAGATCCGCCAGCCAATGCTGGGCGATCCAGTTCTCCGCCCGCCGGTAGCCTCTGTAGCGAGGCGCAACCCGCCGCTGCAGGATCGTGGGGAAGCTGGCGAGTGCGTCGGTCGTACCCTGCCGCAACGACTCTGCTACCGAAGCCGCTGCGATCTCTCCCGTCTCCATCGCCTTGCCAATGCCTTCACCGGTGAAGGGAAACGTGGTAGCGATTACCTCGCCGATGCCGATGACGCGAGCGCCGTTGTACGCCATGGAGGCATCGAGGCCGCACCGAAGCCTCGCGCCGACCAGCGACGTCGTGGAAGAACGCGCCTGCCATAAATCCCGCGCGTCCGGAATGGTCTCGACGAAGGTGGCGAACGTCTTCCGGAGATTGACCCGCCGCTGTCGCTCGTGCCGATAGAAGATGCCGCACCCCACGTTGTAAAGGCCGTCACCGAGCGGGAAGATCCATGCATACCCAGGCACGATCGACCGATCGTACGAAATGATCAGGCGATCGATGGACACGGGCGAGCGCACGTAGCACCGCAGCGCTACGGCGCTCGGCCCAGACGGTCGCGGCGTCGGGCCCCCTCGAAAGAGAGAGGTGTCTGCCCCGGTGGCGACGATGCCCACCTTGGCCGTGACGGTGAGGCCGTCTCGGGTGGTGAGATGCACGCGGTCCGCTCGCGAATCGATGCTGACCACCGGTGCCACGTGGAAGGTGGCTCCGCTGTCGACCGCGTCCTGCAGCAACAGCGCATCGAGAGTGACCCGGCGCACCGTCAGGAACTCTCCTGGGATGTCCACCCGAATGCCCGCGGGACTGTACGCCGAGAGCGTGTCGAGTTGTTGGGCGACCTGTCGGACCTTCTCGTAGAGGCCCAATCGTCTGAGGCTGTTGAGGGCGTCGGGGATCAGAGCATCTCCGCATGCCTTGTCTCGCGGAAACCGTGCCCGGTCGAGGAGGAGCACCGCGTGCCCCTCCTTGGCGAGGAGGTGAGCGGCCGTCGTACCCGCCGGTCCTGCCCCTACGATGGCTACGTCCCAATGCCGGCCGTCGAGGCGCGCAGGCGAGCTGGAGCCGGGTTGGTCGACGGTCATCGCTCCGGTCCGAATCGGCTGTCGAGTGCTGCCAGTACTCGACGGAGCATCTCGTTTCCGGGGTGTCCCGGCGGGGCCATCATCTCACCCTCTCGAGACGGGACCGAGGGATCGAGGGTACGGCGCACCACGGCCTCTGCTGCCAGACGTGTTTCCTCGTCGCCTTCCGGATTGGCGAAGAACCGCAGCAGGGTGCTGCGACGCGGATCGGTGAAAGGCGTGCCACCGGGAGCCGCGGCGCCGAGGTCGTACCAGTCGGTCTCGAGGTATCCCTCCTCGGGGCTCGAGATTCTGATGACGAGGCCCTCGGCCGTGACGAGCGTAGCGATTTCGCGAATGACATCTGCGGGCAGCACGTCGAGCGTGTCGATGACCGCGTCGGGGAGGGGAGTGAGATACGGCCGGAGCCCGCCGCCACAGGACATGGCGAGGGCCGTCGCGAGGGTGCCGCTCGCGACGAGGCTCGTCCGGTGTGCCATGCCTCGGCGTCTCATGTCGCTCAGGCCGGCGTCACATGCCGAGGCTTCGCCGGATCTCGCCAGCGATCCGTTCGAGCGCGCCCGTTCGCTGGCCGTCCGGCCCGCCGGGGAGCTTGACCTCTTCGTGTTCCAGTCGGTCCAGCACCTGTTCGAGAGCCACGTGCACCCGCTCCACTTGGCTGTACCGCCGCCGCGCCACCATGGTGCCCAACAGGGCGCCTAGCCCGAGAGGAATCAACGCAACGGGCAGGGCCACGCCGAGGGTCAAGCCGACCGCGGTTGCCACGGCACCCAGGCCGCCGAGCGTCGCGCCGCCGGCCAGATGCGAGCGCCGTGTGTTGGAGAGGTCGGCGAGCAGCTGGACGTGCGCCCGCCCATCTTCCAGGCGTGTAACTCGGCCGACGATCTCCTTGGCGCGGGCGAGTCGGTAAGGTCGTCCACCCACTTTCAGTTCTCGCTTGAGCGAGGAAAAGACGTCTTGCCGAGCTTCCCACGACGTCCGGTCGGGGAATCTCCGCTTGACGGTCAACAGTTCGCCCTGTGTCATCCAGTGGTTGAGCGCCGCCTGGAGGCGATCGGACTCACCGGAGATCGATCGCTGGGTGAGGATTTGCCGCGGGCCGGCGAGCCATGCTCCCACCCCCGGCTCGGTGAGTGCCACTGTCCGGGTCTGCTCTTCCAACAGCGCCTGCTGCAGATAGGCGCCGGGGATCCCGACCTCGTGACCAAGCTCCAGAAGATCCTGCTCGGTGAGACCGTCTCCGATATCCCGCGCACCCGCCTGCAGCTCGGCAGCCCGCCTGATGATGCGCTCCAGCGCTGGGCGGTCGATCCGAGACGTTGTGGGCACGAGGTCGGTCATGGGTCCCTTTGGCCTCTCCCTATGAAGTTGGCGTCGGTCGTACGGGTCCACAATGAGGCACGCCGTGGCGGGCTGGGGATGCCCTAGGAGTGGGAGTGATGCAGCCAGTCGGCGATCCACTCGCCGACCTCGGTGGTCGAGGCTGTTCCCCCGAGATCGGGAGTGGTGACCCCGGCCTCGAGGGTGGCTCGCACCGCCGCGGTGAGGCGCTCGGCGGCACCAGCGAGGCCCAAATGATCAAGCAGGAGACTCCCGCTCAGGATGCTCGCCAAAGGGTTGGCGATTCCACGGCCGGCGATCGTCGGCGCCGATCCGTGCACCGGCTCGAAGAGTCCGGGACGACCGGGGTGGATGTTGGCGCTTGCTGCCAACCCCAGTCCGCCCACCAACTCCGCGCCGAGATCGGACAGGATGTCTCCGAAGAGGTTGTTGGTGACGATGACCTGAAACCGCTCCGGGTTGCGCACTAGCTCCATGGCCAGGGCGTCGACGTAGCGATGCTCCTGCGTGATGTCGGGATACGCCGCGCCCACTTCGGCGAACAGCCGTCCCCAGAGGCGGTGGGCGGGCACGGCGTTCGATTTGTCCGCCATGGTGATGCGGGTCCTGCCGTTCGCCTTCGCCCAATCGAACGCAGCGCGGAGAATGCGCGTCACCTTGGGTGCGGTATGAATCTCGTGCGTGACTTGTCGCTCCTCGGCCGTGCCGACGTGCTCAGCGGTTCCCTGGCCGAGATAGCCTCCTTCCGTGTTCTCACGAAAGATCGCGAAGTCGACCGACCGACCGGGGGTGCGCGGATCCCGCCCGCGCAGGGGACAGAGCGCTGGGTGCAGCAGGCGACACGGGCGAAAGTTGACGTAGAGATCCAACCGGAAGCGGAGACCGAGCAGGATGTCGCGCGCGTGCTCGTTGTCGGGTACGCGAGGGTCTCCGAGGGCGCCGAGCAATATCCCGTCGACCCCGTCCCGCAGCTCGGCGAACCCGGCATCCGGGAGCGTCTCACCGGTTGCCAGGTAGTGATCGGCACCGTAGGGAAGCGGGTGCCAGTCCATGCTGGCGCTCTCGGTGGCCGCGGCGGCCTCGAGTGCGGGCAGCGCTGCGTCGATCACCTCGGGCCCAATGCCGTCTCCGGGAATGACGGCGATGCGAAACTGCTTCGTCACCGCGCGGCGTCGATCTTGGTACCACACGTGAGACAGAAGACCCAGGCAACGTCGAGGGTCTCACCGCACTGCCGGCACTCCACTTCACCGAGCCGCAGTCCGCAGAATGGACAGTAGCGGGCCGGTCGGCCGGTCGGCAGGTTCTCGCCGCAGCCGGGGCACAGTTCGGAAGAGCGGATGGGCCGGGTGTCGCTCGGGCCGGTCGGCATCATGTCGATCGGGCTCGTCGCTTGCGCTGCGAAATCGGCGAGCGGCCCGGGCGGTCTAGCAATGGGCGGGGGCGGATAGGTGGACGGGTCTGTAGGTGTCGCTGAAGGTGGGGCGTACGCAGTCTGCGGGTCGAGAAGACGTTTCACGGCGTGCTGATCGAGGGCCACCGAGGCCGCGGCGAATTCCCGAAACGCCCCCGGGCTGGGGCTGACGGCTTCCAGCTCGGAGGCCAGTGCGCGTTGGGCATCGTCGGGATCCAGGTGGGCGTAGCCTCGCTCACCGGCCAGCAACTTGAGGATGGCGAACTCGTAGTCCTCGATTGCGGTGAACCCCAAGGCGGTTCGGTGGTGCCGATACGGGATCAGCCTCTGGTACAGCTCCGATACCTGGAACGGACGGCGTAGGTACTCCGGCGCCGAGGTCGCCAGGTGGTTGACGAGATAGTGGAAGAGACGATCGACGTCGTCCATGGTCGACGTTATCTCCAAGCGTTTGCCCAGCGGTCGTATAGCACGGGTGTCACTCCAGACGACGCCAGCAGCTCGATCCCACTGGGATCACGATACAGCCGGCGGTAGAACACGTGTGTGGCGCCCGCGTTGATCATGAGCTTTGCGCATGCCACGCAGGGGCTATCGGTCACGAAGACAACCTTGTTTCGCATTCCTCCCGGTGCCTTCACCAGCGCGTTCACCTCGGAATGGATGCATCCGCAATTCCCCGGCACAGTGGAGTCACACCTGTTAGGTAGTCCCTTGGCATTCCCGTTGTAGCCGATCGCCACGACGTTCTCCAACTGCGCGTCGGTCACCACCGTGCCGACCTGGAGCCGGTTGCAGGTCGATCGCTTGGCCAGCTCCTCGGCCATCCGCATGTAGACCTCGAACAGGGGAATGCGGTCGAGCTGTGGTTCCGCGTCTTCGGGCAGTCGGTTGAGTGGATGCGTGTTCCCGGCGACGCCATCCTTTGAGGTCGTCATGTGGCTGCCGCAGTCCGTGTCTGGAGATCGGCGAAATCGGCGTCGGCATCGTAACCGTCGAAATGCCCTCGTGCCTGATGGTCGGCGAGCCATTCCTCGAACCGGGAGGGAACCGCACCTGCGGAATGGGTCTGCTGCTGCGCGGCCCACATCGCCAGATCGTTCGCGTACTCGTTCTTGACGTGCCCGGCGTGGCCCCGGACCCACTGCCACGTCACCTCGTGTCCCGCGACGGCCTGCACGAGTTTCTGCCACAGCTCGAGGTTCTCGATCTTTCCGCCCTTGCGACGCCAGCCCTTGGCGATCCAGGCCGGCACCCACTCTGCCATTCCCTTGACCAGATATTCCGAATCAGAGACGTAGAGCACCCGGAATCGGTTTCCCTTTCGAGACAGCAGAGCAAATGTCGCGATGGCTCCGGCGAGCGCCATGCGGTTGTTGGTGGTATCGGGCGAGGAAATCTGGACATCGCGTCGAACCACGCCATCGCGTGTCCCGACCTCGATCAGCGAGCCCGCCCCCCCGGGGTTGGCGCCGTCCCGTCCGTTGCCGAGGCAGCTCTCGTCAGCGTGGACTGCCACGAAGTCTCTATGCCTAGGTGCCATCCCGCACGACCTCCATAGGTGTGCCGCTACCGCGGTCCACGACGTGTCCGACAACGGCAGCCGAGAGGGTCCTCTCCCGTTCGAGGGCCTGCACGAGGGCATCGACGGCGTCTGGGGCCACGGCGATGAGGAGTCCGCCCGAGGTCTGGGCATCGCAGAGGATCGTCCGGACCACTGGGTCGACGTCCGGCGACCATGTCGTCCAGGCCTTCGCCGCGTCAGCATTGCGGGTAGTACCGCCCGGCACCGCGTTGGCACGAACCATCTCGGAGACACGGGGAAAGACCGGCACTCGGTCGGCGAACAGCCGGGCGCCGACCCCGCTTGCCGCCAGCAGGTTATGGGCGTGACCCACGAGTCCGAATCCAGTTACGTCCGTGACTGCGTGCACGGCGTGTCCCACCGACCGCACCGCCGCCAGGGCTCCCGCGTTGAGGGTGGTCATGGCCGCGATGGCCCCGGCCATGTCGGTTTCGGTGATGGTGCCACGCTTCAGTGCCGTGGCGAGCACGCCCGTCCCCAGGGGTTTGGTGAGGACCAGATAGTCGTTGGACTGCGCACCCGCGTTGGTGAGCAGCTGGTCGGGGTGCGCCTCCCCTACGGCGACCATCCCGAACTTCGGCTCCGGGTCCTCGATGGAGTGGCCGCCAAGCACGAACATCCCTGCCTCGCGTGCCTTGTCGACCGCACCACGGACGGTGTCGGCCACCAGTTCCAGCACCTCAGGGTCGCGAGGCCACGCGACAATGTTGAGTGCGAAGAGCGGCGTCGCTCCCATCGCGTACAAGTCACTCAGCGCGTTGGTGGCCGCGATCGCCCCGAACGTGTACGGATCGTCGACGATCGGCGTGAAGAAATCCACCGTCGCCACGATGGCGCGGGTGTCGGATATCCGATACACCGCGGCATCGTCGCGTGTCAGGGCTGTCACGAGCGCCCGCGGATCATCGACCGCGGGGAGGTGGCGCAGGACCTGCGCCAGCTCAGCGGAGCCGAGCTTGCAGGCTCAACCGGAGCCGTGTGACAGTGTCGTCAGTCGAATGCGCGGCCGCTGGTCCCGCGGAGCGTCGGCCATCGATGTCTCGTGCCCTTCCATGAATGATGATGTGCTGAACGGGCTCATCGGTACCCGGAACCCGATGGTCGCGCCCGATGGTGATTCGAGGATGAAAGGTAGCAGGTCGGCGGGCGGGTTCGGAGTCCGCCACCGACGGTTTACCTCTCCGCGAGGAGGAGCACACGCAGGGCGATCAGCGCCTGCTCCTCGTTGCCGGTCGGATCAAAGGCCCCCTCGTTGGTCTGTAGCCGGATGAGGGCCGGCGCCGCGCGGCGGGCCGCGACTGCCACCTCTGGCCCCGTCAGGCCCAGGAGCATCTTCAGGGCGTGGAATGCGTGTGTGTTGGTCCACGAGCCGTCGTTCTGCTGCCGACCCAGGATCCGCCGGGCCAGGCCGACGACCTTCGATCGATAGTCGATCGGGGCGTACGCCAGCGCTCCCAGCGCGCCCATGACGAGGTCCGGGGCCCAGCCGCCGTCCTCCTCCCAGAGCGCGGAGAGCGAGAGGAGCGAGTCAACATGACGCCGCACGGCGCTGCCCCGATCTGCGCCGGCGCGGAGGACGCTCCGTAACGCGTAACAGCTGAGGGCGAACCTTGCGCCCTGTTCATCATCGATCCGGAGGCCAGAGGGAAACTCGAGCGGCGCAGCCGGGTGATCCCACGCTCCGGGGGAGAAGAACCCGCTCAGGAAATGGCGGCAACGATGCCCCACGTGGCGTTCCTCGTCGCATCCCTCGCCAAAGTGGCCGTCCCGATCTTCGGTTTGGAGCATGAAGCCGGAGGTCCGGACGACCGCCGCGTGATCGGCCTGGCACCCGAGCTCCAGCAGTTCCCAGGCAGCCCAGGCAGTGTCCATCAGGGAGCCGTTGACGCTTCCATCGATGCGGGTCTTCCGGCGGATGGCCCGAACCAGATGCTCGGTGAGCTCGGTGTCTTCGCGTCGGGGATGGCCAGCAACGCGACGGGCAAGAACGCCCGTGCGGGTGTGCCGTCCCTCGAAGAACGCGGTAGTCCGTTCAATCGCCGTGTGGATCTCGGTGGTCGTCATGCGAGTCGCGGACCGCCGGGTCGGTGGCTACCGGCGGCCGGTCCATCCCGGCCCTCGCAGACCGCGACCCGGCCGCGCCGTGGTGAGCTGCCCGTCTTCCAATACCATCTGGCCGTTGACCACCACGTAGCGCACCCCTTCGGACAGCTGATGGGGATCTTCGAACGTCGCGCGATCGATGATCGTGCGTTCGTCGAACACGGTGATGTCCGCGACCATCTGGGGTCGCAGGAGCCCGCGATCGAGCAAGCCCACCCGCTGCGCGGGCTGCGACGTCATCTTCCTGATGGCGTCTTCGAGTCTGAGCACGCCGTGCTCCCGCACGTACCTGCCGAGGATGCGCGGGAAGCTACCGTAGACCCGTGGGTGCACCTTGTCTCGCGAGAGAATCCCGTCGGGCGCGACGGCGCCATAGTCGGTGCAGAAGCTGGTCCACCACTCGCCCACCGCTGCCCGAACGTCGCCTTCGCTCATGCTGAAGTAGATCGCGCCGGTGTTGCCGTTGTCCTTGATCACGATGTCGAAGAGGGCGTCCATGGGATCCGCACCCCAGAGAGCCGCGATCTGCGCCACCGTTTTTCCTTCGAGGTACTTGAGTGAATCCGCTAACACGCCAGCAACCAGGACGCCCGGGGCGCCTCCCGCGCCACGGAAGAAGCTCTCGGCGCCGACCGGAGGATTGAGCATGTCGGCTCGGATGCGTCGCCGGGCGGCCGGGTCGCGAAGCCGTCCGACCATTTCGGCCGTCCCGCCTTCATGGGCCCATTGTGGGATACTCGCGGCAAGCCCGGTGGCGGACGCCTGGTACGGATACACGTCCGCCGTCACGTCGATGCCCGATACCCGCGCGGAGTCGATGCGGGCGAGCACACGCGGCATGTCGCCCCAGCTCTCCCGACCGGCGCGCTTCAAATGCCAGATCTCGACGGGGATGTCGGCGGCGCGGGCAATGGCGAGCGCCTCGTCGAGTGCGTCATCGAGCCCCGCGCCTTCGTTGCGCAGGTGGGTGGCGTAGATCCCGCCATGTCGGCCGGCGGCCCGGGCCAGTTCAACGAGCTCAGCTGTCGTGGCGTAGAAGGCTGGCGCGTACACGAGGGAGGTGGAGACACCGAGCGCTCCCTGCTGCATCGCCGAATCCACGAGCGCCTCCATGCGGGCCATCTCGTCTGCGGTGGGAGCGCGATCCTCGTTACGAAGCACCATCTTCCGGATCTGCGTGGCACCAACGAAGGTCGCGATGTTGATGGCCGATCCCGCTTGCTCGAGCCTCCGGAAATATCCATCCAGGTCTCGCCAGTCGACGGTCACGCCCAGGGATGCGTAGTACTCGGCATCCTCGGCGATCGTCGCATCGGTTTGCGGTGCGACGGACGACCCCTCCCCCGTGATCTCGGTCGTGATCCCCTGGGTGATCTTGCTCGCCGCCCGCCCGTCGGCGAGCACCTTGATGTCTGACCAGCCCAGCATGTCGATGAAGCCCGGTGCGACGATCAGGCCGGACACGTCGACCCGCTCGCGCGTGGCTGCCTCCTCGAGCCGGCCAATGGTCACGATTCGGTCGCCTCGGATCCCGATGTCCGCTCGGTACCTGGGATTCCCGGTGCCGTCGACGATCCAGCCGCCCTGGAAGACGATGTCCAGTCTGTCACCCGGCGCACAGGCCGACACCGCGACGACGGTCAGGGTGAGAAGTGCTCTCGCGATGCTCACGGTCTCTCCTTCAGCTCCGCCGGGGTGTAGGCCACTCCGCGATACACGACCCGATCGATGGTGCGGCTGTTCCGAATGTCTTCCAATGGGTTGGCGTTCAAGATGACGAAATCGGCCAGGGCGCCAGCGCGAAGGACGCCGATCGAGTCTGCGCCGAGGAGGCGAGCAGTCGTTCCGGTCGCCGCCAGGAGAGCGTCGCGCGGCAGGAGGCCGGCGCGCACAAGGAGCGCCATCTCATCGTGCAGACTCGCTCCGGGCGCGAGCAGCTGATTCGGCGCATCTGACCCGGCGATCACAGATCCCCCGAGCCGATGGAACATGCGAACGAATCGGTCCTGATAGGGCCGCGCTCGCCGGAACGCCTGGAACTGCTCCTCGTCGAGGTCCGCCCGCCAAATGAGATCTGGGATGTCCCAGTCCCGGCGCACGGTCTCTGGCACGGCAGAGAGATCCAATCGCTCGATGAAGCGCGGATTCGTGAGGTTGGCCCAAGCCTCGTGAAGTGTCAGGGTCGGCACGATACTGACACCGAGCTGTGTCAACTCGCGCGCGGTGCGATCGAGGGCCGCGGAATCGAGTGATGACCACGTACGCTCTTGGAGATTCCACCCACTGAAGAAGTCGTTGTGCGCGGCGATGTACCGGCCTCGGTCGGCGGCGGTAGCCTCCACGACGCCCGACATGTGCTCGAGGAACCGGATACCGAGCCGGGCTGCCGTGAGCGCGTCGACGCGACCGAGGTGCGCGGCGAGTGGGAGGTTCAGAACGTTGGCCTCGTCGGTGATGGCCTCGAGCAGCGGCCGATCCACCTTGGTGTACACCTTCGCCTGGTCGACGTCGAGTAGCACCAGTCGGTCGATGGCAGCGCGACCCTCGGTCGTGGTTCCGACCTGGATGGCGCTGGGCCATGTTGCCGGGGCCGCGTCGATCATGGCGCCGGCAATGAACATCCGCGGACCGAGTGTGGATCCCAGCGAGACCGCTTCTCGCAGCGCGATCACGCTGTCGAGGGTGCCACCCATGTCCCGCACGGTGGTGACGCCGTAGCCTAGAAAGCGACCCAGCGTCCACCGCTCGACGTGGGTATGCCCGTCGATCAGACCGGGGATGACCCATTTCCCGTCGATTCGTACCTCTACCGCTCCCTTGGGTACGGCGACCGCCGTCGGTGGGCCGACAGCTTCGATTCGTCCGTCCTTTACCAGGATCACGGCGTCCATGAGCAGCGGGGCCCCGGTGCCGTCGAACACCTCCGCGCCCACGTACGCCGTGGTACCAGCACCCGGCTCGCACGCCGCAGCGAGGATGACGATCAGTGAGATGCCGACGCTACTGCGGATCAGATGACGTATGGTCATGGATGATGAGCCAGCGTCCGTCCGTGCGGGTGAGCACGAGAGTGAAGGGACCACTCGCGGTGACCGAATCCCCGCGGAAAAGCACGAACCGCGCGGTGGCCAGGGCATGAGCGGTGCCGAGCAATCTCGCTGCGATGTCGTCGAACCTGAGCGAGTCCCGCTGCGCCCCGACGGCGAACGTCGGGGCGTAGTGGTTCCTGATCCAATCGTACCCGTACTGGGGACGGCCGTCCGCTACGAAGGCTGTAAGCGAATCGACCGCGTAGTCCGAGACGAACCCATCCAGATCGCCGGCATTCCATGCGGCGGCCGAGTGGGTGAGCAACGCGCGGATCTCGGCCAGCGGATCACCTGTCTCGACGAGTCGTGGCTGGCACCCCGCCGTGGCGGCGAGCGCGAGCCAGAACAGGATGGGCGTGAGCGAGCAACGGTGTACCACCGTGCCGAAACCGTGTCGGCTCACGCTGCCCCCCGGAGCGCGAACGCGCGCCGACCTCGGTGACACTGTCGACGCGCCGTTCTCACCGCCGGTTCCTCGTCTCTTGTGTGACATCCCCACCACCCCGGAAATGCCCGGCTCTCCCTTTGGCCCGATCCGTGCGCGCGGGGGCGTGCAGCCCCGTGCAATCTACCGGCGCCGCTTTCTCGCGGACGAGCGCTTGGCGGCCTTCTTCACCGGTCGCTTTCTGGCGGCCTTCTTCACGGGGCGCTTCGCGGCCGCTTTCTTCGCCGGCCGCTTCTTGGCCGCTTTCCGGGCAGGTCGCTTCTTGGCCGTCTTCCGAGCCGGTTTCCGCTTCGCGACCTTGCGCGCGGCCGGCTTGGGCGGCGGCGGTTTCGCCGGGGTGGCGGCTTGCGGCTTGGGTGCCGGCGTGGCTGGCTTCTCGACCTCTGGTTTCGACCAGAGATACTCCTTGGGTTCTGGCGGCGCCGGAGGTTTCACGGGGGGAGTCAGTGGCATGGGATCCCACATCCCCGGGCCGCCACCGGTGTCGAAGGACCAGGGCATATAGAGCCTCCTTCAAAAGGGTATGCCGAGGCACTCGTAGTTTCCGTGCACGTCGGGTCGAGCGCAAGGGGAGCCGTGACACCGCGAGATCGATCCGAGCGGCCCCACGTGCGCTCTGCGCTTGACACCCGCGTGTAGCGGCTCTTAGCTTGGCTACATATCTTCAGTATCGATATTGACTTACGGCTCTTGCGGGGTAACGGAGTCCATGGCTCGAACCCGATCCACACTGGGTCTCTTGGCGGCCGTATTCTCGGTGGGCGCGCCCGCTGGGTTGGCTGCACAGGTGGCGGATCTTCAGGTGATCCCCGCCTCGGTGTCGCTAGCGGTTGGCGAGCGTCAAGAGGTGTTGGCGGTCGCATACAACAGTCGTGGGGACGTCGTCAGTCGGATCACGTTCCGCTGGGCGGTGACGGATTCCGCCATTGCGCGGGTCGAGATCGATCGCTCGGCCCCTCCGGGCGTCGTCAATGTCGTTGGGCTGGCACCCGGCTTTGCGCAGGTGACCATACAGGCGGGCAATCAGCGCAGGACGGTCGGGGTCCAGGTCCAGGGTGGGGTGGCTCGGGTGGCGCCGGGGTCGGGGGCCGCGACGATTCTCCGGATCGAGCCTGCACAAGTGTACCTGTTTCCGCTCGAGGGTCTACAGCTGCGTGCCGTGTTCCTCAAGGACGACGGATCGTCGGCCGCCCCGCAGCAAGTGACCTGGCGGTCGTTCCGCGCCGAGATCGCCGACATCGATCGGACCGGAAAGGTGGTCGGGATCGCCGCGGGAGTAGGGGCGATCGAGGCCAGCACGCCCGGAGGACTGAGTGCCCGGGTGCAGGTCCAGGTTGCGCTCGCACCGTGGGGGTTCCTCTTGCCGAGGATGTCCCTGTCTCCGCTCGAGTCGGATACGATACGGGTGGTGGTAGCGAGTCAGGGTAATCGGCCAGTCGATCCGCGACAGCTCGACACGTGGCGCTCCACCAATCCCGACGTCGTGACGGTCTCACCCGTCGGGGTGATCACGGCCATGTCGGCCGGGCAGTCGGAGATCGTGGTGTCCGGCTTCGGACAGGAGTCGCGGCTCTCGGTTTCGGTGCACAAACCGGTGGCGTTCGTCGACATCAAGCCGCGCCAGGGCGAGGTGGTGGTGCCGCTTGGCGGGACGGTCACCTTCGAGGCCACGGCGTACACGGCCGACAGTGCGGCCCTTCCCGACGTGGCCCGAGTGTGGCTCATCCAGGATACGTCCATCGCCGGCCTCACGCCCACTGGGACCGTCACGGGCCGAAAGATCGGAACCACCACGCAGCGACTCCTTGTGCGGGGCTTCCCAGACGCGACGTGGACGATCAAAGTGGTTTCCACCGGTCTCGTTCTCGATCGCGCTCGCCTGGGCCTCAGCTTGAGGGATCGCGCCACCCTTCGCGCCTCCTTCGCCGACACGCTTGGCAACCCGCTCGCGCCGGCGTCGCAGCTCACGTGGTCGAGCTCCGATCCGGGCGTTGTGATGGTGGATCCCGATGGTAACCTGACGCCGGTCACGTTCGGTCGGGCGACCGTGACGGCGGCGACTCCGTGGGGAGTGGCCGATACCGCCACCGTCATCGTCCAAGGCGAGATCGTGGTCACGTCCACGCGGGAGGGCAGTGCCGACCTCTACGCGTTCGAGCGGGCGGATCCAGGTCGCTTTGTGCGCATCACGCAGGATGCGGGTGATGAACTCGGGCCGGCGTACTCGCCTGACGGGTCGCTCGTCGCGTATGCCACCAATCGGGATGGGAATTTCGAGATCTACGTGGTGGATGCCGACGGCACCAATCGACGGCGGATCACGAGCACGGTAGCGAACGAGACGGAGCCCACCTGGACGCCAGACGGCAACCGTATCGTCTACCAGTCGGACGCCTCCGGGACCGCCCAGATTGGGATCATGCAGGTCGACGGCTCAGGCCAGCGGTCACTCACCGACGGTCGGGCGAACATGGAACCTGCGGTATCGCCAGACGGGACCCGAATTGCGTTCTCGTCGATCCGGGACGGCAACTACGAGATCTACATCATGGATCTCGACGGCTCCAATCAACGGAACGTCTCGCAGTCGGGTCCGTCGACCCATGAGCGGGTGCCCGCATGGCTCGACGACGATACGATCGTGCTGCTACGCGAGGAGCGGTCGGGGAGATCGGCAACCTGGGTCGTCGTGCGGCAGCGTTTGGGGGGCGAAGCCCGAGTACTCACCGAGCCCACGGTCGTCATCAGCGATTTCGCCTTGTCGGGGGACGGGACCCTGCTTGCGGCGGCGATCGAGGCCCCCGGACCCTCCGGGGGCACATCGCGCCGGTTGTTTCTGATCCCCATCGGGGGCGGTCAGCCGACTGAAGTTCCTCGGAAGAACGACTTCGAGCAGCTCGTCCGCCCGAGCTTCCGACCGGCACTGCGGCCTTAGCGCGGCCACGCTCCGGCCGAACCCGTGTCCTGACTGATGAAGGCACTCGTGCTGCGCGGGCACGGCGATCTGTCGCAGCTCGCCGTCGACGAGGTCCCGGCGCCCGTGATCCGCCGTCCCGGAGAGGTGCGGATCCGGCTCGAGGGCGCGGCGCTCAACCACCTGGATCTCTGGACGATTCGAGGTCTTCCGGGTCTCGCGCTCGCCATGCCGCACATCCTCGGCGGTGACGGTGCCGGTGTCGTCGAATCGGTGGGCAACGACGTTGGGCACGTCCGGCCGGGCGATCGGGCGATGCTCAACCCGGGGA
This sequence comes from Gemmatimonadota bacterium, assembly GCA_039591075.1. Lineage (GTDB taxonomy): Bacteria > Gemmatimonadota > Gemmatimonadetes > Gemmatimonadales > GWC2-71-9 > JAOTVV01. The sequence continues at coordinate 114,367 of JBDHEI010000004.1, forward strand.
TCTCCTGCTACCGTTGCCGCTACTGCCTGAGCGGCGAGCACTCGCTCTGTGAGACGTATCGACTCCTGGGCGAGCACGTTCCCGGCACCTTGGCGGAGTACATCGTGGTTCCGGAGCAGAATGTCGCGGTCGTGCCCACGCCCCCCGAGCCGCATCCACCGATCTCATGGGCCGAAGCGGCCGCGTTCCCACTCGTCACACTCACCGCTTGGCGAATGCTCGTGACCCGCGCCCACCTGCGTGCGGGCGAAACGGTGCTCATTTGGGGGGTCGGCGGCGGGGTGTCGGTGACGGCGCTCCAAATAGCCAAGCTGTGTGGTGCACGTGTCATCGTGACCTCGTCGAGTGATGCCAAGCTCGAGGCCGCTCGCACGCTCGGCGCGGACGAGGCCCTGAACCATGGAGCGCAGGACATCGTCAAGTCCATCCGGCGGCTCACAGACCGTCGAGGCGTGGACGTCGTCGTCGAGAACGTCGGCCAGGCCACTTGGGACCGGTCACTCAAGCTGCTTGCCCGCGGAGGCCGATTGGTCACCTGCGGTGCGACGACGGGTCCAAATGTGAATGTGGATGTGCGGCGGCTCTTCTGGCACCAGTGGACCATCCTCGGATCCACCATGGGAGGTGCCGAAGATTTCCGCGAGGTGGTCAACCTACTGGGCCAGGGCCGCTTGCGTCCCGTCATCGACTCCACGTTCGCGTTGGACGATGCGGTCGAGGGATTCCGGCGGCTGGAGCAGGGAGAGCAGATTGGGAAGATCACGGTCGCGGTGTGACCGTCTGGCGTCCGTCTTGGGGTGCGTCTCGCCGGGAGCGAAATAGGCGCTAGCTACCACCCTCACGGCTGAGCAACACGGTGTCCGCCCCCCGACCGAAGGTGGGATGTTCGTCCGTCGCGATCCTCCCCAGGTAACGTCCCCAGTCGTCGAAGAGAGCGTACCCGCTCACCGTCCGGACCGCGCGAACGCTCGTCGCCGCGGCAGAGCGCTCCGAGCGGCGCGGTGCTGCGGCCCGCGTTCCGGTGATCGTCCAGGTTGAGATGACTGCGGGGTGTGCCATGCCCACTCCAGACCCATGCATCGTCGACCGCTTCAGGACGGTCGGTCCCCTGTGCGACTCGATGTCTTCTGCCACCTTAGATGCTCCCATCGAGCGAATGGTTGCACGACGTTGATCACGTGGTCTCGGGCCCGGGGGTAAAGGCGCGGGGGGGATCGACGGTGGGGCGAGACCGCCCGGCTCGGCCTCCCCGAAACGACTGTGATGTCATCTGGCGTAATTGGTTGCCGCACATCGATTTAGGCGTGTGATGGGTCATTGATTTCAGCCCCGTGACCGACTATCATTATCAGACCTCATCTCGGGGTCCCTGTGACCCCATTCTTCGTCGCTAGACCGACACGCCAATGACCGCACCAAACCAGCGCGAGCGCATTCTCCCGCGGCTCATCGAGGATGAGATGCGGGAATCCTTCATCGACTATTCGATGAGCGTCATCGTCCAACGTGCACTGCCCGACGTGCGCGATGGACTGAAGCCGGTACATCGGCGCATCCTCTACGCCATGCACGAGCTGGGCCTCGCGCCGAACCGCCCGTTCAAGAAGAGCGCGACGGTCGTGGGTGACGTGCTCGGCAAATACCATCCGCACGGCGACACAGCCGTGTACGACGCGCTCGTCCGCATGGTGCAGGGCTTCTCGCTCCGCTATCCGCTGATCGATGGTCAGGGGAACTTCGGCTCGGTCGACGGTGACGGCGCCGCGGCGTACCGCTACACCGAGGCGCGCCTCACGGCCCGCGCGGTCGCGATGCTGGAGGACATCGACAAGAGCACGGTGTCATTCGCGCCGAACTTCGACGACCGGTTGCGGGAACCCACGGTGCTCCCGTCCCGGCTCCCCAACCTCTTGGTCAACGGGTCGTCGGGCATTGCCGTCGGGATGGCGACCAACATCCCGCCGCACAACCTCGGCGAAGTGGTCAGAGCCATCAAGCATCTGATCGACAACGCCGAGTGCACGATCGGTGACCTGCGGAAACACATCCGCGGTCCCGATTTCCCGACCGCCGGGTTTATCTACGGTCGAGAGGGGATCAAGGATTGCTACGATACCGGTCGCGGACGAATCGTCATGCGCGCCCGTGCCCGGGTCGAGGAAAAGGAGTCCTCCGGGAAGTCGCAGATCGTCGTGACCGAGATCCCCTTCATGGTGAATAAATCCCGGTTGGTGGAGCATATCGCCAGCCTCGTCCGGCAGAAGAAGATCACGGACATCGCGGACCTGCGGGACGAGTCCGATCGTGACGGCATGCGGATCGTCGTGGTGCTGAAGCGCGACGCCAACCCCACGGTCGTGCTGAATCTCCTGTACAAGCACACGCAGATGCAGACCACGTTCGGCGTTATCATGCTTGCGCTCGTGGACGGTCAGCCGAAGGTCATGAACCTGAAGGAGATGTTGGGGCACTTCGTGGACCATCGCCACGAGGTGATCACGCGACGCGCCGAACACGACCTGCTCGAGGCCCAGAGTCGGGAGCACATCCTCGAGGGTCTCAAGATCGCCGTCGACAACATCGACGAAGTCGTGCAGATCATCCGGAAGGCCAAGGACGTCCCGGCGGCTGACGCAGCATTGCGGGGGCGGTTCGAACTGTCAGAGAAGCAGAGCGAGGCGATTCTCAACATGCGCCTCGCGCGGCTCACGTCGCTCGAGATCGACAAGCTGGACGCGGAGCTGAAGGACGTCCAGAAGCTGATCAAGGAGTTGAAGGCCATCCTCGGGTCGAAAGCCAGGCGGATGGAGATTCTCAAAGAAGAGCTGGACGACGTCGTGACCAAGTTCGGCGATCCGCGGCGTACGGAGATCGTGGCCGACGAGGGCGAGTTCTCCATCGAAGACTTGATTGCCGAAGAGGACATGGTGGTCACCATCTCCCATTCCGGCTACATCAAGCGCATCCCGGTGTCCACCTATCGTCGCCAGCGGCGTGGAGGGCGCGGGCTCAACGGGATGGGAACCAAAGAGGACGATTGGGTCGAGCATCTCTTCGTCGCCTCGACCCACGATTACGTGCTCTTCTTCACGCACAACGGGCAGCTGTACTGGCTCAAGGTGTACGACATCCCGCAGAGCGGGCGGGCGGCCCGGGGCAAGCCCATCATCAATCTCATTCAGATCGCGCCGGATGAGCGCATCACCGCTTTCGTTTCCGTGCGCGGCTTCACCGACGACCAGTACCTGCTGTGCGCGACCCGCAAAGGGATGGTCAAGAAGACCGTCCTATCGGCGTACGGAAACCCGCGCGCGAACGGCATCAATGCCATCAACATCGATGACGACGACGAGTTGATCGAGGTCCAGATCACGGACGGGTCCAACGACGTGGTGCTCGCCACACGGGACGGCATGAGTATTCGGTTCGGCGAAAAGGATGCACGACAGATGGGGCGTGCCACGTCGGGTGTGCGGGGAATCCAGCTGAGCGGCAAGGATCGCGTGATCGGGATGGTGGTCGTGCGTCGCGACGCTACGCTGTTGGTCGTGTCCGAACGCGGGCTCGGGAAGCGGTCGGAACTCACCGATTACCGGGTGCAAAAGCGGGGAGGGAAAGGCATCATTACGCTCAAGCGCACCGGCAAGACGGGCGCCGTGGTCGCACTCAAGGAGGTGCTCCCGGCCGACGAATTGATGGTGGTCACACGGCACGGAGTCATCATCAGGCTGCCGGTCAGTGGGATCCGCGTGATCGGGCGGAACACGCAGGGGGTCAAGGTCATGAACCTCGATTCCGGTGACGCCGTGGTCGACGTGGCGCGGGTGGTGCCGGACGAGGGGGTGGCGGAGGGGGTAGACGCTGAAGGAGCCGATCCGGAGGTCGTCGCCGAAGGGCACGACCAGCGAGAAATGGATGTGTGAGGGGGCACCACGCCAGCCCAGGTAACGGTCGACGATATTCGTGCGGCGGCGCGCGGCATCGAGGGAGTTGCCGCGCGGACACCCCTCCAGCACGTCCCGCAACTGAGTGACGCCGCCGGCGTTCCTGTCTATCTGAAGCTCGAGAACCAGCAGCCGACGGGAGCTTTCAAGCTCCGCGGCGCCTGGACCTTTATTCAGCGATTGGATACGGAGTCCCGCCGCCGCGGTGTCATCACGTACTCGAGCGGGAATCACGGCCAGGCGGTCGCCTTCGCCGCGCAGCGGGTGGGAGCCCGCGCGGTCGTCGTCATGCCCGAGACCGCTCCAGCCGCGAAGATCGAAGGCGTGAAGCGCTGGGACGGGGAGGTGGTCTTTGCAGGGCGCACCTCCGAGGATCGCTATCGAAAGGCACTCGCGGTGGCCGAAGCCGAGGGGCTTACGATCATCCCGCCGTACGATCATCCGGCCATCATTGCCGGACAGGGGACCACCGGATTGGAGATCGCCGAGGACCTTCCCGAGGTCGGGCACGTTGCCGTCCCGGTGGGTGGCGGGGGGTTGATCGCCGGGATCACCGCAGCGCTGCGAGCGATCCGTCCTGAAGCCCGTGTGACCGGGGTGGAACCCGAGGGCGCCGCGGCCTTGCACGCCGCCCTGGCGGCGGGTCATCCGGTGCGGCTGGAACACACGGCGAGCATGGCCGACGGCCTTCTCCCGCTGGCCGTCGGAACGCTGACGTTCGACCATGTGCGGGACGTGGTCGACGCGGTGCGGGTCCCGGAGGAGGCAATTGCCGAGGCCACGGTCTGGCTCCACCACGAGGCGGGCGTGACGGCCGAGCCCTCGGGGGCCGTGACGACGGCCGCGCTCCGCACCGGCGCCTTGATCCCGCGCGGCCCTACCGTGCTGGTGGTCAGCGGAGGCAATGTAGATCTTGCTATGGTGAACTCGCTGCAAGGACTCAGCTGACATGCGGCCGTCATGAGCGTACAGCCCGCCAAGATCCTCGTCGTCGATGACGACCGCACGCAGCTCACGGCGCTGTCGCTGACGCTCGAGCGGCAGGGCTACGAGGTCGTTCCCGCTCAGAGCGGAGAGGCGGCACTGGAGGCCTTGGAGCGCGAGACGCCGGATCTGCTGCTGCTCGACATCCTGATGCCGCAGGTGGACGGCATCGCGCTCCTGAAGCGGATCAAGGCGGACGCACGCTGGCGCGACCTGCCGATTCTGATGATCTCCGTGTTGTCACCGGAGGAAGCGGCAGTGACGTCGCTCTCGTTGGGGGCAGCGGATTTCATCCCCAAGCCCTTTCGGGCGGACGAGCTAGCGGCGCGGGTGGAGGCGCAACTCCGTGCGAGCCGCATGCTTCGGGAGGCACGGGCAGAGGCCAAGCGCGCGGCCGTCGAGGCCTCGGTCCGGGCCGAGATGCTCGACATCCTCCACGAGGTGACCGAGGCGTTCGCGCCCGAGGACATCTACGTGGTGCTGGCGCGAAGGGTGAGACACGCGCTCAGAATCTCCCGGTGCTCCATTGTGCTCGTCGCCCCGGGGGCGTCGAGGGGGCGGATCGTGGTCGCGGCGGACGACCCTTCGATTCGTAACAAGGAGCTCGAGTTGACGGGGTATCCGGAGATCCAACAGGCCCTGGGGGAGGACCGGGCGGTCTTCGTGCGAGATGTGTGGACGGATCCGCTGTTTGCCGAGGTGCGCACGGACTGGGAGCGGCAACGCGTCGACGTCCGAACGAGGTCGGCGATCGTCGTGCCGTTCGGGATGCACGGCATTCAGACGGGGGTGTTCTTCCTGCGGACGTTGCAGGAAGAGCCACCGCTGGACCCGGAGGTCATGGAATTCGCCGAGCGGGTGATTCGCACGGCCGTCGGGGTCATCGAGAAGGCCTACCGAATCGAGACCGTCCAATCCGCCAAGGAGCGGTATGAATGGCTCGCGACGACGGATTCCCTCACCGGGTGCGCCAACCGACGGGCCCTGCTGGAGGTGCTCGAGCGCGAGCTCGAGCGTGTGCGTCGCTACGGCTCGCCTTTGAGCATCGTCATGCTCGATCTGGATTTCTTCAAGCGGATCAATGACGCGCGCGGCCACCTCGTCGGCGATGAGGTCCTGCGACAAGTCGGCGAACTGCTCCGGGCTCATATGCGCGGCGTCGATACGGTGGCCCGCTACGGAGGCGAGGAGTTCGTGCTCCTGCTCCCCGAGACTCCGCTCGAGGGTGCGCTCACCTCTGCGGAGCGATTCCGGGAACGGATCGAGCGACACGACTTCTCTCCCGACGGAACACGACTCGCCCTCACGGCGTCCATTGGCGTGACGACGATCCCGGCCGGGGAGATCGACAGCCCGGAAAATGCCCTCAATCGGGCGGACGCCGCGCTGTATCGCGCAAAGCGCGCCGGTCGTAACTTGGTTCGCACATGAGTCGACGTTGTCCACGCTGCAAGGCCGTCTACGCTGGGGAGGCCCGATTCTGCCCCAAGGACGGGAGTCCGCTCGTTGATGTGGGCGGGGTCGGCGGCCGGCCGATCCCGACCGCCTCCGGCGAACAGCGGACCCTCGTACGGCAGGTGATGACACCGCGAGAGGGTCCGAGCATCAGCCGAGCGGGCGCACTCAAGGGTGAAGTGCTCGATCGGCGCTACGAAGTGCTCCGCATGCTCGGCGAAGGTGGCATGGCCTTCGTATACGAGGCCCGCGATCTCAACACCGACCAGTCCGTGGCCATCAAGATCCTCAGCCCGAAGCTCGGGACGGATGAGAGTTCCGTGGAGCGGTTGCGCCGCGAAGCAGGCCTCGCCATGCGTCTCGAGCATCCCAACGCCTGCAGGATCCTGCGGCTCGGCGAGACTGAGGACGGACTCATCTATCTGGTGATGCCGTACCTCCGCGGTGAGCTCCTCTCGGATCGTGAGGTGAAGATCGGTGCCATGGCGCTGAACGAGGGGGTGGAAATCCTGGCACAGTGTTGTGCTGGTCTGCACCATGCCCACGATCTGAACATCGTCCATCGAGATCTGAAGCCCGAGAATATCATGCTCGTCCCCCGCGCCTCGGGCGGCGGCGAGATCGCGGTCGTGATGGACTTCGGGCTGGCCAAGGAGCGGCGCGCGAGCCCAGGCGTTGCCAAGCTGACGGCCACCGGCATCATTCTCGGGACTCCAGAATTCATGAGTCCCGAGCAGATCCGCGGCAAGTCACTGGATCGGCGGAGCGATGTCTACGCGCTCGGGATCGTGGCCTACGAGCTGTTCACGACCAAGCTACCGTTTCAGGGACGCACGCCGCAGGAGATGATGATTGCCCGCCTTCGTGGGAAGCCGATCCCCCTCAGTACGGTGCGGGCGGGCTTTCCCGGCGCACTCGAGGCCGTGCTCATGACTGCGCTCGAGAACGAACCCGACAACCGATACGCGACGATGCTCGACTTCGGACACGCGATGGTCGACGCACTCGACGACGCCGACAAGGACAGCCTGCGCGGACACCTGCGATAGGCGTTACGGGCGCTCGAACCGCGCCTGCGGAATGTCGAGATTGACCGCCACATCCCCAAACACGAGCGCTTTCGTACGTTTGCCGGACTCGGTGATGAAGTCCCGGCGAACGACGTAGGGGAAAGCAATTGCACCGACCCGCTCGGTCGGTCCCCAGATGAGCCGGTTGATGTTGGTTCGCCCCTCTTCGACATACGTGACCTCGAACGGCAATCCGTGGCCCGGCGCGAAATAGTAGGTGAATATGTCACTGTGCTCGCCGACCCCCTGCCCGAAGCTCACCTGGACTGCGTGATACCGGCCGTCGGGAGCCCGACGCTCACGGTCGCCCTCGCCGACCCAGGGTTCACCCGGGCGCTCACGCAGTCCCAGATAGTTGAGGTACACGCCCGGGTCGCGCAGCTTGAACGGCAGTCCGATCCAGTAGAACAGGTCCCGCGCGACATAGATGGCCTCCCGGGCATCCATCGCCGTATCAGGGAGCCCGGCCCCGTTCATGACGGCCCAGGCAGGATCCCGGCCGTTGAATCCCTGGATGATGAAGTCGTCACCTTCCCACCGCTCCACCCGGGTTTCCTCACCGTACGGCCCCTGCTTGATCGAGGCGTAACGGGGGCGCGAGCGCTTGAGGCGACCCGACAGGGTGTCGAAAAGGTGGGTGGTGACGGTGAAGTGAGCGGTGCGGAGCGCCTGGTACGTCTCCATTTCGCCCACTGAGTCGATCCAAAGTCCGATGAGTGAATCGGCCATCGGGTCTTGGTTAGCTGGTCTCGGTGCCGTGCTGGTGTAGAAGGCGAGCAAGGGGAGCATGAGCAGAGCACCGCAGGAGAGGAAGCTCGCGAGGTGAGGGCGCGGGGAACGATCGGTTGGCGATGGCATCGGCGATATCTTGCTCGTCGTTGGGTCGTCTGGGATATTAGGCTCGGCCTCAGCTTGGAGCAACTCGTCGGCCATGAAGCGCTACCCGGCATTCGATCCCCCCGAATACGTCGACTGGCGTCCGGATCCGGAGCTCGTCACCGGGTACGCGGCGGCGTGGGAGGCCGTGCCGGCTCGCAAGGAGGTGGTCGGTCGACTGGATAGAACCGTCCTCACGGGCCTGTATGCCGGCATGGTGCGCGCGCGACTGCACGACATCATGCTCAAACGTTGGGTGCACCAAGGCGTCATCTCCAAGGCGTGGCTTGGAACCGGTGAAGAAGCGACCACGATCGGCCCGGTACACGCGCTCGATCGCGAGCGCGACGTGGTGGCGCCGATGATCCGAAATGCCGGGGCCTGTTGCGACATGGGTATGGCGGTTGCGGACATGTTGCGGGGCTACCTGGGCACCTACGATTCCCCGTCCAAGGGCCGGGACGGTCATGTCGGGGCGCTCGCACACCGCGTGCTGCAGCCCATTTCCAACATCGGCAACATGCCGGCCGTGACCATCGGCGTTGCGTTGGCCTTTCGGCTCCGTAACGAGCCGGGCGTGGCCTTGACGTGGGTGGGAGACGGATCGGTGAAGTCGGGTCCGACCCACGAGGCCTTCAATTTCGCCGCCGCACAACGGCTGCCGGTGATCTTCATCATCCAGAACAACCAGGTCGCGCTGGGAACGCCGGTGCGGCAGCATCACCGCCCCGCCGACTTCAGCGAGGTGCACAAAGCCTACGGTTGCGCCGGCTGGTCCTTCGACGGCAACAACGTGGTCGACGCCTACGCGGCCACGCGAATCGCGGCGGACCGATGTCGCAACGGCGACGGCCCGGTGATTCTCGACGCCGAGACCTTCCGCATGGGGGGGCATGCCACCCACGACGAACAGGAGGCACGCCGACTGTTCGATGCCGCCACGTTCACGTACTGGGGAAAGCGAGACCCAATCGGCTTGTACGAGGAGTTCCTCATCTCGATGGGCGTTGCGCGTGAGAAGTTGGAGCGGATCGAGGCCGAGGTGGCAGACGAAGTCGACCAGGCGGCAGCGGATGCGCTCGACAGCCGCTCCCGCAACATGCCGCCACCCGCCTCGGCGCTCGACGACGTGTACGCCTGAGCCGTCGCTACAGGAGCACCCCCGAAAAGCCCGCCTCGGCCTAGAAGTAGTTGCCGGTCAGGACGATGTACACGATGATGACGGCAACGGCGACCGGACATAGGAACCGAATGAGGAACGCCCACACCGATCGGAGTCCGAAGGCCACACCCTCCAACTCGATTTCCTTCGCTGCACCCGCCACTCCCCAGCGATAGCCGATGAACACCGCCAAGAGCAACGAACCGACAGAGAGCGAGTAGTTGCCGAATACGATGTTCATGAGCGTGAGGAAGTCGACGTTCGCTCCAGGAACGCTGCTGAACAGGCCCACGGCGCCGAAGGCGAGGGCCGAAGGGACACCGAGCAGCGCGGTACCAAGTGTCGTGACCAGGACGGCTTTACCGCGCGACCACTTCCACTCGTCGATCAAGTACGAAACGGGGACCTCGAGCAGCGAGATCGTGGATGTCAGTGCGGCGATGGTGAGCAACAGGAAGAACGCCGAGCCGAACAACTGCCCGCCAGGCAGGGTGGCGAAGAGCGGCGGCAGCACCTGAAATACCAGGCCGACCCCGGATGCAGGATCGAGCCCGGCATGGAACAGCGCTGGAAAGATGATGAGACCCGCTAGCAGGGCGATCATCGTGTCGAACAGACAGACGATCCCCGCCGACGCGACGAGATCCTCACGTTTCCGGATGTAGCTGCCGTAGGTGATCATCGCGCCCATGCCGAGGCTCAGTGAGAAGAAGGCCTGGCCAAGCGCCGTTGGAAAGGTCTGGGCCCGGAGCTTGGAAAAATCGGGCGCGAGATAGAACTCGAGTCCCTCGCGGGCACCCGAGAGCGTCACTGAGCGAAACGCCAACACCGCCAGCAAGAAGAACAGCATCGGCATCAAGATCTTCGACATCAACTCGATGCCGCGGGACACGCCACGCCACACGATGAGGGCCGTCAGCACCAGGAAGGCGACGAGCAGGCCGCTGCTCACCATCCAGTTGGACACGAAGTCGCCGAACACCGCCGCAGATTCCTGCGCGACGATGGTGTTGAAGCCACCGCTCACCGATTTGAGGAAATATCCGAATGTCCAGCCGGCGATGACGCCATAGAACGAGAGGATCCCCACGCCCGTGATTACCCCGAGCAGGCCGACGAACCGCCACAGTGTCCCCGGCGCCACCACGGCAAAGGCACCGACGGGGTTCCGCGCGGTCCGACGCCCGAGCGCTAGCTCCCCGAGCATGACCGGCGCTCCGATCAGGAAGACGAACCCTAGGTAGATGAGCACGAAGACAGCGCCACCGTTTTCGCCGACCACGTATGGGAAGCGCCAGATGTTGCCGAGACCGATCGCCGAACCGGCGGCTGCGAGAACGAAGCCGACCCGGGAACCCCACACGCCACGGGCGGGGGAGGCTGGGGCATCGGGCATCAGGATCTCCTGCGTCGAGAGGTCGTGAAAGGATACGTGTCCGAGTCGGGATGTCCAGACTGGGTGGTGGTTGGGTCAGGTCACGCGTCCGGGGGACTCCCCTCGTCGGTGTGGATCGCACGCCACGCAGCCCGCCGTGCGAGCTGCGTGACCGGGTCGCGCGCGCTCCACGTCTTGTCACAGATTCGTTCGAGGGGGAGGCCGATGATGGTGATCCAGAGATCGGTCCAGAGATCCACCGACCCCGGGCGGATCTCGCCGGACGACTTTCCCTCCACCAGGATCCGACCGAGGGCAACTCGCAGCTCTGCCGCTAGATCCCGGCTTTTCGGATCGAGCAGGCCGGGGAACCGAGCGAAGAAGACGAGCCTGACAGGGGCAGGATCGTGACCGGCCACATCACACCACGTGCCAGCGACATGCTCGAGCCGGTCACGGCATGAGCCGGTGGCCGCGGTGATCGGGGCGAGCAACAGGCGGAGGGCCGCACGGTACAACTCGTTCAGCAGCACCTGCTTGCTTTCGAAGTGCCGATAGATGGATCCCTCCGCAACGCCCGCGGCCGCTGCAATCTGCGGGGTCGTGGTGGTGTGGTACCCATGGGTCGTGAAGAGATCGATGGCGGCGCGCACGATGCGGTCGCGAGTTGACTGAGAGCTGCGACGGCGGGTCGAAGGCTGGGCAGGAGGGTGGGTGGCCATCGCCCTAGGGTAGCACTGGGGGGTGCGGCTGCCAAGCTGTGCGTCAGGGTGCCGTGTTGGATGCGGATTCGGTAGCTTGGCAACTCGGGGGGCTCGTCCGGTGCTCCACCGTGTGGCGTACCGGAAAGGAGCGTGCGGGGTGAAGGTATCGAGCAAGCGACAGCTGGTGCAAAGTTGGGAGGAGGGGGTGCCGTATGCTGATTTTCGGGCAACGGTCGACGTCCTCCGCGCGCTGTGGGAGGGTGTGTATCGTACGGCGCGGATTCCCCCATGGGCGGTGGAGCGAGCCGGCGTTCGCGGGGAGGGAGTTTCGCTCCTCGCCATCTCGGAAGACTGGTGCTGGGATGCCGCGAACGTCCTACCGGTGCTCGCCAAGCTCGGTGACGAGACGGAGCTGTTCCCCCTGCGCCTCATCTCGCGCGACGCGAACCCCGACGTGATGGATCGCTATCTCACACGCGGAACCCGATCGATCCCTATCGTGATCGCGCTCGATCGGGACTTCCGGGAGGTCGGCTACTGGGGCCCGCGGCCAGCCGCCCTCCAGGTCTGGGCACTGGAGAACAGGGCCCGTCTGCCGAAGAGCCAATTCTACGGCCACATGCGACGCTGGCACGCGCAAGACCGCGGTGAGTCGGTGCTTCGGGAAGTGCTGGCGCTCCTCGACTGACCGCGGCGGTTCAGACCGCCTTCAAGACACTCTGCAGTATCGACGTCGCACGCTCCACGTTGGCCTCACTGAACACCAGCGCCGGGCGGAACCGGATGGATCGGGGTCCGCAGGCGAGTGTCGCAAACCCGGCATCCCAACAGGCCTGGCGCACCCTCTTCCGGGTGTCGGTGTCTGGCAGGTCGAACGCCAGCAGCAGGCCCTTCCCCCGGGCGTTCGTGACGACGGGGAATCGGGCCTGGAGCCGTTCAAGCTCGCTCTTGAACTGGGCGCCGACGCGCGCGGCATTGGCCACGAGATCGTCTTCGTGGATGATCTGCAGGTACCGGGCGCACCGGACCATGTCCACCAAGTTGCCGCCCCAGGTGGAGTTGATGCGCGACGAGACGTGGAACACGTTGCGCTCGACGTCGTCGATTCTGGACGTCGACATGACGCCGCACACCTGGGTCTTCTTGCCGAACGCCACCAGATCCGGCGTGACACCGAGATCCTGGAACGCCCACATGGAACCCGTAATCCCCATGCCGGTCTGGACTTCGTCGAAGATCAGGAGCGCGTCACGCTCATCGGCGATGGCGCGCAACTGGCGGAAGAACTCCGGTCTGAGGTGATTGTCGCCACCCTCGCACTGAATCGGCTCGATCAGGATGGCCGCGATACCGTGCGGATCCCGCTGGAACGCCGACTCGATTTCGCGTACGGCGGCCTGCTCCGCGGCCGCGACCTGTGCCACGTCGATGGGGAAGTGGATCGTCGGATTGGAAATCCTGGGCCATGCGAACTTCGGGAAATCGGCGGTCTTCAGCGGGTCGGTATTGGTCACGGAGAGGGTGTAGCCGCTCCGTCCGTGGAACGCATCCCGGAAATGGAGGATCTTGTCCGCACCACCCTCGACGCCGCGTGCGCGGTTCTTCTGTGCCTTCCAGTCGAACGCGGCCTTCATGGCGTTTTCGACGGCCAACGCGCCGCCGGCGATGAAGAAAAGATGGCGGAAGTCGTCGGGCACGGCGACGTCGCGAAACGTCTTCACGAACCCGGCGTACTCCCGCGAGTACACGTCGCTGTTCGCCGGATTGGCGAGCGCCGCCTGGAGGAGGGACTCGCGAAAGCCCGCATCGCTGAGCTTTGGGTGGTTATGTCCCAACGGCAGGGTGGCGAAGTACGTGTAGCAATCCAGGTATTCCTTGCCGGTGAGCGCATCGACCATCCTCGACCCGTGGGACTTCTCGAGGTCGATCACGATGTGGAAGCCGTCGACGAGGATATTCTCGCGGAGGATCCCGAACACCTGATCGGCGGGAACGGTGACTTGAGCCATGAGTACTCTCCTGAACCGCCTTGGAGCTGGCAGGGCTGGGCTGCCAGCGAGGATTACGTCCGGAACACGAAGTGGCTCATGGTGACGCTGTCGCCGGACCGGCGGCGTCGCCGGGCAAGCCTAGCGACGGTTGGGCGGCGCGAAGATGCCCGGGCGGGCGTTCTCCGGGAGGAGATGAACCAGGAGGGTGTTTGGAGGCATACCGTAATCTAACAGCACCGAGAGGCGGGCTCGACGCACGTCGGGGGAATCTCGGCCGGTAAGGTCGGGCTTCACGTCAAAAGGGCCAGCGCGTGTGGAAGAACCACACGATGCCGTCCGGGCCTATCCCGGCAGTCGTTCCCAGAATGCCGGTCCGAAAGAACTGTGCGACGAGCCCTACGCCTCCACCGACCATCAGGTCCTTGGTAGTCACGCTGAACTCACCGGCGGGAAACACACGGGCGGCATCGAGGAACCCGACGGCGGTCACGCGAAACAGCGTCGGGAAGGCAAAGAAGTCATACCGCACGTCGAGATTGGCCAGGAGCTTATCCGCGTCCAACAGCCGTCGGGCCGGGATGGCCCGGTGTGATTCCGCACTGCCGATACCTCTGAACGGACGGTCGCTGGACTCGATCAAGGCGTAGGAGCCGAGCTGTGGGGTGCCGCTCATCGTTTGGCCCAGGACCCGGGCGGCAATCGTCAGATTCGGGAATGCTGGCAGATAGCCTGTGGCCGACACCGTGGTGCGGGTGTAGCTCATTGCGGAAATGACGCCGGAGTCGGCGATACCCACGATCGCCTCGATCAAGAAGCCCCGAGTCGGAGCCGGCTCATCGTTGCGTGTATCGAAGACGAGCCCGATCCGTGCCGACGCATCGGCCGTTCCCTGCCCGATAGAAGGATCAGCCCCGGCGGCGAGATCCTGCGCCAACTGACTGGGACCGGACAGGGTGTCGATCCGCCATCGTTCGAGGTGGAGACCTGCCAAAACACGGAGCGGCCCGACGATGCCGCGCTGGACTTCACTCCGCGCGATCCATCGGGTGTTGTTAGAGCGATAGAAATGGGGAGCGGCGTCGGTTTCGTTCGCGTCGTCGTAGACGCTGGCGTTGCCGATCCCGAAGTAGCGCGCGCGCGCGTCGCGTCTGCCCTCCAGGGTCACAACGTAGCGCCATTCGTGGACCCATTTGGGGGCTCGGAACGCGAGCTCGAGCCGCTTGGAGCCGGAGGTCGAGATGTGGCCGTCCAGCGAAACCATCGCCCGATACGGCTCGGGCGCCTCCCACTCGCCGTATCCGAGCTGATTGATCTGCGCATGGAAGAGTCCGGTGGAGAGGCCTTCGGTCGGACCCCAGGTGATCCACGGGAACGAGAGATTCGTCCAGTCGCGCCCGAAGGTCGGCACGTCTGGGATCTGCGCCACACCCGGAGATGCGACGAGGGCCACGAGCGCAAAGACGACGGTCGGCCTCACCGCTCCCGCTCGAACAGGTAGGCAGCGTCGTGATGCTTGGCTTCCCTGCCGTCCCACGCGGCGTACCGTGCGCCGGCGAACATGGATGCGCCGCCGAACTCACCCTTTTTGTTCACCGCATAGAAGTTGAGACCGAAGCGCGGTCGCCCGCGCTCATCGAGGAGCCGCGCCTCGGTTGTGGCGACCACCCGGCGCAGGGTCTCGAGCGCTGCGTCGGACGGACGCATGCCGCGTCGCAGGAATTCGACCGTGAGAAATGCTCCGCACGCCTTGATGCACGCCTCACCCCGACCGGTGGATCCGGCTGCGCCGACATCGTTGTCGGTGTACTGCCCGGCTCCAATGATGGGCGAGTCGCCGACTCGCCCCGGGATCTTCCAGGACAGCCCGCTTGTCGTGGTGACCGACGAGACATCCCCGCTGGCATTCACGGCATTGATGTTGATGGTGCCGTGTTCCTCACGCGACAACTGTTCGTCATCCGGCACCTCGAGCCAATTGTCGTTGGGACCGCGACGTGCCCGCCAGCGGAGCCAGGCTTCCCGGGCGCGGTCCGTCAGGAGGTCTTCCTCCTGGAAGCCGTAGGAGAGCGCGAAGCGTTTTGCGCCGGGCCCCACCAGGAGAACGTGGTCGGTGTACAGCAGCACGTACTTCGCCACCACGCTCGGCGTCTTGATACCTTCGAGCGAGGCCACCGCGCCGGCCCGGCGGGTCGGTCCGTGCATGCACGAGGAGTCGAGCTGAACGATGCCTTCCTCGTTCGGCAGGCCTCCGTAGCCGACGGACGTGTCGTCCGGGTCCAGTTCCTGGATTTTGACTCCCTCGATGGCTGCATCGAGGGTATCCATACCCTGGACGAGCAGCTCTCCCGCCCGTTGCACACCGCGCAGGCCGTTCGCAGAGGCCACGACCACGTTCATGGCCGCAGGTCGGATGTGAATCGCGGGAGCCGATCGAGTGGCCAGGACGCCCGGTCCCAAGGCGACCCCAGCCGTGAGTCCCGAGGCGGCTCCGAGGAATTCCCGGCGCGAGTACGAGTCGGACACGATCAGACCTCCTCCGGAGGAGAAACCCCATCTGCGGGCATCGCGAAATAACCCCGCGCGCTCCGGGACTGTCAACTTGCCTGGGATCCATGGGCGCCATACGTTCTGGCCGGGACAGTGGCCGTCGCGGGATGGGGTGGCAGGGGAGCCCGGACTTCAGCTCCGTGAGGTGGGGACAGGCTGTGGTATCCGTAGTGCTACCGGTGCACAACGAGCAACCGAATCTCGGGCCGCTCTTTGAAGAAATCGCGTCGGCACTCGGCGGGGTTTCCCACGAGGTCATCGCGGTCGACGACGGGTCGACCGACGGGTCCGATGCCGAGCTGGGCCGACTGAAAGATCGGTTTCCCGCGCTCCGTGTGATCACGCTGGAGCGTCGCGGCGGCCAGAGTGCCGCTCTCGCGGTGGGGCTCGACGCCGCACGAGGGGAGATCGTGGTCACGCTGGATGCCGACGGGCAGAACGACCCGGCCGACATCATGCCGCTGCTGGGGGCTCTGCAGGAGCAACCCTCTTTGGCGGCTGCGGTCGGGTATCGCAACCGCCGGGCCGACTCCTGGTGGAAGCGGGCCCAGAGCCGGGTGGCCAACGCCGTGCGAAACTGGATCACGCGGGACGGCATGCGGGATACTGGGTGCGCCCTCAAGGTCGTCCGTCGGTCGGCGTTGGCACGGATCCCGCGCTTCGACGGACTCCACCGGTTCATCCCGGCGCTCCTGCAGGCTCAGGGAGGGCGTGTGGCCCAGATGCCGGTCGCGCATCGGCCGCGCCGCGCGGGACGAAGCAAGTACGGGATGCGGGACCGCGCGCTGCGGGGTTTGGTAGACGCGTTCGCTGTGCGGTGGTACCGGCGCCGAGCGCTTCGGTATGTCATCAAGGAGGACACCGGCTGAGATGCCGCGTCGCAAACGACTCGATCCATCGATATTTCAGCTGCCGGTCGAGAAGATGAGGGCCGGCTACTACTCGGACAAGTACTTCGTGCGGTCCCGAGAGATCGTGCTGGCTGACCACAACCGCCCGCGGGTCTTGATGCAGGTGTTCACCAAGGCACACGCGTTTCTGGGTGGGGTGGATGAGGCCATCGCGATTCTCAAGTTGTGTTCTCATTCCTGGGGCGATCTCACGTTGCATGCCCTGTACGATGGGGACGAAATCGCTCCGTGGGAGACGGTGATGACCATCGAGGGGCCGTACGACGCCTTTGCGCACCTCGAGACACTCTACGTTGGGGTCCTGGCTCGGCGGACCCGCGTCGGCACCAATACGCGGCTCGTGGTGGAGGCCGCGAAACCCAAGGACATCATGTTCTTTCCGGCCCGCCACGACCACTGGCTGGTTCAGACCGGTGACGGCTACGCAGCGCACATCGCGGGTGCCATCGGTGTGTCCACCGACGCACAGGCGTCATGGTGGGGCAGCGAAGGTATCGGAACCGTTCCGCACGCCATGATCGCTGCCTATGGCGGCGACACGGTACTGGCCGCAAAGAAGTTCGTGCAGTACATGCCGTCGGATGTGAAACTCGCGTGTCTGGTGGATTTCCAGAACGACAGCGTGCGCACCGCCGTCGACGTGGCGAAAGCGCTCGGCACGCACCTGTACGGCGTGCGCCTCGATACGTCCGGGACCATCGTCGATCGCTCTGTGATTCCACAGATGGGGCATTTCGACCCTCGAGGGGTGAATCCCCAACTCGTGTGGAACGTCCGGCAGGCACTCGACGCAGAGGGATTCTCCCACGTGAAGATCGTCGTGTCCGGCGGGTTCACCGTGGAGAAGATCCGGGCGTTCGAAGAGGCCGGTGTGCCGGTCGATGCTTACGGTGTGGGGTCGTCGTTGTTCCGCGGTCAAGGACGCTACGATTTCACCGCAGATGTGGTGCTAGTCGACGGCAAGCCCTGTGCGAAGACGGGGAGGGAACATCGACCGAACCCTCGCCTCGAACGCGTCGACTAGGATTTCCCAGGACGCACCCCGCCAGCATCCGATTAGTTTACCCCCTGGAGCGGATCGACTGTCTCACACGAGGGCGCGGGTGCCACAGCTTCCCATACCACCGCACTTTGACCCGGCGAAGGTCGGCGAGATTTGGCGCGTCGACTACGGTCGACGGGCCGAAGACGCCGAGTCCTGGACGAAACAGCATACCATCGGCCTGGCGGCCGCAGATGGGATTCGCCTCTGTCTCTTGATCGTAGACTGCCAAAACACGTTCTGCATCCCCGGCCACGAGTTGTTCGTCGGCGGGCGGTCCGGCATGGGCGCGGTCGAAGACAACGTCAGATTGTGCGAGTTCATCTATCGCAATCTTGACGTACTCACCGAGATCGCCCCGACGCTGGATACGCATACGGCGCTCCAGATCTTCCATCCGGTCTTCTGGGTCGACGAGGCGGGCAGGCATCCACGCGGCGCCGAAACGGTCATCACTGCCGAAGATGTGGAGCACGGTACGTGGCGTGTGAATCCGGCCGTGGCCGCGTCGGTCGTCGGGGGTGACGAGGAGCATCTCCGGACCTACGCACACCACTATGTCCGTGAACTGGCGAAGGGACGACTCCCGCTCATGGTGTGGCCCTATCATGCCATGCTCGGCAGTGTCGGCCACGCACTCGTGCCCGCGGTGGAGGAGGCGCTGTTTTTTCATGCAATCGCCCGGCGGACGGCGACACGCTTCGAGCTCAAGGGCGACAACCCGCTCACGGAGCACTACTCTGTGCTGTGTCCCGAGGTGACCCATGGGCCGGACGGCGCCGTCGTCGCCCGGAAGAACGAGCGCTTTATACAGCGACTGCTCGACTTCGACGCGGTCGTCGTCGCGGGCCAGGCGAAGAGCCACTGTGTGGCGTGGACGGTCCACGATCTTCTGGCCGGGATTGAAGCGAAAGATCGGAGTCTTGCGGAACGGGTCTATCTCCTGGAGGACTGCTCCTCGGCCGTCGTCGTGCCGGGCGTCGTCGACTTCACGGAACAGGCGAACGAGGCCTTCAACCGCTTCGCGAATGCGGGAATGCACGTGGTGCGCGCGGAACTGCCCGTGGCGCAGTGGCCGGGACTGGAAGGTATCGGCCGCGCATGACGACACCGCCGCATCGACCCGTGTCGCCGCTCTCGGCGTCGCTCGAGTCGCCGACCTCTCAGGCGGGCTCGTCGCCTAGGCAGGAGCTCGGGCGGTTCTTCCTGCCCGGTCCCACTGAGGTGCATCCGGATGTTCTCGCTGCCATGCAGCGGCCCATGATCCCTCACCGTGGCGGGGACATGGTTCAACTGCTCACGGCGATGGAACCCCCGCTGCAGCGCGCATGGCGGACTGGCCGGCGGGTCTACATCGGGACGTGTTCTGCTACGGGCTTCATGGAGATGGCCGTCCGGTGCGGCGTGCGTCGACGGGCGTTGTCGCTAGTGAGCGGCGCATTCGGTGAGCGTTTCGCGGGGATCGTGGCGGCCACGGGACGGGACGTCGTCCGGGTGGATGTGCCGTTAGGGCAGACAGTCGAGCCCGACATGCTGCGGGATGCGCTCAAGCGCACGGAGGTGGATGCCGTGACGCTCGTGCACTCGGAGACGGCGACCGGAGCGCTCGCCCCGTTGGAGGACTTGGCGGCCGTGGTGCGGGAGTTCGACGGCGTCGTGCTGCTCGTTGATGCCGTGACCTCTTTTGCCGGCTCGCCGGTCGAGACGGATACCTGGGAGCTGGACTTCGTGCTCACCGGTTCGCAGAAGGCCCTGGCGCTTCCACCGGGCTTGGCATTGGGCGTGGCGTCGGACCGCATGATCGAACGTGCCAAACAGGTTTCGGAGCGTGGCGCGTATCTCGATCTCCTGGCGTTCGATCGGGCCGGGATCGACTACCAGCCGACCAATACGCCAGCTATCTCGTTGCTCTACGCGCTCGAAGCGCAACTCCGTCGCATCGACGCTGAGGGTGGAATCGAAGCCCGGTGGAAACGTCACCAGCAAATGCGGGAGATCGTAGAACGCTGGGTGCACGGGCGAGGAGGACAGCTCGGCTTTCAGTTCTTGCCTCCAACGGATCGCCGGTCGTGGACGGTCTCGTGCCTGAAGGTGCCGAGCGGGAAGAGTGGCCGCGCGCTGGCCGTGGTGATGAAGAGCAAGGGATGGGTGATCGGCACGGGGTACGGTCCGCTCAAGCAGTCGACCATCCGCATCGGTCACATGGGAGATCACAGCCCCGAGCGGGTGGAGGAACTGCTGCACACACTGGAATCGGTCACCTTATGACATACGTGGTAGTCGTTGCCGATCGCGTCGCAGAGCCGGGTTTGGAGATTCTGCGCAGGCAACCGGAACTGGAGGTCGTCTCAGTGGTCGGCGACGCGAAACGCCTGGACCAGGAACTGGCCCATGCGCACGCGCTGCTGGTGCGGTCGGACACCAAGGTGACCGAAGAGCGGATTGCTCGGGCGCCGCGCCTGATGGTGATCGGACGGGCGGGTACCGGGGTCGACAACATCGATGTCGATGCCGCCACCCGCCGTGGAATTGCCGTGCTGAACGCTGCGGGGGCGAACACTGTCAGTGCTGCCGAACACGCGGTCGCGCTGCTTCTCGCGTTGGTGCGCCGCATTCCGTGGGCCGCAGCCAGCATGGGTGACGGCGCATGGGACCGGAAGCGGTTTGCCGGAAGCGAGTTGTGCGACAAGCAGCTCGGTGTGGTGGGGCTCGGGCGGGTGGGTCTCCGGGTCGCGACCATCGCCCGAGCCCTCGGGATGACGATCCTGGCTCACGACCCGTATCTGCCGGAACAGCGGGCGGCCGATCTTGGCATCGAGCTCGTCGATCTCGAAACGCTGTTGGCAGCGTCCGACGTGGTCACGCTCCACCTTCCGCTCACCGACGACACGCGGCATCTGATCGATCGCGAGCGACTGCGTCTCATGAAGCCCGGATCCTACGTGGTCAATACGGCGCGGGGGGGGTTGGTCGATGATGGCGCATTGCTGGAGGCGTTGGAGAGCGGGCACCTTGCCGGTGCCGCCCTGGACGTGTTCGATCCGGAGCCGCTGCCGGGGGATTCCCCGATGCGGCGGGCCAGCGGCCTGCTCCTCACGCCGCACCTGGCGGCATCGACCTCCGAAGCCCAGGAGCGCGTCGCGACCGAGATCTGCCGCTACGTGCGGGACGCCCTCCTGAGCGGCGCGCTCAGGGGTGCGATCAACCTCCCGGGCGTTGCGGGCGATGCGCTTCAGCGCTTGAGCGGCGTCCTCGATCTCGCTCGCGGGCTTGGCCGGTTGGCTGCCGGGATTGCAGGCGGAGCCGTCCGGTCGATCGAAGTCGTCTATGGGGGCCGAGATGAAGCGGCTCCCCGTCCGGTCATGCTCGCCGCCGTGGAGGGTGTGTTGTCGGCCGCCGGCGTCACCCCGGTCACGCTGGTCAATGCCGCCGAGCGAGCACGTCAGCGGGGAATCGCTGCGTCCCGCAGTGTGGGGGCTCCCTTGGCGGGCTTCGAGACCACGGTCGGCGTGTCGGTGGCAACCGAGGAACGCGTCACGACCGTGGACGGCGCGATGCTGGGTGACGTCACCGCCCGAGTGATCCGGATCGACGGGTTCGACGTCGACGTGCCTGCCCACGGAACGATGCTCGTGCTGCGGAATCGCGACGTCCCGGGGGTGATCGGTCGGGTCGGTAGCGTCCTCGGCGCGGCCGGCATCAACGTGGGCTCCTACCATCAATCGCGTCGGGACCAGGCGGGTTCGGAGGCTCTGGCGGCGATCGTCGTCGACGAACAGCCCAATGGAAACGTGCTGTCCACGCTCGCGGGGCTTCCCGACCTGCTGGAGGTGAAGGTCGCGAGGCTGGGGTGACCGTCGCCCCCTTCGGCTACTTAGATTTCCGACTCTATGCGATCAGATAACGTAGCGGGCCAACGGTACGATCCGGAGGCGGTCGAGCAGAAGTGGCGGCAGCGCTGGGAGGAGCGGCACACGAACCGAGCTGCCCTCGCCGAGGCCGGGCGCCCCTACTACAACCTCATGATGTTCCCGTATCCCTCGGCGGAAGGTCTCCACGTCGGGAACGTCTTCGCCTTCGTCGGAAGCGACGTGCACGGCCGGTTTCGGCGACTCCTGGGCTGGCAGGTGTTCGAGCCCATCGGGTTCGACGCCTTCGGGATCCACTCGGAGAACTACGCACTGAAGGTCGACACCCACCCGGCCAAGCTCATTCCCCAAAACATCGATCGGTTCCGGGAGCAGCTGCGACGCATCGGACTCATGCTCGATTGGGACCACGAGGTCCAGACGACCGATCCCCGATACTACGCGTGGACCCAGTGGATCTTCCTCCAGTTGTACAAGGCTGGGCTCGCCGTGCGGAAGGAAGCCCCGGTCAACTGGTGTCCGGAGTGCAAGACGGTCCTCGCCAACGAGCAGGTGATCGACGGGATGTGCGAGCGCCATCCCGACACTCCGGTCACCCAGCGATTCCTGGCGCAGTGGTTCTTCCGGATCACGGAATACGCTGAGCGCCTGCTCGAGAACCTCCGGACCATCGATTGGTCCGAGTCCACCCGGCTCATGCAGACGAACTGGATTGGCGAGTCCGAGGGGGCCGAACTGGTGTTCACCACCGAGTCGGGGACCGAGATTCGCGTGTTCACGACACGGCCCGACACGGTCTTCGGTGCGACTTATATGGTGTTGGCGCCGGAGCACCCGGTGGTAGACCAGCTAACCACGCCGGCGCAGCAGCCCTTTGTGGACGAGTATCGGCGCCGGACCTCGGCCATGGATTTGGTGTCGCGTCGGGTGGGCGAGAAGGAGAAGACAGGGGTCTTCACCGGGGCCCACTGCGTCAACCCGGCCACGGGTGAGCGCATCCCCCTGTGGATTGCCGATTACGTGCTCATGGAGTATGGCACGGGGGCCATCATGGCGGTGCCGGCTCACGACGCGCGCGACTACGAATTCGCTCGGAAGTTCGGCCTGGAGATCCGGCAGGTAGTGCGGCCGAAGGAGGGCGTCGAGGTCGATGCACCGGAGCCGGCTCCGGACCTCCCGCCCCTCTTCACCGGGTGGGACGGCACCATGATGAGCTCCGGGGAGTTCGACGGCATGGCGTGCGCCGACGCGGTCACCGCGATCACCGACTGGCTCGCGACCAAGGGCGCCGGCAGGCGGCAAACCCAATACCGTCTCCACGACTGGTGCATCTCGAGGCAGCGCTACTGGGGACCCCCCATCCCCATCATCTATTGCGATGCGTGCGGTATCGTGCCGGTTCCGGAAACCGACCTGCCTGTCCTGCTCCCTCCACTCGACGACTTCAGGCCCGACGAAAGTGGCGTCTCGCCACTGGCGCGTGCCGAGGACTGGCACCGGGTACCGTGCCCGACGTGCGGAGCGAACGGTCGGCGCGAGACGGACGTGTCGGACACGTTTCTCGATTCCGCCTGGTATTTCCTGCGGTACCCGTCCACGGACTTCGATGACCGTCCGTTCGACCCGGCGCTGACGAGCAAGTGGTTGCCCGTCGATTGCTACATTGGCGGCAACGAGCACGCCGTGCTGCATCTGATGTATTCGCGCTTCATTACGATGGCCTTACACGATCTTGGCCACCTCGGCTTCGAGGAGCCATTCGCCCGGTTCCGTGCCCACGGCATGATCGTGAAGGACGGCGCGAAGATGTCGAAGTCGCGTGGCAACGTCGTCATCCCCGACGACTACCTCGCACGGTGGGGTGCCGACACCTTCCGCATGTACCTCATGTTCCTCGGTCCGTACCAGGAGGGGGGGGACTTCCGGGACGAGGGCATCTCCGGTATCCGGCGGTTTCTCGACAAGGCTTGGGGGCTGGTGAGCGCGGCCACGTTCGAGGGGGGCGAGGTCTCGGTCGATGTGATGCGGAAGCTGCACCAGACGATCCGGGGCGTGGCTGAAGACCTGGAGGACCTCCGGTACAACACGGCCATCGCGAAGCTGATGAAGTATGTCAACGCGCTGCGTGGGAAGGGCACCGACGATTCTGCCGGACCGGACGTGGGAGCCGAGCTGCTCGAGCCACTGGTGGTCATGCTCGCGCCTCTCGCTCCGCACTTCGCCGAGGAATGTTGGGAACGGCTGGGTCACGACACAGGTGTGTTCGACGCGCACTGGCCCGCCTTCGATGAGGAGATGGCGCGTGAGGACCAGATCGAGCTGGTCGTCCAGGTGAACGGCAGGGTGCGAGGTCGGGTGACGGTGCCCGCTGGGATCGGTGAGGAATCGGCAGTTGCGCGGGCGTTGGCCGAAGACACCGTACGCCGATTCGTGGATGCAAAGCCAATCAAGAAAACGGTTTACGTTCCCGACAAACTGGTCAATCTGGTGATCTAGGGAACAACGCGGTCTCCGCCCCTTCCCGCTCGCCCTTTCCCGCCTGCGACCCCATCCGTCCACAACGCATCTATACTTCTGGGCATGGGACAGGTCACTGCTGCGACATTGGACGAGCTCGCGATCCAACGGGCAAAAGGGGGCGATCTGGCGGCCCTCGAGCGGGTGTACCGCGCCTACGAGGGGACCGTGTACGGCGTCGCCCGACGGATCTGCCGCACGCCCGAGGAAGCGGAGGAAGTGCTCCAGGAGACCTTCCTCGAAGTGTGCCGCAGCATCAAGCGGTTCCGGGGCTCGGCCCCCGGGAGCCTCACGGCGTGGATCAAGCGGGTGGCGTCAAGCAAGGCGTTGATTCGCATCCGGCGCGAGAAGTATCGCGATACGGAGGTACTCGAGGAAGACAGTGGCTGGGCTGGGCGCAGGGATGGCGATGTGGGGCTGCGCATGGATCTGGAAGCGGCCCTGGCCCAGTTGTCCGACACGTCGCGGGCGGTCGTATGGCTGCACGATGTCGAAGGGTATACGCACGAGGAGATTGCCGAGCAGATGGGAAAGACGGTGAGCTTCTCCAAGTCGCAGCTGTCACGAGCGCACGCGCGGCTTCGGACGATGCTCGGTGAGGAGGCATGATGTTGAGACATTGCACGATCAGTGAGCTTTTGGAGGTGCGTGATGGCGAGGGCACCGCCGCGGCACATGCCCATGTCGAGCAGTGTGAGGCGTGCGGTGCGGAGCTCGATCGTCTGCATCAGCGCGTTGCAGCACTCCGGGCGCTCCCGAGGCGTTCCTCACCGCGGGATCGGTGGCCGGCCGTGCGCGAGGCGTTCATGTCCGCGCGACGGCGCCGTCGGTGGAGCTACGCGAGTTGGGCCGGCTTGGCTGCCGCGGCAGGACTCGTCCTGTTTGTCGGTGTCAATACGCCGCCGCGGCCCGAGGTCACGGCGTCGGCGCCTGAAGAGATTGCGTCACTGGTACAGGAGTCGCAGCAGCTCGAGCAGGCGCTCCAGAGCTACAATCGACAGGGGCGAGTGGTCAACGGCGTCACGGCTGCGGCCATCGCCGAGCTCGAAGATCGCATCGCGGTGATCGATGTGGGTATCGACCGTGCCCAGGTCCAGGCAGCGCCGCACGAGGCCGTGGCGGATCTGTGGCGTCGCCGGGTCACGCTGATGGATCGCCTGGTCAACACACACGTTCAACCGGTGACGTACGTGGGATACTGACTGACTGCCGTGCGCGCCCATCGAGCCCGCCGCGTGCGACGATCGCCATGGGTTGCGAATCAGTCCTGATAGGACGAGGGTGCGGACGGCTGACAGTGTAACGAGGAGTCGAAGTATGAAAGCCCGTCGAATGATCTACCTGCTCCTTCTCGCCGGAATCGCGGTTCCAACCGCGGCGTTGGCGCAGGAGGGCGAGAAGAAGAACGCTCAAGAGATGGCGGAGGCGCAGCAGAGGGTTCGCCAAGCGCAGCGCCGACTGGAGCACGCCATGCAAGAGCTCCAGGCCGCCCAAGGCGACGCGGCCAACCGCGCGTTGCGCGAGGCAATCGAGGAGCTCCGCTCGGCTCAGCGGCAGTTGCAGACCGGAGAGCTCCAGCGCCTAGCGGAGCGCTTCCAGGTGGAGCGTGACTGGCCCGGCGCCGTGAGCGTGTTCGTCTCAGAGAGCCGCCCCAAGATGGGAGTGCTGCTGGAGGAGTCGACATACCGCTCCGGGCAGGACTCCCTCGGGGTGCGCTTGAGTGGCGTGACGCCCGGCGGACCAGCAGAGGAGGCGGGTCTCAAGGCCGGGGACGTGATTGTGAGCGCCAAGGGAACGGCGCTGGGACGCATGACACGACGCGACCCGTCGCCCAGTGCAAGGCTCCGCGACATCATTCGGGAACTCGATGAGGGCCAGACCCTTCGGGTGGAGTTTCTGCGAGACGGGGGGCGCAAATCCGCCGACGTGGTGCTCCGCGAGCTCGAGCCCGAGGCCTATTCGTTTTCGTTCATCAGCCCGGATTCGAACGCTTTCAACTACCGCATTGCGATGCCGTTCCTCGAGGAGCTCGAAGGGCCGGAGCGGGTGCGTATCCGGTCGGGCTCCCCCATGGTCATGGGCGGATTGCTGCCCTTTGGCCTGTTCGACATGGAGCTGGTGAGCCTCAACGCGGAGCTCGGACGCTACTTCGGGACGAGTGAGGGGCTCCTGGTGGTTCGCGCACCGAGCGACGGACTCACTGGTTTGCAGAGCGGCGACGTCATCGTGAGCATTGACGGTCGCAAGCCGACCAACCCGTCACACGCGCTCCGAATCATCCGCTCCTACAGTGCTGGCGAGAGCATGAAGATGGAAGTCATGCGTGACAAGCGCCGGCAAACGATCACCGTGACGATCCCGCAGCGTGAACGTGGGATGCTCTGGGAACAGCGTGAGCCGATGGACGGTTGACCGGTTGAGCGGTTAGGCGGTTAGCGGGGACACCCAACCGCCTAACCGCTCAGCCGCCTAACCGCCTGTTACCTCCCGCTCCCAAACAGCATCGCATTCGTCAGTAGCCGCGCCGGCCCTCTCCAGAAAGCTCGGTATAGCGGATCGTCGGCAAACAGCACCACATGACCTCGTCCGTGACGTTCGGTAGCCGCCCACACGGTCTTGTTCAGGAGTCGCTCCGTATTCTCGGGCCAGCTGAACCCGGCGAGCAGCAGGGAATCCCCAACGAAGACCACCGGGTTGTCACCGCGCTCCGACGGAGCAAGCATCGTGCTGCCGCGGAGCAGCACCGGAAGGGTCTTCTGCTGATACCCCATGGTGAGCCAGTGCGAGAGATCGAGCGTGGCGCGGAAGATCGACCCGGGCACGTATTCGGGGCGATCCGGGTCTGCACTGGGGGAGGCAAGCGGTGGCTCGAGCCCGGCTCCACTGGGGAGGCTGTCGCCCTTCTCCTTCTCCTTCTTTTCTTCGTCCTCTTCGGACCCAAGCGCCTTGACGCTGCTCAGGCCGACGTCCTCGTGGCTCGCGAACAAGGCCGCATCATCATAGACGATGAGGACGCCGCCGTCGCTGACCCACTGCTTCAGGCGCGCGATCCCGGCGGGCCCCAGCTCTCGGCGGATCGTCCCGGCACTGCCGCTCGGCACGACGAACACGTTGTAGTCGGATAGCGTGTGCATGCGCCCAACGGATCCGAGCGCCACCGGTGCGAAAGGATATCGCAACTCCCGCTCCAGGAAATGCCACAGGGCACCGTAACTCGTGATGGAGATGCCGTCGCCTGCGGCCACGGCGACGCGCGGTGCGAAGACGGGATCCACGCTCTGTGATCCCACCCCCACCTGGCCGGAGTCGGGGAAGGCAGACTGTGCGGCGGTGACGGGCACACCGATCTCGACGGCGAGCGCCATAATACGTTCGTGCACGCTGTCGGGGTTCCGCGTAACGCGCACCACGAACGTCCCCCGAGGATAGCTCGCGTGATCGGCGCGGAGCGGCTCCGTGCTGACGTTCACCACGAAGCCCTCTCGAAGGAGCGCCATGGCGAGTTCGGCCGCGGCCTGACGGTCATTGGGAAAGACATAGGCCGATCTCGCTCGCCCGGTCACCGCACCAGGCGGGGCGAGCACACGCACCGGGTCACCGGAACCCGGGAGCACGAGCGCGGTGGCGGCGATCGTCTGTAGATCCTCGGTCCAGTGCGCGTCCAGTCCGAGCGTGAGCGGCAGAGACCACGCGGTCAGGTCGTAGAACTCGTATCGCTCGCTCGTCGCGCCGGGGCCGCGGCGCCGATTCCGCTCGAACTTCGCAACCTGACGCTCGTAGAACTCGCGGTCGAGCTCGGCGGCTGGCTCGAGCAGGGCCCTGGCGACGCGCCCCTTCGGTTGATCCAGATCGATGACCAGCGTTCCGGTGGGAAACGTGCGTCGCACTCCATGGGCACCCGGCCCGTCCCCGTAGGCGTGCGCTGCGGACGCCGCGTAGGGAGTGGTCAGGCGGCGGACCTCGATGCCGTGGTGCAAGAGCAAGGCGGCAAGGCGGGCCAGGTTGGTGGGATCGGTGTCCGGCATGACGGCGATCCGCTTCATGCGCGCTGCACGCGCCTCTTCGATTGCGGTGCGATGAAAGTCGTAGTAGTCGTGTAGGCGAGCCTGTCGGTTCGCTGCCGCCGTCTCGACCGTGGTCAAGGCCGCCACGTAGTGGTGCGCAATGCCTTCTCGAAAGGTGATGACCGTGCCGTCGTCGCGGCGGCGCCTGAGTGCTTTCCCGCCGTCGGTCTCATAGGTCATGCCGGTCGCGCCATGCAGCGACGGGCCAGCGTCGAAATAGCCGGCGTAGAACAGGTCGAACACGTCGCGGGTGTAGTACTGCCAGCCGTATCGGTCAAAGGCCGCGGCATTGCCCTGCCCGAACGTCTCGAGCCAGCGAACCGTCTGCGCCGGCAGGTTCCGGTTCACGGGCGCCGCGGGTGGCGGAAAGAAGTACTGCTCGGTCGTGCTGTGGAGGTCGACGAAGACCTGAGGGTGCCACCGCGTGATGGCACCCAACATGGCCCGCGTGGGTGCCTGTGCCAACGCGATCAGGTCGCGGTTCATGTCGAACCGGTAGTGGCCGTACCGTCCCCAGATGCCCCAGGGTTCGTTCCACTCGTACGCGAACGGCTCGTCCGTCCCGACGCCAAGAGAGTTGTACCACACCGCGAAGCGCTCGTGGCCATCGGGATTGGCCGACGGATTCAAGATGACGAGCGTATTCCGCAGCATCTCGATGGTGGCCGGTTCCTCCGAGGCCAGGAGGTGGTGGGCGACCCACATCGCGGCTTCGAATCCACCCGGCTCGTTGCCGTGAATGGAAAACGACAGCATGACGGCAGCCGGTGTGCGGGCCGCGATCGTGGCCGCCTG
This sequence comes from Gemmatimonadota bacterium, assembly GCA_039591075.1. Lineage (GTDB taxonomy): Bacteria > Gemmatimonadota > Gemmatimonadetes > Gemmatimonadales > GWC2-71-9 > JAOTVV01. Next base: position 143,673 of record JBDHEI010000004.1, read on the forward strand.
CTCGGGGTTGGTCGAGCGTGGGTCGGCGAGCCGGGCGAGATCCGTTCGGATCTCGTCCAACCGGGTGAGGTTCTCCGGGGCTGAGATGAGCAGGACCCGCATCGGTCGCCGTTCCTCAGTGATGCCGATCAGTTCGGCGCGTGCGCGGTCCGGGGCGGCTGCCATCAGGGCGTCGAGCACGGCCTGCTGCTCGGAGTACTGGGTATGCCGTGCGCCGGCGGCGTAGCCCAGCAGGGAGTCTGGCCGTGGCACCGTGGCCCGGTAGGGTCCACGGTCATAGAAATCGAACGTCTCTTGAGCGCGCCCCGATGGCGCAGCCGCGAGGCTACCCACCGTGGCGAGGACGAGCGCGAGACGGAGCGTCATGGTCCTACCTTTGGGAGAGGAATACGGCGCCCAAACCTATGCCGCGCGCGAGACCGGCGCGAGGGCCGGAGGTGACGCGCGGGTCGGCGGTGATGTGCAGAGATGCCGACCCCCCGATGACGCGTAGTCCCCGCTCTTGACAATTAAGATATATCGCAAGATATTACGTACGTAACATCTGGACGATATATCTAAACATATCGCAGCGAGGTGCGTTATGCGTGGCGGCGGAGGAATGTTCGGATTTGGCCCCGATTTCTGGTGGGGTCGCGGTGGGCAGAAGGGCAGTCGGCGCCGGCGCGTCTGGTTCGAGTCCGGCGACATGAAGTACGTGATCCTCAAGCTGCTCAAGGATCGGCCGATGCACGGCTACGAGGTCATGAAAGAGCTGGAGCAACACACCCAAGGGTGTTACAAGCCGTCGCCCGGTACGGTGTACCCCACACTGCAGTGGCTCGAGGACGAGGGACTCGTCAGGTGCGAAGAGCAGGAGGGGAAGAAGGTCTATTCGATCACCGAGGAGGGGCTCAAGTTCCTCGACGAAAACAAGTCGACCGTCGAGGACATCTTCGACCGCATCGAAGAGACGCTCGACGGGCTGTTTTCCGATCCCATGCCTGAAGTGACCAGGTTCATGGGGCGACTGGCGACCCAGTCATACCGGGCGGCGTGGAAGCTCCGTGAAGATGAGGCAAAGCGCGGGAAGATCCGGGAGATCCTGGAGCGCGCCGCGAAAGAAATGGAGGACCTCGTCGGGTAGGTCGAGGCAACCGCAGGGGGAAGCCAGGGGCCGGCCTCATCAGTGTGAGGCTGGCCCCCGGCGCGTTGCTCAGGGCTTCTCCGTGTCTCGGGCTCGACCGGCCTCGTGCAACGAGCGTCGCAGCAGGAACTCGATCTGCCCGTTGACGCTTCGCAACTCGTCCTTGGCCCAGCGTTCCAGAGCGTCGTAGGTCTTCGGATCGAGCCGCAACAGAAACGCCTTTCGCTTCGGCACGGGATTCCTACTGGTACAACGATCCCGTGTTCACGACCGGCTGCGTGCCTCGGTCGGAGCAGAGCACGACCAGCAAGTTGCTCACCATCGATGCCCTGCGCTCCTCGTCGAGATCGATGATCGACTTGTCGGCCAACTGCTCGAGGGCCATCTCCACCATCCCGACGGCGCCGTCCACTATCTTCCGCCGCGCGGCAATGATGGCGCTCGCCTGCTGGCGCTGAAGCATGGCATGCGCAATCTCGGGGGCGTAGGCGAGATGACTGATCCGTGCTTCGATGACCTCGACCCCAGCCTTCTGCAGCCGTTCCTGGATCTCCACCTGTAGTTGCTCGGCGATCTGCGCGGTATGGCTGGTGAGGGCCGTTTCCTCGGTTTCGTGGGCGTCGTACGGATACCGGGTCGCCAGTCCGCGAAGCGCCGATTCACTCTGCACGTGCACGTACTCTTCGTAATCGTCGACTTCGAAGAGCGCCTCCGCGGAGTCGATCACCCGCCACACGACCACCGCAGCAATCTCGATCGGGTTGCTGTTGCAGTCGTTCACCTTGAGCTTGCCGGTCTCGAAGTTGCGCACGCGAAGGGAGATCTTGCGCTTCGTGTAGAACGGGTTGGCGTATCGCAGTCCCGGCGTCTTCACACTTCCCACATAGTCGCCGAAGAGCTGCAGCACACGGGCCTCGTTGGGGTTCACGATGAAGAGCCCCGCAAACAGGAACATGACCACGGTGAACACCACGACTGCGGCCACGATCTGCCCCGGACTCTCCGCAAGTACGGCCGTGTAGAACCAGTACCCAACGACCGCCGTCGCAACCAGCAGTCCTGTCAGGGCGATGTATCCCGATGCGACCTGCCGCTGGTTCTCGCGAATCATTGCCACCTCCGAAAGAGTCTATCAATATGATATCACATAGATAGCCTGGTGTCAAGGTGGTCCCACCACGCGCTCTTCCGGTGCCTGCCGTGGCCCCTTAAACGGGCACGTCCCCGTCGACCCGAAGGCCGACGGGGACGCCGCCGCCGAACCCGACGACAGTGGCGATTCCTTAGAGACCGATCGCGATCCCCGCCCGGAACGTGACGATGTTGGTTTCGCTGCGTATCGGGTACAGCGTCAGCGAGCCATCGGGATTCTCAACGATTCCTCCGCGCCGCAGGTACTCCGTCTCTCCGTGATAGGTGGACTGTACCGAGAGATCGAGCGACACGGGATGGCGCCCTCGTGTGAGACGGAACAGCATGCCGCCGCCTCCGGTGAGCGCCGCGGTGACGTCGTCGAAGTTGGTGCTCTGCGCAAATGCATCGTAGTTGTCGGCACCCTTGACCGACGACACGGTGGTGAAGTAGGCCAAGCCGGCCGTGCCAAACACATAGGGCCGAATCGGTCCGTTTCCGAACGTGAGCTGCGGGCCGAGTCCAAAGCTCAGAATCATGTTGTCGGTGTTCACGTCGACCCACACTCGAGGTACCCACGGGCTCAACGGCGTCGCGTAGCGCTCGTGGCCGTAGATGACGAACGATCCGTCGAATCGAAGACCAACGAGCCCGTTCGGCGAGAGGTTGATGACACCGTACATGCCGAGCCCACCTCCCCAGTCCACGAACTGCTGGAACTCTCCGACCGGTCGGACGACGGTGCCGTTGATACCCAGCGTGTGACGGGGAGGGAGCACGCGCAGGTGCTGTGCGGCGGTCGCGCCAGGTAGCCCGGCGAACCCAATGGCCAACGCCAAACCCATGATCAGACGACTGCGAGACATGACACCCTCCAGTGAGTCCCCAGCGAACATGGAGGCAAAGGGTGTGCCCGACTCGGATAGTGAGCTAAGCTGTTTGCAGTAATTGGGTTACGGGCAAGTACCCGGGTCCCCGTCTGCCCGTTGATGTCCCCCTTCGGGGACACCGATCATCAGGCCCGGAACACAGACATGTATGCCTTCCACGGCCCCACCGCCTCGGCATACTGCTTCGCCATCACGCGAACGATCTGTCCGATGTGACCCAAGTCGTGGGCGACCCAGGTGGCGAGCAGCTGACGCAGCGTTACGGCGCCAAGCTCGGGATGGCGGCCACGCCGCTCCAGATCGGTCGCGCTCAGTGTCCATGAGGCGAGCGTTTCGAGGTTCTCGACCCGCAGCCGATGAAACTCTTCGAGCAGGTGGTGCAACGTCCGGTCCCTCGACTTCTCCATCTGCGCGAAGCGATCAAACGGTTCGAAGGGATGGTGCTCTCCCTCAGCCAGGATGATGCGCGCCCTCGGGATCCAGTCGGTTTCCTCGCCATGAATCAAGTGTCCGATGACGTCGTAGGGGCTCCAAGTATCGGGGCCTTCGGTGGCGCCGACCCACTCCGCGGGCAGGTCACGGAGTAGCGCATCGAGCACCGTCGGGGTGCGGCTAAGCACCGCCATCCCGGAACTCAGGTCGAACTGCATAGAACAGGCTCCTTTCCACACCGGGCGCCGGGACCGTCGTGTCAGTCGCCGAACTGCTCGAACCGGAAAACGCGATATCCAAGGAAGACGAGGATCGCTCCCGCCACGAGGAGCAGCGGTCCCTGTCCGTTCAAGCGCCACAAGGTCTCGAGCCTGCTCTCCGCGCGAGTCAGGTGATACCGCGCGCGCTCGAGTCCCCGCTCAGCGGCAGACAGCTCCATCGTGATGACGGCCGAATCGGGTGACGTCCCACCCTGCCCCACTTCGACCAGTGAATCGACTCGCCGTTCGAGGCCCGCCGCCCAGGCGCGGTTGGAGCGCAGGGAACTGCGCGAGACGAAGGTGAGCAAGAACGGGCTTGCCATCATGAAGAGGCCGATAAGAACGAGCCACCGGTGAAGTCGCGGCATGAACCCGGGACCCCGCGGTGTCATGACCGCCGCCGAACGCGCTGTCCGCCGGTGCTCATTGGCGCTCCGTGGAGAGCGCACGAGCAGAGGCACGAATGGTGTCCCACGCCCCTTGCACGTGACGCAGTTCGGTGTAAGTCCCGCCGATCGCCAATCGCAGGACCAGGCGACCGTCGAGCTTGGTGTGCGTCAGGAAGAGCTTCCCCGACGCGTTGAGCCGGCTGAGAAGGGCCTCGTTGAAGGCGTCGTCTCCCCGGTGGCGGAAGCACACGAGGTTCAGGGGGACCGGGGCAGCGAGCTCGAATGCCGGATCGTCGCGCACCCAGTCTGCCACGGTGAGGGCCAGCTGCACATGGTGCCGGATGTGTCGCTGCAGCCCGGCGACGCCGTAGTGCCGGAGCACGAACCACAACTTGAGGGCGCGGAACCGGCGTCCCAACGGCACGTGCCAGTCCCGGTAGTCGAACACGGCTCCGGACTCCGTGGCCACGTTGCGCAGATATTCGGGCACGACACTCAGCGCACTGATGAGCGTTTCCCGGTCCGCGACGTAGAGGCAATCGCAATCGAAATTGGTGAGTAGCCACTTGTGCGGGTTGAAGCAGTAGCTGTCTGCCAGCTCCACGCCGTCATGGACCCAACGGAATTCGGGACAGATCGCCGCACTTCCTGCGAGGGCGGCGTCCACGTGGAGCCAGAGTCCGTGGTGTCGGCAGATCGCCCCGATCGCCGACACGGGGTCAATTGCTGTGGCCGAAGTGGTGCCAACCGTGGCGCACACGAAGAATGGAGTGAGCCCGGCGTCGAGGTCGGCTCGGATCGCTGGCTCGAGCATGTCCGGGCGCATGGCGAAGTAGTTGTCGACCTCGATGAGCCGCAACCGATCCTTGCCGATACCGGCGATCGCGATGGCCTTCTCCACGGACGAATGCGCCTGGGAGGAGGCGTAGGCCATCAATGGGCGATCGATGCCGGCACTGTTGGTGGCAAAGCCGGTGGCGCGTTCCCGGGCAGCGAGCATCGCGCAGAGCGTGGCGGAGGACGCCGTATCCTGGATCACGCCTCCTCCGCCGGCCGACGACCTGAATGCCGGTGGCAATCCCAGCAGATCAACGAGCCAGTCCAGCACGTGGGTCTCGAGTTCCGTACATGCGGGGCTCGTCGACCACAGCATGCCCTGGACGCCGAGACCCGACGACACCAGGTCACCGAGAATCGCCGGAGGCGAGGCATTTGCCGGGAAGTAGCCGAAGAACCGGGGTGACTGCCAATGGGTGATGCCGGGGAGGATGATCGTGTCGAGGTCGGCCAGGATGGCCTCGAGTGACTCTCCCTCATGTGGCGGCGTGTTGGGAAGGCGCTCACGGATCGCTCCGGGCTCCACCTGCGCCAGCACTGGGTACTGCTCCAGCGTCTCGAGGTAGTGTGCCACCCAGTCGATCACGGCATGGCCGGCCGCGCGGAACTCCTCGGGTGTCATGTGTCGGGGCGGCGTTTCACTCGTCACGGCGCCTCCTGGCCTCTGCGTGCGTGCCCGGGGCAGTAGGTGACCAGTGCCGACACCACCTCGCGCTGAGTCGTATCGCCGAGGGGGCGGTTGAGGAGCCGTCCACGCACCACGAGCGCTGAGGAGCCTCCTCCGTCGAGATTCAAGGCTCGTTCCGCGCCAAGATCACGCATGATGGTGGCCAGCTCCACCAGGTCCACGCCGCGGCTGGCCGGCTGGCGGCCATCGACCACGAGCAGGATCAGATCCCCGTCGGCCGTGCGCCCCACGGCGGTGCGGGGATGCGTCCTCGGTATCGCACTGCCGAAGAATATCTCTTCGTCCGTCGTCACACGGACGGCACCGTCGACCACCAGCATGGGACCGGCGCCAACGGCGTCGCGCACGTTCCAGGGGCGCGCCAGGGTCGAATCAACTTCCGCCGGGCTTCCGGGAGCGTGAGCCGGCGGATCCGGCCACGCGAGCAGCGTGTCCCCTCTCGTGGTCGCCCAGGTGATCTCGATCTCATCATCGTCGGTGAATCCGATGGCCGCGCGAGCCGCCACGTACCTCTGAGCGTCCCGTTCGACCGATCGGGTGGCCGGAGCCACCAGGTGGTTTTCCACGAGCAGCAATCCCGCATGCACCGAGGGCGTACGGTCCATCGCGAAATACCCACCGTTGACGGCAACGCACACGTCGTCGCCTGTGGCGAAGCTGGTCAACGTCTCGCGACCGTCCTCAGCATCACTGGAGAGCCGGACTCGGGTGACGAGCTGGGGATCGGGCTCGTTGATGCGCACGGCCCACGCGCGCACCGGCGGGATGCTGCTGTGCCCAGCGAACACACGAACGCCCGGTGGCAAGTCTGCGTTGACCGAGTCTACGGAACGCCAGGTGAGGCGTATGGAGCCGCTTCCCGACCCGCTCTGACATGCCGTGAGGGCGAAGGCGAGTGCGAGCCAGAGTCGCATCATCGGTCTGCCGCCGGGTCGTGCTTCTTTCCTACCAGTTGGACCACGGCGCTCCGACCGACGTGGAGCCGCGGACAGAAGGCGGCCTTCTCGTAGCGGGAGCAGCGGGTTCCCCGACCGTCCACCAGGTGAAACGCGCCGCGCACGATGTTCGGGCCATTGGGTTGCGGGCTGACCGTCACCTCTCCTCCTGCGGCGGCGGCGCTCGATCCCGTCGCCTCTCGAACGCCACCGGCATCCTGGAACCCGATCGCGTGATGCTTCCCGTCACACAACGGCTTGATGGCGGATGCACCGCAGCGGCAGAGCGCCACCCGGTAATCCTCCAGCATCGTACCTCCGTCCGCAGCGCTCACCCGGACCCGCCCGCGGAGGTAGAGCGGGCCGTCCGGAGAGACTGCCACCGTGTTGTCCGGATCGGGTTGCTCCTCACTGCCGTCGGCCAACCGCTCGTAGTGCAGTGCTCCCGTCGGACAGTGCACGATCGTCTCTTCAATGGCGTCCGCCGCGGCTCGATCCGGATCGACCCACGGACGGCGATCCGGGTTGAACACGTCCGGCAAACGGCGCACGCACTCGGCTGCGTGAATGCATCGCTCGACGTCGTACGAGATCCGGACGGAGGCGCTTTCGTAGTATCGGACCTTCCCCGCCATTCCCGCCCCTTCGCTAACGTGATGCTGCCTAGTGAATGCCGGTGCTGCCCAATCCCCCGTTGCGATCGGTCGACTGCCCAACCGATCCCCTTTCCCAGGGCAGCACTGCGAACTGCGTCAGAATTACCTGCGCGATACGTTCGCCGTGTCTGATCTCACTCGAGCGCGGCGAATCGTTCTTTACCATGACCAGCCACTCGTCGGGATAGTCGGAGTCGATTGTCCCCGGAGCATTGGGCAAAATCAGCCCTCGCCCGAAGGCGACGGACGACCGGATCCGGATCTGCGCCTCGAATCCCGTCGGCACACGCGCCTTGAACCCGGTTGGCACGAGGGCGACATCGCCCGGTTCCAGGACCAGGCGTCCGTTGGCGATGGCGGTTTCCTGCCGTGCTCCGGACGAGCCGGCAACGACGGTCACCACCCGGCCGGCGAGGTCGGCGCGCACATCGTACCCGGCCGCTCCGTCCGTCTGCCGCGTGGGGACGCCGATTCCCTCATGCAGCGGCTCGAAGATGATCCGCGGGGCAGCCGGCGGTGTCGGGTCGTGGTCGTGAGGCATCAATCGCGAGGGCTACTCGAGGTTCAACGGGTCAACGGGGCACCAAACAGCGACGTTCGTCTCCATGATCGAGCACCTCGACTCAAGATACCAAGTCGGCGGCCGGTACAGGCACACGCGGCCGCCACCCGAAACGATCGAGCGACAGCTTGCCCGAGAGATCGAACGCAATGCCTTCGGCTTCGAGCAGATGTCGTTGAAGCCGGTCGTCTCCCGGCTGCGAACGGGGACTGATATGGCCGCGAGCATTGACCACCCGATGCCAGGGAACGTCGCCGCCGTCGGGGAGCGCGTGGAGCGCGTACCCGACCTGGCGGGCATGACCGGCGATGCCGGCGAGACGGGCAACCTGGCCATAGGTGGCCACTCTGCCCCGCGGTATGCGGCCAACGACCCGGTAGATCCGGGCATAGCGGGTGGAGCCTATGGTGCTTCCGTCGGTAGGCGGCTGCGACGCCAGCCAGCCATGTCGCCGTCGAGGTGATACACCCGCCCGAACCCCGCCTGCCTGAGCCGGGCCTCGGCCGTCTCGGCCCGCGGGCCGCTTTCGCAGTAGACGACGATGTCTCGGTCTCTGGACGGAGTCAGCTCGTTCAGGCGCGCACCGATCTGCTGGTACGGGATGTTGATCGCGCTCGAGACGTGGCCCAAGCGGTACTCCTCCACGCTCCGCACGTCGAGAATGAGGGGTGCGTCAGCGCGACCGAGGCGAGAGGCCAGTTCTTGCTGTGCGATCGGCTGGTGACTGCTGGAGGTGCCGACGCACGCCACGGCGAGAAGTGCTCCGGTAGTGAGCACCGCGCGGGCACACCTTGCGAACGTCAGAATACGCATGTGCAGGTCCTTCATTTGGACAAAGCGAGGTAGACGGAGTCCTCGACAGCTGGACTGCCCACTGGAGGTTGGAGGAAGGGTACATAATGGTCCGGGAGCACCGCAATGCGACGTCGGTTACCAGAGGTCGGGCTGCGCGGCGTAGGCAATGGCCGGGAGCCCGGCGGCCTTGCGGAGCATGGTGAGCTGGCCGATGTGGTAGGCCTCGTGTTGCAGGAGAAAGGCAATGGTGCCGAGCGCACTCCCGTCGCTGACGGGAAACGCGTGCGGCGCCGGGGCATCGAGAGCCTCGTTGGAAAGGTCCTGCAGCGCGGGGCGAATCTGCCGCGAGAGCGAAAGCCATAGCGCCGATACCCGAGCCGGGGAGGGCAAGGTCTCGAGGTCATGCACGCGCTTCGCCTCACGGATGGTCTGGAGCAGAGGGTCTGCGACTTCGACCGAGAGCATCTGCGCGAGGAAGTTCCGCGCATCGAGCACGTGCACGGCGATGCCTGGCATGCCCGAGCCGTCACCGGAAGGCTGCACCCATCCCCGGTCGGTGCTGAGGTCGTCGAGGACAGCGAGCATGAGACCGGTGTTCAACTCGAACACGGCAACATGGGATCGGAGTCTGGGGTTCATCTGTCCGCACTCGGTATTGCTGGCATTACGGTGGCTCACCTCCCTGGGGTGGGGCCCTCGTAGGCTGCAGTCTGATCCGCAGCACCGCGCCGCAGCACGGGCGCGAGTCGAGCGATGGACCAGATGCCCACCATTGGTCCAAACGTGAGGATGGCAAACGCCCAGCGCCAGCTGCCGACTTCTGCCAGGGTGGGTACGAGTTGGATCGTAATCATCGTGAGCAGAAATCCGAGCGACGTCTGGATCGTGAGGGCGGTCCCCACGGCGTGCGTGGGTACGACCTCCGTGATGAGGGCGCTGAACTGTGCCGAATCGGCGATGACGAAAAATCCCCAGATCAGTGTCAACGGCACGATGAACCACAGCGTGGATCCGAAGACGAGCCCGGTGAGGAGCGCACAAATCCCGCTCACGGCCATGGCGCGGATCACCAGGCGATCGTATCCGATACGATCGGCCACCCATCCGCCCCACAGGCACCCGGCGCCTCCCACCGCAATAGCGAGAAACGCAATGAGGTTCACGGTCGTATCGGAGATCGCCTGTCCGCCGGCGGCGACACTCGCTGCGAGAAATGCCGGGATCCAAGTCCAGAATGCGTACAGCTCCCACATGTGACCGAGATAGCCACCGGTGGCCAGGCGCATTTCGCGTTGTCGCAGCACGCTTCCCACCAATCCCCACGAGAAGGGCTGGCGACTGAAGGCGTACGGTCCGTCGCGATAGGTCGTGATGACGAGCACCGAGGCGAAGAGCGCTCCTGCCGAGACCGACAGCACTACGGGGACGATGCCTCCCGGCATCCACGCGCGCATCAGGTAAGGAGCCGCCTTGCCTACCGTCAACGCACCGACCACGGTGCCGATGGCCAGGCCACGTCCGCGACGGAACCACGTTGCGGCCATTTTCATTCCCGGCGGGTACACGCCAGCGAGAAAGAACCCGGTGGCAAATCGGAATGCGAGGGATGGGCCATAGTCGGGTGTGACGACCAGCGCGGCGTTGGCCAGCGCGCCGAGCGCGGCCGCGGCCGCGAAGTACGTGCGTGCGGGCACCAGATCAGCCAGGTTGAGCACGGCGGCCGTCGCCGTGCCGACGACGAACCCGAGCTGCACGACAGTCGTGAGCCATCCGGCCTGCGACTGACTCAGCGACCACATTGCACGGAATTCGTCCGACACGGCGCTTGCCGAAAACCACAGGCTCATGCCCAGGAGTTCGGCAATGGCCAGCAGCAGGAGGGCGGTCGCGGGACGCTTCAAGCGTGCCGCGTTCAGCGCGTGGGCCAGGGAACGGTCGTTACGCGCTCGAGTGGCTCGCCCTCGCCGTCTCCCCGGCGGGCCTCACGTGTTCCGAGATCGAATCGATCACCGGGGGAGAGGAAGTAGAAGCGCCCCTTACCGTCGATCGTTCGGTGCACGTCGTAGATCAACACGTATCCGTTTCCGATGACCTCGAACGTGTCACCTGTCACGACGATCGCGGTGTTCTCCTCGATACCGATGCCGAGGAGCTCCGGATGCACTCGGATCACCTCGACGAGATCGAACTGGCGGTTTCGCCGTAAGACGTGCTGGTCGACGGCCACGTTGCGAAGGAATCCGAACCCCACCTCGTGATCGCCCATCGTGATCGTGTTGGTGCGGGAGTCTCCACGAACCAGGTAGGAGCCCTGGATCGTGGCGCCTGCCGAAGATCCGCCGATCACACCCCCGCGCTCCAACAGGTCTCGGAGCGCGATCTCGGTCTTCGTGCCACCGTATGCGTCGACCAAGCGCCACTGCCGCCCGCCGGAGAACCAGATGGCGTCGGCGTCTCGCAGCGGACGCACGAAGCTCTCGCTGTCGGCGACGCCGCGGTTGCGCGTGTGAAGCACGGTGACGTGGTCGGCTCCGGCAGCGCGGAAGACTTCGAGGCCACCGTACGCCGAATCGAAGGCGTCTCTCTCACCTGCCGTTGGGATGACTACGATACGAGCGTCCGGCCCTCCGGCCAACTCGACGAAGGATCGATAGATCTCGGGGTCGCGCACACCGCCGCCGGCGAGCAGCAGCGTGCCGTGAGCCGGACCCACGGTCTGGGCCGACAGGCCGCTCGGGCCGACGAACAGCCAGATAGCCGCCGACAGCAACAGGCGCGTACTCATGACGATCCTCCGGCAGCTGGTGAGCCGTCCGCCGGGAATCCGCTCCACACCGGGGTGAGCGTGACCCGCACGCCGAGATCTGCTGGCAGACGGGTATCGCGTCCTGCGTGGAGACAGAACTCTGGAGTGGGGCCCAGTACCATCTGACGCGCCCACACCGTGGTGACCACCCCTTGGTCGAGTCGCTGACCGAGCGCGGCGTAGAAGGCCTCGTAGGACTCCGCACGCGGCTTGGAGAGCCACACCGCTACACGGGTCCGGTCGAGTGCCGGCTGACCCTTGCGCAAGCGGTATAGTCCGCCAGCTCCACTCCCCGCGAGCGCGGCCACCCGGTCGTGTGCCACCTGACGCCTGGTGGATACGGCCGCGGCGTTGAGTGTGTCGAGCGCCCCGGAGTGCTCCACCAGGTACCAGTCTTCGTACACCGGTCCCGCTGAGGGCAACCACGGTGCCCGGTCCATCCGAAAACTCATGGAGCCGATGAAGCCGGGCAGTGGATCACTCCAGAGCGCCCCGTGAAATGCCGTGAGCCACTGCTCGTATTCCTCCGACCGCGCATCCGTAAGGGCGGTGTGCCAGAACACGTACGCCAGCACGGTCAGTCGTGGTGGTCGGCCGGTCGGAGGTTCTCCGCTCCAGGGAGCCGGCCGACCAGTTGGGCGGGATCGTGGATCAGCACCGGCAAGTGCTGGGGACAGATCCACAGGGAGGTACCCCGGTAGTGGAGGGGGATGAGCGGCGTAGCCTCGTCGTCTCGATGACAGGCGACACAGCTCCCAGGGGACGGTTTCATCGACGGCAACCTCTTGGTTTGATGGTGCGGCGTTGTCCGCGCACGTGTTGCTGCTCAAGCGTGCTTCGGAACATCGATTGTTCGTGCGTTTTGCACGTTCCCGGTGTTGACGGTCGTGATGGGCTCGAAGAGCAAGACATGTACCTCGTCGTCTGCAGAGGGGCGGTGCTCCACCCCGCGGGGGACGATCAGGCACTCGCCCTCTCCAAGAGTCACCGTTCGATCACGAAACTCCATTTTCAGGCGACCCTTCAGCACCAAGAAGAGCTCATCCTCCGAGACGTGGTGGTGCCAGACGAACGTCCCGTGGAGCTTCGCGAGCTTGACGTACTGCCCGTTGAGCTGGCCCACGATGCGCGGGTTCCAGTACTCGTTGAAGCTCGAGAGTTTCTCCCGCAGGTTGATCACGTCCATGTCATGCTCCCCCGCCGTGGCGCTGGGCCGGCGTCTCACTGGAACCGCCGTTCCCACCATCCGATGCTCCAGTACCGCCCGAACTTGCGGCCCGCCTCCGAGAACGTACCGACGTGCCGGTAACCGAGTGCCTCGTGGAGGGCCACGGACGGTGGGTTGGGAAGGGCGATACCCGCGTAGGCTCGATGGACATCTTCCTCTTCGAGGGCGCCGAGCAGCTGCTCGTAGAGGATCCGGCCGATGCCCCGACTAACCCGTTCCGGCGAGACGTATAAGGTGGTTTCGACCGACGGCGCGTACGCCGGCTTCGGTCGGATCGGTGTGCTGGTCGCGTAGCCGACGGCACGTCCCTCGTCTTCGGCTACGAAGAGACGGTGGCGGCCCCGTGGCCCGAAGCCTGGGAACCACAGCTCGCGCTCGCCAAGGGTCATCGGCTCCACGTCGAAGGTCACGTGCGACGTCAACACGTAGTGGTTGTAGATACGCGCGATATCGGGGAGGTCCCGATGCTCGCCGGCACGGATCACGACTGGCACGGGTCGTTGCCCCGGGTGCGGTTCACGCGAGATCGAGCGCGGCCATGGCGTCGTCCAGCTTGTCCGCTGGCACCAGGAGTGCCACGCCCCGAACCGTGCGGCCCTGGTGACCGGGCCCGAACAGCCCGACGGCCCCTCGCTGGTCGATGCGTGAAGGAATGCCGACGCTCTCCAACCGTCCGGCCGCCAGTTCGGCTTCGAAGGTGGCGCCATACGTCGCGACGGTGACCCATCCTGGCTTGGACTGCGGCATCTATGTGGTCTCCTGAGGTCAGGCTACAGTGTTCATTGCGGCATCGTTAGGAGCGCGCCGAACAGATCGATGGCATACCAGAGGTTTCCGACCCTCAGGTTCTCGTCCGGCGCATGCTGGTTGTCGTCGTGGTTGGCCACGGGGACGACAACCGCCGCTGCGTCGAGCAGGTCCGTGAATAGATACAGCGGCAGCGAACCGCCCAGCCCCGGCATGAGCAGGAGTTCCCTACCAGACGCACGCCGAGCAGCGGCGATCAGGCGCTGGACGATCGGCAAGTCCATGGGTGTACGGGCCGCCGGATATCCGCCCTCCCGAGTCACCTTGGCGAGCTTCGCATGGGCGAGCCGTGTCGCCCGATCGGGCTCGTCTCGCACGATGTGGAATCCCTGCCGGCGGATGTGCGCTTCCACGAGATCCAGCATGGTGTCGGGATCGTTCCCCTTCACGAGGCGCACGCCGAGCGCCGCCGTGGCCGTCGAGGGAATCACGTTGCGCGTGAGCGCTCCGACGTTCCCACTCTCGAGTCCGCGAACGGTGAGTGATGGCAACAACAAGCGCTCCGCTAATGTCGCCGGGGTCCCCTCGGTCCACGACAGTCCGAGCTCTTGTTTCAGCTCCTCGTCGTAGGCCGGCAGCCGAGCCAGCGCATCGCGCTCCGCCTGTCCGATTGGCTCGACGGACTCGTAGAATCCGTCGATCAGCACGGTGCCCTGGTCATCCTTCATGGACGCCAGCAGCTCGGCCAGCATTTGGCCGGGGACCGGCGCCCAATTGCCGTAATGGCCGCTGTGCAGCGATCGAGTGGCGCCATACACCGTCACCTCCAGCCCCGTCACCCCACGGGCGCCGAATGCAATCTGTGGCTGGCCACTCTGATGGACGGGGCCGTCCAGAAACAGCCACGCGTCGACGCCGGCAAGACGGGGGCGATGGGCCTCGAGATACTTCCGAAGATGCGGGGATCCGGCCTCCTCTTCGCCTTCGAAGAACAGGATGAGATTGGAGGTCGGCGTGACCCCGGCGTCGTGGAAGGCGCTGAGCACCTGGAGCAGTGCGGTGATGGGTGCCTTGTCGTCGCCGGCCGAGCGTGCGTAGATCCGCCAGTCCGGATCGATTGGCTCACCCGGAGCCGGCAAGGCTGTCCGCCGGGCACCCTGCTCCATGGCGCCTGTGTAGAGCGTCGGCTCCCACGGGCCGTGTCGCCAGCGGGACGGGTCGACGGGCTGGCCATCGTAATGGGCGTAGAGCGCGAGCGTCCGGGTGGTGCCAGGTACACGCATCTCCGCGAAGACGATCGGCGGTGCCCCCGGCAATGAGAGCAACTCGGCGGAGATGTCGAGGTCACGGAGCTGCGCCACCAGGAAGTCGGCATTGCGCCGGATTCCGGTCGCATCGGAAGCCACATTCGGCAGCGCCAACAACTCGACGAACTCGGCCAGCACCTGAGCGCCATGAGCTTCCCGATGGGCCCGGGCCACGGCTAGGCCATCCTGCTGGGCCGACACCCGGTCCGATACCCCGAGGAGCGCGAGCACCAGTAACGTAGCGATAGACGGTTTGCGAGCGCGGCTCGAGCGGCGGTGGTCACTCATACTGTCGGTGGCTCCGGTGGTGTTCGTGATCGGCAACCACATAGCCGCGAATCTCGTGGTAGAGGCGGATCTGCTGCACGTGCAGCAAGGCCGTGGTTTCGAGATGCGCGGCAAGATGAACGGCGCGTAAGGTTCCCTGCAGGCGTCCGATCTCGCCAGTAACGGCTCCCAACCGATCGCGCTGGATCGTCCCCGAGGCGAAGAGGGAATCCAGTTCTCGCTCGAGTGCTAGGATGCGCTTGCCCAGCAGGACGGCCTCCCCGCGCATGGACTCGAAGATCCGCATGAGGTGCGCACGTTGGTCGTCATCAATCTTCAACGTGTCAGACAACTCCAGCACGTGCTTTGGTCCCGGAAATCCGTTCAACTCGGCTGCGAGCGCGAGTCCCATCCCCGCTCCATCGAGCAGCGCCGCGACCTGCTCGTCGGCGAGGGCCTTGATGGGCCGCCCGGTGTAACCTGCATATGGTGATTCCTGGGCCGCGAGGGATCCCGTGCCCGCCGCGAGCGCGGCAGCGACAGCGAGTGAACGGACCACGTAGACCATGGGCTGCAACCCTCGAGTGAATGCTCGATGGTAGAGACCACGCGTACCGTCTTGAACTGCTGGTTCGGCTCGGCGACCCCCGGGAGCCTGATCGTATCGGTCCGCGTTCACGCGTGTCTCCGGCGTTCAGGTCGCTGACGGGCAAACCCGGAGGTCCGGCCCCTCACAAACGGTAGCCTCAGGGCACAGCTTTCGGCCAGAGCCCACGGCAACGCTAAGCGAGGGGACCGGGAGCGATTTCGTACAGGTAGCCGACGGCGAGAAGACCGGCGTCGTTGTAGGCAGGGGCCAGGATGCGGCGGTAGCCGTCGCCCTCGAATCGATCGAGCGTGGGCCAGTGCTCCGAGAGGTCGGGTGAGACGAAGAGCCAGGCTGCTACACGATTGCTCGAGGTGGCGTCCCAGTGCAGAGCCGGATAGCCCAGCGCCGCCCCCCATCCGCTGGGCTCGAGGTCGCCGGTCACCCACCCCTCGTGCCAGGTGCCTGTCAGTCCCGTGAGCTCACGGGCGTTCGTTCCTCCGGGAGTGAGGCTTCCATAGGCGATGAGATGCCGGGAGGCTCCAAACAGCGCATCGGTGCTGCTATCGACCAGCTCTCGATCCGCCGCGGTCGCCATCACGCGGGCCGCATTCAGCGTGCGCACTACCTCGGCGAGTTTCGCCGCTGGGTAGGCAGCCCAGAATTCAGGGAGTGACCCGGACATCGAACGCGGCAAGGTCGCGGACTAGGCCCGACTCGCCACCGGGGGCTCCTGATGGCGGCCTGGCGACCGCATCAGCCTCCGTGCTGCAACCGGCTCGCCCGGCGCTTCGCCATCCAGTCGTCGACGCTGTATTTCCCCCGGGCCAACCAGAATGAACCCGAGGGAGACGAATGCGTTCTTCACGGCGTGGGCAGGGGTGCCGTTCCCGGTCACGATGTGCTGGGTTGCCGCCACGATCATGGTGCACGCGAGGAGCACCGCTGCCGGTCGGAACAGGAACCCTGCTGCGAACAAGAGGCCACCGATGGATTCGGAGAACGCCGCCAGAAAGCCGAAGAAGGTGTGGCCGAAGTCGATCCCGAGGTTGGAGATCGCGCCACCCACCCGATTCCAACGCTCGGGCCCACCGGTCAGCTTAGCCCAACCGTGGAAGTAGATGAATCCGAGGCCGAAACCCACGCGCACGATCAGCAGACCAATGTCGCGGTACTTCTCCAGAATGAGCTTCGGCACGGGTTCTCCTTCGATTCGGGTCATCGCTCATGCTATGGCAAGCATCGGCGGCCGTGCGACGATTGGCAAGGCACTACTGAGCGGTGAGCCGCCATCCCAGCCACAGCATCACGAGAGTGGCCACCGCGAGCAGGATTGCGGCAGCGATCAGAATGCGACCGACCCTGATAGCCGTTTTGCCGGTATAGACCGGGCGGCCCCGGATGATCCATGACCCGGGGGGCGGTGATCGGCCGGTGGAGAGCGAACGCATTCCCTGCCACGCGAGGAACGCCGCAACAAGCACGTTGAGCAGTGTGATGACGCTGAGCACGGCCCTGAGCGAAGCGGCGGCCTGCCGTCGAGCCGCGGTGGGATCAGATTCGGCGAGGGACTGAAGTTCCGCGGCGTGGTCCTGGACGATCGCGTTGAGTCCCCAGAGCACCGCCAAGCCCACGCCGAAAACACCGAACACGATCAGCCATATGCGCTTGTCGCGCGGGTCGATTTCGCGATAGTTGTGTTCCGTCAATCGCTGAGCTCCCGCCGATCCCGGAGGACTCCAGTTCGATCACTCACAACGGTGCGCCGTTGATCGGGACTCACGATCGTCTGAACCGACAATACACGAACTGCTGATCCGTCCCGCTTGGCGTGCGGTGGATCTCCTCCTGCGATTCGATGAGGCTAAAGGCCGGGCCAAGCTCCGCGTGCAGTCCTTCCGGACTGTACCGAACGATGTCGAGTCCGCTACAGCGGGTCGGGCCCTCGGGGCCAAACGTCGAGATCACGGCATGCCCCCCCGACGCGAGCGATTGCTGCAGGGTCTGCCGATAGGCGGCGCGGTCGCGAGCGGCGACTAGGAAATGGAACACCGCCCGGTCGTGCCAGATGTCCCACGGGTGCGGGGACGCAAAGCTCCCTACGTCGGCGGTGAACCACTCCACGCGAGCGGCGTCAGCGCCCAGCCGCTCGCGGGCGAGTCCCAGCGCCGTCTCGGATATATCGACCACGCCGAGGTTGCTGAATCCCGCTGCGAGCAACTCGTCGACGAGGGTGGAGGTGCCGCCACCGACGTCCAGAATGCGTGTGTTGGGCGTGGGTTCACACGCCGCCACGAGCGCTAGGGAGCGCTCCGGCCGGCGTTGAAACCAACTCACCCGCGTCGGTGTCGACTTCGCGTACACCCGCTCCCAGTGATCCTCGGTGCCCACAGCGCGGCCCCCAGTCCGATTCTCAGGAAACATGTGCGGCACACGCTGCGTAGACCAGCCTTGCGAGGGACTCTCCTTCACTCGAGCTTGCCGGATATCGAAGAGGAGATCCGATGACCGATCGCCGCATCGTCCGCCACCTCGTCTCATCCTCCGTGGCGTTGCTGGTTGCCGCATTCGCCGCGACTGCATGCGGCACGGCGGTCCAGGCCCCGCCGGCCGTTGGACCCGAGCCGGTGGCAGCGCCGGTGTACCCCGGCGTGGCGTGGGAGCGCATCGCCGACCCGCGAACCGTTGGGTACTCGCCGGCGGGGCTCGACGCGGTTCGGGACCGGGTGGCCAGCCTCAATACGACAGGACTCCTGGTGGTGGTCGGTGGCCGAGTTCTGGTCGAGTACGGCGATCTTCAGCAGCTCAGTTACATCGCGTCCGTCCGCAAGAGTGTCCTCGCCCTGCTGTATGGCAACTACGTGGCCGACGGCACGATCGACCTCTACCGGACGCTGGAGGAGCTCGGGATCGACGACCACGGCGGCCTGCTCCCCATCGAGCGACAGGCAACCGTGGAACATCTCATCACGGCGCGCTCCGGTGTGTACCATGCTGCGTCGAACGTCGGGGACAACCTGGCGGACGCGCCGGCGCGGGGCTCGCAGCCGCCTGGGAGCTATTTCCTCTACAACAATTGGGATTTCAACGCGGCGGGTGCGATTCTCGAGCAGCTCACCGGACGCGACATCTACGACGTGCTGGCTACTGATCTGGCGATCCCGATCGGGATGCAGGACTTCGATCGGGATCGGATGCGGAAATCCGGGAACCTCGAGCGCTCGAGATATCCAGCGTACCACATGTGGTTTTCCACCCGAGACATGGCGCGCATCGGCTACCTCATGATGAGAGAGGGCACCTGGAACGGCACCCAAGTGGTGCCCCGCGACTGGGTCGCGACCATTCGCGGCGTCGTGACGCCATTCGACGAGATGAATCCTGCGAGCTACCGTCGTGGCTCGCTCGGGTACGGATATATGTGGTGGGTGTGGGACGGTCCGGATGCCGTCGGTCCCTACGCGGGGGCGTACACCGGTAGTGGCGCGTACGGCCAGTACATCACGGCCCTTCCGGCGCTGAACATGGTCGTCGCGCACAAGACGGCGGTGCCGCCACAGCGGCGAACACTCTGGCGCGAGTATGCCGCGGTGCTCGATCTCATCGTCGCCGCCCGGTGCGGCGCGTCATGCCGCTGAGGTGAGAGATGCCGTCGCCGACGCGCGGGCGTCGGCGGTACGCATGTCACACGCCGAGCGCCTTCGCGGCGCGATCGTACTCGTTGGGTCGGACGTACAGCACGTAGCCGTACCCCCCCTTTCCATCGGACACACCGCTCGACGCGTAGACGTTCACTTTGGCGTGGTAGAGTTTCTCGTGGATCCCCACCAAGGCTCCGAGCTTGTCGTCACCGTGCACGAGCAGCGCGGGATGGGGACCGTCCAACGAGAGGCCCGCCTTGGCCGCGGCCTGCTCCAACCGGCGCGTGTCTTCGGGGAAGAGGGTCAGTTGCGTCCGCATCGGCCCAACCGGGACGGAGACGAGCGCCATGAGATTCACTCCAAGCTCGGCAAGCTGTGACAGGAGCTTATAGCCATGACCAGGCTCGTCCCGAACCGTGGTATAGAAGTAGTCCACTCGGCGGATGGTGTGTCCCATGCGTCCTCCAGTGTAACTGAGGTCCATCCGAACGGGCCCTCCACCAAAGATACCACTCGGCGATCCGCCTGCGAGGGATGGCGCGTGCGTTGCCTGTTCCGTTACACCCCGATCTATCGCCGGAGCTTATCGAAATAGGTGGCGCGCACTTTGGCGACCTTCGGTGCGATCACGGCCTGGCAGTAGGGCTGGCCGGCATTCCGCTGGAAGTAGCGGTCGTGATACGCCTCGGCCGGGTGGAATGTCTCGCACGGCACCACCTCCGTGACGACCGGGTGTCCCCATGTGCCTGAACGCTCCAGGTCCGCGATCGCTTGCTCGGTGACCTGCCGCTGGTCGTCGGTGTGGCAGAACACCGCCGACCGATACTGCGTCCCGACGTCGGCCCCCTGCCGATTGAGCGTGGTTGGATCGTGAATCGTGAAGAACACGTCGAGCAAATCCCGGAATGAAATCACCGCCGGATCGAAGGTGATCTGCACGACCTCGGCATGTCCGGTCGTGCCGCTACAGACCTGCTCGTACGTGGGATCGGGGACGTGACCACCCGAGTATCCCGATTGCACTCGCTTGACACCGCGCAGCTGCTCGAACGCCGCTTCGAGGCACCAGAAGCATCCGCCGCCCAACGTGGCTAGTTGCGTCATACGCCCTCGACGAGGATCATCTGGGTGGTTGCCGCCGTTTGGCGCAGGTCCCGAGCCGGCCGGTAGCTGTCGGACGACCACCAGGTCCTTGCCTGCTCCATTGACGGGAACTCCAACACCACGACCCGCCGTGGGACCCAGGTGCCCTCCAACCGCTCGGCTCGGCCGCCGCGAACGATGTAGCGGCCGCCGTGCGCGGTCACCGTGCTCGCAGCCATGCGCTTGTATGTCTCGTACTGTACGGGGTCGGTCACTTCGATATCGACAATGACGTAGGCTGCCATTCTCTTACCCTTGTGTGCGATGGACGGTGGGTAGTTCCTTGGGCGAGATCAGGTGCGTCCACACCGCGTGATCGAGCGCGGCTACTCGAAGGTAAGCGGGATTGCCCCGACGCTGAAAGGCCATGCCCGTACATGACGACGGCCCCGGAGCGCCGAAGCGTTCCGGGGCCTGATGCGTCTGGCGCCCCAAGTGCTGCTAGACCTGGTCAGCGGCCGAGGACCACAATGACCTGGCCGTGTCGATCATCCCGTCCCCGTCGATCGCCCCACCCGCGCCGAGCGTGCTTGCGCTGGTGCTTGAGCCATTTGCGGTGTGCCTTCAGCGCCTTCTTGTGATGCCGCTCCAAATGCGCCGGGTGTACGCCGTAGACCTGCACGAACGTGGGCTGATCATCCCAGTACGGCGTGGCCTCCCAGCAGTACAGCACCCGACCCTCCGCCTCGCAGTACTGCCGTACCGCTCGAGCCGGACGGACGCGCCGTGCGGCAGGCAAGTAATGGCCCGTCGAGTAGTAGCCCGCCACGTCGACGGCGCCGCTCCCCAGGCGGATTCCGATCTCCACCCGCTGCGCCTCGGCGGTCGATGCCGCAAACACGCCGAGCAGAAGTGCACCGACAAACCAGGTTCGCATGGGTCATCCTCCGTGTTGCTTTCCTGTCCGGGGCTCG
Organism: Gemmatimonadota bacterium; assembly: GCA_039591075.1. Lineage (GTDB taxonomy): Bacteria > Gemmatimonadota > Gemmatimonadetes > Gemmatimonadales > GWC2-71-9 > JAOTVV01. The sequence goes on from JBDHEI010000004.1 coordinate 165,013, forward strand.
AACCTGCTTCGAGCCCTCGATACCTGAAGAAGCACGGCACATGTCAGAGCCTGGTCCTACTACCATAAAATATTGTATTGTAAGGTCTTATGGCGATAGAATGCACGCCCTGAGGCCGTCGAAAGTGTCCTCTATAGGGGACGTTTTCAGGTCGTTTACGGCGGATGTGGTTTCGGTATTTGGCGGGCGAGTCAGGTCTTCCTGCGGGAGAACTTGAGCCCGGACCACGTGGAGTCGATCGCGCAGATCTTGTAGTCGACAAGGCCGGCGGCGAGGCCGACCCGCCGGACGTCCTGTTGCGTCAGGTCGGTCTGCCTGCCGGAAGCCCGTTTGGGCCAGGCGATCCACAGTCCGCCATCCCCAATCGCTTTGGCCCGCCGGCTGATGCCGCGATCGAGCGCGGCTCGCGATGTGACGAACCAGATCGTCAGGTCCCGTTCCCCCCGATCCTGTCGTCGCAACGTCGTGCCTTCCGGGACGGCGCCGAGCGTCCGCTCGAAGTCGGCAGGTGCTGCGATGAACACCACGGTGCACCCGGCCGAGATCCCCAGCTTCTTTGGGAGCGGCGTGCCCGAGTACGCCGCGAGGATGGATTGTGGGACCACCGGATCTGTTGGTGGATGCGCCATGGCTCGGCGCAGGGCACCGGTTATGGCCGGCCACGACGAATAGGTCGCGTCGGGGAGCAGGCGCCGCACCCGTTGGACCTTCTCTGGTGCGCCGTCGACGAAGACCAGTGGAACGTGTCGCGTGGCCTTCGCGTGGCGCAGCGCCATCCCCACCTCCCGGCCGTGCGACGGGAGCCGCGATAGATCAATCACAAAGGCGGCCGGTGGGCGGTCGCCGAGTGAACGCAAGGCGGGCATTCCCTCCAATGAACCGTACGCAACCGCGTAGCCTGCGGCGCGCAGCGTGGCGATCCGCGGCGCGGCGTCGGTGGGCTTTGGGTGGATGAGACGTATGCGGCGTCGCGCGCCCTTGCTACCCATGAGGCACCCAAGTCAGCGAGTCATGAAGTGTCCATCATTCCGTGGTCTCGGCGACCATGTCCGTGTCCCGGCCACGCATGAACCGCCATGCCGTTGTCACGGCCAGACCGAACCACAGCAGGTCCCACGGTGAGAGTTGCGAGCGAAGCCGCTCGAACAATCCGACATTCGCTAGTACCGCGTCCGCGTACTGTGCAGCGACCCGCCGTTGCTCGTCGGGTCCCGAGCGTGTGGCGTGGTCGGTACCGGCGGCCATCATGTCGCCCCACAACGCATCCGGAATCGTGTCGTTGAATCCCAGCGCGCCGAGGCGCTCCTCTAGGTGGGCCGGCATGGCGTCGTTGAGCTGCAGGTCGTGCAGGCCAGCCTGCGCCAGCAACTGGGGGTCGGTCTCGACCTCCAGCACAGCCTGCCGTTGGGCGCCAACCGTTACGATGAGCACTTTGCCCACGACCAGTCCGAGGCCGGCGAGCAACGCAGCCAGTGTTCCGAGGGCCTGACCGCGGCTGGGCGTCACGCGAGACATCGCAAAGCCGACCAGTCCGCCGATTGCCCACGCGACGAAGCCCACTTCGTACTTGGTCGCGAACACGATTGCCGCCCACGCCACGCCGCCGACCAGCGCGGCAACGAGACCGCCGATCAGCGCGCGATTCACGGCTTGGTCAGCCGGGGGTGGTGGCGGAACCCTGGGTTGGAGGTCGGCCGGCGGGTCCTGAACGTCGCTCATGGGATTTCCTTTTGGCAGGCGGGTGGAGACGAGAGGCGAGGGCGGTGCCTCGCGGCGACGGGTCGCGCTAAGATGGGGGATGACGCCCGATCATGCCAGCCGAATGGGAAGGTCTCGCCCGTTCCGTCAGGTGTAGTAGTCGACCTTGCAGCCGCAGCCGTCCCACATCCGTTCGTATTGCTCCATTCGCTGCCGAACGAACTGCCGGCCCTCGATGTCCCCCGTCAGCAGCCGTATGACTCGCTGGGTCGAGTTGGGCTGCTCCACTGCTGCGAGGCCCGCAGGCGTGCGGATGATTATGAGGTCGCCCGCGATGCCGGTGGCGTGGCGTTCGATCTCGTTGAACTGATCGGCGAGGGCACGCCAGACCTCTGCTCCGACCGCCAGGATGCGCTCCGCGCGCAGCTGCTCCGTCAACGCAGTGGCACTCATCAGGTGGGTAGTCATGTGGATGCTGGTTCCGGTCGGTCGCACACCAGTGAAAGCGAGCCGTGGTCCCGCACCGGACCGATGCCGCGTATGGAGTCGTGGCCCTGCTAGGCAATACCCGGCCGGCGGTACTCCTCGGCGAGCCAACGGACGGCGTGATCCAGCTCCTGGAACTCCCGGAGGTCGAGGCCCCAGTTACGGGCGACCGTTTCGTGGAACTTGGTGGGATCGAAGTTGTCGGGTGCCTCGACGATTGCGGCCCTGCTCACCGTGCCCGGGAATGCGCGCATGTAGTGAAAGGATACCAATTCGTAGAGGTCGAAGGTACTGAGTGGTTGGCCCCACGACGTCGCATCGATCAAGACGCGCGAGATCCCCTGCTTCCGGCACGCGGCGGCGACGGCTTCGACTACGAGCCGGCCGGTCTCGAGCGTGCGCTCGCCGGATACCCGCACATGAAGGTGATCCGGCTGTTGCTGAATGTCGATTTGACAATCCATTTACGCCACCTCGGTTCGCTCTTCGATCGTGGCCCTCATGCCTCCCGCACGGCGTCCCGGTCCGGCTGGACCTCGAAGAATCGCTCTCGCACCCGGAGCAGGGCATCGTCAGACGACAGAGACATGCGCAACTCGGCTGGCGTCACGCCGAAGACCTCCTTCACGTTCTGCGTGAAGGACCGTGCTCGCGCGTAGCCCAACCTGGCCGCGACGTCTTCCACCGTGTATCCGGGATCCTGCAGCAGGCGGTGGGCGTACACCACGCGTAACACCGTCAGCATGACACTAGGCGGCGGGAGCGACACTCGGGCAAACCAGCGAGCACAGGTTCGCCTGTCCATGCGGGCGCGGTCGGCAAGCTCCTGCACGGTGTGAAACTGCGCCGGGGCCCTGACGATCGTCTCGATGGCCCATCTGAGCTCGGCCGGGAGCCCGTCGAGCAGGTCACTCACCTCGTCGAGTAACCTGCGTGACAGGGAACGAGCACCCTCCTCGGTCAAGACGTCCCGAATCTGGGTGGGATGATCGTCGTGGCCGGCCAGCACCACGGTGCGCACGCCAGACCGCCCCAACTGGAGCAGCACCGGCGGGAGTTCCGGTGTGAGCCGCGCGTACAACACGAGGGGGAGCGAGGGAAAGAGCACGTGCAGCCGCTCGATCTCCTGAGCGCGCGGCGGACCCTCGAGCCCCGGATCGACCACGGCGATCTCGATCGGCTGTCGCCGAATGACCGCAACGGCCGTCGACCAGGTTTCGGCCGGGACAACGGCAAAGCGGTGGCTGGCCGATTTCTGCAATCGACCCGTCAATTCGGGGTTAACGGCCGCTAAAATGTGCATGAATGTCCCAATTCAAGCACCTGCTGCCCCAAATGAGGCCTACTCAGCGTCCGGAAATGGGTGGACTTTGAACTCCTAGATCCATTTCCCGTATCCCCCGTCAAGGAGGCCTTCATGTCCCGAACCCTGCGCCGTCTTGCCCTCACGGCCGTCGCAGCCGTTGCGTTGACCGCCGTGGCCTGTGCGAACCCGGTCGGCCCGCAACTCGATCTGGACCAGGTCGACAGTCCGCAATTGGAGGAGACCGGGACGCAGGGATCCGGCACCTAGGTCACCGCGATCTCCGGGAGATCCGTCGCGAGATGCTCGATGCTGGTGCCATCGAGATCCGCGACGGTCGCCTGGAGATCCTCGGCCGCCTCTGGGATCCGTGACGGGGCCGCGAACTCGCGGCCGCGGGCACGGAGGTCCAATTGCTCGAGTGACCGCTCAGCTCGGAACAACCATTCCGGGAGGTGGTGCTCCTCTGCGAACACGGCGACGCCCTGTAGGCGCCTTCGGGCCGCTCGGACATGCCCGAACCGCGCCAACCCCAGCGCGAGTTTGAGCTGAAAGTCTGCCTGTTCATCGAGTGGCAGGCGAGCGTATTCCGATTCCAGCTCTCGCCGTCGTCGCTCGAACGAGACGCGGTCGCCGGCCAGCGCACTGAGATCCAGGAGTTCGACGGCGGCTCGCAGCCGGACCTCCGGAGGCGGTCGCCGCTCCAACACGGCGAGCAGCGCCTTGCGAGCGGCGTCCAAGTGCCCCAGTGCCTTCAGGATCTGCCCTGTGTCGCTGAGGGCACGGGTCCGCTGAATCGGCCGCGTGTAGAGCCGGAACGCCCGGAAGGCGAGCGGTGCAGCCTCCGCGGCTCTTCCCATGTGGAACAAGCAGCCTGCCAGATCGTGGCATGCTCGAGCTTCGGCGTCCCGATCGGTCACCGCGGCGGCCTCCGCGAGCACATCTCGCAGCATGAGCTCCGAGGCTGGCAAGTTGCCGGTTTTTTGCAGGGTGTAGGCGTGACCGATCCTGCTCAGCCGCTCCGTGTGGTCGTCGCCGATGGTGCGGGCCATCGTTCCGGCCAGGGTGTACGAGCGCAGGGATCGTTCGAACTCGCCGCGCTGTCGGAGCACGCGTGCGAATTCCAGGTGGGCCGATGCCGCAGCCCGGCTCGGGGCATCACCGAGCACGTGAAGACCGGTGGTCAGGACGTCTTCGGCCTCTGCGAAGCGGAGCTCCCCCTCGAGCCACTCGGCGTACCGTTGGAGAGCAGGCCACAACGAGTCTGCCGGATCGGACGCGAGAGCCGCCCCCGCCCCTCCGAGAACCGCGACCAGCATCGCGCGCTCGTCGCCAGGTGGGAGCGTGTCGACGAATTCCCGGGTGCCTCGGAGTTGGTACCGGAGCGCCCCCGCGTCGGACGGGAGCGGTGCCTCGGCGCCGAACCGGTCGGCGAGTCGCATGACGAGAAACGCACCCAGCGGGACCCGGTCGGGAGCACCCGGCTGGTTGGCACGTTCGAGAAACGCTGCGTGCCGCTGGGTTGGCGATGCCGATTCAGTCTCGGGCATACTGTGCCGGCTCCTGCGAAGAACAGGGCGCGTCCGGAACGCGCTAATTCGAAAGTATGCGCTCCCCGGAATAGGGCTGCAAGTCTCGGGCCGAATCCAGCGTTTAGCCCCTGGCCAATTGGAGGTCTGTGCCGGCGAATCGGGGCTAGCTGGCCCCGGGTTTCCCACCCTTTCGGATGTGATCGAGTTCCTCGAGTGTCTCGCCGACCGTCGACTGCAGGCGGTCGAAACCCGTAGTCTCGGGTGAGATCGACCCGTCCAGCACCCCGAACAGGACGTTCTGGCACACCTGCGCGGCTCGGCGGAGCCGGAATCGGCGCACAAAAGCCTGGTAGTCAGCAGGGCTCTCCGCGGTGAGAATGGCCATGAGCGTGGTGCGCACTCCGTCGAGGCTCGCCTTGAAGTCCTCGAGCATCGCCACGGCCGGCTGGGGCTGGGCCAGGGCCGATTCAATCGCGTCCAGGGCCTGACGGAGTTCGGCGCGAACCTCGTTCAGCTCTTTCATCGCTGCCGACCCTCACACACCTCCGAGAGCTCGAGCAGGGTCGCGTGCATGACTTCGAGACCGGGTGTGCTCGTCGAGAGCGACCCCGAGTACAGATCCGACAGGATGTCCTCGCAAGTCTCAACAGCGCGGCGGACCCGTGTCCGACCGAGGAGTCCCTCGTAGTCGTCCTGGTTCTCCGCCTTGAGCATGATCCAGATGCTTGTTCGGAGGTTGTCCACGGCCATCCCGAGATCCCGCACGCCCTCGGGCGAGTGCGCTCCCATGGAGACTTGGATGTCCACGATACCGAGCGCGCTCTTGAGCTCGTCGATACCGTTCTGAATTTCCTGCTTCTGCATCGGTCTGGCCCGGAAAGGGGGTTCTGGAAATCGCGGCCGCCCGCTCTTCGCGCCTAAAGCTGCGAGACCGGTGCTGTTGCCGCAATGCTCTCGCCCATATGCACTTCCAGCGCGGGCCTCACGCCAACCACTGGTCGCGATGCTCCGCGACAAACACATCGTCCGTCAGATCGGGGTATGCCGAGAGCACCCGAGCGATGTCTGCCGACTGACCCGGTGACAGAACCTCACGCGGATTCAGCGTCCAGGTTCCTGCCAGCAGTCCCTGTCGCCGCAAGATCTCGTGAATCCCCGGGATGCACGCGGCGTACCCGTGCATGGCGTCGAAGATCGCACCATTGGCGTCCGTGAGCTGAGCTGCCACGGTGAGCAACCGGGGAGGTATCGGCATCCCCCCGGTGACGAGCCGTCGGCACTCGTCGTGCAGCGAGGTGGCGCGGTTCGTCCACACGGCCCATTGTCCGAGCAGTCCGCCAACCATGTGGAGCTCTGGCCCGTCTCCGAACCGGAACGCGGTGAGGAGATCGAGCACAATGTGGTCGTCGTTCCCCGTGTACAAGGCGATCTCGTCTCCTCGCCCCGCATCGACAACGGCCCGAACGACCTCGAGCGTTCGATAGCGGTCGAACGGCGCGATCTTGACCGCCACGAGCCGATCCAGCTCCGCGACGCGTCGCCAGAAGCGATACGGGAGATCGCGCCCACCAACGGCCGGCTGCAAGTAGAACCCCATGACCGGAATGATCTCCGCCACGGCTCGAAGGTGCTCGACTCCGCGGTCGTCGGTCCCACCAGCGGTATGCCGAAGGTCCACGAGCCCGACGTGAAAGCCAAGGTCTGCCGCCAGCGTTGCCTCGGACGTTGCCTGCTGCGTGTCACCGACGATCCCGGCCACGCGAACGACAGGTCCTGCGCCGAGACGCTCACACTCCTCGATCGTCTCGGCGGCGAGCGTCAATACGGGCTCGTACAGGCCCACCATGGGGTCGTGGATGGCGAACTGGGTCGTGTGAACCCCAATGGCGAGTCCGCCTGCGCCCGCGGCGAGATAATAACGCGTGAGCGCCCGCTGCCGACGTTCGTCCAACCGCCGCTCGGCCGACACGGCCAGCGGATGTGCGGGAATGACCAGGCCACTGAGCAGGCGGGCACGAACGTCCGCTACGTTCAGAATCGACCTCCCCGCTCTTCGAAGTGAGTCGGCCTCTCGAAGGATCGACCGCCGAGCTGCACCCAGTCCGCCACCCAGTCGAGAAGCGTGTCGACATCGAGCGTCGGTGATCCAAAGACTTCCACGCACCGCGACGCGTCGCTCAGGAGGGCCGACGCTGCTTCCCGGCCCGTGAACACCGGTTCGACCCCGAGACGTCTTGCTAGATGCTGCGCGAGATCGCGCACGGATAGGATGGTCGGACCGGTCACGTTGAACACGGTAGGCGGCGCCGCACAATGCTGCAGCGATCGCAGCGCAATGGCAGTGGCATCCCGCTGCCAGATCACGTTGACATGACCCATGGTGAGATCGATCGGCGCACCGCGCCATACCCGGTCCGCAAGGTCGCGCAGAACGCCGTAGCGCAGCTCGACCGCGTAATTGAGTCGGAGGATCGCCGATGGGGTCTTCAGCCGTTCCGAGACCCAGCTCACGACGTACTCTCGCGCCACGGCCGACTGAGCGTAATTGCCGATTGGTCCGAGGGGATCGGTCTCCACCGAGCCCGAGCCGTCGACGGACGTGAAGGGATAGACGTTGCCGGTGGAGAAGGCGACCAGATTGGACGTGGAGTAACGGCGTGCCACCAGTCCAGGCAAGAAGGCGTTGAGCGCCCACGTCTCCGCTGGATGTTCGGTCGTTCCAAATTTCTGACCGGCCATGAACACGACGTGAGGTGCGTCAGGGAGATCGTCGAGCACGCCCGCATCGAGGAGGTCGCACTTCACGGTCTCGATGCCATCGGCCGCCAGCTGCGCCGCCAGTCCCGGGGTACGGAAACGGGATACCGCGACGATCCGTCGTCGCGAGCCGGCCTCGCGGGAGGCCCGATGCGCCAACCGCACCAGGCTCGGTCCCATCTTTCCGCCCGCCCCGAGCACGAGAAGGTCGCCCTCCAGCTCACCCATCGCTCGGACGTCACGAGCGGTGGGCCGGGACAGCCGCTCATCGAGCTCGGCCTCGGTACGTGGTCCAGCCAACGTCAGCGCCGACTCGCCTTCCCCAACCAGGCGCCGGTCATGAGCATCATCCGCCGCCGCCACCACCGAGGGTGGGGAAGCCCACCGCCGCCGTCAGGCGCAGCGCCTCCTCCGATGTGAAGCCCCGCCGCATGAGCGCCTCGTAGTAGTTGCGCGTGAACGTCGCGAGATGTTCGGCGCTCTCCGGCTGGCTCAACACCTCGAGGATGCCCGTCATCATGCTCTGCATCATTTGCGCAAAAAACGGGTTCATGTACTGCATCTGTTCCATGACGAGTGCGAGAGAATCGGCGAACTCGCCGCCCAGTCGTCCAACGGAATCGCGTGGTGCCGGCTCCTGCGTGTGGGCTGTATCCGGGAACGCAACGACAGCCAGCACGATCAGCGTCGCACACAGAACTCCACGTCGGAGGATGCTCGGGAAGATGACGGGCATGAATGACTCTCCGTATTGCGAGACATAGCGGCGGGGAACAGCACGCTGACGATGGTCACCATGGCGCGTGTGAGACCGACTTGGGACAATGATGGCCCAATCCTCGCGCGCTACTTCATGACATAAATCAGATTCAGGCCGAGCGAGGTCAATACCAATTCACCCTCGGTGTCTCGGCCCCGTATGGTGGTCACATACGCAGCGAGGCGGATCCTGTCGTTCTCGATTGTCGCCCGCATGACGGCAGGCGGAATACGTGTGTCCGCGCCCGGTTGGGCACGGTATGCCTGGGCACTGTCGACGATCGGTCGTAGGGGAATCTCGGCGACGAGCGCATCGCCTGCTGAGAGCCGAAGCGTAACGGACGCGGAGTCGTAGCGAAGCAGGAGCCCGTCATCGATGACGGCCGAATCCCGTTGCAATCCCTCGCCAGCCCAAGCATAGTCGAAGCCCGCGATCGGAACCGGCGTGCCCTCCCTCGCGGTATACGAAAACACCCCGGGGCGTCTCGCCTCGCGCTCTCCGACGTAGCCCACGCCCATGTGGGTTACCAAGAGCCGAGCCCGCTCATCGGCTTCGCGCTGGGGTGAGGGTCCCGTTCCCTCTCCGATGGTGTCGATGGTGGACAACGAACCCCCAAACCAGTCTGCGACTGCTGCGGTGCCGTGTGTACCGACGAGGTAGCGCAAGATCGCGCCGATCTCCCGGCGGTCGTCGAGGGAGGGCACCACGGCTGCCTGTCGAATCGTTCCGTTTTGCAGGATCTCGCTCGCAGTGAGAATACGCTCCAGTCGACGAACCTGGCTCGCCTCGGACATCCGGTAAGCCCCCCACGGGCCGGCGAACGTCACGAGTGCCACCACACACAGCGACGCGGGGATGACACGAATGTCGCGGGACCGCCGGATGGCATAGTAGACCGCGATTGCCGCGAGCCAGATGGACAACACGGCGAGGAAATATCGCCGTTCGGTGATCCCGTACTGATCGATGCGTTGCCAGATGGCGAGCCACAGCATCACGACCGGCGGGAGTAGCGTGATGTAGAACGCACGGGCGTAGGTTCGGATCCAGCGGTTTTCCACGCGTTCGGCTACTGGGTGGACGAGGAGGAGAGAGAAGATGCCGACGGCGGCCACGCTCGATACCAGCCAACCGATCCAGCCGCTCGGCCACACCGTCGTCACGATGATCTTCCCGAGGTAGGTAGTCAGAATGAGAAGGTAGACCACGACGATGGGGATCAGCACATACTGCGCGAACACTTTGAGCCCCATGGGATAGTCCGAACGCTGCTCCAGTGCCGGAAGGTTCTGGGGAACGCCGCCGAGAAAAAACCACGTGTTGAACAGGAAGGCGATCATGATCCAGAGGCGAAAATAGGCCTCGTCCGCCACCTCGAGGCCGAACAGGTTGTCTATGGCGGCGAGCGCGATGGCCAGGCCGGCATAGAGCACCGCGGAATACAGGCCCGCCATGAGAAACCGGAGGAACAGCGACTTGTTGTATTCCCAAAACCCCTGGAGCTCCCGCACGCCGATGAACGGGGCCACGGAAACCAGGAGATGCAAGCCGGCGCTGAGCTGGATGTAGCGTCCCACGGCCACTGGCTCGGACCAGTCGAGCCAGAGCAGATAGAACCCGACGAGCCCCGCGGTGCCGAGTGCCCAGAGCGCACTCCGTGGGCCGATCGACCACCGGCGCCGCTCGGCGAGCAGGTCGACCGCGAGGAAGAACGGCATGCCCAGCGCGGCGGTGCCGACCACCCGACCCCAGAGCTCCTCGTCGACGGCGTCGTACGTCGCGATCACCCCTGCGACAGCCGCGACAACAGCAGCGAGCAGAACCATCGGGAATCGCCGCAGCGTAGCTCGGATGGCTGAAACGAGCGCGTCGAGCGATGGCAGTTTCATTCCGTCACCTCGAGAGAAACAGTGAAAGCCATGGTGCAAAGCCACCCGCGTGGTATGGAATCACGGTCACCATCTCCTGCGGCAACGATCCTTGTTCGAGACCCGACGCCAACTGGTCGAGGAGCGACTCGGCTGCCGCCGTTACACCCCAGAGGGAGGGGCTGGGCCAGCGCAACGGCTGGGAGGAACGCATGGCGACGCATAGTGGACTCCTCCAAGCATGGTGTCGTGCATGCTCGCCTCAAGCTGTTGGCAAACCGAATCTGTCGCAAGGAGAGCGTCGGACGATTCGATGGCAAGATGAAAGAAGGGCTGCCCCGACGAGTCGGTGCAGCCCTCCCAATGCTTCGGTGCCCGTGAGGGCGCGTCAGCAGCTACTGAATGACGGTAACGTTCTCCGCCGCAGGACCCTTCTGGCCCTGCACAACGTCGAACTCCACCTTCTCGCCCTCACGCAGGGACTTGAAACCACTTCCCTGGATCGCGCTGTGATGGACGAAGCAATCCTTCTCGCCGTCGTCCCGGGTCAAGAAGCCGAAGCCCTTGCTGTCGTTGAACCACTTCACGGTTCCGGTCGTACGCATGTGCCGTACTCCTTTTGGTGATGTTGATGTTCGTCGGAGTGCGGCGCTGCCGTACTCACCGATCGCTCATCACTGTTCGCGGTCACTTGGCCCCCGCGTTGGGCTGCCGTCTGGATGAAGGCGGTTAACCACCACCCGTACCGGCGTTATCGCTCTTACCAACCAAAATGGGACCTGCGCACTTCGCCCAGGTCCCCACGTTGTGTTCACTGGTCAGTCAGCAAGCCATTTCTCGCGTACCATATCGCACCGCAAAAGTAACGCGCGCAATCCCGGAGCGCCAGGGGCAATCTCCGCAAGCGGCCTAGGGCTCCTGGGCCAGCGAGTCTAGGAGTGCTTTCCGGGCCGCGGCGGAATCCGCGACTTCGAGGGCCCGCTGTACACCCTCGGCGCCGGGCAGGCTGGAGGCGCCGAGCACGCTGTCCCGCGCGCGTGCGGATTTCGGGTCCTGGTCCCGGCCGGCGGTGTCCGGCGAGGAGCATCCGAGGGCGAGAAACAGGAGACCGGCAACAACCACGATGCGCATCGGATCCTCCCAGTGTGACGACGAGACCAAAGGTGGTCGCCAAGGTGGGGAGGCCAGGATCGAGAGGCAAGGTCCTAGCTCACACGTCGTGCGCCGCGAGGTCACCCGACAGGCTCGAGACCCAGCGCACCGGCATATCGGTCGAGCGCGGTGTGTGCGGCCTCCCCGTCCTCGGCCTGGGCCGGACGGGCGGTCCCCGTGCCCTCGAAGCGACACGACAGGACCCGGAGCGTCCCGTCTTTCCGGTGGGCCTTGAGGTCGAAACGGGCCACGAGGCGCTCACCCGCGAGCACAGGGAGGCAGTAATAGCCGTATGTGCGTCTCGCCGCAGGCTTGAAGATCTCGAGCACCTGATCGAAGCCGAAGAGGCGCGAGACACGAGCACGATCCCAGAGGATGGGATCGAACGGTGACAGGAGTACGCCGCGGTCGGCGCGAGGGCGCAGCCTCGCGAGCCGCGCGGCAAGCTCGCGGTCGTCGGGGCGGATCCATCCGGGTGTCGGCCGCCCCTTCGGGCTCTCGAGCACGCAGGGGCCGATCGCTCCTCTGGCCGCGAGCCGGTCGAGCGTGGATTCGATCTCCGGCTTTCGGTTGGCCAGTCGCCAGGTCGACGCAATCGTTCCCGCAGTTGCCCACCCATGGCCCTCGAGGGCCTTGAGCAGAAGAACCTCGAGCCCGTCTCGCTTGTGGAGTGGATGCGCGCGGATCGCTTGGGGGATCACGCGTTCGGCGAGGTCGTAGGTCCGTTGGAAGCTCCGCCGTTCCCGGATGGCCCACTCGCCACTCGACCAGAGGGCCGAGGCCACCTGTTTGGCGATCTTGATATCCCACCAGCCCCGGCTTCCCCGACCTTCCATGTCCACAGAGCGGAGAGGCCCTTCAATTCGAATGCGGCGACGGAGTGTGCGTGCCACCTGGGGGTGCTCCCCAACCACGTCTCCCCACCACGGATGGTGTCGGAATTCCCGTCGGCGAAACTCGAACGCCGGGTACAGGTCGAGCGGAATCCAGCTGGCCTCATGGCCCCAGTACTCGAACAGCGGTGCACCCGGTTGGAGCAATTGCTCGGCGAGTTCCGGATCGAAGCCGCGGAGCCGCGAGAGGAGAACAATGGCGTGGCTGCGGGCGCCCGCGATCGACACGGTATCGAGTTGGAGGTAGCCGAAGCGCGCGATGACTGCGGCGGCCGCTGCCCGTGCCCGCACGCCGCGCCCGGCTGCGCGGTGAGGGAATCCCGTCCACGATGGCTTGAGGAGTCCGGCGCGGGCCAGGGCGAGGCGCCGGGCTTCACGAACCGTCAGGATCTCCATGCCCTTCACGATCGCGCGACGATGGAGTCAGGCCAGCTGTCGAAGATCGTCCGCCGTGACGGTCCGCGCCCGGGCAAACCCGCCCACGTAGCGCCCCGTCGTAAATCGCAGGCGATAGAGGTTGAAGTCACCGAGCGTGAACGTCGGCACACTTGACGGAAATCGCTCCACATAGCGGCGCCGCCCCTGCGCGTAGGCTTCGGTCTCGCGCTCGATTGTCTCGACGGTTCCCTGGAGGGTGATCCGCTCGACTTGCAGGGGATCGGCGTCCGGTTGATCCGGTCGGTGAATCAGAGTGCTGAACGCCGCCCCGCTGACGAGGCCCTTGGTGTGACGGGCCAGCCCCGACGCGTGCACGACGGCGGCCGTGTAGTCCGGCGTGATGACGTACGGCAACAGGCCGACGTATGGCTCGCCGTCGAGGAGCACGCCGAGCGCGAGGACACGCGTGCCGGCAAACAGGTCGCGGAGTTTCTGGGCGTCGTTGGATGTCATATGCTCCCTGCCGAGGCGGCTATCGATACACACGGTCCCCATAGCGGACCCACCCTCCAGGGTGGCGTCCGTCGGGGTCGTCATGAGTCCAATGGATCACCCCGCCTTGCGGGTTCCACTCGCATTCGCCACGAAGCTCGACGGAATCGCCGACGGCAAGCGGAACGCGTGGGGCGAGGTCGATGTTGTGGGCCACGAGGACAGTCATCGATCCTTGGACCCGAACGATGAAGCGTTGGTGCCGGCTCCCCTCGCGGTCGTCCGAGAGCAGCCGCTCGACGCGGCCGGCAGTTTCCACGGGAACGCCGGATTGGCGGGCCTGGAAGGCCTCTGCAACCTGGCCGGTTGGCCTGTCGGGTAGCCAGCCGGAGATGGCGGAGCCCGGTGCTCCGCCCTCCGGCCGGGCGAGGTACAGGTAGACGCCCGTCGACACAACGATCGCGAGAATGATGAGCTGGGCGCTGCGCGATGCCGTTCGCACGAGGCTTCCGCGGAAGAGATGCGGTGTCGACGGGCGTGACGGGTTCCTCTACCGTCTACATTGCGCCTTCGGGACTCGGCAGCGGCAGATCTGAGTTGAAGATGTCGAGTGCGACCTTCCAGGTGCCGTCGCCCTGTCGCTTCCAGATCTCGATGTACTTCCCGCTATCCTGGAACGGTTCGCCACCCTCAGGCGACAAGGTCATCGAATATGTCCCATGGACATAGGCGACATCACCGGCCCCACCGACCTCGACCTGCCGGAATTCCACCTCGCTCATGGGCGGGAGCATCGCGTGAAACGCAGCGATATCCTGGGTGCCCTGAACGGGTGGGCCGTTGGGTGGGAGGAAGGTCGCGTCCGGGGCGTAGTAGTGCTCGACGTAGGTGATCCACTCCGCTCCCGCATTGGCCAGCTCGACGGCATGGTCGGTCGCCGTTTGCAAGGCGGCGCGGTCTGTGTCGGTGAGCGTGATGGGTGCCGGCTGACACGCCCCAATCGCCAGGAGCAGCGCCGCAGTGGCGGGAATCCCAGAGGTTCGCATGGGGTCTCCTTTTCGTTTGCTCGATCCAGGAACGTCGGGGCCCGCTTCGGCGTGAGCCCACAGATTGAAGCCGGGACGGGCCCGTGGAGTATGTCGAGAGAAGATGCGGTGGGGCGGCACCGTGTCCAGGCACCGGCCTGCGTTGCCGGGACTGTCCCTGTGGTGAGCGTCCGTGGTGCACGGTGCGTCCCTGAATGCCAACGGGCCAGCCGTGACTGGCTGGCCCGTTGAGTGGTTGCTTCGCGTAGCGGTGCGTGCTGCGGGCGCCGATTCCCGCCCAGACCTGGGCGGCGGCGTCAGATCCCTCAGCCGAAACCGCTGGTTCCGCAGCCGGTGGAGGTGCTCGCAGCCCCGCCACCGCCACGTGATCCCGTGAGCACGTTCACGGCGCGAAAGCTCCGGTCGGCGCTGTGCGATCCGCAGCGGGTACAGGTTGGAGTCACCCCCTCCGTATACGCCGCAATCGACAGGCGAATCGCGAACATGTGGCCGCAATCCTGGCAGATGTAGTCGTATGTCGGCACGTCTTCCCGTCCATCAATACACGTATTGCAATATACATATGTTCTGGCCGTTGTCCACCCCCGCCTGCCCGCCTCCTAGAGCTATCATCCCACAGTTCCCAGGCGGTACGTATGCTGCTGTTCCACCCTCCTGGGCGTGATGTGGCCGGGAGCACATTGAGAGAGACCCCATGTACTCCCGCCCAAGCAAGCGCTGTGGGCGAGGCGTCTACGCCGGCCAGAGCCAGCCGAACGTACCGGCCGTGAGGAGCGCGTAGACCAGTCCATCGAACGTCGACTTGAGCGTCGAGCTCCAGGCACGCTTGTACCAGATAGAGTTCTGCCAGAGCGCCACACTGTAGCCGATGAAGGCCGTGGCGCCCACGAACCGGAACACGGACATGTAAGGTGGGTTGGGCCCGAGAGCCCGAGTGGCGATGTACGCCGCGAAGATCCCGACGATCACGCAGTAGATGAACCACTGCACCAGCTGGCCGCCCATCTTGGGCATGCCATTGGGCATCACGGTCATGAAGGCGACCGGGCCCTTGTTCACCTTATCGACGAACGCCGGATCCTTCATCTCTGCGGAGCTGCTGGAGTGCGGGAAGACGTACTCGCCGGGCGGAATGCTCAGCGGACGGAGCGCGTCCATCACCTTGTCCTCGCTCGGCAGCTTGGCAAAATCCGACCGGTGGTACGTCAGCACCATGTGGATGATCGAGCTCGCCACGAACACGATTACGGCAGAGAGCACGATTGGGATCCATAGAGAGACGAGCGAAACCTGCGATACCATTGTCAACCTCCTGAAACGGGTGCCAAGTGTGTTGCGACCGCTCGCGAGCCGATGCGAGCCAGGGAGGGGCCTTGAAAGGTCAATCTGGGGTCACGAGGGACCGTTCGTAGTCGCGGACGACCATGCGACGGCCCCGCATGTCGATACGGTGGCCTTCGGCCTCGAGCCGCCGTTTCTGGTCCCGCAAACCTCCGGGATATTTCGGGTTCACCTCGCCACCGGTCTTGAGCGTCCGCCAGTAGGGGGTGACGCGCCGCTTGCCCTCTGCCTCGTCCTCGCCCGCAGCGCCGGCGGCGATCCGGGCCAGGATGCCCGTGGTGATGGGACAGCCGAGCGTCGCACCGTGCCGCCGCGCGACGATGTCACGAATCTGGTTGATCGTGATGAGCTTTCCTTTTGGCACCTTCCGCATGATCTCGTCGACCTCCCGAGGGGCTGGGATGACCATCGTCCCGTCACCCCACTGCCTGGTCATTCCCTTCGGGATTCGCTCCACGCGCGGCAGGTCTTTTTGATCTGCCAGCTTCTCGCGGAAGGTCTTCCGTCGTCTCATGAGGGGTCGGGCTCGTACCGTGCCGGACGGGTGGTCGCTAAGCTGCACGAGAAGTCACGATGGGGCAAGACTGCCCGCCGGCCTGTCGTCGTTTCGTCGACTGCTGTCATATGATCTCTGCACACGGGGCACTAACACGATAGCGACCCGCCCAGCACTCAACGGAGCCGCATGCACCGACCGGACCTGGAGGCCGAACTCGAACGCCATCACCGTGCGGCCTTTGGCTGGGCACTGAGTTGTTGTGGGTGGGACCGAACCCAGGCGGAAGACGTGCTCCAGACGAGCTACCTCAAGGTGCTGGAGGGCCGCGCAACCTTTGGAGGCCGATCCGCGTTCCGGACCTGGCTGTTCGGGGTCATTCGACGCACGGCCCTGGAGCAGAGCCGACGCCGCGCTCTCCTGCGACTGGTTCCGTTGGGTACCGTGGCTGGTCCCAACGAGCCGCGTGCCGCCGGGCACGACCCGGTCGCAGCGCTGGAACACGGCGAAACGACACGGCAACTCATGGCGGCCCTCGAGTTCTTACCCGGGCGCCAACGCGAGGTACTGCACCTGGTCTTCTACGAGGACATGAGTATCAGCCAAGCAGCAGAGGTGCTCGGCCTCGGCGTCGGGACCGCACGAACCCACTACGAGCGTGGCAAGCGACGGCTGCGCGAGCTACTCGGCGGGAGAGGGGAACTGTGACCCAAGATATGAATGACAACGATCTGCGAGATCGGTTCCGGGTCTTGCAGTCCGAGGTCGAACGAACGGCACCGCCGTATCGACGCCCGGCCAACCGGCCTGCACGGGTGCGACTCGCGCCGGCATGGCTCGCCGCCGCGGCGCTCGCGACGCTCGTGGCCGGCGCGGTCTGGATTGCCACACGAAACGGAACACCTCCGCCCCAGACGCTCGTGGGCCTGGATGCGACGTGGTGGGTTACCCCGACCGATTTCCTGCTGACGACGCCCGGGACCGATCTGCTGCGCTCCGTGCCGACGCTCGGCGTCACCGAGGGTGCTGCGGACGACGCTTCTCAAGCGGTCAACGATACCGCAGAACTCACCGAAAGGACCAGATCATGACGCGTCAAGTGATCGTCACCCTAGCACTCGTGCTGCTTCTCCCCGTTGTGGCCGGCGCCCAGGAGCGGATACCGGCGGAGCAGGGATTCGAGCGGCATCTCTTCCCGCCGGAACTCGTGATGCAACACCAGCGACAGCTCGGTCTCACCGAGCAGCAGCGCACGGTGTTGACCGAATCCATCACGAAGCTGCAGGCCGACGTGGTGCAGCTGCAGTGGCAGCTCCACGATGCCAGTGCCCGCTTGGGCGAGTTGCTCGAGCCGTCGACGGTTGACGCGCCGGCAGCGCTGCAGCAGGTGGATCGGATTCTCGAAATCGAGCGGTCGGTGAAAAAGGCGCACCTGGCGCTACTGATCCGGATCAAGAACACGCTCACCGTGGAACAGCAGGCGATGCTCGCGGAGCTGAAGCAGGAACAGCGGATGCGGGGTCCGGCCCGCTGAGGAGAGTGCCGGAATCCGGAGTGAGCGAGCGGGCCGGAAGTGTGCCGGCCCGCTCGGGGTCGCGTGAAGCGGCCAGCATCTGGGAGGCCGCGCGGGCATTCCCGCGGTACTTATCGCCTCTCGATGTCGAGCACCTCAGCGATGCGGCCCACCATGCAGATGCTGGCCAAATCGTCGCGGAGCTTCAGCAGCGCCCGGACCTCGAGTCCGTCCACCCGAAACGCGGCAGGCAAACCCAGCGGCTCGTACTGGACGGCGTCGTTCACCCGGAGCCCCCAACACCCGCCTTCGACCGGGATGAAGCGCACCGTGCCGTCCACGCGAAAGCTCCCGGGTGGAGTGCCGATCATGTATTGCCGGAGCTGTGTGGCGCACATCAGCCGGCCGGTGCCCAAGCGGAAGTCGTGATCGGTCATGCGGGCGTCCGGCTGTGCCAGGGCGACCGTCAGTCGAGCCCCGCGGACGTCGTCGCATGCGTAGTCCAGCGGCAACCACGCCTCGATGATCGGCACTCCCGCGGTCCATAGCGCGGGCAGCACCGAATCGACCCGCACCGAGCTGAAGTCGTACTCGTAGGTCCGCGACGGATCGACTCTCGGGGCCACGTCTGCCGAGGCCATGATCGTCGAGTCGATGTGTGGGAAGATGTCCGGTGCCGTGTCGCTGCACGCGACCACGACACTCGAGACGAGTCCAATGATGACGACTCCCTGCAGGGCCGGAATCACAGGCAGGGCAGCCGAACGGACAATACGTTCTCTCCGATACCGCATGGCCATTGCTCGTGTTGCGTCACTCTATCATACCCGTGCATTGGTCGGCAGGTCACACGTGGGTACGAGTTCCCTTGGGTGTTGACGATGCATTCCTAGCCCAGCGTGGTTGGTGCCGCTAGGTTGCTGCGCATGAGTGACAGGATGCTGATCGTTTCGAACCCACCGCACCGGCCCGGCGACAGGTCGGCGGCCGTGTGGTGCTTCGATATCTCGCCACTGGAGGTTACGGCGAAGGCGGCGTATGCCGTTCCGGAGATCTGGTTTGCCGATTCGGACCGTGGGGTGCTCGCGGGGATTTCGAAGGTCTTGGAGGCCGTCGGCCTCAGCACCCTTTGGGTGAGGGAGGAAGAACTAGTAGCTGTACCCGCGCCGATCACTGTCGATCGCGTCGAATTCGATGATCGGGGCCTGATGCTGGAGTACGGTGCCTCCCAGATGCTGGTGCGCCGTACCATTCCTGTGGTCGCAGTGGTCTGCCGCCCGTCGGTACCTGGGACACGGGAGGCAATGCCCGGAGAGACCGAGACGGCGCACGATGCTGAAATAGCATCGTTCATTGACCTCTACGTCCGTGACGCGGGGGCGCTCAGGCGTTTCTCGGTGATGCAGGGTCTCGTCGACTTCACCGCGCTCGACGCGGCGCCGCAGGGGCCGGCTACCATGGACGCGTTCGCCGAGCTGTGCGAGCAGGGCTTCCCCCACGCGCGGATCGATCGGCGGCTCGTTGGCACCCGAGTGAGACGGCGCCGCATTCCGACAGATCTGCGATCGGCGTCAGAACGCCGAGCCGGGTTTTCGTTCGGCACCAAGAGGCTACAGAGCCTTCTCGACTCCGTTTCGCCGGATCTCGCAAATGTCACCCACAACGACTTTTCCTCGAGACTCATCTACCTGACCCTGCGATAGCGCGAGTCTCTCCCCACCTTACGGCCACCGCAGGCTCAGCTGTGCGTAGCCCCAGTAGGTTGGGTCGTTTCCCCCAGCAAACGCCGGAAGGAGGGTAACCGCGAGGTCCTCCGGCAGGAACACGCCGACTCCCAGCTGGAGCGACGCCAATCGGGCCATGGTCCAATCCGCGATCGCGTCCAGCTCGGTCCCCAGAGCGTGCTGCCCCGCCCGCTCCGCCGCCGTGCCGAACCGGTGCACGTCGGCGTTCATCGTCCAGCGGGGCGACATCCGTAGCGACGCGCGTACCATGGCGTCGACCAATCCGGCCTCGGCGGTCTGGCCGGGAAAAGCAACCACGTAGTCCATGTAGCCGTAGAACTTGTGGTTCGTGGCGTAGAGTGTGTTGAACGCCTTGCGTTCGGCGTCGGTTGGATCGTCGTCACCGGACAGATAATCCAGCTGAAGCGCCACGGTGCCGCGACCGTGTGCCACTCCCACCTTGCCGCTAGCGAAGTACGCCTCGCGGTCGGGTCCGAACTGCACCGCACCCGCCGCCTCGTAGCGGATCAGGCCGGCTGCTCCGTGTACCCTGAGGTTCGCAGTGTACGATTCGTCCGTCGCGGCGTCGCGATCGGCCACGGCGGTGAGTTCGATGGAGCCGCCGGTAATCGGTCGAGAGGCGAATCCGCCGAGCAGCCATCCGTCATCGTTGTCGCCTTGGTTGGCTTGCGGGTCGAGACCCGTGGCGACCAGTGCGTCACGCTCGGCGACGTTCATCCAAAATGCCGTCCACTTGAAGCCGCCGGCCTGGCCCGTCACACGCGCCCCGTCGAACGAGCGGGCCGTGTTGGTCCAACCGACCGCCCCCACAAGACGCTCGTCGCCGAGAATCATCTCCTGGCGACCTAGGCGTGCGACGATTTGATTGGGCTTCCCGATTTCAACGAAGCCCTGATGCAGGTCGAACTGGTCGGCGCTCGCATCGGTCAGCGTGTTCCCTTCGGTTCCCCATGCCCGGGCATCCTGCAGTTGGACGTACGCGCGGATCCACGACTCGAGTTGGGCCCGTACGCCGACGCGAATGCGAGACAGGGTGGCGGCGTCCGGATCGATACCGGTGCTCCTTCCGTCCCACTCGCCGCGCAAGCGAACCTGGCCGTCGAGTCCGATGACCGGGAATTCCTGCGAGCGCAGCGTTGGCGCGACAGCGACGGACAGGCAGACGAGTACCAGTGTCAGCTTCGGTAGTGAGACGAGTCGAGTTCGTGCACTCATGGGACTCTCCGTGTATAGCGCGGGCCGCAATATGATCGAGTTGAATCGGTCGTGACATCCATCCTGCGTATCACCGACTGCTGCTCCTCGAGCACATCCTCCGTGAGGCTGTCGGCACACGTATCGATCGTGCACGGAAGGCCGCAGCGTTCGTGAGCCATGATCGCTGGTCTCACCGCACCGAGTACGCGACGCTGTCCTTGGTGCTGTGCTTCACCTCGTACATCAGGGCATCGACTGCAGCGATCAGTTCGTCCGCGGTGCTGGGTGAAGACTGACACGTCAGCACGCCGATACTGAAGGTGACTGGCCACGCCCGTTCCGCCATTGCAGCGTGCGGAGCTTCTCGATCCCCGCCCGCGCGGCGTCGCTGTCCGTCTCCGGGAAGAGCAGGGCAAACTCGTCTCCGCCCATCCGAGCGACGATGTCACTTGCCCGCACGGCATCTCGCATGATCCCGGCAACGGTCCTGAGGAGCGTGTCCCCGCTGCTGTGACCGAAGCGATCGTTGACCGTCTTGAAATGGTCGAGATCGATGTAGGCCACCGTGAAGGGCCGGCCGTATCGTCGTGCGCGTACGATCTCCGTCGTTGCGAGGTCTCGAAAAGCTCGGCTGTTCGTCACCCCTGTCAGCCCGTCCATGCGTGAGAGCGCCCGTGCCTGATCGAGCGCCCTCCGGAGCAGGGCGAGCAACACCGTGACGACGATGAAGAACCCGAGCCTCGTGGACGCGTTCCAGAACAGGACGGTGAAACTGGAGACTGTCCCGCCTGAGAGGCGGAATGCCTCGAACCACGCCACGGCACTCAGCACCGAGATCCCGATCCCCCATCCTTGACCGAGGAACCAGGCTGCAAAAGGCCACCGGAACGAGGTAGAAGAACGCGAACGAGATCTCGAAGCCGGTGACGAAGTCGAGCCCGCCAACGAGGCTCATGAGCACAATAGCCAGCACGACCAGGATGATCCTGGGGAGGCGGTCGAGGGATTCGACGACCGATGACGTAGCTCGACTCCGATGTGAGGGTCGGGTTGGAAAGGTATGTGGGCCCGGTGAAAAGAGAAGCGGGGACCGTTGGCCATGGCTGCGCGTCGGCCTTGGCTGCGTCGCCATACCGCGCCAGCAGCACATGCCCTTGGGTCGCTGCTCGTCAGGCCACTCAAGCGGAGTACGCAACGCAGGAGTTACCTTAGAATCCGGTTTCGAGAACGTGCATTGTATCCTCGGTTCACATTGTATGGAGGGGTCCTTCATGACACTCCGCATTCCGGCATCAGCCCGCGTTACTCGAGGAGTGGTCGCTCTTGTTCTCCTGACCTCTTCCCTGATGGCCTCAGAGGTCGCTGCGCAAGAGACGGAAGGCATGCGAGCCGTACTCGTCACTGGAACCAGTTCTGGAATCGGACTACGAATGACCGAAGTCCTCTCGGAGAATGGGTTCTTTGTCTACGCCGGTGCTCGCAAAGCGGAAGATCTGGAACGTCTGAACGCGATGGCGAATGTGCAATCCGTCCGCCTGGATGTGACGATTCAGAGCGAAATCGATGCGGCCGTGGCACTGGTTCGGTCGGAGGGACGAGGCCTTTTCGGATTGATCAACAACGCCGGTGTATCGGTCATGGGGCCGCTCATCGAGCTATCGGAAGAGGATATGGACTTCCAGCTCGATGTGAATCTCACCGGGCCATACCGTGTGACCAAGGCGTTTGCGGATCTGCTCATCGAGAGTGAGGGTCGAATCCTGACGGTCAGCTCCATCGCTGGGATCGTATCGGGACCATTCAGCGGTGCGTATAGCATGAGTAAACATGGCGTCGAGGCGTATACCGACGCCCTGGCCGCAGAACTGGCAGGCTTCAATGTCGCGGTCGCCGCCGTGGAGCCAGGCAACTACAAGTCCCAGATCCTGGCCTCCATGGTGAAGCGCATGGAAGCATCAGGCTACTCGGCCGAGGGTTCCCGATATGGTTCGATGCTCGACATGATCAGCGGTCCACTCGATCGATCCCAGTTCAAGGAACCCGATGATGTCGCTCTGGCCGCACTTGATTTCCTGTCGAGCGATTCACCGAAACGGCGCTACATGGTCGTTCCGAATCAGTACGAGGCTGACATCACCATCCGCCAGGCCCTGCGGGAGTTGACTCAGCTCAACGAGGGTCACGCGTTCTCGCACACCCGGGACGAATTGGTCCAGATGCTCGACGAAGCGTTGAGTGAAGTACCGCCCTCGCCGTCGCAATCAACCCAGTCGCCGTCGCGTGCCGGTCTTCACCAGGCAGTCCTGGAAGGAAACCTCGAAGCCGTCCGGGAGCACATTGAAGCCGGATCAGACCTGAATGAACGGGAGCCATCGGGCGGATCGAGTCCCCTGATTACTGCGGCCACGTTTGACCAGACGGAGGTGGCACGGGCGTTGATCGATGCGGGGGCCGACGTGGATCAACGAAACAACGACGGCTCAACCGCACTCCTCACCGCCGCCTTCCTGTGTCGCACCGAGATCGTCGAGGCCCTGCTCGATGCAGGTGCCGACAAGAGCATACGGAACAACGCAGGGTCCAGGGCGCTGGACGTCGTGACGGTCCCTTTCGATGATGTCCGGGGCGTCTACGACTACCTCGGGGCCGTGCTCGGGCCCTTAGGATTGGAACTGGACTACGAGCGGATCAAGTTGACCCGCCCCAGGATTGCGGAGATGCTGCGATAGCGAGGGAGATCGAGCCGCGACGATGAAGATCTGAACGTGGTGGCAGTGAAGATCGGCCACTGACGCGCTGTCTACCGATAGCGCTCTATGGATGCCCCTCCAGGATTGCTAGTGCTTCAAGCTCAATCCCGGCTGGCACCCGCTTCCCTTCTGCTCGAATTCGGTCGCCGAGTTCAACTCGTCTGATCACGTCGTACAGCTTGAGCGTCTCCTCGGATGGCGGCGGAGAAGTGAAGAGCGATGGGAACAAGAGTTGCTCGGTCTTTCCACCTTCCAGGATGATGTCAATCCTGACGCCGCCGTCAACCGGTACCGCATTCTCAATCTGGGTGACCCGTCCGGTCACCACAACCAGCCCGGAGGTGCCCGGACCACTTGGCACATCGCCCTCTCCTGCGCATGCCAAAAGCAGGAATGATGTGATCGTCAAAGTGATTAGGAACGTTCCATCGGCTCGTCTCATGCTATCCCCCCAAAAACACCGCTTCTGCTGAACATCGGGGACCTAGTCTTGCGTCCGGCTAACGTCTCGCGATTCTGCCACGCGGCCCGCCCGCACACAAGCGCGTAGCGCTCCCCTACCCCTTCTTCCGCGTCGGTAGCAATCGCTTGTTAGGCAGGACCCAGCAACGCTTCACTGGCTCCCTACCGGATCGCGCTCCACGCGCGCCGTGCGATCCGCCATTCGCCGTCTCGTCCCCGATGTGCCACCGACAGATGGATCGCCTCACTCGTCAACGCACTTTCCTGCCCCGTCGGATCGCGATACCTGAACGCCAGTGAGCCCCGACCTCTGACATACGCGACGTCACCGGCGCCGCCCACCTCGTCTACCGTCAGTGCGTAGCCGTCGACGGTGGTCGAAGAGCCGTCGTCCGGCCACCAGAACGCTCGGATCGCCGAGTCGCCCACGATCGGCTCCATCCCGGCAGGCATGAGCACTGCCCCGGGTGCAAGAGTGGACATCACCGCAGCGCTGTCATTCGCTTCCCAGCCGCTACGATAGGCATCTTCGAGCGCACGGACCGCGGCCTCGTCCTCCGGGGAGAACGCGATGATGGGCGTTGTACACGCGGCCAGACCCGCTGTAATGACGACTACCGAGATCGGTCGACGCATCCCCATCTCCCCCCTCCTTCTAATCCCGTGGTCACACCTGACTAGCCAGACCCCCGCCTAACGTTCGAGTTCAGCCGTCGCCGAGGGCGGTCGGCCGCAACGAGAGGTTAGACGTCATTTACTCTACTGCGCAGGCAAGCGATATGTGAACTCGTAATAGTGCTTGCCTTCCTCGATGTTGATCTTGAACTCGCCCTCCAGTCCGACCAATTCCTCGGTGCCTGAGTCCGGAACTACGGTTACTGCAAGGGATGGTGCACCACGATTCATGGTGCCGGTGTGTTGCAGAACAAAGGTCCCGCGTTTTCCGTCTAGAACACCTGCTACCCGCTCAATTGCAACGTAGCCGGCAGACCCGTTAATACTGGTCATCGCGGTGAGCATCTGACCCGTTGTGCTCGCGGTGAGGTCGCCGGAAATCTCCTTGTCGATGGACATTCGCCCAAGCTTGAACTCTGGGTCGGCACCCTCAAACGCCAAAGGCTTCAAGGAGACGACGAATTCACCTCTTGCGGTTTGAGCCATGGGCTGTCCTTTTGCTTGTGAATGAGCTGGGGCAATCGAAAGCGACAACGCAATCTGAGCGAGGATAACAACGTGGCGCTTCCCAAGGGTAGTACTTGGCGCTCGGCGCTTGTACATTCTGCTTGTTGCCTCCGTTTCTGAACGTCTAACGTCTCTGCCCTTGAGCTGCGAGCGCCTCAAGCACCATGCACCTCGATGCTGAATCTATCCCGATGTCACCAGCCACTCGAACTAGCACGTTCCCCCGTCAGCTCCTAACGCGTGTTAGACGGCAGCCTGTAACGATTGAACGAGGTAGTACATGTCCTCGCCACCCTCATGAAAGGTCCGGAACAACCGGAAACCAGCCCTCTCATAGGCCCGGCGGGCACGCGGATTGGCTGCCGCAGCGGCTATGCCCACGGACGTTCGCCCTAGGGCGCGGAGCCGGTCGAGCAGCAGCGTGAGCGCTTGTGGACCGATACCGCGACCAACAAAGTCTGGTTCGCCAATGAGTATGTCCACATCAATCAGATCGGCCGGCAAGTCGCTGAGCCCGGCTGCAGCGAGCTCCTCAGAGAGAGGGCTCTGCCAACAGAGATAGCCGACCGGGCGAGCGTCGACGGCGATCAGAGCGTGGGCGGTAGGAGAATGTTGGCGGATGGCAGCTAGGGCCTCGTCCCGGTCGCCCCACCAGCGGGTCACATGTGGGCGAGCGAGCCAGACCCGAAGCTGCGGCAGGTCGTGCGCTACGTCGAAGGGGATCAGCTCTACGGATAGAAGGGAGGGGACCATGGTCGTTCCGGCTGCTGTCTAACGGTCAGCGCATGACCTGCGAGCGATCCGCTCGTCAGGCGTGCGTCTCGGGGAACGTACTAGTATCAACGCCAGGCGCTCAGTCAACGACTTCCTTCGAAAACGTACGCGCTCGGCTGGTCGATGCGCTTGTTAGACAGCGTCTTGGGCCACATGCACATGAACCACTTCCAAATCCTTCGCGTCTTCATCGCGTTTGCTCCGCCCATACAGCCCAACGGTGAAGTCGTCGGTCTTGTCACCC